>CAYQXM010000011.1:0-55988 GCA_964421295.1 uncultured Pirellulales bacterium
GGCGATGTCTTCACCTGCTGCAGTTCGGGCTCAGTCGCTGCATGGTACTACAGCGGCGGTCTGGTGGGGGAGAACTACGGCTTCATCTCGGACTGCTACAGCATGAGTTCGGTCGGTGGTGTCACGTGCTTAGGTGGCTTGGTGGGGGCCGACCACTATGGCCTGATCTTGACCTGCTACAGTACCGGCCCAGTTAAGGGAACCAAGGGCTTCGTGGGATACAACGAATCTGGCCCGATCATAGACTGCTTCTGGGACGTCCAGACCTCCGGCCAGACCAGCAGTGCGGGCGGCACGGGCAAGACGACGACGCAGATGCAGACAGCCAAGACGTTCCTCGACGCCGGGTGGGACTTCGCGGGCGAGACAGCCAACGGCACAGACGATATCTGGTGGATCGACGAAGGGAAGGACTACCCGCGGCTGTGGTGGGAGAGGAGCGACGGGGCGTTGCAGTTTTGAGTTCTGAGGTTTGAGTTTTAAGTTTTGGGGTCTGAGCCGGATGACACCTGCCCTTCTGCCTTGAATATTCGGATGCTGACTCCGAAAAGTGAAGGATAGATGCATGGAGCCGCTCCGTCCGGCCTTTTTCCAGGGAATCTCCACATTTCTGATAACACACGCCTGCGGCGAGCGTCTTATTGTATGGTAGACATTTAACGGAATGGCCAAGATAGGCTTATGGATGGTAAATGGCAGTTGTGCGAAACGAAGCCAATGGGGGAGTTTCAAGTGGCAAGTTCGAAGTGTCAGGTTGGGGGCCCTCACTTCAAACTTCACACTTCAAACTTCAAACTCAGGATGAATTGGCTTCGTTTGGAACGGCGTGGACAAAGGGCCCGGGAGCGAGGATAATGGCCGCTGAACGGATTTAAGACTGGAAAGGCTATGGCGAAACAGGAATACACGAACTATCAGCGCGGCATCATCAACCGGTACTACAATCAATTGGACACCATCGCGCTGACCAAGCTTCAGGAATTGGTCACCGAGCTTTACCTGGCGGATTCGGATAAGAAACGGGAGAAGCTTTGGCAGAGGGTCCAGCAGGCGATGGCCAAGCTGAAGATCCCGCCAACCATCGCCGACCACATCATGGCCAGGAAAGACGTGGAGATTCTGGCCAGGAACCTGCAGGAGTGGCTGGGAGGCGTCGGCAAGGAGAAACGATGACAGAGGAATACCTCGCATCCGCAAAAGTCTACCCGACGGAGAGTCTGGGCAAGTACAGCATTCTCGACATGCTCAACTACTTCGCGGAGCAGGGCGCGATGCGCGTTTCCGACCTTCATATCAAGGTAGGCGCTCCGCCGGTGTACCGCATCGACGGCAACCTCGTCCGGCTCAAAGGCCCGAACGTCACGCCGGAGATCGCCCTGCAGCTTCTCGCCCCCCTGCTCAAAGAGCACAACTTCCGCAAATTCGAGACGCAGCACAGCGTGGACTGCTCCTATCGCGTGGGCGACATGCAGTTCCGCATCAACGTCTTCCGCGACAACGACGGCATCGCCGGGGCCATCAGGGCCCTGTCGCTGGACGTGCCGACGCCCGAGGAGATCGGGTTCCCCAACGACGTGTGGGAGGACATCATCGAGCGGCAGCAGGGCCTCGTGCTGTTCACCGGCATCACCGGCGCCGGCAAGTCCACTACGATTGCCTCGCTGATCGGGCGCATCAGCGAAAAGGACTCCTGCCGGATCTTCTCGGTCGAAGACCCGATCGAGTACATCTTCGCCCAGAAGCATTCGATCATCTCGCAACGGGAGGTCGGCCGGGACGTCAGCTCGTTCCACGAGGGACTGAAGGAAATGATGCGCGAGGACCCCGATATCATCTTCGTCGGCGAAATGCGCGACGTCGAGACGATCGCCATGACCCTGATGGCCGCCGAGACGGGGCATCTGGTCTTCTCGACGCTCCACACGCGCGATGTCACAGGGTCGGTGACGCGCATCCTGGATTACTTCCCCGAGGGCCGGCAGTCCGAAGTGCGGAACCAGCTTTCGCTGGGCCTGGCCTATATCATCAGCCAGAAGCTCATCCCGCGCAAGGACGGCAAGGGACGCGTGGCCGCGATGGAGATCCTCAACAACAACTACGCGTGCGCCAACCTGATCCGCATCGGCAAGATCGAGCAGATCTACTCGCAGCTCCAGACCAAGACCCGCGCCCGGCCGGACGAGAAAATGATCACACTCGAAAAACACCTGTCCATGCTCGTGAAGGACGACACGATCGATTTGCTCGAAGCCCAGAGGTGGGCCAACGACCAGAAGGCGTTCGTCGATTGCATGCAGCGGTTCTGACGCCGACGGTTCCACTGTGCCGTCGTACGCCGAGGGACGTATGACTGTTGAATTCAACTGCCCCAAGTGCGGAGCGCTGATTGCGTTCGATAGCAGACACGCCGGCAAACAGGCCAAGTGCCTGACCTGCGGCCAGAAGCTCCTCATTCCCGAGGCCAGCTTCAAAAAGCCGACAAAGGTCGCCGCCACGCCGGAGCCGAAGGGAGATCCCGTTCCGGGATTCTACCGGGCCGTATTCCTCGACAGTTGGAGGATGTTCTTACGCCCGCAGAATGTCACGCCCTTGGCATTCGTCGTCGCCGTGATAAGCTTCAAGTTCTTCCTGGCCCAGTCGTGCTGCCTCCAGTTTCTCACCCCCTTCATCGTGTGGGGACTGCTGTTCGGGTTCTACCTCAGCGTCATCACGGAAGTCGCCTTCGGAGGTGATACGCTTCCCGAGCCGGAGGTGGGCGATTCGATCACTTTCCTGTGGCACGTCATCGGCCCGATGCTGACCTTCTTTGGCACGCTTTTTCTCGTGGAGACGCCCCTCTTCGTCGGCTTGTGGCTAGCCCGCGACACCGGCGTGACATTGGCGACACTGGGCCAGGAGACGACGCCGCTCCACATCGCGCTGCAGTTCCTGGGCCTCCTCGGGATATTCCTCTTCCCTTCCGCCATTCTCGCCACGGGGGTCGGGCGCGCGTTCGCGTTCTTGCGGCCGGATTACCTGCTCGCTCCGATCGTCCACGCGCTCGGGCCGTATGTCACGACCGTGCTGCTGCTGGTTGCCGTGTGGTTCGTGCAGGACCGCACGAAAGGCTACACCCCGGGTCCCACTCTCGCCGTCGCCAAAGACCTCGCTTTAAACCTCGCCGCCCAGGGGGTGGCATTGATTGCCATGCGTTCCATCGGCCTGTTCTATCGCCACTACTCCTGCTACTTCAGGTGGTGATGCCGAAGGACTCGCGGAGCAGGCGGGAAAGGAGTTCCATGGGCAGGCCCACAACGTTGGTGAAGCTGCCTTCGAGGTGGTCGACGAACTCGTCGCCGCTTTCCTGAATGGCGTAAGCGCCGGCTTTGCCTTCCCACGTGCCGCCGGCAATGTGCTGCTCGAGTTGCTCCGGCGTCATGGGACGCGGATGCACGATCGTGATGTCGGATCGGACGATTTCGATACCGCTACCCAGCCGAAGGATGGCCAGGCCCGTCACGACCCGGTGCGGCGCGCTGAAGATCAGGCGCGTGATGCGGGCGGCGTCCGCAGCATCGGCGGGCTTGCCGATGATCTCCCCGTTGAAGTCCACCACCGTATCGGCACCGATGACGATGCGATCGGGGTAGCGGCGGGCCACGTCCCGCGCCTTGGCCAGTGCCAGAAACTCGGCCTGTCCCACGGCGTCCCGCCCTGCCGTCGGGAGGGCCGATTCGTCCACGTCCGCCACCACGACGTCAAAGACATATCCCGCCTGCGTCATCAGATCGCGCCGGCGCGGCGAAGCCGAAGCCAACACCAGCCTGGGGAGTACAGATCTAGTCACGGCATCTTTCCCACGGGCTCACCGCCAAATCCGAAATACGAATATCGAAATCCGAAACAAGCACGAACCCCAAATGCTCCAATGACCGAAACACCCCTGCTCGTCCGAAGGTCCGTTTTGAGTTTCGAGTTTCGATCATTGGGATTTGTCTCGGATTTCGTGCTTCGAATTTCGGATTTTCGCACCTTGAGCGGGCCTATTTGACGCTGCTTTGGTACACTCCCGCTTCGTCGAGCCAGACGAACGACTTGTCCTGAAGGATGCGACGGCAGTAGGCTTGGTACTCGCGTTCGAGGCCATCGAGGTCCTTCCCGACGTAAGACGTCAGCAGCATCGCTCCGACCGTGCGGTTCCAATCCGTGGTGCGGGGCAGGTTCCGATCGGCGGCGACGCGCCGAGCCTGCTCCTCCAAAGGCCACCGCCCCGCCAGGCCGTCACGGAGTATCTGCCGGTAGGCGGGCAGGTACCTGCCACCGTCGGCTTCGCGAAGGAAGCGGGCGAGCGCATAGGACTGGCTGTAGAACGCCAGCGCCGCCCCCTGCTGGTCCGACGCGATCACTTCGCCGGGGCTGGTGGTCACAAGCTGCGACAGCGGCATTTGTCCGCGGCTGCTCAAGGTCGTCGACAAGGCTCCGAGTCTTTGCACGTTCGTTTCGGGCACGAAGCGTACCGTGCCCTGCTCACAGACGCTCTCTTCAAAGAGCATGGCCACACCTTCGTCGAGCCAGCACGGCAGTCGGAACTTGAAGTGCCGGCCGTTGAACTGGTGCCAGCCTTCGTGACCGAGGGCCGCGAGGGTGCGGCTGCGGCCGATATCATACACGACGCACACCCCGTTGAGATAGTAGGCGCCGGTTTTGATCTTGCAGAAAACCTCCGCCTGGTCCCCGGCGAACGAGCGGGTGAACTTCTCCCACTGCTGCCGCGAGCCGAACAGGTAGACATCGAACTTCCGCGGGCTTTCGATGGGTTGAGGCAGTTGTTCGTTGTACTCGGCGTGGGCCGCTTCGAGGAACCCCGGGACACTACGCAGCACCAGCGGCTCCAGCAGCGTCGTGCGGATGCGGTAATGGTCGCTGACCAACTCCAACCCCGGACCATAGGGATTCTCCCAAGCTTTGATGTCCCGCAGCGCCGGCAGATTCTCCCCCTGCAGCCGCTCCGCCGCGGCCGTGCGGACGTCGTTAGACGCCGCGAGTCCACCCGAGCCGGCACGATAGTTCTGGGCGCACCCCAGCGTACAGAGCGTCACCACCCAGAAGACCGTTGTGAGTTTCTCACCCACCCTTCCTCCTGTTGCCCCCGGAACGAGGCTTTCCTTCATTGACATCACCCGTCAAAGTATACGAAATCCCCCATGGCGCAAGATACGGAGCCCTTTTCCCTCGATAGATCGTTGTGGTAGAATGCCGCTACGGATGAGCCGGCAGGTCCTGGAATGTGGTGCGGGAGGTTAAGATGACGGCGATGGATCACGGGAGTGTGAGAGTCGTGGCGATAATTATCGGATGTCTCTTGGTTGGATTGGCTCTGGTGGGCTGGTTCGTCGTCGTGCCGCTGCTCGGAAAGCCGACCATCGCCACCGATTACGCAGCCGAGTACAACAAGGTCACGACGCCTCCCGACTATGATCCGAACCTCAACGCCGGACCGCACTACGAAAGGGTCTTTGCCGCATTCACCCCGCTGCCGGAAGCACTGAGCGCGGGGGTTCAGAAGGGACTCTGGCCTGCGGACTTCAACGATGCGGACCGCGCGACCATTGGTCAGTGGGTGGTCGCAAACGAAGAAGCCGTGCGGAACTTCGGGATAGCCGCCCAGTGTCCCTATTGGTGGAGGGAATGCCGGTCGCCCGACGGGTTGCTCATACACGCGTCGGTACTGGATATGGCGAAACACCGTGAGTGGATCTTTGCCGCGCTCATGCTCGCGAGGCACGAGGCGAGTCAGGGAAGAGTCGCCGGAGCGTTACAGATGGCGACCGACCTTCATGCCATGGGCACTCAGACCGTCAGCGGAAACATCACGCTGTTGGAACAGTTGGTCGGATTGGCGATATGCCAGCGAGGTTATGACACGACGCTCGCGATCATCGCCCGATACCCGACCGACACGGGGACACTCGAGCGGACCCTGCAAGTATTCAAGGCCCGGATTCCTCGCGCCCGCGTGCCGAGGTTCACCGAGGGCGAGTTCCTGTTCCAGATGGACTGGGTTCAGCGCGTCTTCACGGATGATGGACACGGCAATGGGCGTTTGCTCCCGCGCGAGTTGTGCAGGATGGCGGAGATGCTGGCTCCGATGGCCAAACCGTTATCCCTCGCCGGCGCCGTGAGAGTGTGTCTGAACCATCCCAACCGGAGAAGAACGGTTGAGATTTCGCGTGATTTTTATGATGCGGCCAACGCCTTGACCGCCAAGACTCCCCGGCAGATGTCCAATGAGCGTTCCACCTATGAGACACAGTTGAGGCGTCTCGAAAAGGGCGTCTACAGTCCGGCTGATGACATTGTCTCCTTCGGCAGGATCATCGAGCTCGGTTGGCGAGGGCAGGTGTCGGCGCAAGGCATGATGGCGGCCCTGGCGGCCCTGACGTACAAGACGAAAGAGGGCCACCTTCCCGAATCCCTCGAAAAGCTGGTCACTGCCGGCCTGCTGCCGCAGGTCCCCTTGGACCCGTACAGCAACGGCCCGCTCGTCTACAAGGTCCGCGGTGACGATTTTCTCCTGTACAGCGTCGGCCCGGACATGGTCGACAACGGCGGCGTGCACAGCACCTGGGACGAGAAAACTGGAGACCACGTCTTCTGGCCTCCACAGAAACGATGAGCCTGACGAACATAGTGTCCCGTGTGACATGAGGACCGCATGCCAAACGAATTAGTCCTGGGGCCAGGCGAGGGCTTTGAAGAAGTCCGTGATGACGGGGCGCACCTCGTCTTGAATCGTCTTCGGGAACGTGATCCGGTACTTGATCAGCCAGGGGCCCTTCTGGAACAGGTAGAGTTCCGAGAGGGAGTCCTGCCGATGCTCTCCGAAGGTGTAGGCCAATGCAAAAGTGGCTTTCCGGCCCATGCGGGCCTGGCCCGCCGTCGTCAGAACGAACTCCTCGTCGGATACTGTCGTGGCGTCCGGGTGCACTCTCAGGATGCCGCTCTTGGTGCCTTCCCAATGTTCCCGGAAGAGCCGCGTCCTGGCCTCCTCCACCATGGCAGGCGAGGATCCGATGGCCGTGAGGCGAGGGGCGGGGTAGACATACACCGTCGCAGCGACGGGAGCGCCCGCATCGGCCAGATTGTAGCCGACGCCCACATCCTGTTCGGCCGGGGCGTACTGGGTGATTCGAACGCGTTGGAGCAATCCGGCATACACGGGAAACACCATCTTCGAGCCCGAGTGCGTATACGCTCCCTCAACGATGATCTGATTGGGCTGTATTGACTGGACGGTTGGACAACCGGCCGACAGAACCACAAGCATGATGGCGACAGCTATCTCACATGCCTTCATACGTGTCGCTCGTACTCGCTCCGGCATCGTCACAGTCTCCTTGTGCTATAGGTCTTTGAAGTTGGCGCCAAAGACTTCGGCGGTGAAGAGGTAGACCTCGGTTTCGGGGTCTTGCCAGGCGTCGGGGGCGAGACCCGCTTTGTGGGAACAGCAATAGGAGAGGAACTCCTCCTGGGTCCAGCCGGTCTCGGTGGCAACCTGGGGGAGGAAGCAGCCGGAGGCGTAGCCCTGACGGATGTAGATGCCGTCCACGCCGAGACGCAGGGACAAGGGCTCACTGGTCCTGGCCAAGGGCGAGAGGACGGAGATTTCCACGTCCAGGGCGGGCAATTCGCGGGCGGTGATGCGGTTGCCCCGGAAACGAGGGTCGCTCGTGGCGGAGGCAACGGCCATCTCGGCGACCAAGGCGATCAACGGCTGTTCGGACGTGAATTGGCCGAGGCAGCCGCGAAGGTCGTCGTGATTCTTCAAGGTCACGAAGCAGCCGCAGGGAGCGTTCAGCTCGGGCTCGCTCGAAGTGGGCGTGGGCGGAGGACTGCCGGTGACGATCGCTTCAACTGCGTCTTTCGCCAGCTTGAGCAACGTGCGTTTGTTGGTTTCGTTCATGGTGTCAGCCCCCACGCAGCGAGGGCGACGCATGCGTCGCCCCTACGATACCACCTTGCGCCGACGGGTCTCACGGATCACCTCGATGACGGCCGGGAGAACCGAGATGAAGATGATCGCAAGGATGACGATCGAGAAGTTCTTCTTGACGACCGGGATATTGCCGAAGAAGTAGCCCCCGAAGACGAACAGCGAGACCCAGAGCAGTCCGCCGACGATGTTGTACGTAAAAAACGTCGTGTAGCTCATGCGCCCCACGCCGGCCACGAACGGGGCGAACGTGCGCACGATCGGCACGAAACGCGCCAGGACGATGGTCTTCGAGCCGTACTTCTCATAGAACCGATGCGTCCGATCGATGTGCTCCTTTTTCAGGAACCAGGCCCCCTCCTTCTTCAGGATCACCGAGCCGAGGTACTTGCCTATCGTGTAGTTGGCATTATCACCCAGCACGGCGGCGACGGCGAGGATCACGAACACCCAGGTGATGTCCAAAGAGCCCGCCGCGGCCAACGCGCCCAGAGCAAAGAGCAGTGAGTCGCCCGGCAGGAACGGCGTCACGACCAGGCCGGTTTCGGCAAAGATAACCAGGAAGAACAGCGGATAGCACCAGACACCGAAGTAATTCAGGATGTCGGCCAGGTACTTGTCAAGATGGACAACGTAGTTGACCAGGTCGCCAATAGACGGCATATCAATGAACCCCAGCTACGCATTGGAAACAATTGTCTTCACGCCACAGCGGATTTCAGCTTTCAGGAAGATCATCCGCTCCAATTAGGGTACTCAACATAGAGGTCGGCTTCTATAATGTCAACCCATGATGACGAATCTGGAGCAATTCGAGGGAAAGGGAAGCGGTCTGCTGGTGCGCGCACCGGCGAAGATCAACCTGAGTCTGCTCGTCGCCGGCAAGCGGCCGGATGGCTACCACGAATTGGAGACCATCATGGCCAAGGTCAACTGGTACGACGAGATCCTCATCGAGCCGCGGAGCGCCGGCGGGATCGAGCTGGTCTGCGCCGGAGCCCATTGGGCACCGGACGGCCCCGATAACCTCGTGTACAGAGCCGCGGAGCAGATTCTCGCTTTCTGCGGCCGGACAGCCAACCTTCGGCTCACCCTGACCAAGAACATCCCGGCGGGAACAGGTCTGGGCGGCGCCAGCAGCGATGCAGCGGCGACGCTGCTCGGAGTGAACAGGTTCCTTGGCCTGGGTCTGAGCCGGGCCGACCTGACTACTCAGGCGGCTCGACTGGGCAGTGACGTAGCGTTCTTCCTAAACGGGCCACTGGCTTTCTGTACAGGTCGGGGCGAGAACGTGCGGGAACTGCCCGCCGGCTTCGACTTCGCGGCCTGCCTGATCCTGCCAAACGTAAGTGTCTCTACGGCAAAAGTTTACGCAAACTACACGCACGATCACGGGCAATATGAGTCTCTCAAACGGTCTATCGATTCGCACTTGGAAGAGAAGCGAATCGATCGGGTGGTCGCCCTGGGGGCGAACATGCTCGAACGACCTTGTTTTCATCTTTTTCCCGAACTGGAGGAACTGAAACGCCGTATTGAATCGCTTGAAATCGGCCGCGTTTGTCTCAGCGGTAGCGGCTCGACGCTTTTCTGTGTTCTGTGCCAAGGAGCATCGAACAACCTTGAACGAATGCGAGACAGGATAGCAGGCAAGGCAGAGGTTCGGTGCGTGACGGTGCAGAACAACAAGTGGTGATTGTTTGAGAGAGGCTGCCCATGGAAATTACCGAGTCCGAGTCAAGCTGGTAAAGAACCAGGATGATTGACTGAAAGCCTTCTGCTCCATGACCCTGGACGATGAGTTCGTGATTGGGGACATCAAGATCATCGAGGGCGTCGGCGGGTATTTTGTGGCCATGCCGTCACGCAAGATGAGCGATCATTGCACGAAGTGCGGCACGAAGAACCACCTGAGACATCGGTTCTGCAACAGTTGCGGCGTCCCGCTGCCCGACGATCGCACCCGCAAGGATGCCCAGAGACGACTGAAGCTGCACGCAGACATTGCGCACGCGGTCAATGCCCGGTGCCGTCAGCGTTTGCAGCAGAAGTTCGTGGCCACGTTTAAAGAAGAGTTGGAGAAGTCCAAACTGCCCGGCTACATGCCCGTGGAATTGGATGAGCCTGATGATGAAGTGATAGATCTGATGGCGGATGCTGCTTTTGAACGGCAGGAGAGCCCGGCTCGAAGCAACACCCGGATAGCGTGAGCAGTGCCGGCGGAGTCAGGGGAAGCACTCAACGCGAACACGCGAAGGTCACTCAGGCCGTCAAGTCTTCAAGCACTTTATCGAGTGCCAGATCCAACCGCTGCTTGACATCGTATCTGCCTTCAGTGATCTGCCGGCGAACAGAGAGAATCTTCTCGCGTCGCATCTCAGGCAGAGAGGCGATCTGCTTCAGAACACGCCCGATCGGTGTCGCGTCGATGCTTTCGAGGATTTGCTCCATGACCAGGTCTCTATCCTGGCACGGATCCCCCTGGCAAGCGTTGCCTTGCTGTACACTTTTCTCTTCAAACATACTGGAGTCGTGATTCCGCACGATACCCTGCCTTGTCTAAGACCTCGCCCCGAACAAGTCGCTTCACAAACCTGAACGGAACTCCACACCACTATATATTGTAGGTTAAGAATCAGGCTCTTATGGCCTCAATCAACACTGATATCGACACATGGCTCGAAATAACTTTAGGGAAGTTTCCATGAGTCGAGTCAATAAAATGCCTTTTTTTGTGCGTGGATTTGCCCAAAAACGTGGCCCTGCCAGTGTAGCTATATACGATACTCACGCGTTTCGGGCAATATATATCAGATGGGTATGCATTTAGTATGGAGATGGCCGCAAAGCTGGGTAATATACTATATATAGTGATACCCAGGGACATTTGCCGTGCCAATGAGGGGGTTCCGGTAAAATATGGCGGGATGAGGAGAGAAAGGGGGTGTCAATATGTGTACTTGAAGCTCAGGCCCACGTCCCAACGATCGGGTCCCCCCTCTTTCTTCTTCAGATCCACACTCTCGCATTCCAGGTTCACCCACATGGATTGAATCGTGGAGAGGAACGTGCAGGTCTGGACGATGCCGACATCGGTCAGCGTGACGTTGGCCGGCTGAATCTCTTTGCCGCCTATATTGGCTCTGGGCCCGGCAATGCACCTGTGATTGCGGGAGCCTATCTGGCATCGATCCGCCACACGACTGACCGCTTCGCCGTAGCTGAATACGCCGGTGCCCCGGTTCTTCTCCTGCCCTTCCAGACGGCCAGGATCCAGGGTCAGTATTTCGACCATGGCGTTCGTCGCCTTGACATACTCCGACTGGTCCGCTTCCAATGCTTTTTCGGCTTTGGGCATGTACCACCACACGATCGTGGGCCACAGGCCGACCAGCACAGGAGCCAATATATAGTAGAGCATCGGATTCTTGATGATGTCGCGCATGGTCTTATTTCCCCGCCTGCTTGATCGGCTTCAGCGTAATCGTAAACGGGTCACGGCCGTTGCGTTCTCCCGAAAAGCCCTGCGAATCGAGGTCCAACCCGGCAGCCGGCATGGCCGCGAAGACCCTCAGCGTATTGGCCCGGCCGGAGGTATTGCCGGTAACGGCGATTCTGGTGGGACTTATTTCTATCGTGTCGATTTTCAGGTCGGTGGCGGCGGTGCAACTGTTCAGCGCCTGGAGTACCAGGGTCAGCCGGGCCGAGACAGACGCCTGGTCCGACCACTGGCCGGATTTCTCCTGCCGAATCCTCCGGGCCAGGCTTTCGAGGTTGGTGGCGCCTTCGCGGACGGTTTTGGGCAGCCGGGCCTTGTCCAGCATCACCGTGACATACTCCGGCTGGAACCGGTCCAGCAGCAGGTCC
The DNA here is from genome assembly GCA_964421295.1 of uncultured Pirellulales bacterium. GTDB lineage: Bacteria > Planctomycetota > Phycisphaerae > Sedimentisphaerales > Anaerobacaceae > PLanc-01. The sequence goes on from CAYQXM010000011.1 coordinate 11,840, forward strand.
CGGGCCCGCTTGATTTTCAGGAACTTGGTCTGCAGGAGGACGCCCAGGGCCAGGAAGAGAATCGTCACGGCGATACTGCAGAACCAAACGGCATTGCGGAGACGCAGCTTCTTGCCCAGATGCGGCATGTGGTCGTTCCGGAAATTGACTCTCCATGCCTGTTCTTCCGGCAGCGCCGCGCCAAAAGCCACGGCGAAATCCACGGCGTTGGGACCGTCCGCAGCTTTCGGAATGCTCGCTCCCATCAGCCCCGGCAGATCACAGGGTTCCACCGGCAGCTTCAATTTCGTCTGGAGGCGTCGCACATCCACGTCCCCCGCCGCATCGGCAACGTACAACTTCTGCGGCGGCGCGCTCGACTCGGTCAAGGCCGCTCCCAGGACGATCTCCCGGGCCAACAGCTCGTTGCGGTCCTGCGCCGAACCGATCGGAAAGGCCCGCATCATCGTCACGTCTGCCCCGGCGACACCGATGAGATAGCCGCGACGATCAGAAAGGAGGGCGTACAGCGAACTCTCCTTCGCGCCCTGCCGGGATGCGGCGGCTTCCACCAAGTACTGGGCCAATAGGCAGACATCCGGCTCCACGGTCAACGGGTCCAGGTCGTTGCCCTGCAGCGACAGGAGGAGGTCCGTCAGAACGCTCCGTTCTGCCGTGAACACATCCAGCTCGGCGCCGCTGTCGTTGCCGGACACCAGGCGGAACGTCACGGCCAGGTCGGTGACATCCGTGGAAAGGGCTTCTTCGGTGTCGAACCGAATGGTGGAGGCGATCTTCTTCACGTCCGAGAAATCGCTGTGGATCCGGTGCTGCATGAAGAGCGTGCAATCCAGAGCCACGCACGTTTCGGCGACTTTGATCCGGCGCTGCGCGCATTGCTGGGCAATGCCATCGGCCAAAGCCTGGACGCCTTGCGTTTCCGCGTCCGCCGCCGGGGTCACGCAGAAGGAGTCGAGCAACTTCTTCTCTCGTCCCTGCGCGGCCAGGCAAACGACCGTGGCTTTGTCTTTTCGCAAATAGATGCCTAGGCGACTGTTAGACTCCACTGACACTGACCTCCTTCAGGGTCCGCCCTATCCAGGATTATCGGTCCTGACTGCGAGCGAGACCTTTATCTAGTCGGACATCACGGCGATCCGCTTTACTTGGCGGCCCTCCCTCATGATGCCGGCTACCGCCACCACCTTCGCCACGCCCCGGACCGCGGTGACGCGAACCGTGAAGACGGTGCTGGCCGTAGTGATGAAGTTCTTGGATTTCTCGATGGCATCGGAATACGACGACAGCGTCCGTTTCATCGCGTCGACGTTTTCGAACGGCTTGATCTTGCGTTGGGTGATGATGGCGCTGGCGATCTTAGGCGCATCCCTGACGCTGCCGAACGCCAGGGCCGCCTCCAGAACATGACGCGGCGCCGTATTGACGTTGACCTGCCGGGTGCCCCACAGCCCCAGGTATCTCAAGGCGGTTTCGGTGCGTTCACTGCTGGCGACGGTAGGCCGGCTCAGCAGCGTGGTATCGATCGCTCCGCCCCGGAAGAACCGGGCCATGTCCGCACATTGCTGGGCCTCCTGCTCGGCGGCGGAAACATTCCGGCGCGGCGGCGGACGCGTGATCGCCCCGCTGGTGGTGCCCCTGGCGCCGGCAGCGGCGGCGGACGGACCGCCGGGTCGGGTTGCCGTCGCGCCGGCCCGGGCGCTCTGGGCCGTAGCGGCCGTCGGTGCCGTGCCCGCCGCGGCACCCGAGGCAGCCGGGTTGGGCCGGCTGCGGATGCTCGCCGGCACAGGCATGGCCACGGACAACGGCGTGAAGGTCACCTTGAACGGCCGGACCACATTGAGCTGGACCAGCGACTCTTTCAGAGCACTGGTCTCCTGCTCGGTGTATTTCATCCATTCGAAGAACGTCGCGAAGCTCACGTTCGCCTGGCCCTTCAGCGCCTCGTCGTTGAGCATGGCCCAGCCCAGTGGATACTTCGCATTCTCGTCTTCGACCTCGATCGTCACCTTGGCGTCGGCGATCTCGAACTCCGAGGCGATCTTCACGAGCGGCCAGATCGGTCCATACGGCCCCGGGACCACCTCGCTCGTCGTACTCTCCCCGGACGCCACCTCGTTCCCGTCCACCGTGTTCGCGTCGGCGGCCGGCGCCGTGATTCTTCCCGCGCCCTCCCGCGTACGGCTCTTCTTCTCCTTGGCAAATCGCACCAGCATCGCCTCGTAGTCCGCATCGCTCATGGCGAAGACATCCGAGAAATCCGGATCGTTCGGCCGACTGATGAGTTTCGCATCGACGGTGGTCAGCGAGATTAAAGCGTACTTCAAGGCCGAGTCGCACGCATACCGGGCCTGCGCATAGTCGACGAGATAACTGTTGCGATGACGCCGGGCCGCAACTTTGGCACTGAGCGTGTAGGCCACCGTCGAGAGGATCACCAGGATCACCAGCGTGATCAGCAATACGATCCCCGGGCGGTTCTGTCCGTTATCGGCGTGTGTTGCGCGTCGCATTCGATTCACTCGTCATTGTCGTTGCGGGAGCGTTCGGCTCATTGGCGTCCCCCGCTCCCGTTTCGGGCATGTCCACGCGCTGAACCCGTGTGCGGTCGAGCGCGACTGTCCGCGTCTGAATCTCGTCTTCCGGCACCGTCCGGAGGCCGTTGGCCGCTTCGTAGGGCTCGGCCAGCGACAAGCTGACCCTGACCCCGACCGGGAGCGTCGTGCCGGACCACTGATCCACGTACCTGTCCTCCGTCGGGACATCGACGCGGAAGTATGTCACTCCTTTGCAGATCGGCACGAACGGGTAGTTCTGCTCCCCGGCGCGGCGATGTTCTTCGAATAGTTTGTCCTCGGGGATGACGCCTTCATAGCTGCGATAGACGACCAAGCCCGCAGCCCCGCTGTCGTAATCGCGCGCGGCCTGCCAGATGATCTGGTACAGGGTCTGTTCGTTGCCCTGGGCATCGTGGTAGATCTGCCGCAGCGTGAGCTGGGCCCGACTGAAGCCGTCGTCGATGCCGTTCCTGATCTCGATCGTCACGCCGTCGGCGCCGATCGTCCGATCGAGGTCCCGGGCGATCAACTGGAGCACTTCGGCGGCGAGAGCAGGCGTGTCCATACGCGCGATCACCGCCTGGGACGCCTGCTGCACCCGGCCGTAGACGCCCAGGATGGCCGTGAGCACCATGGCGCCGATGACCAGCGCCGCGAGCATCTCGCCGAGCGAATAGCCCCGGCCCGACCGGGCGGCGGGCCGTCCGATCCGGCGTGCGACTACCATGATGTCCCTGTGCTGTCCCATGTCTATCCTTCGTTTCCCCGTTCTCATCGTAGGGACGGGCCCACATTCACCGGTCGCTGCGGCTCGCCCCCGGAACGTATGTCGCCGCCGGGATTCGGCAGCTCCGTCGGAGATGTGCCATCCTCCGGGTTCACCGTCTCCTTGAGCACCGCGGCCAACTCTTCGAGCGAGTGTACCTGCTGCGCGCGGGCCGCTTCGCTGGGGTTGCCCTGACTGCGAATGAAGATGTTCAAATTGTGCCGGAGGAAAGACCCGTCGCTCATCACGACCAATCCGTTGTTCAGCCACTGCTCGATCGTATCGGTATCCACCTCGGCGTACTGGGCCGCGTTTTCGCTCCCCTCGATCACCTGCCCGCCCGAAAGCGATTCGGTCTCGTCGCTGCCCGTGAACTGTGCGGCCTGCTGCTCGGTCAGCGGGGTCAGCCAGTGCACCAGCTCGACCTTCTGCGTTTCCCCCAGCGAGTCCACGAACTCCGCCGCACAGACGGCGCGCAGCCAGATCGTGCCTTCCGCCGGCTCGGAGAACGTCTCGACCGAGGTGTTCCAGGTGATGTTCGGGTGCAGGTCGCTGGTCCCGAACTCGACCGTCTCCGTCACCGAAGGCGCCGTCAGGATCCGTTCCATGTTCTCGCGGGCCAGATCGAACGCTTCCAGGCGATGCGCCGAGTCGGCTGCCGCACTGACGTTCTGATTGACCACGAAGAGCACGCCGGAAGCCGTCAGTGCCAGAATGGCCAGCGCCGTCAGCACCTCGAGCAGGGAGAACGCTCTCCCCTTGTGTAACGAATTGTTCCTGTGATTCCGCTTCATCGGAACGGCAGATCATCCTTCGCTTTGGGTTTCAACACCGTCGGGTCCCCGTCCACCAGACTGACGATCGGGTTCAAACGCGTGACCACGACCGCATGGGGCTGCTCTTCATCGTCGAGGAAGACGATCTTGCCGCCGTAGTGCCAGCCGGCGGGACTGACGCGAAACTTGGCCATCGCGTCGTTCGTGAAGGTGCTGTCGTCGAATTCGACGTAGGAGGCATGGCAGTGCGCGCCGAACTGGCCCTGCGTGATGATTTCCTCGTCGAGCACGTCCGAGAGGTTGGTGCCGCTGATCCGGCGCAGCAGATACGTCTGGTCGCCGAGATGGACGATCACCTCGTACCGCCCCCCGTTTTCGGAGGCCGCTGCGGCCGCCATCTGCATCGTCGAGATGAACGACTGCACCTGCCCCTCGAACCGGCTCTTGCGCAGGGCGCCGAGCAGATTGCCCTGCGCGATGAGCACGAACAGAGCCAGGATCGACGTCATGACCAGCAGCTCGACGAGCGTGAACGCCCGGGTTACGCGACTAGTTGGGGTCGGTGCTGTAAAGGTCGGCATCATTGTCCTCTCCGCCTTCCTGGCCATCGGCGCCCAGGCTGATGACGACAAATGGCTTGCCGCTCTCCGGAGCCAGCCGGAAGATGAACTCTCTGTTCCATCCGTCCTTGGGAACCGCCGAGGTTTCCAGGTACCCGCCCGTCTGCCACTTCGTGACATCGGATGGGCGTACCACGAGGGACTCCAGGCCTTCGGTTTCCGTCGGATACCGGCCCGTATCCATGTAGAAACTCGTCACGGCACTGTGCAGACTCTTAAGACTGGCCATCGTTGTAGTGCGCTTGGCGTCCGCCACTTTGCCCACGAAGTTGGTCACGACGACGGTGGCCAGCAGGCCCAGGATGATGAGCACGGCCATCAGTTCGACCATCGTGAAACCGCTGCGATTGCTTCTTCTCTTCCTACTTTCCATATTCCTTCAACTCCCGATGCAATTAGAACTAGAATCCCTTTACCGATATTTTGATGATGGGCAGCAGCGTGGCGTAGGCGATCAGGCCCACGACGCCCGCCATGACGATGATGATGATGGGCTCGACGGCGGCGCTGAGCCGCTCGATGACGACGTCCGTCGAGGATTCGAGGTTTTCGCTGATGTTCTTGAGCATGGTCTCGAGCTCACCGCTTTTCTCGCCGACCGCGACCATGTGGGCAATGGCCGGATCGATGACGCCGCTGTCGCGCAGCGGTGTGGCGATGTCGGCCCCGGCCAGAATCCGCTCCCGGGCCTGCTGAATCGCCCGCCGCATCAGCGAGTTGCCCGTCGTCTCGGCAACGACCCGCAGGGACTCGGCCATCGCCAGCCCCGAGCCGATCAGCGTGGAGAGCGTCGAGGCGAAACGCGACACGACCCGCTGCTTGATCAGGGGACCGAAGAACGGCAGCGAGAGCAGCAATTTGTCCCGCACGTAGGCCCCCCGCTCCGTTCGGCAGAGGCGCCGCAGACCCACGAAGAACCCGACCAAGCCGGCGATGATGACCACCAGCCACCAGCTCATCAGCACATGGCTGAAACCCATCAGTTGCTGGGTGATCCACGGCAGCTCCTGTCCGCTGCGCTGGATCTGCTCGCCGATCTTGGGGATGACTTTCGTGGTCAGAATCAGGATCGCCAGAATGCAGAAACAGACCAGGACGATCGGGTAGATCATGGCCGTGATGACCTTCGACTCTACCCGCTGGCGTTTCTCCATGAACGCGGAGATCGTCTTGAGGCTTTCGCCGAGCGTGCCGGTGACTTCGCCCACGCGGACCATGGCGACGTAGATGACGTCGAAGTAGTCGTCGTATTCCTTCATCGCATCGGTGAAGGATTCGCCCGTGACGACGCGGTCGCGGATTTCGGTCAGCGCGGTCTTGAAACGCGGATCGGAGGTCTGTTGCGTGAGGACCGATAAGGCTTCGGTCAGCTTGATGCCGGAATTGAGCAGGGTCGAGGCCTGCTTGGTGAAGTCGATGATCTGGTTGCGCTTGGCCCGCCGGAAGCCCGAGAACAGCTTCTGCCGGTCTTCCCGGGCCGAGGAAACCTCACTGATCTCGGAGGCGTGAATGTTGCGCACGCGCAATTGCTTGCGGGCGGCATAGGCATTTTCGGCTGTGATCGAGCCCTTGACCTTCTTGCCGCCTGCTGCAATCGCCGTGTATTGGAATCTGGGCATAATTCAGTCGAGGCAACTACCTTCGAGCACGGATCTCCATCCGCGCCACATTCCTTTGTTTGTCGGCATTATAAGACATCGGCCTGAGTCACCCGGAGCACTTCGGCCACCGTGGTGATGCCGGCCAACACCTTACGCGCACCGTCCATACGGAGCGTCTGCATCCCCGCCTCCAGGGCCTTCCGCTTGATGGTACCGGCGGTTTCCTGTTTGTAAATGAGGTCCTGAATCTGCTCGCTGATGAGCATGACCTCGTAGATCCCGGTTCGGCCGCGATAGCCTGTGTTGAAGCACCGCTCACAACCGCCGCCCACGTAGAACGTGGTCTCGGCGATCTTGCCCGGGTCCAACCCCAGTTGATCGAGCTCCTGCGCCGTCGGCTGTGCGGGTTTTCTGCAGTCGGGGCAAACCCTTCGAACCAGACGCTGGGCGATGATCGCAATGAGCGAAGAACTGACCAGATAGGGCTCGACGCCCAGGTCCAGCAAGCGGCTCACCGCGCCGGCGGCGTCATTGGTGTGCAGGGTGCTGAAAACCAGGTGGCCGGTCAACGAGGACTGAATGGCCATGCGGGCCGTCTCCACGTCGCGGACTTCGCCGATCATGATGACGTCGGGGTCCTGCCGCAGCACGTGCCGCAGCGACGTGGCGAAGGTCATGCCCTTCTTCGAGGCGACCTGAATCTGGCTGATGCCTTCGAGCTGGTATTCGATGGGGTCTTCGATCGTGATGACATTCTTCTCGGCGGAGTTGATGCGGTTGAGGCACGCGTACAAACTGGTGCTCTTGCCGCTGCCGGTAGGTCCGGTAACAAAGATAACGCCGTGGGCTCGGCCCAGCAGCGAATCGAGTTTCTTGAGGTCGTCTTGCCACAGCCCGAGTTCTTCGAGCTTGTAGACGCCGGAGCTTTTGTCGAGCAGACGCAGCACGCTGCGCTCGCCGAAACTGGTCGGGACCGTGCTGACGCGCAGGTCGACTTCGCGCTGGCCGAGCCGGACACTGCACCGGCCGTCCTGCGGCATACGACGCTCCGCGATGTCCATGCCTGCCATGACTTTGATACGCGAAACCACCAGCGGCAGGACGTTCCGGTTCAGGCTCAGCACATCGTACAAAATACCGTCGACCCGGTAGCGAATCTGAATCTTGGTCTCATAAGGATGGACATGAATATCGCTGGCCCGCATCTGGAGGGCACGGAACAGGATGTCGTTGACCAGCCGAATCACCGGCGGGCGGTTGACCACATCCAGCAGGTCGTCCGAGGCGGACACCTCGTCGACGAGCTGATCCAGGTTCTGCGAATCCAGCTCTTCGGCCACCTCTTCGATGACGGTGTTCCGCTGCTGATACGCCGTGTCGATCACGGCCGTGATGTTGGCCCGGGTCGATACGGCCGGACGCACCGGCATCCGCGTCATCTTCGCCACATTGTCCAGGGCGTTGGCGTCGAGCGGCTTCGACAGCACCAGCGTCATTTCGCCGTCGCTGCCCTCGGGCTTGATGCCGACGAGAAAATGATGCTGGGCATACGTCGCCGGGACCATCTGGACAAACTCCATCGGCACGGACTGCGGAGAAATCTCCGGAAGATACTCCCAGCCCAAGGCGTGCGCGAATAGCTTCAGCACCACGTCCTCCGTATAGTACGGACAATTCAGGAGGATCTCATCCAGTCGTCCCCGCCCCTTGTTCTCCTCGAGGTACCGGGTCAGTTGCGCGGCATCGACGAGTCGGGTTTCCCTGGCAGCTTGTATCAGTAGTTCCTTCATAGAGTCTATATCGTCGTCAGACTAACGGGCCTCCAGCACCTTCTCCGGGGACATCGGCCTGGACTTGAAGCCCGGCAGAGACTCTTCGCTCTGGAACGCCTTCTCGTGTTCCTCGAAGGCTTCGCGGCACTGATCCGACTGCACCTGCAGATCCTCCATTTCCTTGGCCATGGCGGCCGGACGGATGATCTTGGCCTTGACGAACATGTACATATGGCTCTGCGTGTCCGAATTGCTGACCGAGCGGAACAGCGTGCCGATCAGTGGAATATCGCCCAGCAGCGGGATCTTGTTGCCGCCCTTGGTCTGGTTCATCTTCAACATGCCGCCGAGGATGATCGTGTTGCCGTCGGGCAGGGTCACGCCGGTCGTGACTTCGCTGGTCGTCGTGTTCGGCGGCTTCGTCGTGTCCGTCGTGGACGTCGTGAAGTCCGAACGTTTCAGCTTGATCTCCAGGCGAAGCAGGTCGCCCTCGCTGATGTGCGGGGTAATCGCCATCTCGACGCCGGCGTCGTAGGGGTCGTAGTTGGATGCGGTCTGCACCACGTCGCTGCTCTGGGAGGTCAGCGAGCTGGACGTCACCTCGACGTACGTCGTATCCTTCGTGCCGATGGTACCCTGTTCGTTGTCGTTGACCAGCAGCCGGGGTTTGGCCATGACGCGGCCGTAGCTCTTGCTCTGGACGGCCGTCAACAAGGCGTTGATGTGCGAGTCGCCGTAGAAAGCCGTGCCCTCGCCGCTGTTGGACTGCACTTCCAGGTAGTGGTTCTTGCCCGTATTCTTGTTCAGGGCGCCGAGCAGACTGGACGTGCCCGTCAGCCCGGTGGCGGCTTGCACCACGTTCAGGTCATAGTTGAACTGATCGTCCGAGTTGATCTCGACCAGCGTGACATCGATCAGCACCTGCGGACGACGCTTGTCGAGCTGCCGGATCAGGTCGGAGATCCACTCCTGGTTCTTCTTGTTGCCGTAGACAATCAGCGAATAGGTGTTCGGATCGGAGACGATCGAAATCTCGTCCTGGATCTTCTTGACGGTCGTGGTGTCGACGATCTTGCCGTCCTTGTCCTTGTTCTGCGTCGTCTCCTGAATCAGGCTCTGGAGTATCTCGGCCAGATGATCCGGCGAGGAGTTCTCGAGCGGGTAGATCTTGTACGGAATCTCTTCGATCTGGCTGTCCACGAAGCTGATGATCTTCTTGATGTGGGCGTGCTGCTCGGGCGTCGCATTCACCAGCAGCGCGTTGGTCGCGTCGACCACCACCACCTGCGGCTCCTCGATCGGTCCCTGGGCGCCGGCGTCCGTGGAACTGGTGCTGGACGGCAGTCCGGCCGCGATGCGCGCCTGCTCCTGTATGGCCCGGAGGCGGGCTTCTTCGGAGGTCGTCGGCGGCGACGTTCGCTGCGTCGTCGTGGGCTGGGTGATGCGCTGCGAGTTGGCCGTCTCGGGGAGCTTGCTGATGACGCCCAGTTCCTGCAGTTTCTTGGCCACATCCTGGGCGTCGACGTGCTTCATCGGGTAGAGCTCGTAGCTGCGCAGGTCGACCTGCTCGACGTCGAGCGAATCCACCAGATCGTTGACCATTTCAAGCTGTTTGGCGGCGCCGATCATGAGGATGCGGTTGGTCCGGTCATCGGCGTCGAGATACACGTTCGCCTTGGCCTGATCGGGCCGGGCCGCCAGCCCCGCGCGTCCGGCGGCAGCCGCAGCGGCCGCACGCTGCGCGGCCTGTTGGGCCTGCACATTGCGCAGGCGGGTCTGATATGTGGCTTCCGTCTCCGTCGGAGTCCTCTGCAGGGTGATCACCGGTTCAGGCTCGCCTACCGTCACCGAAACGCTCTGCAACTGCTCCGCCAGCGCCTTGACCTTATCGGCCAGCGCCTTGGCCGTCGTGAAGCGGAGTTGCCGATAGTGGAACCTTCTCGGCTCGCCGGGCTTATCGACGATGGACAGCAACTGCGCGACACGCGGCATGCGGAACGCATACGCCGTGACGACGATCGTGCGGGTTTCCTCGATGGGCTTGATGTCCACGGTGACCCGCATGCCTTCGAGGAAGTTCTTGGCGCTGGTCGTGTCGACGTGCTCCAGCTTGAACACGCGCGTGACCACGGCGTTGCCGGGCATCTCTTCCATGTCGTTCGCTTCCACCACGGGCGGATCGAACTTGAGCGTGTTTTCCACCTTGCCGACGGTCACGAAATTGCCCTTGTGCCGGGTCATGACCAGGTCCTTGAACCGCAGAGTGGTTTCCAGCAAAGCGTACAGATCTTTGACCTTCACATTTCCGCGAAAGTCGCCGTTCAGTTTCAGCGCCACGTCACCGGTGACCTCCTGGGGATCGCAGAGGGAGTCCAGCTTCATGTACTTGCACACCAGATCCACCAACTGGATGACCGGCAGCTTTTCCGGCAGGGTCATATCGACCACGCGCTCCGGATCGGGGATATCCGCCGCACTCACCGGCGTTCCCTCACGATCGGCCGTCGGGGTACTCGCAGCCGCGGTATTGGCGGCAGCCGCCATGAGGGCCGCACGCGTCCGGGGCCGGGCTCCCGACTCAGTGGGAACCACCTGTCCCGGCTGCAAACTGTTGGCGTCGCTCTGGTTGGGCTCGTCACGCTTTTCCTCGGTGACGGATATGCGGCCCGCGGCCGGCGTATTGCTGTCGGCCTGGGCACTCGGGGCGGCCTGCGCCAGGGCGGCGATCTCCGCCTGTCCCAACAACGACGGCGACGGCACCGCCGCCGCCAGCATGGGCCGGCCTTCCGTGTCGAAAGCCGGATTCAGTTTTCTTTCACCCTGGGGCGGACGGACGCGTTCCAGCATCGCCTGGGGTAGAGCCTCGTTGAGCATCGCCCTATCGGTGATCCGGCCGGAGGCGACTTTCTGCTGCGCTACCGACTGCGGGCCGGCTTCCAGCGCCAGGGCGATATCCGCCATGCGCAGCACCGGCGCCACGGCCCAGACCGATCCGCTCCGGGCATCGATGACATCGATAATGGCCTTCGCCTTGCTGGTATAGCGCGGCGGACGATTGAACGTGCCGATGACCATACTGCCAATGGCGTTGGCGATCTGATCGTTGGAGGGCAGAGCGCGGAGTGAAGTGCCGGCGCGCAGCTCCCGAATCTCATAGGGCTCGGCCGAATCGATCAGTTCCAGGATGACCGCCACCTTGCGTACCGGGTCCGATGCCCCGGTCACCAGGACGTTGCTCGTGCCGGGCACCGGCGTCACCGTCGCCAGCTTCAGCGGGTCCACCATCTGTTGGGCCAGCTGGGGACTGATGTGGGTCAGAGCGATGCTACGCGATCCGGGCGTTTCCACCGCGTATTGCATCTCGGCCCGCGCCGCCCCGGCCAGAGCCGGAAGAAGCAGAAGACCGACGACCCAGACAACGCGCTGCCGCAGCATTTGGCATGAGAAGCAGTACCGTTCCATCATCTTTCTTCACCCCACTTCACTACGTCAAAATCACCCTGTACGATACGCATAGATAGACCAACCGCCGAACCGGCGACGGTATCTGCATATTTCGACAGGCGAAAAAGGCGAAAGTTCCCGCAGCGCCCACAAAAAACAGCGATTTCAATGCTGGCAACACCCATGCGCCAGGCGCGTGCGGGGGGTCTGCCGCCGGGAGCGGCCGGGGTGGGAGAGAATGTGTGACGGTATTCTGGGACTTGGAGTTCTTCGATCCAATCAGGACCGCTTTTTATCGGAATCTGACCGGCACGACACCGGCAGCGGAAAATCGCATCAACTGCCGCGTCGCAGTGGAGACGGCATCTGCGACGGCCGGTAGCCCCCGCGCCGCGGTGACACGCCCAGGCCTCCCCGGGGATCGTTCGATTCCAGGCCCGGCCTCGGCAAAGGCGGCCGCTCGGCATTCAGCCGATTCATGACCATCTCGCGGGTGCGTAACATCTCATTGGGGTCCTCGCCGTCTGCTCCGCGGGCCATCGCCCGGGCCCGTGCGCTCATGCGCTCCAGGGCGGCGTCGCTGTCGGCACCGGCGCTGGTGGTGGTCACCGCCGCCAGGACCGGCTTATCGGGCACGGCAACCTTCGCCGTGGGCGTCGTCGCCCCCGACGCGGTCTCGAGCAGGCTGGCGGTCTGTGGCGGCGCCGTGATCGGCATCTCGCTCTTTTGATCACCACTCAGAAGTACGATCGAATTCTGCTTGATCTCCTGCACAGTCTGATGACCGATCTGATCGCCTCTGCGAACCCATTCAAATGCGTTGTCCTCCATCCGAATGTAGGCAAAGGATTCTTCCGGACGGGTCGCCGAGTAACTCAACCCGATCAGCGCGAACCTGGCCTTTGTTTCTCTCGGCACGATAATCGTACCGTTTGACCCGTCTGAGGTTTCTGGCGGCTTGACAGGCTCCACGGGCTTGATGGCACTGGCGAAAGCCCTCGCCTGTTTGACGAGCGCCGGAGTCTGATCGCCATTGTTGGGCGTCTTGCCGGCCGAGCCCTTCCTGAATATGTCGACCGCGTTCGGCTCCGACATGATCTTCGCAAGCCGGGCGTCGTCTTTCATCCCGAAGTTCACCAGCCGCCAGGGCCCGAGCACTGAAGCCAGCACCAGGACCGCTAAAATGATGGCAGCCACGCTCGTCATGCGCAATGTGTTTACCATAGGCCTTCTCCGAGTCCTGAGTTCTGAGTCCTTAGTTTTAAGTCGACAGAGGACTCAGCACTCAAAACTTAGGACTACTCCTGTTGCTTTTGACAAGGCGGGAGGCTTATGGTTCCATCCAATGCACAATTTTCTTGCGGTATTCTTCCTCGTGACCGGCGTAGCCGCCGCTGTGCTCGGGGGTATGGCATTGAACACAGGCCAGCTTGGGCTCGGTCGTCTTGACGCGTCCGCCGCCACGGAGGTGCTCCGAGGCGGGGCCGTGGCAGACCTCGCAGCCGACGTTCTTCAGGTGGGGGGTCCTTTCGGGTGTGACGAAACCCGTCTCGCGATCCATCCCGACCACGTGGCAGACGACGCACTCGGGGTCCCCTTCGGAACCCACTTTTTCGAGCGTGGCGAACGCGTTGGCATGCCGCTGGGTCATGGCCAGCGTGTATTCGTAGACATGGCAGCTCTCGCAACTTCTGGAGCCGGTGTACTGCAGGAAGCTCGGCAACGGGAGGCGGCGGTAGGTCTCCAGGAAACCGCTCTCTTTCACGAGGGTCTGATATTGCTTGTACAGGCGGACCAGGGCTTCATCGTTGGCCAGTTTTTCTTCCACCCGAACATCGGTCAGTTGCATCTCCAGGGACTGACTCTCAGGCGAAAACACCACGTCGAGCCGCGTGATGTGCCGCCCGAACCGGCCGGTGGTAAAGACCAGTGGCCTGGCTTTCGGGGCACTGAGCACTTCAGGATCGTCCCCCCGCGAGGGACACACGATGCAATCGGCCCCCGACTGGGCGACCCACCCGGCGAGCAGGCCTTCCTCGACGTTCTCCAGAATCAGCACCTTGACGCTCGGACCGGTCGCGGCTTCCCAGAACTTCGCCGCCTTCTCGACGGGATCAGCCTTGGCATCCGCGGAACCGACGATGACGGGAATGTTCCGCCCGGCAACCGTGAACTCCTTGCTGACGCTGTGGGGCCGATCCGCCGCACCGGCGGGCCATTGAGCAGCGATCGTCGGGTACGGAGCGTCGGAGCCCTGAGACAAGCCGAGAGTCTCGCGGGTCGCCATGTCCTGGGCCGACAGGTGAACGACGTCATAGCCGATCAGGCCGAACGCTTCCAGGAAGATGCGGAACTTGATCAGGCTCTGGGCCTCGCCGTTGGGGATCAACCCTCCCGTTTCGATGGTCATACGTTTGGAGGCGGGAACCGCATTGAAGACGGCGGGTCGCTTTTCGAGACCGCCGAGCTGTCCGCCCGAGCAGCCACAGGGCTTCAGAGCCCCCTGCTCGTCCCCCGTGAAGAACAAGGTGATGTCCCCTGCCCTGACTGTCTGCCGCGGCTGCACACCATCGCGCGGCGGGCACGACAGTCCGGCCAGCAGTACGCAGACACCCAACACGAAGCTCATCAGCTTCGTGCCGAGGCGCCCATCACACGGGGAACGACCACATCCGCCACGGGCCAGCATAGTCAGTTAGTTGCCCGGAGCGTAGAAGCCGCGATAGTCGACGGTCAGCACGTCGCCGCCTTTGATGGCCACCTGAAGCGTATCCGCCATGGGCGACTTGTCCGACGGGGGCACGACTTCCAGCTTCAGCCGGTACTGGTAATGGGCCGGCTTGTTGGGGTCTTCCTTCGCCGCAGCAGCGCCGCCAACCACAAGACCGGGAGCGAGCTTGACCTTCTCCTTGCTCGCAATCTTGAGCACTCCGTTCTTCGAAGTGACGGAGTCGATCTCGAAATCATCGTCGTAGTTGCCGGAGATCCAGACCTCTTTCTGGGCGGCTTCCCCCGGCTTGAGATTGAACGCGATGAGCTGGGGCGGATTGATGGTGAATTCCGGCAGGACGTCATAGTCCACGTAGAAGCCCTTGCACCCCGGATGCGTGATCAGGACCTCCACGCGACCGCGCGGATGCTGCTTCAGCTTCTCCGTGCTGGCGGAGAGCTTCAGGACGAACTTCGTGCCCTCGACATTGGGGTCGAACCCGGCGGTCACGCAGTCGCCGGTGGAGCGGAAACTGGTGATCTTGAACGGCTGGCCCGTACTGCTGGTGACGGTCAGGTCGCCCGCTCCGCCGTTTTCGCGACGGAGAAAGAGCCTCAGGGTACTCGGCTCATAGGCGATCTGCCGGATGATCTCCGCCTTGAACTGCAGACTGGCCGTCGGTTTGTTCGGATCGTTCGTGGTTACGTACATGGTCCGCGAGACCGTGCCAGGTAGCCCGCCGGCCGTGTACTGCCACTCCAGGGTGCCCCCCTTGCCCGGGTTGTAGACCTCACCGACCTCGATCCCCTCGACCACCGTACCGCAGCACGGCAGGACGGCGACGATCCGCAGAGGTGCGGAGCCGGTATTCTTGAACGCGATCTTCTTGGTGTACTTGGTGTCCGGAACGACGTCGCCGAAATCGATGTTGGTCTCGTCGAACGTCAAGCGCGGACCGGCAACCGGCGGCAGCACCACCGCGAGGCCGGAAGGCTTATTGGCATCCTCGACGACTACTACTTTTACTTTCTCAACAGTCTGAGTTTTCGGGCTTTTGGCTTCCTCTTGACAGCCCCATAATAGCAAAACCGCCGTAAGTCCAAGCGGGACAAGAACCAGAGAAGCCGAAAAAGTATTGCGTCGTGGTCTGAGAACTTCAGCCATGTCTACTTACCCCCAAAGCTGCATCCTGTTAAATTCGCGAATCTCGGTATTTTAGCTTCTCAGTATAGATCGTACAAGCCTATATACGGTCTCCAAACAATACCCAAAATTTCTGTTGAAATCCGGGTTATCAATGCTATACTTCTTGGTTTGGAGTATTTTTCGGGAGTTCACTATATGAAGAACGATATACATCCGGAGTACAACAAGGTCGTGGTTCGCTGCGGTTGCGGCGCCACCTTCGAGACGCGGAGCACTTCGAAAGAGATCCACGCGGAAATCTGCTCGATGTGCCATCCGTTCTACACCGGCAAGCAGAAGTTCGTCGATACCGCCGGCCGTATCGAGCGGTTCCAGAAGAAGTACGGAAACGCGTACATGACGAAGGGCCAGAAGGAACAGAAAGAGAAGTAGTACCTCTCCTTCCGATCAATAAGCTCCTGCCTCCGCCACGCGGGGATAGGGGCTTTTGTTTTGGGCAGTTTGAATACGTAAACATCTGTAGCGAATGGACTTACTGCGGGCCCGCCACACCTATGAGCAAAGAGTACGGCAATCTTCTCCCCAAGCTAGACGAGATGGAGGCCCGGTTCGACGAGATCGACAGGCTGATGGCCGATCCGGAGGTCCTCAAGGACTCGTCGAAGCTGGTTGCCCTTTCGAAGGAACAGGGCAAGATCAGGCAGACCGTCTCCAAATACCGCGAGTACAAGAAGGCCGCCGCCGCTCTGAAAGAGGCCCGGCAGATCATCGCCGACCCGGCCGGTGATCCGGATTTGCAGGGGTTGGCCGAGGAGGAGAGCCAGCAACTGACGACCAAGACCGACCAGTTGCTGGAAGAGCTGCAAAACACGCTAATCATGGCCGACGACATGCACATCGACTCGGTCATCATGGAAATCCGCCCCGGCACCGGCGGCGAGGAAGCCGCCCTTTTCGCCAGAGACCTCTACAACATGTACATCAAGTACGCCGAGGACCAGAGGTGGAAGGTCGAACAGATGGACTTCAGCCCCTCCGAAATGGGCGGGCTGAGAGAAGTCATCATGAGCATCAAAGGTCCGGGGGTGTGGGCCGCTCTGGGCTATGAGGGCGGCGGGCATCGCGTCCAGCGTGTCCCCGAGACGGAAGCACAAGGTCGCATTCACACCTCCGCCGCAACGGTGGCCGTGCTGCCGGAGCCGGAGGACCTCGACATCGAGCTCAATCCCCAGGACGTACTCGAGCATGTCAGCCGGTCCAGTGGTCCGGGGGGCCAGAACGTTAACAAAGTCAATAGCGCGATCCGCCTGGAGCACGTCCCGACCGGCATCACCGTCAACATGCGGGAGGAGGCCAGTCAGCACAAGAACCGGGCTAAGGCCTGGCGTCTGCTGCGCAGCCGCGTTTATGAGTTCCACGAGAGCAAGCGGCGGACCCAGTACGACTCCAAACGCAAGACCATGATCGGCTCGGGCGACCGCTCCGAAAAAATCCGGACTTACAACTTCCCCCAGAACCGTTGTACGGACCACAGAATCAACCTGTCGCTGTACAATCTGGACCGGATCATCGCCGGCGACCTGGGTGACCTGATCGCCGCACTGAGGGAACACGACAGGCAACAGCGGTTGGCGAATCTCTGATCGGCGGGACTATGGTTATCGTTGTCACAGGAATGGTGGGCCTCGACAAGAAAAGTTACCTGGAGAAGGTCTGCCGTGTCGCCGCTCAGAACGGACGGGAGGTTCTGCTGTGCAACGTGGGCGATCGGATGTACGCCGAGGCCCCGGATATCCCGCCCGGCAAGATTCTCGACATCCCGCTCAAGCGTTTGCACCAGCTCCGGCGCAGCGTCTTCAAGGACATCATCCTCAAGGCCAGGCAGGCTCCGAACGTCATCGTCAACACGCACGCGACCTTCCGCTGGCGTCACGGGCTGTTCCCCGCGGTCGATTTCGACCAGATGCGTCAGTTGAACGGGGACATGTACGTGTGCCTGATCGACAGCGTCGCCGCGGCCCACCAGAAGCTGTCGCAGGAGCACGCCGTCGAGCACTCGCTCAAGGACCTGATCGTCTGGCGGGAAGAGGAAACCATCGCCACCGAGATGCTCTGCAAAGGCATCAATGACAAAATCCCCTTCTACAGCCTGGCTCGCGGCCATCACGAGGATACCGCCGAGACGTTCTACGATTTGGCCTTCAGCCCCCAGAAGAAGAGAGCCTATCTGAGCTTCCCCATGACGGCCGTCGCCCAACTGCCCAGCGTCCTCGACGAGATCATGGCGTTCCGAAAGCAGATGAAGCAGCAATTCATCTGCTTTGACCCCGGCGACCTCGAAGAAGCCTACCTGCCCATGATAGCCAAACAGGCCGCGGAACAGGGACAGGACTCCATCGAGGTGAGCGCCCACGGCCAACCTGTCCGCCTGAGCGTCGAGGAGGTCCAACAGATCGAGCGTGACATCCACAGCCAGATCTACGCCCGTGACTTCCTGCTGATCGACCAGGCCGACATGATCATCAGCTTCATCCCCGCCCTGCCGGATGGGCGCGCCGCGATCTCCAGCGGCGTCGAGCGCGAGCTCCAGCACGCCCACGAAGCCGCCAAAGAAGTCTACGTGATCTGGCCCGCCCGGCAGCACCCGTCCGTCTTCATCACTCAAACCGCCAACGCGGTCTTCCCCAGCGTCCCCGACGCCCTCGCCTTCCTCCAGGACCGATACGGCTCCTGACGTCTCTGTTCCGGACTGGATTCTCCTTTCTCCTTCTGGTATCATAGAGGTGGCAGGATGGAGGCCCATCGCGCCTACGGATGACGCCAAGGTATCGAGATTCGGAGAACAGTGAGAGGAGTTGAATCGTGGCCATTCTAAGGACAATCGCAGAGCTGCTAACCATCTGCGCCGTATTGTGCCTGTGCCGTCCTGCCTCAGGTGCGGAGCAGACAAGCGACGCCAATGCCACCCAAACACCGGCCGTGACGATAGAAGTCACCCATCTGGATGTGAATGATTCAACTCTTACGCTTAGTTACCGGATAACGAATGGGACGGATAGAGAAGTATGGGTCTGTAGTAGCGTAAGCAGCTTCACGGCATTCGAGATATTTCTGACCAGCGACAAACAGACCCTTCTCATCAGGCAACGGGAGAATATCCCTGTAGTCGGCAGAATATGGGATCACGGAATGCCCAGAGGCACGTTTGCTCGGGTACTATCCCATGCTGCCCTGACGAATTCGGTAAAGATACCTTTGCCCGTGAATCCTTACCTCCTATTTGCGGGTATAGACACAACGCCAGTTGATCTGACGGTAAGGCGATTGGCTATAGAAATCGGCTATTATGGCGAAGACTTGCCTGCACTGATCCATGACATCTGTGCCGTAGCCAACAAGTTTCCAGCGGCAACCTCCTGGGACGTTCCCTCAAGCACCTTGGCGACCTACTTCCCAGGACTTGGAGTTGGCAATGCTATGAGGAATTTCGACAAGCTCAATCCGGATCCGTATGGTCAAGGGCAAGTTTACATCGATTATTGCACATCTCTGGTCGAGAAAGTTCTGCGTGCAGATGTCAACGGCGTTTCCATTCCCTACAAAGGGTATGTTGAGGCGAGCGGCAGCAAATAGGCACAGCGTCGAAGGAAACAGGTGCCTGCGCGGCTGCTGGACGGGCCAGGACTGATTTGGGAGAGCACTGACCCTGTGGCCAAATGATGCCAAACCGGAAACAGTGGGCTTGCTTATTTTCGGGTTCGCTCATATAGAAGCCTGCATGAAAGACGAAGTCATCCTGGAAAGGAATGTGGCCGGGCGGATCGATCATACGCTGCTCAAGGCGGAGGCGACGCGGGAGCAGATTCTCCGGCTGTGCGACGAAGCCAGGGAATACAGTTTCTGTGCCGTCTGCGTGAATGGGCGATGGGTCTCGCCGGCGGCGGATCGACTCGAAGGCAGCAGCGTCAAAGTCGCAGCGGTGGCGGGATTTCCGCTGGGCGCGGACACGACCGAAATCAAGGCCGCCCAGGCGCGAGAGGCGGTTCGCAACGGCGCCGACGAGATCGACATGGTCGCGGATCTGGCCGCCATCATCGAGAACGACGCGAGCTACCTGCTACACCAGTTCCATGCTGTTCGTCAGGCGTGTCAATCCATGCGCCCAGCTGCCGTGCTCAAGGTGATTATCGAATCGGCCGCGTTAACGCGGGAACAGAAGATCTTCGTATGCCAGATCGCCCAACAGGCAGGCGTGGACTTCGTCAAGACCAGCACAGGGCTCCACCCTGCCGGCGGCGCAACCGTCGAGGACGTCCGGCTGATGAAAGAGAACGCTCCTAACTGCAAGATCAAAGCCGCCGGCGGCATCCGCACGGCCCAGCAAGCCCTCGCCATGCTCGAAGCCGGCGCCGACCGCATCGGTACGTCCGCGGGCGTCGCCATCATCAAGGAACTCAGGACTACCGGGAGATGATATGGCAACGGCGGAGGACAGTCTGAGACCGGTTTCACCGTTGATCCCAGGAAGACGGCCGAACTCCGACTCTGTCATTCCGAGCGCAGCCGAGGAATCCGGTCACGAACGAGAGGAAGGGAAGAATTCCGGGCCAGACCCTTCGACTTCGCTTCGCTCCGCTCAGGGTGACAAATGGACGTTTCCGTCGGCAAGCGACGGGCACAAGGGAGACGTGACACGGTATGGCTGAGGAGTTTGTCAGCGAGGCGATCAAGCCGGTGGCGGGAACGTTCGACACGAGCGGAATGACGCGGGGCGAGCCGGGGCTGCCGCAACGATTCGTGTGGCGGGACAAGGAATATGGCGTCGCGGCGGTGCTGCAAGTCTGGAAGGAAGATGGGGCTTGTCACCACGGCAGCGGCGAGATGTACCTTCGCAAGCACTGGTACAAGATCGCCACCGTGCAAGGGCCGCAGATGACACTCTACTTCGAGCGCCAGGCCCGCTCGAAGCGTGAAAACAAAGCCCGATGGTGGCTCTACACTGTCGACAGAGAGCCGTCGCTTGACCGGTGACGCGCCCATCCCATGCAAGCTGCATTGTCGCAGAACCCGACTGTCACCAGCCCTCGATGCGGTCAGCGAAGTCTTTGCACACCGACCCTCCGTTTCCATCCTGGGCGGCGACGCGGCCGTGACGGACGGCGATGGTTTCAGCTACTGGGCGGCCGAACCCAAAGACGTGTTCGAGTTTCGTTCCGGGCAGACCGCGCCTTTCGACCAACTCCGCGGAGTCCTGTCAAAATACGCGATAGCCGGCGACGCAGATGTGCCCGACGGGATGTTTCGCGGCGGCTGGATCGGATTCTTCGGTTACGAGTTGGGGCGGCACATCGAGACACTGCCCCAGACCACGGTCGACGATCTCGAAATGCCATTGATTCGATTGTGCTTCTATGACCGATTTATCGCGTACGATCACAGGAGCGAGGCTTTCTGGTTCGTCGTATTAGAGCGAGCGAACGACACAGAATCCCTCGAACGCAAGTTCGCCTGGCTCCAACAGCGAATGGAAGAAGCCCAAGGCGTTGAACTGAGGGACATGCCCGAGGCGGATGTAGAAGCCGTGCGTCTTTCCGGTTTCAGTTCCAACATGAGCGAGGCGGAGTACGTCCAAAGCGTTCAGCGCATCAAGCGCTACCTCTTCGACGGCGATGTCTACCAGGTCAACTTCTCGCAGCGGTTCGATTGCTCGTTCTCAGGTCGGCCCATCGACCTGTTCCACTGGCAAAACCGCTTCAACCCCAGCACCTACGCCGCTTTCATTGAGGCCGGAACTCATCAGATCGTCAGCGCGTCGCCCGAACTGTTCATCGATGTCCGCGACGGCACAATCCAAACGAAGCCCATCAAAGGGACTCGGCCGCGACGGGTGGGTGACGATCCACACAGCCAGGAGGTCAATAAGCGTCACGTGGACGAGTTGACCGCCAGCGAAAAGGAGCAGGCGGAGCTGAACATGATCGTCGATCTGGAGCGGAATGACCTCGCCCGCATCTGCAAGCCGGGCACACGTCACGTGGTCCAGCCCCGAACCATCGAGACCTGCCCCACCGTCTTTCACGCCGTGGCCACCATCGCCGGCGAGTTGCGTGACGACGTCGGATTCACGGACGTGATGAAGGCCGTCTTTCCGGGCGGGTCCATCACCGGCGCTCCGAAGATTCGCGCCATGCAGATCATCGACGAGCTGGAGCCGACGGCCCGGGGCATCTACACCGGCAGCATCGGCTTTATCGGCCTCGACGGCACGGCGTGCTTGAACATCGCCATCCGAACCATTATCATCACCACCGGCAAAGCTTTCGTGCAGGCCGGAGGCGGCATCGTTGCAGATTCCGACCCCCAGGCCGAATGGGAAGAGTCCCTTACGAAGGCGCGGGCGCTGCTCGCCGGAATTGAGGCTGTATGCCGGAAAAGATCTTCCTGAACGACAAGATAGTTGATAGCGACCAAGGCTGTATCGCGTCGGGAGACGGCGGCTTGCTCTATGGTGCCGGTCTGTTCGAGACAATGCGCTGCCACAACGGCGTCGTCTTTCGCCTGGACGACCACCTGGACCGACTCCTGACCAGCGCCGCCGCCCTTTCGATCGAGTCTTCCCATGACAAGAGCCAACTGGGCAAGGCCGTCTACCAGGTCTTGCAGGCCAACGAATTGACCGAGGCCCGTATCCGCCTGACGCTGACCAGCGGCCCGGTGACACAGACGGAAGAACAACGCCGATCCACGCTGTTGATTACCGCCGTGAGCTCCCAGCCCTATCCGCCGGAGTACTACCAGGCGGGCGTGCTGGCCGTGCTGTGCCCGTACCGTCAGAATCCGAGCGATCCGACCTGCGGTCACAAGACCACCTGCTACTACCCGCGTCTGCTGGCACTGCGACACGCTCATAGCATCGGGGCCGCCGAGGCGTTGTGGTTCACGACCGACAACCGCCTGGCGGAAGGCTGCGTCAGCAACGTCTTTCTGGTGAAGAACTCCAAGCTGCTGACGCCCGCGCTGAGCACGCCGGTCCTACCCGGCGTCGCACGCAGGACCGTCATAGAAAGCGCCGCGCGGCAATCTATTCAGGTCGAGGAGAGAGACCTGAGCATTGAGGACCTGCTCAGCGCCGACGAGATATTCCTGACCAACGTCGTCATGGAAATTGTGCCCGTCGTGGGTGTGGAGAAGCACACCGTCGGCAACGGGAAGGTTGGACCTGTTGCCGCGAAGATGCGGGAGGCGTTCGTGCAGGCCATGGAAGAGCATTGTCGGAGATGAGCATGAAGATCAAGGACATCGCCGCGGTTGTCGAACAGATCGCGCCGCTGAAGCTGGCACAGAGCTGGGACAACGTCGGCATGCTGGTGGGCAACCCGGAGCGGCCGCTGAAGAATCTGCTACTCACGATCGACATCACACAGGCAGTGATCGCCGAAGCAGTGAAACTCAAGACCGATCTCATCGTCAGCTATCATCCGGTCATTTGGGACGGCCTCAAGCAAGTCCTCGCCAAAGGCCAGGGCCAGATCGTTCACGAGTTGATCCGTAAACGACTGGCCGTCTTCTCGATCCACACCGCTCTCGATGCGGTCGTCGGAGGCGTCAACGATGGCCTGGCGGAGATGCTCGGCATCGAAAACCCCAAGCCCATCGGCGATTACGTCGAGTACACGCCGCAGGAGAACTACAAGCTCATCGTGTTCGTTCCCGCGAATGCCCTGGACAAAGTGGCGAACGCGGTCTTTGCCGCAGGTGCGGGAGCTATCGGCAACTACCGCGATTGCGGTTTCCGAACCGAAGGCACGGGTACGTTCCTGCCCATGACTGGGGCCAGCCCGGCGATTGGCAAACAGGGTAAGCTCGAATCCGTCCGTGAGGTGCGTTTCGAGACCATCGTGCCGGCCGAGAAGCTCGACGCGGTCATGGCGGCCATGAAGAAAGCTCACCCTTATGAGATGCCTGCATTTGACATTTTGAAGCTTTTCGGTTATGGGAACAAGTTTGGGCTGGGCCGGATTGGCCGGTTGGCCGAACCGATGAAGGTGGATCAACTGGTCCGGCGGGTCAAGAAACAGACCGGCGCCAAGGCGGTCGGGCTGGTGGGCGATCCAAACCGGACGGTCCGAACGGCGGCCGTTTGTGCCGGGACCTGCGGCTCGATCATCAACTCCATTATCGCCGCCGGGGCCGACCTGTATCTGACGGGCGAATTGCAGCACCATCTGGCGCTGGCCGCCCAGGAGGCTGGGTTGACATGTGTCTGCCTGAGCCATACCGTTTCGGAGCGATTCATGCTCCGGAAACTGGCCGGACAACTGAAGGAACGCACCAAGGGCGTGTCCGTGAAGATCAGCCAAGCTGACGCGGACCCGTTCACATGGAAGAATATATGACGGAAGAACGGAACGATAGCGAATTGCAGATCGCGGATTGCGGATTTCAAGAAGACGCACCACGAACGGTGACGGATGAGTTCGCAGTCGTGGTGCCGCCCACCGAAAGCACGTCAGAGGCTTCGCCGAGTCAGGCCGAAGAGCAACCTGCGCCGGCGACGGACGCTCAGCCGTCCGAAACAGAATCGCTGGGAACCGACGCGGCACCGAATCCGCAATCCGAAATCAGCAATCCGCAATCTACGGTTCCGACGGTGGAGTCCGTTCTCGAAGCGATCCTCTTCGCCAGCGATGAGCCGTTGACGGATAGCCGCCTGGCGGGCATCGTCGATACGACGGCCAAGCAAGTCCGGGACTGCATCGACGCGCTGAACAAGAAGTACGAAGCCGCTCAAAACGCCTTCCGCATCGAGCAGATCGCCGGCGGATACCAGATGCTGACCCTGCCCATCTACAACGAGTGGCTCAAGAAGATGCTCCGCGACCGCGGCGACAACAAGCTCAGCCCCGCCGCTCTGGAAACGCTCGCGATTATCGCCTACAAGCAGCCCGTGATCCGCGCCGACATCGAGTCGATCCGTGGCGTCGCGGTCGGGGAAGTATTGCGCAGCCTCATGTACAAGGGACTGGTCAAGATCGCCGGCCGTGCCGAAATCCTCGGGCACCCCATGCTCTACGGCACCACGAAGAAGTTCCTCGAAGTCTTCGGCCTCAATTCCATCAAAGACCTCCCCAAAGCCGAGGAACTCAAGAGACCCGAAGGCGCCCCTCTTTCCACTATTGCCATCACTCCCACGGCATCTGAGACACCGGAGTCTTCGGTCCAATAGCGTGGGCCGGGCGAGGGTGCTCGGCGTTGAAGACCAACATGGTTTCCCGCGTCTCGACCACAACGGGACTCTCATCGATGTTGCCGTCGGCTCCCGTGACAGCTTTCAGCGACAGGTTGAAGTGCCTGGCGAGAAATCTGTACGCCCCTACTCGTTTGGAGCAACCGTAGTCATGTCCCTCGTTCGCTAAGTGCAGATTCTCCACCCGGTCCTCAACGCCGTACAGGCGATACACGCCCTGGATGTACGGAAACTCGACTTGCGGCGTGTTTTTGGTCCAGTCCTTGCCGTCGGAGATGACCAGCATGGGACGCGGCGCGGCCATGGCGGCAATCTCGGCGTTGTTCGTCACATGGTTAGGGCTCTTGTGAATGGGCATGCCGCTCTCACAGTCGCAACCGCCGAAGAAGTAGGACGAAACCATGGCGACCGGGATCGACACAGCGATGCGAGACTCGACGGCCGTCAGCAGAAAGCTCTGCGTGCCGCCGCCGGACCAACCTGTCACGGCGATACGCTTGGGGTCTACCTCCCGGAGCGATGTGAGGAAGTCCACAACGCGAATGTCGTTCCACAGTTGCAGCTTGAGCACTTTGGGCTGTTTGTGTACCCAGCCGACGGTCGCCCAGTCACCGGCGCCGACGGTGTCGGACGTAAAGGCGATCGCGCCCATACGTGCCAGCGTCGCGCCGAGTTTCTGCATGTCCGGCGCGAAGCGGCCCCCGGTGGTCACGTTGTTCCCCCAATGTCCGTGCGTGCAGAGCACGGCCGGGAACGGTCCGCTTCCCTCCGTCGGACGATACAGGCTGCCGGTGACAAACAGACCCGGCAGACTCTCGAACGCGACGCTTTCGACGGAATAGCCCGCGTACGTGCGTTTGCTGTGAATGATCGGATTCAGCGGACACCTCTTCGGCAAAGGCCACAGCTCCGCCCCCCGCAGAATGTTCCGGCCGATGTTGGAAGCCCGGTCTTGCCACTGGGCCAATGTGGAGTACGTCTTAGCAAACCGGGCCAGTTCCTCTTTGCCCTGCTGCTCCGTCTGGTAGTTGCCTTGGCGCAACTGCGACTTGTCGATTTCTCCGCCGGTCGCGGAGGAAATGAAATGGACGGGCGAAAACGAGACGGCAATCTTGACCTGGCCGCTCACCTGCGGCAGTCGCACCATCAGTCGGCGAACGTTCCTATTCTCTTTCTGTGGCGGCTTCTGCTCCGCCGATTCGACAGAGAATGCCGCCCCGGTCGGACTGTTAATCTGGGCGAGCATTTCTCGATCATTGATTTTCAGAAACGCCTGAGAGCCTGCGACCCTGATCGTAGCGTCCGTGGTCATGCCCCAAGCCACTTCGCAGGGCGTGGTGATATCGAACCGGTCCTCGACCAGAACAGCGTGGCGGGCGGCAACCATCGACACGGTCCGCACTGCCGACCGGGCGAACTTTTTGTAGGCCCCGGTCAGATCGACGGTCGCAGAAGGCTCGTTCTGATCGAGCGAGACCTTGGCGAACTGCGACTTGGCGGAGGCGTCCTGATCTTCACCGTTCAGCCTGCAGACGTTGTGGCTGGAAGAGTTCAGGCGATAGTACCCCCAGCGCCGGCCGCCGGGCTTGCCCTCCCAATAATTGGGCAAATCGTAGTCCTCAGAGCCGAGGTCCCGCGCCCAGCGCACGCCGAGCGCGTCGAGTTCGAAGTTGCCCAGGTCGAGGTGACCGTGATTCACCTGGTTGTAGCCGGCCTTGATGCCCACGAAGAGTGCGTTGGGATCGCCCCACGCGCTCCGCATCGTCACGACCTCGACCGGGCCGTGGAAATAGCGATCCAACGCCGGCTTGGCCGCGGCAGTTGGACGAGGGACGTACCACACCAAATGAGCCGCCTCGGCGGGACGGGCGGCGATCTGTTCGTGTTCCGATGAAGCATACGACGGATTGTTGAACACACGGGCCAGCCAGAACATGCAGGGCATGGGCCGGCGACTGCTCTTCTCGCCTACGTCGGCGAAGTTTAGATACAGCCCCATTGGGCCGGTGGTGTAGATCGGGAAATCGCCGGCCTTGGAGAGTCCTTCGATCTTGAGCAAGCCAAACGTGTCGCCCAGAGCGGTCTGCAGAGCAGTCAAGGCATAAGCCGTGTAGTGTGTCGCGTAGCTCCAGTAGCCCGGGCCTTCGCCCCAGGCACCGTCGGGACCGTAGCTCTTGAGAGCGACAGGCAGCGATTTGATCGCCGCCGGAACAATTTTGAGAGCATAGTTCGGGTCGGTCTCGGCGATAGCCAGGGCTCCGGCAATCATGCCACCGTTGCACACCTGGTTCCAGTTGAACTCGGACTTGGTCCACCAGCCGCCCTTCTCGTAGACGTCAATGCCCGGCTTGAGGCCCTTCTCGATCAGCGCACGCTTGATGGTCTCCCGCGTCTGCGGATCAAGATAGGCATAGAGCCAGTCGTACCCGACGCCCACCGCGTGGGACATCTCGGCGGTGTCGAGGAAGTGCGAGGGGTTCCAATCCGCGAAGGCACAGACCTCCAGCAGATTCTCACGGGCCTTCGCCGCGTATTTCTCATCGCCCGTCCAGCGACAGGCCAGCCCAAGAGCGTAGATCCGATTGAGGCAATCGCGGCTGACAGAGAGCAGTCGCGGCCCAATCTTGCGGTACACGATGGGCGGTTTCTTCAAGCACGCATCTGCCTGCGCCTGGACGTCGCGCCAGCATTTCTGGAGGGCGGGGTCATTAGCGGCAGATGCTTTCAACGATGCCAGGTCGGCGTCCTTCAGCATGAGTCTCGGATGGCCTTTATCGAGCGTGGAGAGGATGTCGGATTGAGCCGACGCGGGCAGACTCGACAGAAAAACCGCGACACAGCACCAACCGAGTGTTCGATACGCTCTCTTCATGACGGGTCTCCAATGATCTATCGTCGATATTGATGATTGCATTCGGCACAACCGTTGATTATCAATTATCCATGATCGATCAGGCATAATCAATACTCGTAAGGAACGGCTATGAAACGGAGCATCGTGGCGTTATCGATCTGCATGTCTGCTCTCTTTGCCAGCAGCACCAATGCAGCACCCGGCGAACTGAAGCTATGGTATGACACACCGGCCCGACAATGGACAGATGCCCTGCCGATCGGCAACGGTCGGATCGGGGCAATGGTGTTCGGCGGCACGGCGGAGGCCCGCTACCAACTGAACGAGGATTCGCTCTGGTGCGGCAAACCTCACGACTACGCCCACGACGGCGCCGCGCAATCCCTCGCCGAGTTGCGGCAACTGCTCTTCACGAATCAGCAGCGAAAGGCAGAGAATCTCGCGACGCAGAACTTCATGTCCGTGCCGCTGGGACAAATGCCCTACCAGCCGTTCGGCGACCTGAAGCTCACCTTCCCGGGTCATGACAAACCTGAGAACTACCGCCGCCATCTCGACCTCGACACGGCCATCGCCACGACAACGTACCGCCTCGACGGCGTGACGTATACGCGTCAGGCCTTTGCCAGTTATCCTGACCAGACAATCGTCATCAGGGTCGAGGGCAGCAAGCCGGGCACGCTCAACTTCACCGCAGCGCTAAGCAGTCCCAATCAGGATGTACAGACGCAGGCCATCGGCGGCGACGTCCTGGCTGTTCGCGGACGGGCGCGAGATTACAGAACGCGCAGCGGCAACACCTTTACCGGCACGATCACATTCGAGGGCCGGTGCTGTGTGATCACTGACGGCGGCAGAGCC
Organism: uncultured Pirellulales bacterium; assembly: GCA_964421295.1. GTDB lineage: Bacteria > Planctomycetota > Phycisphaerae > Sedimentisphaerales > Anaerobacaceae > PLanc-01. The sequence goes on from CAYQXM010000011.1 coordinate 40,192, forward strand.
ACTGTGGATGACAAGAAGATCGCCATCCAGGGTGCCAATGCCGCCACGCTGATCCTGACGATGGCCACGAGTTTCAAGAGCTATAAGGACGTCTCTGCGGACCCGGCGGCGCGCTGCAGTGACGTGCTGAAAAAGGTTGAGGGCAAGTCGTTCCCGCAGTTGCGGGATGCGCATGTCGCCGACCACCAGACGCTCTTCCGCCGTGTGACGATCGATCTGGGTCCGGCCGTCGACTCCAATTCACCGACCGATCGGCGGGTGTTGAATTCCGCCAAGAAGGACGACCCGGCGCTGGCGGCATTGTTCTTCCAGTATGGGCGATACCTGATGATCGCCAGCTCGCGCACGGGCGGCCAGCCCGCCAATCTGCAGGGACTGTGGAACGAAAGCACGACTCCGCCGTGGGACAGCAAGTACACGTGCAACATCAACGCCGAGATGAACTACTGGCTGACGGAGCCGACCAACCTGAGCGAGTGCGGCGTGCCGTTGTTTGGAGCGATGGCCGAATTGGGCGAGTCAGGCCGGTCGACGGCGCAGAAGAACTACAACGCCCCCGGCTGGGTGCTGCACCACAACTTCGACCTGTGGCGCGGCACGGCCCCCATCAACGCGTCGAACCACGGCATCTGGCCGACGGGCGGCGCGTGGCTGTGCCAGCACCTCTGGTGGCATTATCTCTACACGGGTGACAAGGACTTCCTCCGCGAGAAAGCCTACCCCTTGATGAAAGGCTCGGCGGAGTTCTTCGCGGCTTATCTCATTGAGGACCCCCGGACCGAGAAGCACTGGCTGATCAGCGGCCCCAGCAACAGTCCTGAGCAAGGCGGCTTGGTCATGGGCCCCACGATGGACCATCAGATCATCCGCTACCTCTTTGCGACCACCGCCGCGGCGGCGCGAACGCTGGGAACCGACGAAGAGTTCGCCAGGAAGCTCGACACCATGCGGGAGCGAATCGCGCCGAACCAGATCGGCAAGCACGGCCAGCTCCAGGAGTGGCTGGAGGACATCGACGAACCCAACAACGAGCACCGGCACGTCTCGCATCTGTGGGGCCTGTTCCCGGGCGAGGAGATCACGCCGGAGACGCCGGAGCTGTTCAAGGCGGCCAAGCAGTCGCTCCTTTTCCGCGGCGACGGCGGCACCGGCTGGAGCCGGGCGTGGAAGATCAACTTCTGGGCGCGACTCCTCGATGGTGACCACGCTTACCTGATGCTCAAGAACCTTATGACACTGACCGGCTCGCAGTTGACCAGGTACAACGGCGGCGGCGTCTATACGAACCTGTTCGACGCCCATCCGCCCTTCCAGATCGACGGTAACTTCGGCGCTACCAGCGGCATGACGGAGATGCTGATGCAGAGTCACCGCAAGGATGGCCAGGGCCGCTACATCATCGACCTGCTCCCCGCCCTGCCGAGCGTCTGGCCCACCGGATCGATCACCGGCCTGCGCACCCGCGGCGGCTTTGGCGTCGATATCGCCTGGAAGGAGGGCAAGCTGGTCCAGGTGACTATCACAGGTCTGCGCGACGGCCCCTGCACCGTCCGGTATGCAGGCCAACTCGTGCACCTGAACGTGCAGGCGAACAAGAGCGTACGTTTAGACGAGAAACTCGCAGTTCTGTAAGGCTTGATCTACTTATCGGCAACACACGGAAAGGAGGGTCACAGTTAGACCAGACGCGGTCTGATGCACATCTCGGAGAGGGTGATGGCAACGGGAATTTGAAATCGGAGATTTGAGATCCCAGAAGCCAAGGAAAGGGCAAAGAGATGAAACGGATTTCGATGGTGCTCGTGCTTTCAGCATTGGTGCCGAGTTTGTGCCAGGCTCACTACCGCGGCCGCTACTACAATGACTACCTCGTGCGCTACTCGCCTTACGCCTTCAGCTACAATAGCACCGGCCTCATTCCGGGCGGGGTCACCTACTCCCCCTATGCTCTCACTCCCGGCCAGCCCGGATTGGTTTTTGACAGCGTGCGCTACACTCCCTACGCCTTCAGCTACAGCAATCCCGGCTTGATCGTGGACTATTATGCGTCGTCGTACCCGGTGTATCCGCCGCAGGTCGTCGTCGTTTCCTGTCCCCATTCGGGTCACGCAAGTCGAACGGCAATTCCCCCAATCCGCGCCACGCTGAACCAACCCTTCGGCCGACAGGATGTTCCCGGACAAGCCAACAGCGCGGATCCGATGCAGACCATTCGTCAATACCTGGCCGGACACGGCTTCAATTCGGTCGATACGAACTATCTCTGGCGTGCCGAAGGCAAGACGGTTTGCGTCTCGTTCATTCTGCGCGACAAAGGCGTGGCCATCCGGTACAGCAACTCCGAGGTGATGGAGTCGCTCGGCACAGGCACTCAGAAGAGCTGCGTGCAGCGACAGGAGCAGACCTGGGAAGCCTTCGCCAAGGATTTCAAAACCAGCGGCGGCTCGGTCTACTCGATCAACGCCTCCGGCCGGGAGCAGATTATTGCGGCACTGGACAACTGCCACGCGCTGCGGCCGCAGGACAGCACGGCGACGGAATCGGTCATGTTTGCCAAGAAGTAAGGGCGACGCAGGTGTCGCCCCTACGGGGGATCAAGGTTGGCCCGGGGTTGGGTCGGAGGCCTTCCAGTAGGCGGCGTCCTGCCACGCAATCGGTGCGGCGCCGGGTTCACGAATCGCCAGCGACTGGCCGTGCCCGTCCGTGGACGGGTACCATCCGTCATCGTACGTAAACCGCATGATCGAGACGGACTGGGGAGCCGGCAGGGTGAGAACGATCTCTTCGCCCTTATCGCTCAGACGGCTGGAATACGTTCCGGCCGGTGTGACGCTCGTACCGTAACGGGACTGAAACGCCGCAGGGTCGGCGACAACCACCGTACACTGCCCCGGCGGGAGTGTCATGTCCGGGAAGGTGAAGTCGATGCCCTCCGTGAACCGGACCCCGGCCAGATGGAGAGCCTCGCTGCCGACGTTCTGAAGCTCGACATAGTCGAAGGCGTCCCCTTGCTGGGCGTGATACATCAGCTCCGTGATGCGCAGACCCTCCAACAGCCTCAGGTCGCTCCAATAGAGGTACGTCTGGTCCACGGTCACGACGGAGACGGCCTCCATGGCCACCGTGAGCAGCAGGTCCGAGCTGGTGGCGGAGTTGTTCATGAGCTGCACCGCCAGAATGTTCGTGCCGGACTTGAGGTTGCCGAGGTATTGCGCTATATCGATTTCGTCGTCGGAATCCGTTGTATCCGCTTCGCGCGACGTCGCCGCTCTCGAGTTCCAGGCGGGTGTGCCGCTGAAATTGGCCCGGGCCACTTCCTGGCCATTCAGGTAGGCGACGAAGGCATCGTCATATCGCACCTTCAGCATCAGCGACGTCAGGGTGGGGAGCGTCCCGGCGTCGATCGTGAATGGAATCCGGATGTAGCAGGTATTGTTCTTGCCGGACCCGTACATCTGGGTTTTCAGATCGAGCGAAATGAGCGGGGCATAACCTGTGCTATTCTCGAAACCGACTCCGCCGGGGGCGCCGGTGCAGGATAGCCAGGCGGAATCATCGAACGCATCGCCGCCCCTCCAATCATCGCTGATGGCGGCGGTGGGTACGAGGACGCGTTTGTCGGCTTGCTGGCTTACCAGATCGAGGGTGGCGGCGGTCGTCGTCGTATCCAGCTCGCCATTCGACAGGCCGGGCGTCGGCAGCGGCAGCACGCCGCGGTTCTCGGCGCCGTCCGGCAGACGTCCCTCCGAGACCTCCGGGGTCTGCGGACCGAAGATCACCTGGTCCACCAGCTTAGAGTCGCCTGTCTTCAGAGCCAGGATTTCTCCATTCAACGAGAGCTTGAAACCCATTGGACAGAAATCATGTTTCTCGTCCGGCGTGAACACGATGAAGCCCCGACCCGCGACGAAGCTGAGCGGCGGCAACACGTGCTGCGCCGACGGAGCGGCGGGCACGTCCGTCAGGTAGAAGCCGCCGATGTCCACCGGCAGGCTTTGCGGATTGTGCAACTCGACGAAGTCGTCGCTGAAGAGCACGTCGGTGTGCGCCAGCCATTCATTGATCTTGACCCGGGTGGGATTCGCCAGAGGCTGGGCGACGTTGGACGTGCCGAAGGTGGGAACCGTCAGAACCCACGCGCCGTCATATCCCACCCGCCCGATGGACAGATCGGGGAGCTGATGCCCGAACTGAACAGAGTCGATGAGAGAGCCCTTGCCGTCGTACAGATACAATCCATCGCCATGGGCGCCGAGGGCGAAGCCCAGGTGCAGGCCGGAGCTCGTCGCGGCGTCGGCAAACAACACCCGATAGTCGCCCGGATTCATCGTGGTGCCGGTCGGGAATACGAACTTCGCCGGCTCACAAGGATCGTCGGTGAGCGACATTCCAGACAGATCCATGGCCTGCGCTCCGTCGTAGTACAGCTCCACGACATCGGGGTAAGTCCCCTCATGGTTGTACGCAGAGTTGTTAACGACCAGGACCTCGTTGATGACGAGCCGGCGGGATGACGTGTCCACTTTCCACGTGCGGGAGGCGTTCGGTTGTTCCTGCCAGCGCCCCGCCCAGTTCCTGCCCAGAACGTAGACGGTGTAAGAGCTTCCGCCGGTAAGACCGGTCAGCTCGATCGGCACCTCGACCGCATACTCGTCGCTCCAGGGACCATTCGGATCGCCCAGGCTGTATTTGTAGTGCGTGACGCCGGGGCCGCCCACGCGAAGGGTCGCCTGCGTGCGCCATGTCACGGCCGGCGGCGCACCGTAAACGGCTGCGCCAGAGGGAACATAGGCGCCCATATCCAGGCCCCACAGACCTGTCCCGCGTGCGGGGGACATGGACTGGAGGTGCAGATCGTTCGCGTCGACAAACAGCGGGTCGGCATCGATGTTGCCCTGCCCCAGGGAATGCCACGGGGTCGGCAGGATGCAGTTGTCGACGACCAGATCCGTCGGACCATAAGTCGGCAGCGATGCGTCGAAGTAATCTTCGAACAGCGCGGCGTTGTTCCAGAAGATGCTGGCCGCAATATAGGCGCCCTTGCCGGGGGTGCGCGGCGGGTTGCGCTCCGGCTCGCCGAAGTTGAGGGCGGCCATGACGCTGTTGACGTAGGTGTTATTCTCCGCGATGAGGTAGCACCCCTCTTTGAGCAGCGCCGCATGATCGCACCCGACGAACCGGTTTCTCACGGCGGTGACCTGGGAGGAGTAGCTGCCGCTGGCGCCGGTGGCGATGCCGTTCGCGCTGCTGTCACTGCCTTCCTGGTGGCGGAAACCCGTGAACAGACTGCCTTCGATATAGGCATCGGTGCCGTCGAGGTCCAGGGCGTCGTCGCCCCCGCCGAGGAAGGTGCAGTCGTAGAACTCCAGGATGGGGCCGGGGCGGCGGCCGCCCGTGAAGTCGATGATGTCGTTGTAGCCGGTGGCGGTGCCGAAGGTGCAGCGTTCGAAGATCACGTACTCCTCGCCCGACAGGCCGGAGCCGTGCAAGGGCTCGGTGCCGCTGATCGACGGGAAGACGGAATCCCGGACCAGGGCCCGGGCATGCACCAGATTGAGGATCGACGAGTTGGTCCCGCTCCAGGTGACATGATCGAGGAGAACGCGCGACGATTGGACGTTGGTCGCAACGCCCGCACTGTTGGCGTATTCGATATCGGCGAAGCTGACGCGGTTGTCTTCCAGCGTGCCGTTGAACTTCAGTCCCGCCCACTTGGTCGTGGTGCCGGGCAGGCGGGTGAGCCGCACGTGCCGGTGTTCCGTGCCCCGGATGTCGAGCTGGCCCTGGATGGTGAAGCCTGCGCTCGCGTCGAAAAGGACGGTCGTGCCTGCTTCAATCGTCAAGGTCACGCCGGCGGGGATGACGATGTTCCCCCCCACCAGGTACGGACCGCCGACGGCCGTCCACACCTCATCGGCGGCGAGCGTCCCGGCGGCTTTGGCGGTGGTGGCGCCGGTGTCGTACCAGACGTCGATGGTGGCGCGCTCCACCTCCTTGTCCGCCGCGTCGAAGGCCTGGATAGTCACGCGATTGATACCGGGTGACAGCAGGACGCGGCTAGCGGTCCAGATGGCCTGCCAGGCGGTCCAGGCCGCCGGTTGACCATTGACTGCGACCCGCCGGGTCGTGACCGCGTTGGCCTTGCCGGACAGCGCGATCTCGTTGGACGTGGAGTAGGCATAACCACTCGGAGAAGCAGGCGCCTCTGTGATCGTGAGCGACTGCGGAATCACCGAAAGCACATAGGCTCTCCGCGCCACCATGAATGCCTTCATCGTATCGATCCTGGCCTGCGGCACCCATCCACCCAGCTCCCGCTGGATCAACGGATCGAATTGCTCGGGCGAGAAGACCGTCTCGGCCAACTCCTTGAGCTGCGCGTAATAGCGCGGCGCGAACTCGGGGTGCGTCAGGAAACGCTTGATGACGGGGAGGCTGTCGAGCCGGCCGTTCAACCAGATCGAAGCCGTGCCGTTGGTCCCGTTCCACAGGTTTTCCAGGCCGGTGTCATAGGACAACAGCAGGAAGCGACGGTCCGCGACGCCGTTGAACAGGTAGTAGTCGTCGCCGTACCCGCCGCTCAGGTTCGTTTCGTTGTTCACGAGCAGGGTGTGGATCGCAAACCAGCGCACCCACTCATCGACATTCACCGTCTTCTCGACTTCCGGCACGTACGTGGCCTCGGAGGACTTGTCGAGCGTGTACACCAGGTGGACGAAATCGGACCAGTCGTTCACGCCGACGTTGGAGGCCTTGGTGTATAGATCGGCCTTGTTGTAGAGGTCCGCACCGGCGCCCAGGTACTTCAGCGTGTCGGACTTCGCGGAGCTCAGACACCGATACAGATTGCCCTGGCTGTCGTCCGGCACATGCGCGTCGACCCAATCGCTGTCGTAGACCTCGACATGGGCGTAGGACCCGTACATCTTCGTGGGATCGCTGACCGCCAGGTTCTGGCCGTTGACGCGGACCTGCACACGCGTGACATTCTGCGTCGCCTGGCCGGCGGCTTCGAGGAGGGCGCAGGCCAGTCGTTGCAGAAACGTGTACTTGCTGTTGATGTTGATCCGCGTGACATTCTTCCACGGATGGTCCGACGGGAAGTTCACCCGGTAGTTGTTCGGCGGCGTGTAGCGCGAGCCCTTGCCGCGGTTGCGAATATCCACGCGGTAGCGGGCTTCGATGCCCCCGCCGTCGACGCTGATAAACGTGCCGTTCATGCAAGCCCGGGAGTAGGCGTCGTTGTTGTGGCTGCCGATGTAGGCGAGACGTCCACGTTCCATCTCCGTCATAATCAGGTAATACAGCGGCTGGCCGCCCACCGTCCAGTACGTGCTGGGATTGAAGGTCTTGTCGACGCGGTAGAGCGCATTGGTCACCTGTTGGGCCTGACCCTCCACAAGACTCGGAGCCGGCCACGTGCGGGTTCGCGCCGCGCCATCGGTGGCTTCGACGAAGAACTCCACCACCGTTCCATCCGGCTGCGCCGGTATCTCGGCGCCGTACCAGCCATCGCCGGCGGCGCCGTCGGCGTGCCCCCCATCGTCGAGCATGGTGACCACGGCGAAAGCGGTCTTGTCCTCCTGGGGATAGACGTCGGCCGTCGTATAGATGGACCGATCCACGCGATAGTACAAGCGGACGGTCAGCCCCACCGTGGAGTCGCCGATCACGCCCGCCACGACGGTGACAGACTCGTCCGGCCTGGGAATCACGGGGGCGTGCTGCACCCCCACGATCAAAGGCGCGATAGAGGCCGAGGCGCCGGAGTTCACGAGTCCCGGGGTCCCGCCGGCGTCGGCGCTGGCGGTCCAATTCTGACCATACTCATTGGGCATACGCGGATCGATCAGCTCCAGCGACCTGCCGCCGCCATCGTGATCGCCGCGCCACTGCCAGCCACGGTGGCCGTATGCCGCGGCGCCAAGCTCGCGAACACTCCAATCCCCTTCGTCCGCATAGGTAACCTGATCCACAGCCACGCCGCTGCTGTCGTTCAACTGGATCGTCTCGCCCGAATCGCTCAGTTGGCCGGTCCAATTCCCCAGACAGTTATTCACCCCGGGATGGGCGGCCTTGAATGTTCCCACGTCGGCCGCCACCACCACGTAGGCGCCGGCAGGCAAGATCATATTGGGGAAGGTGAAGTCCACGCCGTGGGTGAATTGCCAGCCCGTCAGATTCACCGGCTGTTGTCCCGCATTGAACAGCTCGATGTACTCCTGGCGAAGGTCTTCGGCTTTCAGAGTTGCGGAATAGGGGTGATACATGATCTCGTTGATGACGATCCCCTGCCCCCATGCGGGTAGCACCACCGCCAGAACCAGCAAGAGCCCCCGCCTGCCCGCAGGAAAGCATGTTCCCATCTTCTTTCTCCGGATGACCGTAGCTGTGATGAGCCGACCCAACGTGTTGTCGGGCATCCCTGCGCTGATGACAAACCAACATTTATTGTAGCGAAAACGGCCTTCTCAGTCAACGCTGCCCGCCCACACGCGGCCCCTGCAGGCACCGCGAGAGGTGGTAATGGCGAGCCGGTATTCCGTGACGAATGCGTTCTCCTGACCCGTGCGCAAATTGATGAATTTTTTGCGCAAAATAACGACTTTGGGGTACGATCGGGGGGTTTAATATATCAACATAGGCGCCATTACAGTAGGCTGAACCAGAATACAGCTTGTCAGGTTGGAGTTGAATATATGCGAAACCGTCGTGTTCTCACGCGGGTCGAGAGGTTCCTGCTGTGCGTGCGCGATCCCTGCAAATCGTTGAGCCTCTCATCAGCAGTTGCAGTAAAATCACATTTTTTTGCCCGATTGTGATATTTGGGGCTTTTTTGGGGAACCGAGGTTCTGTTTCGCGGCTCTCTCGTAGTAAAATGGTCTGTACAATGGGTTTAGTGTGTGTGGTCTGTATCAACAGGTAGGGTCGCTGAGGACTGTAGTGGCTAAACCAATGGTTCAAAAGTACCCACGTCAAGCACAAGGAGGACAACGATGAAGCAAAAGCGCGCTTTCACGTTGATCGAATTGCTGGTGGTCATCGCCATCATCGCCATTCTCATGGGCATCATGATGCCCGCCCTGCAGAAAGTGAAGCAGCAGGCCCAGGAGATGAACTGCCGGTCCAATCTCCGGAACTATGGCGTCATGCATAACCTCTACTTAGACGACTTCGATGGAAGGTACCCCTATCCATGGACGTCCCTCGTGAAGAACGAAAGGCCGACAGGACTCTCGGATCGATCTTGCCGGTGGCACGCCCAGAATTTTCCGCCGGATGGACCGATCTGGAAGTACATCCCCGACAAGAAGGTGAACCTTTGCCCCACGTTCAAAACGTTGGCAAAGACGATGGGAAATCAGCACTCGGGGCATAGCACGACCAGTCCTGCCATGCAACCACAGTACAGCTACAGTATGAACGCGATGCTCGGCGCCACCGAACGCCACGGCGGAATCATAAAATTCTCGGAAATCACACGGGTCAAGAGCGAGGTGTTCTTCTTCGCGGAAGAGAACATGTGGACGCGGCCGGGCTGCGTCCAGGTTCTCAACGACAACGCTCTCTGCGCGGATAATACCGACTTCTTCGGCACCTTCCATGGCGCCAAGAAGGGCAACTGGAACGGCGGCACCATCAACGCGGTATTCGTCGATAGCCACGTAGCACCCGTCAAGTCCGCCCTGCAAGTATCCGCTACGAACACGGCCCAGTACGTCGATGCCGAGTTCGGCACCTGGGAGAAGTACGGCTGGCCCAAAAAGACCAAGCCCTCCGGCATGTGATGCGTTCCGACCGCAGAGGAGACGAAGTTCGCCCCTCGTGCCCTACAACTCCCGGCGGCATACGACCTGTTCGATCGCGCAGGCGAGAATATAGTCTGCGAGCTTCGGGAGCGTGGGTTCGGCGATATATGCAGCGATGATGCTGCGGTCCGGAAAGGCCCCTGCCTGGCGGATCAACTCGTCTGCCAAGACCGGCAACGCCTCATCATGGATGTCCTCCCGGGCCAGGCCCTGCGCCATGGCGACCAGTTCCTCGAACTCCTGCCGGCTGTCGTACCAGTTGAGCTGAAACTCCAATTCGGCGGCCAGTTTTGTCGCCCCGCCGCTGAAGGTGTACTGAATGCCGATCGGGTTGTACGCCTCCAGACGCTCGGTGAGGAAGGCCCGGCAGGCGTCTCGATAGGCCTGAACCCCATCGGGATTGAGAGGCCCCAGACAGCGCAGCCGCACCTCATCGGGCAGCAAATGATCGATGCACGCTTCCAGTTCGGCGCGATCCGCGACCATTCGCTCGTACAAGCGTTCGTAATAAGCCTTCAGAAGCAGCCGGGCCGAACTCATGTCTCGAATCATGCGAGGCGTCACGCGTGCCTCAAGTCACTCCCTGGAATTTCGTTTGTCAATTCCCCTTGACAGTTTTCCGGACCACCCGTAGGATGCAGCCGCTAGTAAAGGAGTATCCTTTCCTCCCTCGAAGTTTACCCCTTCATGACGGCAGAGGGATTGTCCGTATGGCCGGTTGGCCCAAGGAGCGTACCTGTGGCAAGAGGCAAAGTCAAATGGTTCAACGATCAAAAAGGCTTCGGATTCATCATCCCCGACGATGGCGGTGAGGACCTGTTCGTTCATCACTCCAATATCGTCGGTTCCGGATTCAAGTCCCTGACGGAGGGGCAGGAGGTCGAGTACACCGCCGCCAAAGGCCGGAAAGGCATGGAGGCGACCCAGGTTTCCGGTTGCTGACGATCCCTCGCGGGATCTTTTATGGAATCACACGGGCCCCACCCCAAAGGTGGGGCCTTTTCACATCGCCCTGCCCCTCCTCCCGACAGATGCCCCACCCTTTCCGCGTCGGGTATTCTCGGTCCTCCTCTCTTGGGTTGTCAGCCCTCTCCCGCACCCGGTGTCCAGGCCGGGAAACACCCCCCGGTGACCCACAGATTTCGCTTAAGCGGGCCCCATTCTGTGACGATGGCATAGAGGCCGCGCAGTGCGCGGGTGGTCCGGAATTCGTTAGGCCGGAGCCTTTTAGGCGCCGCCAACGCAACTTTTATACGGGAGTTCACTCATGTGTAGACGTGAAATGCGATCCGTGCTCCAATCGCTCTTGTTGATGGTGGTCGCGCTGCTGTGCCCGACCGCGCCGGCTTTGCGGGCCAGCGAATACCTCATCGAGGACCCGAGCTCTCTGACGGAGGGACAACAGTGGTATCTCATCGCGTTCGATGCCAACGGCACCTGCACGCGGAACGAGGGGTGGGGATACGATAACGGCTTCACCTACTATCCGCTCACGGACACCTACCGCCAGTGGTTCTATCGCGGCCCCTACAGCTCCACGGGCGATGCCTGCATGACCGTGAGCGCGGCCATCGTGAGCGCGGATTCGAGCCGGGGCGCGTCGGCCGAGATGAACGTCATCTGGACGACGCCGGAATGGTCCGCCATGAGCTCGGGCAGCCCTCCGATGCCGGGCGACGTCGCCACCAGCGCCACGGAATCCAAGTACGTAGGCAGTGACACCTTCCAGTCGGTACCGCCCTCCTTCTTCGGGACGGTCGAGCCGGTCCGGGACTATACGATTGTCGGATACTGCCCCGAGTGGGTCGGCCTCGACGTCTCGGGACACAACGTCATGATGCTCCGCTACGTCGCTCCGACGTGCGCCGGCGCCTCCAAGATCCAGGGCGCCTGCTACAACAAGTCCACCGGCGATTGTTTCCTGACCGAGGAACAGAACTGCACCTCTCCCTACACGTGGCTCGGCGCCAATACGACCTGTAGCGATGTCGGCGGTTCTTCCGGCGCCACGGTGGACCTCGGCGATGCCCCCGATACGTATGGAACGATCGCGACGAGTGACGGCGCCCGCCACACGGTCGTCACGGGCGTTTACCTCGGGCGTCTGATCGACGCCGAATCCGAGGGCTTGCCGACCAGCACCGCCACGGGCGATGACAACACCGGTATTGACGACGAAGACGGCGTCGTATTCTCCTCGACGCTGACCCCCGGCGAGACGGCCACGATCGAGGTGACCGCGTCGGTCGCGGGTTACCTGAACGCCTGGGTGGACTTCAACCGTGACGGCACGTTCAGCGGCACGGGCGAGCAGATCTTCGCGGACACGTACATGTCCGCCGGAACGAGCCGGCTGACCTTCAGCGTCCCGGCCGCCGCTGGGACGGGCGATACATTCGCCCGGTTCCGCTTCAGCCGCCGCGGCCTGCTCTCGTGGACGGGCCTGGCCGAGGACGGCGAGGTGGAAGACTACAAGGTTTCCGTCGCCACGGCCTTCGCACCACAGGCGAGCGCCAATCGCGGCGCCGCCAAGTGGTTCCAGTCTCCCGAAGCGGTCAGCGCCGCGACCCCCTACGTCTTCCAGAGCTGGGCCGAGCTGTCGAATACGTCTTTATCCCAGATCGTGGCGGATGACTGGCAGTGCCAGGATGACCGCCCCGTGACCGGATTCCAGTTCTGGGGAACCTTCTCGGGCTGGACGCAATACCGCATGCCGTCGCAGAAACCGTCGGCGTTCCAGGTGTCGATCTGGACGAACAGTCCTGCCACCAGCAAGAATTCGTTCGCTCGTCCGGACACCATGGTCTGGCAGGCCACCTGCACGAACTGGGTGTGGAGCGTGGCCGGTCAGGCGCACGACCCACGCGCCATCAAGGACGACGAGGCTTGTTTCGAATTCACGTGCCTGCTGTCTCAGGATCAGTGGTTCTACCAGGACCCCGGCTCGGGCACGACAACGTACTGGGTCAGCATCGCGGCCGTCTACGACACCACCGACACGCTGGCCAACCCCTGGGGTTGGATGACCGGGCCGGACGCGTCGAACAACGGCGCCGTGAAGATCTCCGCCGTGAACTCCGCCTGGCCCCCGAGCCTGGGCAGCGCCTGGTCCGCGGGCTCCCAGATCGTGAACGCCAAGGGAACGATTCAGCACCTGGCGTTCAACATGCTCACCAACGACGGGCAGACGGTCTCCGACCTGAACCTGGCGCCGGTCTATCGATTCTGGTCGAGCAGCGTGCAGACCCACTTCTATACGATCAGCGAGGCGGAGAAAGAGAAGCTGATCAGCCTGTTCTCGGATATTTGGTACTACGAGGGCGTCGCTTTCTACGCGTATCCGCCGAGCATCCAGCCGTCGAGCGCCCTGCCGGTGTACCGGTTCCGCTCGGCCAAGGATAGCCATCATTTCTACACGATCAGCGAATCGGAGAAGACCAAGCTGATCACCACACTGCCCAATTACTGGATCTATGAGGGCATCGTGTGGTACGCCTACGAGTCGCTCTGACCGAACCACCGCCGCGACGTGCGGCGACAATGGAACTCTGAAAGCCGGGAGCCGTTGACCTGCTCCCGGCTTTTGTTTTGCCTTCCCCGAAATCCCCCCTTCCGTGTATACCCTCCCGCCGTGCAATACCGCGCGGCACGGCACCGTCTCATAATGTAAGGCCATACGGGACGACTATGCGCCAAGGTCGCGCCGTATGCCTTCAGCCGGCCCTGGCGTTCGCGTTTTGACAAAAAGAAAACGCAAATTGCTCTTTAATTTCGCCCGGCGACGACGCATAATGATGCGACTATCAGGGCTGTCAGTTGCGCTCTTGATGTCCATCGAAACGAGGGCGGCCGCACGGTGGGCCGCAGGATCTTGAGTGACTTTTTGTTTGGTTGAAAGGCGGACAAGAAGATGTTCAGCGAACGATCACGACGGATGAGTTGGGTAGTGCTGGTGTCGTTAACCGCGACCATGTTTTGCTCGTGCACCAAGGGACAACCCGCCGCGGGGGCAGGCGCGGGCAAGGCAACCATCGAGGTCAAGCCTTTCGGAAAAGCCGACGGCCAGGATGTGCAGCTCTACACGTTGACCAACGCCAAGGGGATGAAGGCCCAGATCACGAACTACGGCGCCATCGTCACGTCGCTCACCGCCCCCGACAAGAACGGCAAGTTCGACGACATCGTCATGGGCTATGACAATCTCGATGCCTACGTCAAGAACAGCCCCTACTTCGGCGCCATCGTCGGCCGGTACGGCAACCGCATCGGCAAGGGCAAGTTCACGATCGACGGCAAAGAGTACAGCGTGACCGTCAATGACGGCGCCAACCACTTGCACGGCGGCAAGAAGGGCTTCAATAAGGTCGTGTGGCAGAGTGAGAAGGTCGAGAGCCCGACCGGCGTCGGCGTGAAGCTCACCTACCTCAGCAAAGACGGCGAAGAAGGCTATCCCGGCAATCTGAAGGCCGTGGTGACCTATACCCTGACCAATGACAACGAGCTGCGGGTCGACTACGAGGCCACGACCGACAAGGCGACGCCGGTGAACCTGACTCATCACGGCTACTGGAACCTGACGGGCATGCAGAGCGACATTCTGGGCCATCAGTTGATGATCCCCGCCGATAAGACCACGCCGGTTGACTCCGGCCTGATCCCGACCGGCGAGCTGGCCGGCGTCGAAGGCACCCCGTTCGACTTCCGCAAGTCCACCGCCATCGGCGCCCGGATCAACGCCGAGAATGAGCAGATCAAGTTCGGCAAAGGCTACGATCACAACTGGGTTCTGAACAAGAAGGATGGCGAGATGAGCGTCGCCGCCGAGCTGTATGAGCCAACCTCGGGCCGCGTGGTGACGATCTCGACGACCGAGCCCGCCATTCAATTCTATTCCGGCAACTTCCTCGACGGCACCATCACCGGCAAGGGCGGCAAGGTCTACAAGCTCCGTTCCGGCCTGTGCCTCGAAACGCAGCACTATCCGGATTCGCCAAACAAACCCAATTTCCCGACCACCCTTCTGAAGCCGGGACAGACCTACAAGACCACCACGGTTCACAAGTTCTCGACCCGGTAATCATCGAAGTAATGCAAATTGGACTGCATAGTTAACTGTTTTCGGGAGACGACCTAATGAATGCATTGACTCCTCTGCTTGCGGCGGCCACGGCCAAGACCCTCACGCCCTTGGACTGGTTGGCCATCGCTATGTACTTTGGCATCCTGCTCTGTGTGGCATGGTGGGTTGTGAAGAAACGCAAAGATACGGCGGCCGACTACTTCCTGGCGGGTCGCAACCTTCCCTGGTGGATCATCGGCGCCTCGATCTTCGCGTCCAACATCGGTTCGGAACACATCGTGGGCCTGGCCGGGTCAGGTGCCCAAGACGGCGTGGCGATGGCCCACTACGAGCTTCACGCATGGTGTCTGCTGGTTCTGGCGTGGGTGTTCGTCCCCTTCTACGCCCGGGCGCTCGTGTTCACCATGCCGGAGTTCCTCGAACGCCGGTTTTCAGTCGGGTCTCGATACGTGCTGTCTATCGTATCGCTTATCACGTTCGTTGTGACCAAGATCGCCGTGGGCATCTATGCCGGCGGCGTCGTGTTCGCAACCCTGTTGCCGGAGGTGCAGATCAGCCTGGGAACGGCGCATCTTGATCCCTCGTTCGGCCGGTCGGTGCTGGAAATGCTGCATGTCTACGATCCGCAGACCGGAATCATGGTAATTAACAGCTTCTGGATCGGGTCGGTGGCCGTGATCGGGCTAACGGGCTTGTATACCGCGTTGGGTGGAATGAGGGCGGTGGCCTATAATGATGCCGTTCAAGTCGCAGTGCTCATCGGCGGTTCGGCTTTGCTGACATTCTACGGGCTGCACCTGCTCGGTGGCTGGGGTGAGCTGCGTCGAATCTGCGGCTCGAACATGTTCAACCTCTGGAAGCCAATCACTCCGCCCGCTCCTGGTTTCCATCGAATCGCAACTCCTGCG
>CAYQXM010000011.1:55998-70447 GCA_964421295.1 uncultured Pirellulales bacterium
GGCCACTTGGGCGCCGATTCTGGAGAAGGCTGCCGACGGCCAGATTACCAAGCAGGCGTGGTACTTCAACACCTACTACCCCTGGCCTGGCATGCTCATCTGTGCACCGATCATTGGTCTGTGGTACTGGTGCACGGATCAATACATCGTGCAGCGTGCCTTGGGCGCTCCGAATGAGCAAGTCGCCCGCCGGGGCAGTATCTTCGCCAGCTTCCTGAAGCTCTTCCCCCCCTACCTGTTCATCATCCCGGGTATGATCTGCTTCGCACTGGCCAGCAGTGGCAAGGTGGCGGAGTTAGCCAAATTGATGATCGGTCCGGATGGCAAACCGATTCAGGAGGGAACTCAGGCCGCATTCCCGTTGATGGTCAAATACATGTTACCGGCCGGGTTGCGAGGCATCGTTGTGGCTGGGCTGCTATCAGCCTTGATGGGATCGCTGGCCGGCGTGTTCAACGCTTGCTCCACGCTCTTTACTGTGGACCTGTATCAGAAGCTGAAGCCGAAGTCCTCGCAGCATCAACTGGTACGCACCGGGCGTCTTGCCACGGGTGTCATGATCGTTATCGCCATGTTGTGGATTCCGGTGATTCAGGGAGCACAAGGCCTGTACAACTACCTGCAGTCGGTGCAGGGCTACCTGGCACCACCCATTTTCGTGGTGTTCTTCTTCGGCGTGTTCTGGAAGCGACTTAACGCCAAGGGATGTCTGTGGGCCATCATCATTGGCTTCGTCCTGGGACTCTTCCGCATGTTGGTGGACACGCCGGTCGCTATGAAACTGGAAGGATTCAAGGACGGCTACGCTCACGGTTCGTTCCTCTGGATCATCAACAACATCAACTTCCAGTACTTCAGTGTGCTGATTACCATCGTCTCAGCGATTGTCATGGTGATCGTGAGTTACATGACGAGAGAGCCGGACTACGAGAGAATTCGGAGTCTGACTTACGGTACCGCCACGGCTGAAGACAAAATCAAGACGCGGGGAAGCTGGGATTGGCATGATGTTGTCGCCTCGGCGTTGATTCTGGCGTGCATCGGCTTTGCTTACTGGTACTTCAGAGGTTGATGAGGAGGGGTAGTGGTATGAAGTGTGCGATTGGTTTGGATTACGGTACGAACTCCGTTCGTTGCCTGGTCGTCGATACGGCCAACGGCAACGAATTGGGAACGGCCGTCTGGAATTACGCGACCGGCGATAAGGGGATCATCCTCGACAAGTCGGATCACAACGTGGCCCGGCAGAATCCGGCGGACTATCTCAAGGGTCTGGAGGTTACGATCAAACAGGCCCTCAAGCTGGCGGCCAAGGCAGACAAGCGTTTCTCGCCCGACCAAATCGTGGGCATCGGCGTGGATACCACAGGGTCCACGCCGATCCCGGTGGACGAGAACGGCACGCCTTTGGCCATGCTGCCGCAGTTCAAGAAGAATCCAAACGCGGCGGTGTGGCTCTGGAAGGATCACACGGGTTATGCCGAGGCCGCCGAGATCACCGAGCTGGCCCGGCAGGATCATCCCGAGTATCTCGCCAAGTGCGGCGGGATCTACTCGTCCGAGTGGTTCTTCAGCAAGATCCTGCACTGCCTCCGCGTGGACAAGAAGGTCTACAACGCCGCCTACACGTGGGTGGAGCATGCCGACTGGATTCCGGCGGTCCTGACCGGGACGGATCATCCGTCGCAGATCAGGCGCTGCCGCTGTGCCGCCGGTCACAAGGCCATGTTCAACGATCAATGGGGTGGCTACCCCGCCCGCGAGTTCCTGGTCAAGCTCGACCCCGGACTCGGCAAGCTCAGCGATTCACTGCCGAGCAAGACCTACACGATTGCCGACAAAGCCGGTGATCTGACGCCGGCCTGGGCCAAGAAGCTCGGGCTGCCTGCCAGCATTCCGGTGGCCATCGGCGCATTCGATGCCCATCTCGGCGGCGTCGGAGCCGGGATTAACAAAGGCACCCTGGTGAAGATCATCGGCACCAGCACCTGTGACATGTCCGTGTGGCCCAACACCGATAAGGTCGCTGATGTCCCGGGTATTTGCGGCATCGTCGATGGTTCGATTCTCCCCGGCTGCTGGGGCCTGGAAGCAGGCCAATCCGCGGTCGGAGACATCTTCAACTGGTACGTCAACGACATCCAGCCGGGCGGCAAGAAGGCCGGCTCGCACGAAGAGCTGACCAGGAAAGCGGCCAAGCTGAAGCCCGGCCAATCCGGGTTGTTGGCTCTGGACTGGAACAACGGCAACCGCACGATCCTCGTGGATCAGCGGCTCACCGGACTGCTTCTGGGCCAGACCCTGCACACTCAGCCCGAGGAAATCTATCGGGCCCTGATCGAAGCCACGGCTTTCGGCGCTCTGACCATCATCAATCGGTTCGAAGAGTACGGCGTGAAGATCAAGCAGGTCGTCAACTGCGGCGGCATCGCCGAGAAGAACCCGACGCTCATGCAGATATACGCCGACATCACGGGCCGGGAAATGAAGGTCTCCCGCTCGGCCCAGACCTGTGCCCTGGGTTCGGCCGTCGCCGCCGCCGTGGTGGGCGGCGCTCACAAGAGCTACACGGCAGCCCAGAAGGCGATGTCCGGGCTGAAGAAGACCACGTTCAAGCCGAACAAGGCCGCGAACAAGGTCTATCAGCAACTGTACGCCCTCTACAAGCAGGTCCACGACAGCTTCGGCGTCAAAGGCACAGACGATAGCCTGCATAACGTAATGAAGGACCTTCTCCAGATCAAAGAGAAGGCTAACGCTTAGCCTGACAAAGAAGTTTGAAGTGTCAAGTGGGAAGTATGAAGCACAGGCGTGCTACTTGACACTTCAAACTTCCAACTTGAAACTCCAATATCATGCACGAAGATCTCAAGAAGTGTGTCTGCGAAGCCAACCTTGACCTGCCGCGGTACGGCTTGGTCGTTTTCACCTGGGGCAACGTCAGCGGCATCGACCGCGAGGCCGGCATCGTGGCCATCAAGCCGAGCGGCGTCGATTACGACGACTTGACGCCCGACAAGATCGTCCTGCTCGATCTCGATGGCAAGATCGTCGAGGGTGACTTGCGGCCCTCTTCCGATACGCCGACGCATCTGGAATTGTATCGTCGGTTCCAAGGCGTGGGCGGCATCTGTCACACACATTCGACCCATGCGACGATGTGGGCACAGGCCCGGCGGGAAATTCCGTGCTTCGGCACAACGCACGCCGACCATTTCTACGGGGCGATTCCAGTGACAGACGTCATGACGCCCCCGGAAATCCGCGACGATTATGAGGCCAATACGGGCGGCGTGATCGTACGCAGGTTCAAAGGAATGGACCCCATGCAGATGCCGGCGGTGCTCGTGGCCGGTCACGGTCCGTTCACGTGGGGCAAGACTCCGCATGCCTCGGTCGAGAACGCCGTGGTGCTGGAGGAGGTGGCCAAGATGGCCAGTGGAACCCTCTCGGTCAACCCGCAGGCGGGCCCCATTGCCCAGGTCCTGCTGGACAAGCACTATCTGCGCAAACACGGCAAGAACGCCTACTATGGGCAGAAATAGACGGCGGGTCACGAGCCGTCACGCGTCATCAGACATTGGAATCGAAGATCGCAAATGGAAAACGGCAGTTCCAAAAAGGCCCCTTCCGTTCTGTTGTTCCTCGAATCTTCACGCGAGTTCGGGCGGGGTCTGCTTCATGGGATCGCCCGCTACTCGCGGCTGCACGGGCCCTGGCGCGTGTACCGCCGTTCGGCCGGGCTGGAGTCGTCGTTCCCCGAATGGCAGGATCTGAAGATCGACGGCGCGATCGTTCGTGACGTCAAGACCGTCCAGAATCTCATCGGGTCCGGCATCCCCATCATCTTCGCCCAGCACAAAAAGGCCACCATGCCCCCCTTCCCCGTGATCCTCACGGAC
Source organism: uncultured Pirellulales bacterium (assembly GCA_964421295.1). Lineage (GTDB taxonomy): Bacteria > Planctomycetota > Phycisphaerae > Sedimentisphaerales > Anaerobacaceae > PLanc-01. The sequence continues at coordinate 59,901 of CAYQXM010000011.1, forward strand.
AGCGCCGCCATCGGGCAGATGGCTGCCGAGCACTTCATGGATCGCGGCTTCGTCCACTTTGCTTATTGCGGCTACGATGAGTTCGTCTGGTCCCGCCTCCGCGCCCAGTACTTTGCGGAGCGGCTGAAGGCGGCGGGTTTTCAAACCAGCCTCTACCGACAGCCGCGGAGAGTGGCGGAGCGTGCGTGGAAGAGCGAGCAGTATGTCATCGCCGATTGGCTGGTTTCTCTCCCCAAACCCGTGGCCTTGATGTGCTGCAACGACGATCGGGCGCTGCAGGTGATCGAGGCGTGCAAGCTGGCCGAGCTCTACGTGCCGGATAAGGTTGCGGTGCTGGGCGTGGATAACGACGTTCTGATCTGCGATCTGGCCGACCCCCCGATATCGAGCGTAGCGCTGAATACGGAAGTCGCAGGTCACGAAGCCGCCAAGCTGCTGGACTCGCTGATGAACGGCGGGCGTATGACCGGCCAGACCGTTCCCGTCCGGCCGACGCACATCGTCACGCGCATGTCCACGGACATCCTGGCCGTGACGGATCCGGCGGTAGCCTCCGCGCTGCGCTTCATCCGGCTCCATGCCCATCAGATCATTCAGGTCGATGATGTGGTCGAAGCCACCAATGTCTCACGCCGGGTGTTGGAGAAGCGTTTCAAGGCGATCCTGCGGCGGTCTGTCCACCAGGAGATCCGCCGGGTTCGTGTCGGACACATCGTGCAGCTCCTCGTCGGAACCGACATGCGCATCCGGGAGATCGCGGCCAAGGCCGGTTTCGACGGCGTCGAGCACATCTCCCGGTACTTCCGCCACGAGACCGGCATCAGCCTCCGCGAGTACCGCAAACGACATGCGCCGGGATAGCGAAGGATGTTTGATGTATGAGGGTTGATGTTCGAGGCAGAACCTCGCACCAAACATCAGACTTCATATCTCACTTGAGTCCGAAGTCCCTGCGGTATTGCGACGGGCTCAACCCCTTGAGTTGTTTGAAGCAGCGCGAGACGTTGTTCGAGTAGGGGTAGCCCAGAAGCCGCGTGATCTGGGAGATCGGCAGGTTGGTATTGGTCAACATACTGGCCATCTGGTTGATCCGCACGTACTGAATCTCGTCGTGTACGGACCGATCCAGCGCTCGTCGGAAACGTTGCTCCAGCGCCCGGCGTGACAGCCCTACCGCCTGGGCCACATCGTCAACCTGGATCACATCCTTGGCGTGACCGCGAATGAAGCGGACGGCCTCCGCCGCATAGGAATCCTCGATGGCCATGACATCCGTCGACTGCCGCGTGACCACATAGAGCGGACAAGTCACGACGTCCTGGTCCGTCACGATCGCTTCCCTGGCAGCCCCCGGCCCGACCGCGAGGGGCGGGGAACCTTCCGAAGATGAAACCACCTTCAGCCCCTTGTCCTCCGGCTTCTGGCTTCTCATCAGCTTGTCGAGCACCCGGGCGGCCTCGTACCCGGCTCGTTCGGTGCTGGTGGCGATGCTGGAGAGTCGCGGATAGGACATCTCGCAAACCAGTTCGTCGTTATCGACTCCCAGCACGGCAACCTCCCCGGGCACCTGGAGGTCTGCGATGCGGCAGGCCATCAGCACATCCCGGCCGCGGTCGTCATTGCACGCCATCAGGGCGATGGGTTTGGGCAGGGCCTTGAGCCACTCGGCGATGCGCATGGACTCCACTTCCGCCGTGCGCTGTCGCCTGGCTTTGGGCTGACGGTAGATGTGGGTCTCGAAACCCTCCCGAGCCACGGTCTGGCTGAAGCTCTCCCCCCGCCGGCCCGACCAGATCGCGTCGTCGAAGCCGCAGAAGGCAAACCGCCGGAATCCGCGATTGAGGAAGTACTCCGCCGCCATGCGGCCGACCGCCACGTCGTCCGTCACAATCCGGCAGGCGTTCAAACTCGGTCTCTCTATACCACAGATGACGGCCGGAAGCCCCAGGTCGACGATCGTGTCGATGATGGCGTCGTCCCAAAGAGGGGCGATCACCCCATCGGCACCTATGGCCTCCATCCATTTATAGGACTTCGCCAGTCCCTTGACGTAAAACTCCGGCTCCATGAAGAACAGCCAGGGACCATGCAGTTTGGAGTACTGGGCCACGCCCCGCAGCAGGAGCCGGCCGTAGCCCCTGGATCGCTCAACCAGAAATATCACCTTAGGCATCGCGGACATAGCTCTTTTCATAATAACAACGCCTCCTGCCCGCGCAAAGGGCCAGATGGTGCGCAAAATGATGTTTTTTTTGCGCTATTTGATGCATAGCCCCGACTCCAAACGACGGATAATAGCTTGTGTAGCACCCTGTCGGACTGCGTTTCGGGACTCGGACGGTGGTCAAGAGGGATACCGCCATGAAAGAAGATATCTCACGCGGCCTGTGCACAGCAATAGTGTTGGGAGATTCGTTGAGACTCCGGTGACGCGGATGGGAGAAAGGAGGTGACCAGGCCGGGGTTGCCCCTGTTTGCAGGTGAACCAATCTGTTGAGCAAGTTGACCATTGAGCCGTACCGATCGCGGTTGATCATCGGTCTGGTGGCGAACTGCGCCTCGGCGCGTAGTCGAGGAGCCTTGGTGAAGATATTCACTGAAGGAGGATAAGTATGTATCGACGTCTGGTTTGTGCGATTACCATTCTTCTCGTGCTGTGCCTTGCCGGCAGTGCCACAGCGAGCCTGGTGGCACAGTGGAAACTTGATGACGGCACCGGCACGACAGCCAAAGATTCGGTCGGAACGATCGATGGCACCCTCGTGGGTGGACCGGTCTGGGTCAAGGGCGCAAAGGACGGGGCCCTCCAGTTTGACGGTGTCAACGACTGCGTCGATCTCGGAACCAATCTTCTCTTTGACCCGACGGGCAGCTTCAGCGTCGCGCTGTGGATCAATATCGGAGCGTGGGGCACGGAATGGGCTCACAGCCCTATCGGCAGCCAGGAAGACAGCAGGGGCTGGTGCATCCGGCGCTTCGGTTCCTGGTGGGCCTCACAGAACGGCGCGGTGTGGACGCAGCCGACCAATGCCCTGGCCTTCACCATTCCGGGGGCGCTGAACAATGGCATTCAGGACTTGCCCAGTAATACCGCCCCGCCGCTCAATGAATGGCTCCATGTCGTGTGCGTCTACGATAAGGCCAACAACATGAAGTACATCTACTTCAACGGCAAGGAGGACGCCTCCATGGCCACCTCCGGCGACATGGTCGCGGCCAATACCAAGATGTACATCGGCGCTATATCAAACACCAGCAACAGCGGCATTGATAATGCGTTCACCGGCATGATCGACGATGTACGGCTCTACAATCACGCGCTCAGTGCGGCCAACGCCAAGGCGGTCTTCGAAGGCACCGACACCCAGACGGCCGTGAATCCCAAGCCGGCCGACAAGGCCACGGACGTGCTGAGAGGGACGGCCCTGAGTTGGACCCCGGGTCCGGTGGCCAAGACGCATAACGTCTACTTCGGGACCAGCTTCGACGACGTCAACACCGCTTCGGTCGGCAGCCCCTTGTGTGTCTCGGCAAGTCAGGACGCCAACATGTACCAGCCCCCCGCTCTCTTGACACTGGGTCAAACGTACTATTGGCGCATCGATGAGGTCAACGCCCCGCCCACGGAATCGACGGTATTCAAAGGCAAAACCTGGACCTTTACGGTGGAACCGGTCACTTACAAAGTCACCGGCATATACGCCACCGCCTCCAGCACTCTTGCCGGCTCCAGTCCGGGCAAGACCGTCGACAACTCGGGAATCAGCGCCGATGATCTGGGATCGATGGATACGGCGGGCATGTGGATGACGATCAAGAATCCGACCACACCCGTGTGGATCGAATATGACCTCGGCCAGGTCTACAAGCTGGCGGAGATGTGGGTCTGGAACTTCAACGCGCAGTTTGAGTGGGCGCTCAACGTCGGGTTCAAGAACGTGACCGTCGAGTACTCCGCCGATGGCACGACCTGGACGAAGCTCGGCGACTTCGAATTCGCCCAAGGCCCGTCCACCGACGACCAGCCTCATGACACGACGGTAGCTTTCGGTGGCGTGGCCGCCAAGAAGGTCCGGCTGACCGCGAACAGCAACTACGGCGGATCGCAGTACGCTTTGAGCGAAGTCCGCTTCCTCTATCTGCCGGTCCAGGCCAGGGAGCCGCAGCCCGCCTCCGGGACCACCGGCGTCAAGCCGGACGTCGCCCTGAGCTGGCGCGCCGGGCGAGAAGCCGTTTCGCACAGCCTCTACATCGGCACGGATCTCAACGCATTGAGCCTTGCCGGCTCGTCCAATGTCGCCACGTACACGCCGTCGGGCCTGGGCCTTTCGACGAAGTATTACTGGAGAGTCGACGAGGTCAACACGGCCGAGGCGATCAGCACGTGGGCCAGCAGCGTCTGGAACTTCACGACGGCCGACTATGTCACGATCGATGATATGGAAAGCTACAACGACGTCGACAAGAAAGTGTTCGAGACGTGGACCGATGGGTACAGCTCGCCCAGCACCAATGGCTGCATCATCGGCTACGATCAGGCGGCCGGCGGCACGTTCAACGACACGACGACCGTCCATAGTGGCAAGCAGTCTATGCCGTTCTCGTTCAGCAACAGCACGGCTCCCATGTCCGAGGCCAAACTGGCGTTTGCCACGGCTCAGGACTGGAGCCTGTACGGCATCAAAACCCTGTCGCTGTGGTTCTACGGTGCCTCGACCAATTCGGCCGTCCAGTTGTACGTGACGGTCAACAACACGCAGATCCTGTACAACGGCTCCGCCGACAGCCTCCAGCGGGCCCGCTGGAATCAGTGGAACGTGGACCTGTCGACGGTCCCGGCGGCAACGCTCAAGAGCGTCAGCAGCCTGACCATCGGCGTCTCCGGCGCCGGCACGGGCAAACTGCTGATCGACGATGTTCGTCTCTACAAGTCCGCTCCGACGATTCCCGTGGCCGCCAATCCGGGAACGACGAATCTGGTGGCCTACTACGCGTTCAACAATGACGTCAAGGACGGCTCCGGCGGCGGCAACGACGGCGTTCTCGTCGGCGCTCCGACGTTCGCGACCGGCCTGACGGGCTATGGCACAGCACTGCAGCTCAACGGCACCGCCGATGCTGTCAACCTGGGTGCCGGTAAGTCGGCCTTCAATCCCGCCGACAGCCTCAGTGTTTCGCTGTGGGCCAACATCGGAGCCTGGGCGACCGCCTGGGGCAACGTGATGATTTCCAACCGCGGCGAAAGCAGCATGGGTTGGCAGGTACGCCGGAACAGCAATAACGCGCTCTGCTTCACCACACGCGGCACCGGCAGTGAGGATACGGCCAGCACGGCCAACCCCACCCTGAATCAGTGGATTCACATCGCCTGTGTGTTCGACAGCGTCGCCAAGACGAAGACCATTTACATCAACGGCGTTCAGGACACTCAGGTGACTACGACCGGAACGAAGATCACCGCCACCACCGTCAACACCTACATCGGGGGCCGGGACTCCGGCGCCAAGACGCTGGACACCACCACCCTCTTCACGGGTATGCTGGATGAGATTCGCGTCTACCAGCGGGCCCTGACGGCCGGCGAGGTGGAGTTCCTCTCCGATCCAACTCCCTAGCAATGTGTAGCCCCGTACGCGCAGGGTTTACGCGAGCCGGAGGAAGGCAACTTCCTCCGGCTCTCTTTATTGGTGCCGGCTCACTCTGTAGGGGCGGGTTTGAAGCCCGCCCATGCCTGGTGACTCACTGTGGGTGAAGCACGGCGGCGAAGCCACCGTAAGCGCCGAGGCTGACTGTCGCCGTGCCGCTGGGCTCCACGACCTGGCTCTGCGTGTCGAAGGTGCGAGGCGTCTTGCCGTCCTGGATCAACGTCATCGCGTACCGCCCCTGCCCCAGGAAAGCGAGTGGCACCTTGACCTCCTCCGCAACGTCCCGTCCATTGATGCCGCCGATATACCAGTCGTTGCCTTTACGTCGAGCCAGAATCACGAATCGTCCCGGCTCGCCGGCGAGGAAACGCGTCGCGTCCCAAGCCGCAGGAACGTGTTTCAGGAAGTTCTTCGGCGCTTCCGGCAGGTCGAGATACGGCTTCACCGCATCGGCAAAGTGCAGCAGCCCCGACTCGAACACGACCGACAGCGCCAGCTCGTGCCCGTAGCTCGTGATATGGGGGAAGGCGTTGTCCGCGAACATCACCGGCGTGTAGTCCATCGGCCCGACCACGTTCCGCGTGAAGGCCTGAATCACGTTGTGCACCGGCGCCTGCTGCGGATACGCTCTGTCGAAGCTGTAGCACTCCGCCCCGCGCACGGCCTCCATGCTCATCAGATTGGGGTACGTCCGCGACCAGCCGCGGGGCAGCGTGCAGCCGTGGAAATCGACCATCAACTGGTAGTCGGCCGCGTCCTTGAGGATGTCCAAGTACAACCGCATGAGGTCCTGCTTGTCACTCTGGAGGAAATCGACCTTGACGCCCTTGATCCCCCACTTCCTGAGCCGCTCGAACTCAAACCGCCTCACGTCGCGCAGATCCATCGTCCCCCGCGGCTGCTCCGTCACGGTATTGTGCGGCCCGCCCGAATTGTACCACAGCAGCAATCCCACGCCCTTGCTGTTGGCGTAGGCGATCAGGTCGTGGATCGTGCCGTTCTTCATGATGTTCCAGTTGGCGTCGACCAGCGAGTACTCCCAGCCCATCTGGGCCGCCAGATCGACGAACGCCTTGAGCTTCGTGCAATCCTGTGGACTGTCATGATCCGACAGCCAGCTCCACGACGCCCGTCCCGGCTTGATCCAGTTCGTGTCCTTCAGGGCACACGGCGCGCTCAGATCCGTCACCATCGTGGATGCGACGACCGTCTCCAGCGACTTGCCCAGAATGATGACGCGCCACGGCATCACCCACGGCAGCGTCGACGACGGCTGGGAGTCACCGACGCCGTTGCCTTCGTTCGGATCGGGGAACTGGATCCGGTAGACCAGGGATCGGGGATCAGGGGCCAGGGATCGGGTAGCTGCCCCCTTGACTGTCAAGTGACTGCCACAATAGGTCCCGTCCAACCCCGCTTCGGTGATCAGGCCCCAGTGCGAACTGTCTTCCGTGCGGAACAGCAACGGGAACGCCCACCCCGTCTTGAGGGGTGACGCGGTCCCGACAGTGACGCCGTTGGCCCAGTACGTCTCGTAGGCCGGGGTGTACTGGCCCGGCACATCATACGGATGCGCCCAGACCTTCCCCCCTTCCGGCAGCCGGAACCCCGTCGCCTCCGACCGGACCGTGAATTCAGGGGTCAGGGGCCGGGGGCCAGGGGTCGGGTCGCGGACCCCTGATCCCTGATCCCCGATCCCTGGAAATTGGTATCGAAACGCCACGCCCTCATCGCACGCTCGGAGCACGACCTGAATGAGAACCCCATCGGCGTTCCTGAACGTCACGACCTTCTCCTTGAACCGCTTTCCGCCCCGGCTGCTCTTGCCGTGCGGCAGGGTGTACGCTTCATCGATGGTCTCCGTGCCCGTAGCGCTGACGAATGTCAGGCCGTCGACGAAATCCGCTGTGAGCGCAGGGGTCGGGGATCGGGGGTCGGGTGTCAGGCTCCCCTGATCCCTGCTGCAGACGAGGCCCAGCGGCGAAGGCGGCAGGACATGCCGGCCCTGCCAGTTGACTTCGTAGTAGAGCCGCTTCTGGGCCGCTGGATAATCCGCCGCCCGGCCCGGCGCGGCCAGGCTCAGCCGAAGCGAAATCTGATCGTCCGGCGCCCTCACTTCCCAACTCGCCTGTCCCCACGCCACCGCCGCCATCACCAAACCTGCCATCGTCGCGAGCGTCCATTCATTTTTCACTGCTGCACCTCACTGTCTTCAAGTTTTGAGTTGTGAGTCTTGAATTCTTAGTTAACTCAAAACTAAGCACTCAAAACTCAGCACTATAATAGTGCTCCCGCTCTCAAACGTGGTACAGGAAAACACTTTCCGGACCTACTTGGGCAGCGTGAAGGTGAAGGTGGCGCCGGGGGTGGGGTTGTTGGCGGCCCAGATTTTTCCGCCATGGCGGGTGATGACCTGTCGGGCGAGGGCCAGGCCCAGGCCGGTGCCGTCACGTTCGACGGCACGGGCGTTGTCGGCGCGGTAGAACTCCTGGAAGAGGTGCGGCAGCGCTTCGGGCGGGATGCCGATGCCGGTGTCGGAGACGGAAATGCGGACGGCGTCGCCGGCGTCCCGGACCTCGAGGGACACGTGCCCCCCGGCGGGCGTGTATTTGACGGCGTTATAGAGGATGTTGGTGATCGTTTCTTCGATGAGGACGGCTTCGCCGCGGAGGGTCTCGATGGAGGCGTCGATCTGGTGGGTCAGGGTCAGGCCCTTGTCGCGGGCGCGGTTGCCGGCCAGGCCGAGGGCGTTGAAGATCGTCTGGCGCAGCGAGAACGGCTCGGCCTGCAGCGGCCCACCGTCCGGGGCGCCGGCCCGGAGCTTCATGTGGGTGAGCTTGAGCAGGGCCTGGACGAACAGCACGCACTTTTCAGTCCGGCGTCCGGCGCGTTCGGCGAAATCCTGCTGCCGGGCATTGAGCGGGCCGAGCATGCCGCCGTGCAGGACATCGAGGCAGCCCTGGATCGCGGCCAAATGGCTCTTGATATCGTGCGTGACGCGGAGGACGTACTCGTTCTTGAGCTGGTCCTGCCGGCGCAGCTGGGCGTTGGCCCGCTCGGTGTCGTCCTGTTGCCGGCGGAGCAGAATGCTGATCGAGCTGGTCATGTAGACGACCAGATACAGGGTGACGGCAAAGACGAAGAGAAAGCCGAAGACGTAGACCACGCTGCGGTAGAGGCCGTGACCGGCGAAGCCTGTCAGGGCGTGATGCGGCAGGACACCGGCGGCTTCCAGGATGACCAGGCCGCCAAAGAGCATCACGGCCAAGGTCGCCTGCAGGTAGCTCTGCAGCCGGGAGCACAGGATGCTGGCGATGATCATGTGGAAGACGAAGAAGAACGCAAACGGGTTCTCGATCCCGCCGGAGAAGTGGAGGATCGTCGTGAGGATCAGCAGATCCGCGGAGATCTGAAACGCCACGAGCCGCTCGATGGTGCGCGTGGCGGCGTCCCCGCCCTCACTGACCGGGACACGGCGGGCGATGAGGTACAGGATCGAATTGTAGAGCAACAGAATCGCCGCCAGAACGTAGAGCGAGGAGGCGGCCAGCGCCACGTGCAGGAAACGCTCCGAGAAGAATGTAGCGGCCGCGAGAGCTCCGATGGCCACCCATCGCAGCTCGATCAGCCAGTGCGCACGCTGGTTCAGACCGGCGCTCTTGAAGAGGTGTTCCATAAAAGCCCAGTTTGATGTTTGCAGTTCGATGTTTGAAGTAAAAAATCAAACATCTACCCTCAAACTTCACACTTTCTAAGGGTTCAGCAGGGCCTTTACCTTGTCCACCAGCATGTCGGGCTTGACGGGCTTGTCCAGAAAACCTTCGACGGGGAGCCAGGACTCGTCGCCGGCGTTCGGTTTGAAGTCGATGCCGGTCTTGTCCTTGACGGCGGTGAGCATCAGGATCGGGATGTCCTTGTACGTGGGGTTCTGCTTGAGGTCCCGCGCCATCTCGAAGCCTTCCTGCTGCGTTCGCATCATCACGTCGAGGATGATCAGGTCGGGCCGATGCTCCTTCAACCACGCCAGCCCCTCGCTGCTGTCGGCGGCGATGGCGACCTCGTAGCCCTTGTTCTCCAGAATGACCGACATGGCTTCGGTAATATCGGGATCGTCGTCGACGATCAAGATTCGACCGGTTTCCATCAGGACCCCTTTCGATTGATGTTTGAAGTTTGATGTTTGAAGTTGGAAGTACACAGCAACCATCAAACATCAACCATTTTTACTTATCGTCGATTTCGGACCGGATCAATTCAATATAGTCGTCCATCCGATCCTCCACTATCTTACTCAGTCCCAGCCGATTAGTCACGACCTCAGGCTGGATACCAAAGATCACCACCTGCCGGGGAGCCTGGCCGAGTTGCTTCGCGAGGTCGAGGATGTTCAGCAGATCGACCTCGTGCAACGACTGATGCATCAGCATCTTGGTACTGCGCACCTGGTCGGGCGTGAACCGGCGCATCATCCCCGGCTCTTCGCCCATGAGGGCACAATCCACAAATATCGCCTTTTCCCGACCGTCGATCCGGTGCAGGATGGCCATGCCACCCGTCCCGGCGTCGACGAATTCGACGTCCGGATACTGCTCCGCCCGGGATTGAAGCCGCTCGATGACGGCGACGCCTACCCCTTCGTCCGCCATCAGCGGATTGCCCAGACCCAGAACGACAACTGAAGGTCGATGTATGCCTTCCACGGCGATACGGGCGACGCATGCGTCGCCCCTACATTATTTAACGAATTGCACGTCCAGCATGTGCGTCGAGCACGAGATGCAGGGATCGTACGACCGGACCAGCATTTCGAGCTTCAGTCGGATCGCGTCTTCGCTCTCGCCAATGATCTGCGGGACGAGCGTCTCGAAGTCCTTCTGGATATTGGCGTGATTCTGGTTGGTC
>CAYQXM010000012.1:0-46126 GCA_964421295.1 uncultured Pirellulales bacterium
CCATCCGAGATGCGACCGACCGTCTGGTGGTTCTTCGATACGGTGGCCCCCTTGCCGGCTACCGACCAACCGCCGATCGAGACGCCCCCCGACGCCACCGCATACACTTGTCCATCCAAGCCGCGCAGGGGCGTCGGCAACAGCATGCCGCCCTGGAGGCTCTTGGTATCCGCCAGAGTAGCGACGTCCACATCCATGCGCGACCCTTCACGATCGAAAGGTCCCAATTCGGCCGTGACCATCACCACCGCAATGCTGCCGCCGACCAGGTCGGAAGGAGGCAGCACCAGGCCGGAGTCTCGCAACACGTTGGTCAGCATCTGTCGCGACAACTGCCCGGTATCGCCAGTGCCGGCCAGGCCGGTAACGAGGCCGACGCCGGTCAGTGGGTTGCCTCGCATGCCCTGGATATCCACGATATCCTTGATGCGCTCGCCCCGGGCGATTCCTGGCGCCAGCAGCCCCAATACGATCGCTGCCGCCAGCCACGGCCGCAGCTTCTTCGGAACGAGAGATTTCATTATGTATCGCATGTCCATTCGCGTGTATCCCTCAGACGACGTCACCAAGGCCACAGAACGTCCCAGATTCGCCCCAGCCACCCGGTTTGCGTGTAGGGAGCCGAGATCCCGGCGTTCTTGCTGTTGATGCGAAAATTGGCGACCTGCTCGCTTTTGACCGTGTTGTCGAAATCGATGTCGTTCGGCCGAACCACGCCGCTGACCTCGATGGTCTGAATGTCGCCGCCGATCGTACGATCCCGGCTGCCCGTGATCACGAGATTGCCGTTGGGAAGAACATCCATGACGATCACACTGATACGATCCGTGTAGCTGCGTTCATCCTTATAGTCGGCCTTGCTCTTCATCTCGTTGTTCCCGGCCGCGTCCATGGTCAGGCCAGGCATCTTCGGGATGAGGTCTCCGATTTCCAGCCTGCCGTCGAACGTGCTGGTCCGCGTGGTGTCCTTCTGCAGGTCACGCTTGGCTTTGTTGTCCACTTTGCTGTCTTCACTGATGATGATCGTCAGCACATCGCCGATATGGCGTGCCACATCGTCGGCGTAGACAGTCTTGTGGTCCTTGTCCCGCTTGGCCCAGATGGAATTCGCTTCGCAGGTCGTCCCGATCAGCACGGCCAGCATCGTCGCGGTGCCCAGCCAAATTCCCTGTCTGTTCATTCGATTCCCTTTCGAGGTGAAGAGCACGTCACAGCACGGGCTCCACGGTTCCATCGCTATTGACTTTGCAGACAATGATCCGGCTCGAATCGACGTTGCGCACCTTCACCGGGTCACCCGCCCGCCCTTCCTGGAGGGCCTGCCCCATCGCCGTGATCGTCAGGCCGGGTCGCTGAATCCGAATCATGACCGCCTCGTTCCGCCGCACCAGAAGCGCCGGTTCCGGCGTTTGCAGCATGTCGGGCCGAATCTCCTGGTCCACGACCAGTGTCCGCGCGGCCACCAGGTCGTAAGGCGGCTGCCAATTCGCGGGCTCCGGTTTTTCGGATGTTCGTTTCTCGACGCGAATGTTGTCGGCGCTCAGAGCCGTCCCCTGCGCAATTTCTTTCGCCACCACCGCCTGACGGACTTCGAATTTGAGGCGGAACGGAATGTCCCGGGTTCCGGCTTCACGCCCGTCGACCAGGACGCGCACCTGCACCGTGACCAGACCGCGAGGATCCGTCCGCAGGACGCGCGGATCGAACTGGACTTTCTGAGGCTCAGTGGCGAGTGTCAGGTCCTTGGGTTTGATCAGGGGCGTCACCTCGACGAGGGAGCGATGCGCGAGTGAGTCCTGCAGCAACTGCCGCGCCGCCGTAACGAACTGCTCGGATTCAACGGTCCTCTGGCCATTTCTGACGACGACGGCATCGGCGCCCGTCAAAAGCACCTTGTCGGCGGGAATGCCCGATGCGGCCAAGCGGCTCAGAATCGTGGCGCGATCGACAACGACCTTCTGGCCCGGCAGAGAGATGCGTCCCAGGCCGATCGGGCCGGCCACATTGACCCACCGGGCGGCGCCGCGGATCACGCCGATCTGACTCAGATTGAAGGTGTTCTGCGCCGCCGTCACTTCGCGCGGCAGGTGAATCTGCAGCCACACGCCGGCCGGCCCATGGGCATCGCCGGTCGTTTGCGCATCGCCCGCGGCCACCGGCAGACACATGCTTGTCACGACCAGGATTCGGAAAGACATCGCGAGGTTCATCCACTGCTCCTAGCCGAAGATATTGTTGGTGTCCTGCAGCATCTGATCGCCCGCCCGGATCGCGCGGGAATTGATCTCGTAGGCGCGCTGCGCCATGATCAGATCGACCAGTTCGTTGACCATCTGCACATTGGACTTCTCGAGGAAGCCGGACTGGATCGATCCGAAGCCTTCCTGCCCCGGTGTCCCCACTACCGCTTCGCCGCTGGCGTCGGTCGGCGCCAGCAGGTTGTCGCCCTGGCTGCTCAGACCCGACGGATTGGCGAAACGCGCGAGCTGCAGCGTCCCGACGACCGAGCGTGCCCCGGCGGTATCGGTCACGTTGATGCCACCGTCATCGCCGATATCGATCGAGGCGGCTTCGGCAGGGATGGTAATGGCCGGCTGTATCGTATAGCCGGTCGCGGTCACCAATTGGCCGTTGGCATTGACCTGCAGCGATCCGTCCCGCGTATAGCGCAGGTCGCCGTTCGGCATCAGGACCTGCAGGAAGCCGTTCCCGCGGATGGCGACATCCATATTGCGGCTGGTGCTGTTGAACTCCCCCAGGGAGAAACTCTTGTTGGTGGCCGCGACGCGTACCCCGCTGCCGATCTCCAGGCCGGTCGGCGTACCGATGCCGGGCGCGATTTCGGTTCCGGCCGCTTTCTGCTTCTCATAGAGCAGGTCTTGAAATTCGATGCTGCTGCGTTTGTAGCCGGTCGTATTGACGTTCGCCAGGTTGTTGGCGACCACATCGATCAGCGTTTGCTGCGCCATCATACCTGTGGCGGCGGTAGAGAATGCTCTGAGCATATGTCACACGTCCCTTCTTACCTATCCCATCGCCACGCCAATCGCCGTGGTGCCCGTGTCCTTCTTGGTATTGACGAGCTTGGCGTTGGCTTCATAGACTCGGGAAACCATGATCAAATTGACCAACTCCTCCACCATCTGCACATTGGACCCTTCCTGGTAGCCCTGCTTGACCACCACGTCCTCTGTGCTGGTCGGACTCACTTCCTTGGGGGCATAGTAACAGCCGAGTCCCGCCGGGACCAGTTGATCGGTTTTGCCCGGGAAGTCGACGATGCGGAACTTGCCGATCTCCGCGCCACCGGCAAACAGCCGCCCGTCCGTGCCGATCTGAACCTCCGACACGTCCACTTCGGCAGGAACCACCAAGGGGCCGCCGTCGCCGGCCGCCATGCGTCCCTGGGCATCGACGATTTGACCATTCGAGTTGACATGGAAGATGCCGTGCCGCGTGTACAGAGGTCCTTCGGGTGTTTCGATCGCGAAGAACCCTTTCCCGTTCAGTGCGGCATCCAGCGGCTGCCCCGTCTGGATCATCCGGCCTTGAGAAAAGTCGATGTCTCCGCCGACAATCGGCTTGGTGCCGGCCTTATCCATGCCGTCGCCGGTCTGGGCCGCCAGGGCGGCAGCGAAGTTGGTGCATCGACGCTTATACCCCGTCGTGCTGACATTGGCCAGGTTCTGGGAGATGATGTCGAACTCCCCCATCAACTGATTGAGGGTATTGGCTACTTGTGCCCCAATATCCGTCACGCCGCCCCCTCCTGGTCGCCGGTTTGTGCCACCATCACCGCCGAGTCAGCGGGATTCACCTGGAGCAGATCCGCCTCGGGGTGCGCCTGGACCGCAAAGGCATAGCGCACCAACTCATCGACGTCCGCCTCCGTCAATCCACTCAATTCCACTACCAGGGACACGCCGCCCGGCACCGCCTTGGCATACTGCACGCGCCCGAGCGCCGAGACCGCGTAGGGACCGGCATTCTTCGTCAGAGAGCGACCCGATGCGGTCGCGCTGGCGTCCATGTGAAAGACGACGAGCAGGCGATCGCCGACGCGCGCCGGCACAGGGACTTCCACGCGCAGCCCCGGCCCCGCCACCTCGGTCACCACCGCCGCTATGAACGCCGGCGGCTCCGATGTCGGCGGCTCGTGTGTCGTGGGCAACTGCACCACCCACGCCGGGACGTGCACCGACAGACGCGAGAAACGACGGCGGTTCACGAAACGCACCCGATTGTTGTGATTCAAAGCCAGACGCGTGCCTTCGCTGCGCGCCACCACCGTATCGAATTCCCACAGGGCCGTGCCAAAATCAAACCGCACCCACCACGTGTCTCCCGGATGAATCTCCAGCTCCCGGGGCAACTCGACCATCAGCTCGATATCGTCGTTGCGGACCACCTCGGCCTGGATGCTGGTCGTGTCGCGCTGCCGCCGGGTCAGATCGACGACCTGGCCTACCGGGATGTCGCGGCTGCGCGGGCGTTTCTCCAACGCCGATCCGGCCTGAGACCGGTTCAACTCGAAGCCCAGTTTGCTCCGCACGGCGGCAATCTCCACCCGCAGCCTTTCATTTTCGTCGGCGGTCCGGGTCTGACCGCATTCCTCCTGGAGTTTGGCGGCACCGTGGTCAAAAGCATCCACGACGGTGAAGATGTCTTCACTCTGTCCCAGACCGCTTCGAACAACAATGGCCAGGAGAATCTGCCGTTCTCGCGTGCTGAGCCCGCGGCGGTTGGCGGTTTCCGTGAAGAACTCTCGTTGCACCGTCTTGTTGCTGCGTTGCTTCCGCTTGCTGCTGACCCACCACAACAGCAGGACCAACAACACCAGGACCAGAACGGTGATCAACAATGTCCCCTCCCCCGAGTGGTCGGCGACGGTATTCGTGGGACTGAGCTTGCCCGTGGCCGCCAGTCGCTCGCGCGGCGTCAGCCCGAGCAGCACCACGTCTGCCATACGGTAGATCATGCTCAGAATGGTCGTGTCAATTCCCACAGAATCACCCCTATTACCGAATGAGGTTCGTCAATTCCTGAAGGATTTCGTTCGCCACTTTGATCGTCCGGGCGTTGGCCTGGTAGCCGTTCTGTGCCTGGATGAGGTTGACGAATTCGGTGGCCACGTCCGCGTTCGACTTCTCCAGGGCGCCGCCCTTGACACTGCCGGCGCCGGAGGAGGTCGCCTGCGTGAGAATCGCCTCGCCGGAGTTACCCGAAGAACTGTAGTAGCTGCCGCCGATGCTCTGCAAACCGGCCGGGTTGTTGAACACGGCCACCGCCATGACGCCCAGGTCTTTCTTGACGCCGTTCGAGAACACGCCCAGGAGCACGCCGTTGTCGCTCACGGAGACCGACTGGAGGCTGCCGGCCGCATAGCCATCCTGCTCGTCCGCCACCGCCGTGGAGGTGCCGGCAAACTGGGTAATGCCGTCGAAGGAGCCGGCCGTGCCGAGCGTCACGTCGACCGTCTGCGTGTGGGACGTGTCGTGGGCGAACGTCAGGGCAAACTGACCCAGCTCGCCTGTCCCCATCCCGACGTAAGCACCGGTCGTCGAATCGAAGTTGATGCCTTCGATGCGCCGGGTCGCAATCGGGATATTCGAGACATCCCCTGTCACGGAGGTCAGGACGAGGTCCCACGTGTTCGCGGTGTCCGTGCGTACGAACGCGGCGGAAAGCACGTGGCTGCCGCCGAGAGAATCATAAACGGTGATGCTGACGTTCTTGACTTCTTCGCCGCCCACGGTGGTCGCTTTGAAATAGGCGGGCGTCTCCAGGCTGCCGTCTCCCGCGTACGACAACGCAAGGTCGGACTTGCTGTAGCCGGAGGCGTCGTCCGTGATGCGAATGCTCCCGTCGACGAGCGACGCGGTCGCGCCGGTGAGCACCGTATTGAGTTGAGTGATCAAATTGCCCAGCGTCGTGGTCGAGGTCACCGCCAGGGAACTGCTGATAGCGGTGCCATCCGACTGGTAACCGGTGATCGTGATGACGCCGTCATCCGAGGCGGCCATGTGACCGCCCGTGCCGGCGCCACCGGTAAACTGATCCACCGCGCCGATGGTCGTGCTCTCCGTCACATCCTGGCCGTCGTTCACCGTATAGCTCAGGCTGGAGGACAGCACCTGCGTGGTGGCCGTATTGCTGGCATCGGAACTCAGGTTGCCGGTGATGGTGATCTCGCTGGTGGCGCTGGCTGGTAGCGACATACTATAGGGCACGCGAATCGAGTTGTCGCCGGAGATCTGAAAGCCGTCGCTCTCTCCTGTCGTTCCCACACGCTGGACCCTGTAGCCGGTGGAGGTATCGACCAGATAGCCGTCGGCGTCCACTCCGAAGGTCCCGGCGCGGGTGTACAGGTCGCTGCTGCCGTCGCTCACGACGAAGTACCCGGAACCGTCGATGGCCATGTCCAGATCGTTCCCCGTATCAACGATACTGCCCTGCCCCGTATCGGGGGTGATGCTGGCGACGCCCACGCCGCTGCCGATCTGCTGGGGGTTCGTTCCGCCCGTGGTGCTGGTCGGCTGCGACGCCTGCGCGAGCGTCTGCCCCAACAGGGCGGAGAAGCCGATGCGGCTTGCCTTAAACGCGGTCGTGTTGATATTGGCCAGGTTGTTGCCCGCCACATCCAGCATCTCCTGATTGGCCAGAAGCCCCGCCACGCCTGACGACAATGCATAACTCATTTTTCCTGTCTCCTACTATTGAAAACGCCGCTTCAGTGCTATTCTCGTATTTCCGTCACATCCGCCAGTTCCACTTGCTGCTTGCCAATCTGCAGGAGAACGTCCTCGTCGCCGTCGAGCGTGACCCCGTCCACCTGTCCTTCCATGACTTGAGTTGTGCCATCGTTCGCCTTCGCCGTGAAGGAGACGGTCTTGCCGATGAGCGTGCTCGCCTGGGTCCGCTGCGCCGAGGCGAGAAGCTGGCTGAACGACGAATTCATATTCTCCAACTGCTCCAGTTGGGAATACTGCGCCAGTTGGGCGGACATATCGCTGTTGTCCATCGGTTCCAGCGGATTCTGATTCTGCAGCTGCGTCACCAGAAGCGTCATGTAGTTCATTTGTTGATCGCCGGCCGAGGTCGCTGATATTGTCGTGCTCATATTCGTACCTCACACATATAGTCCACCTTCACGTGTCGTCGCCCGGGCGGCGCCCGGAAGCGGACGACACTCCACTGCAGCCACACCTTGCAACCGGCGTGCCAGGCGCGGCGTTCCCGACCGACGAATTCACCCGGGGACGCGCAAGTCCCTTGAAATGTCACGAGTTAGAGCGCTGTCGATTCTGGGCAGGCGGGCCGCACGCTGTCGGCGCTCCGCGCCGCAGGCGGATGATTTTTCCCCATGTCTCGCGCCGGGTGTCCGATGTCCATGCTCCCGACCAGCGCGGAGAGGGTGACATGATCCGCCCGGCCCCGCCGCTGCATCCGTCCTATAAGAAATGGACTTCCCTTCCTGCGCGCCGAAGGGCGACCGCGTGACTTTTCGGACGCGTGACACAGTGTCCTATAACCGTGCGCGTCGAGTTCAAAAACACGAAGGAATATGAGTCCGTGACTTCCGCCGTCCAATAAAAAAATTAAAGCCTTTCTTCACCGGCGGCCGATGTGCCGGGTGTCCAACAGGGACTTGACAGGGAAGGTTCTCTCGGACGCGGCCGCGCGTCGCAGGCCTTCCGGACAAGGATCACTGGAGCAACGAAGAGAAGATGCTGAATCAGATCGTCACAGTTGAGCACCCGTCTGCGGGCGACCCCGCCCCCAAAACGAATGCGACTGGACTTCATGAAGAGCACTTCCTGGACGCGGGGGCGGCCGCCGTCGGTTTCGTCGGGCGCAGCCGGTCGGCACGCGAATGTCTGAAGATGATCCGGCTGGTGGCTGCCAGCCGCTGCAACCCCATTCTGATCGTGGGCGAGACCGGCACCGGCAAAGAAATAGCGGCCCGCGCCTTCCACACGCTGCGTCACCCGACGGGACCTTTTGTCGACATCAACTGTGCGGCTTTGACGGCCACACTACTGGAAAGCGAATTGTTCGGACACGTGCGCGGCGCCTTCACCGGTGCGGACCGTGAAAAGACGGGACTGCTGGAAGCCGCCGGGACAGGTACGATCTTCCTCGACGAGATCAGCGAAATGCCGCTCGAACTTCAGGCCAAGCTGCTCCGCGTGCTGCAGGAGCGGACCTTTCGCAAGGTCGGCGGCGTCAAAGACATCACCTGTCAGGCCACCATCATCGCCACGAGCAACCGGAACCTGAAAGAGGAGGTCCGGGAAAAGCGTTTCCGCCAGGACCTGTACTACCGATTGAACGTCTGCCCCATTCGCCTGGCGTCGCTGCGCTCACCGGATCGGCGGGATGACATTCCGCTCCTGGCCAGATACTTCCTGAGCACTTCCACCATCCGCCAGGACGGCAAGAAGGTCACCACCCTGACCCAGCTGGCGCTTGAAGCCCTCGTCCGGCACGATTGGCCCGGGAACATTCGGGAGCTGCGGAACGTGATCGAGCGTGCCGTCCTGCTGGAAACGACAGATAAAGTCGGGCTCAGCAGTATCGTCATCGAGAGCGACGGCCCGACGGACGCCGGCGCGCTGGCGCCGAGCGCACACGATTTCTCGCTCGAGAAAGCCGAGCGGGAACTGATCGCCCGCGCCCTGCAGGAGACGGACTGGCAGAAGACCCAGGCAGCCTCTCTGCTCGGCATCACCCGCGCCACGCTCTACGCGAAGGTCAAGCAGTACAATATCCAGAAAGAGCCGGCCCGCGTCGGCGCACCGGCTGCAAGCTCCCCGGCCCTCCCGGACGGCCTCTAACACGCCCCTGCGGGCAACCGCCGCCGCGTGACCTCCCTCCTCCCTCTTCGATGATTCACACGTACTCCGTCCTGTCAGAAAATCCGGCGGCTTGTATAGAATCCTGACACCCGCCACCCGGAAGATTCTTCCGGATGCCCTTTCCGGCCGTGACGCGGTTTGGCACGGCAGTTGCTACGGCATCATAAGATGCGAGGGTCGTGGTCCCTCGCCTCGGTGGCCCGGCGGAGATGGCTGGGCCGTGATGAGAAAAGATGCTGAGAAACAAAAAACAACCGAGCCGTCGCAAGAAGGTTCAGGCCGACGCCACTCCAGATGCGGCGTCGCCTGCGCCGGACATGCACCCTGCAGACCCGGTGGCCCCCAGTGTCCCCGGCCAGCAGAACGTTGCCTCGGGCGATGATCTGTTTGCCGCACCCTTGCGGCCGCAGCCTGGTTGCGGCGACATTTTCGCCTCGTTCCTCGACTTCGCCTCCCGGCCCCCGGAGACGCCCGAAGCCGCGGATGTGCCGCTCCAGCTGATTCCCGTGAACGGGGCCAATCGATCCAGCCGCAAGCTCTCTTATCTTCAGCAGGGTCTGATCGTCGGCATCGTGGCGACGGCCGCTCTCACCGTCTACATAGCGACACAGCGAATCATGACCAGGCGGGAGAGTCCCGGGCCGGCACCGGTCGATGCGCCGGCCGGGGCACACGTCTCGATGGCGTCGTCCGCCACCCCGGCGGCAACAATCGAGCCCGAGCCGAACGTCGCCAGCGACAAGACGGATTCTGCGTCCGTACCGGCCGTCGAGCCCTTGTCCCTGGGCGTGGCCGACAAGCTATATCTGGCCGGAGATTCGGAAAGCGCCTTGCAGACCTACGATCGACTGTTCCGGCGTCTGCCGCCTTCCGAGGAGCATCAGACCATGCGGGATTTCCTGACGTACCGGATCGCGATGTGCCATCGCAACGCAGGCAACACCGCGCAGGCCGATGCCGCCTTCCGTACGCTCTCGCTCAGCCGGCCGCCGGTGCTGCGGGCACTGGCCCGCTATCACCAGAGCCTGGCCCTGGTGGAACGCGCTCGTTACCTGGAAGCGGCCGGCAAAGCCTATCAGTGTCTGGCATTGATCGAGGTCGTGGACTACGACAAGAAGTGGGTCCAGGCCGTGCAGCAGCAATGCAACTTTCTGATCGCCGAAGTCTTCACACGTCACGTCCTGTCCCTCCGGGACGCCGATGCGAACCTGCCGGCGACTCTCTGGACGAGGCATCCGAGCATCGATCCATTCCTCAATCTGGATGAGCCTCAGGTGAAAGTTCTGCTGGCCACAGGATCCGACCGCATGAACGAGGCTCTGCTGAGCCCGCAGATTCGAGCGGCGGCGGATGCCGGGCGCTGGGTAATCGCCTGCAACGGCGCTTCCATCGAAGAGTTGTTGGCCCGATTCGCCAGCAATGCTCATCTGAATATTCACTGGGTCGAGACCAGCACGGGACCGCTCGATGACGAGACCATTCGTCATCGCCCGGTCTACCTCTATATGGCCTCCGCAACCGCCGAGCAGATGCTCGCCACGAGCGCCGGCAGTGTCGGCCTGATGGCGCAGATGGACAGCCGGGACAGCGTCCCCATCCGTGATCCCAGCAGTTACACCTCCCTGACGGATCAGATGACCCTGCTCACCAAAGAGTCCCTTTCGCTGTGGAATCGTTTTCTCGTGACGGCGGATGACGACAAGCGGCTGGCCAACGCCCATTTTGCCATCGCCCTGCTCCGGATGCTGCAGGATCAGCAGGATGAGGCCGCCGCAGAGTACCGGCTCGTTGCCACGCGCTATCCCAAGGATGCGCTGGCCCCGCACGCCTTGCTGTACTCCGGAAAACTGAAGCTGGCTCTGCGCGACTATCCGGGTGCCCAGAGAGATTTGCGACAACTGGCGGACCTGTATCCGGACATCGCCCTCTCTGATCAGGCCCTGCTCTATCTGGCGGATGCCAGCATGCGCGTGGGCGCCAGCAGCGATGCCATTGATCTCTATCGCAAGGTCTACAACCTGGGCCTGTCGGCCCAGTCCCAGACGGAATCGGCCCTGGGCGCCGGCCGTGCTCTGTACGAAACAGAAAGCTACGAGGAAGCCGCCAAGTGGCTCAGCCGGTATATCGATCTGGCCAAGGGACAGAACCGGCCGGAGTTCCACGCCACTTGTCTGCTCCTGGGCAAGACGTATCTGGAGCTGCGCCGCCCACAGCAAGCCCACGCCGTGTTGAAGCTGGCGATGCAGGGCGACCTGTCCCGGCAGCAGCATGTCGAGACAGTCGAGACCCTCGTCCGTGCGTACATGCAGCAGGGACTGTTAGTGGAGGCCCTCGGCGTCCTGGAAACGAGCTACACGTGGCAGCTGTCGCCGGAGGAGAACATGGAGCTGCTGCTTCTGCGGGCTCAGGTCCTGCGGGCCATCGGACTGACCGAGAAGGCCATCACGACACTGAAGGATCGCGGGCAGTTCCTGACGAATGCAGAACTGAAGGCCCGGATCGCGCTGGAGCTGGCCGGCTGCTACGTGGAACGGGGACAGTACAATCAGGCCCGCGCGACGCTGAATGACATGCTGTCATCGGCCACCCCGGGCCCCATGGCCGCGCAGATAGGATGCGAATTGGCGCGCGTGTGTCTTCGCATGGGACAGGGCGATCAGGCCGTATCCATCTGCACGCAGCTGCTCCGCACGGCGGAGGGACCAGACAAGGAGAAGCTTCTGGCTATCCTCTCCGAGGCGCACCGGAAACAGAACGACTTCAGCGGGGCCATGTCGGTGTTGCTGGACAATCCGATCCCCGCCGCTTCAGATCCCAATAGTGGAAACCAAGGTAAGTAGAGATCGATCGGTAGACGCTTAGTCATGGGCATACGCGCAATCATAGGATGGGAATGGACAGGCCGGCAAACCCGCCAGCGGGTGTGCGGGGTCCGCTCCTTGCCGTGTCCATGGAGCGCGTCCGTGCTGCACGCGGCCCGACCGTTCGTGCTTGGCGTCGCCGTCCTTCTGGCGGGGACGACGAATACGCCGGCAGCCGAACCCAATACTGCCGGGGCTCCGACGTCCGCTGCCGCCGTGCCAACGAAACAAGGCAAGGCGAACACGCCGGCGCCGAAACAGACGGCGACTCCGGCATCACAGAACACCGCCGCCCTTCCGGCCTCGAGCCCGCAAGTCGTCACGCATCTGACGAACGAGCAGGACAGCAACACTGCCGTGACTGACGGTCTGAAGTCACGGCTCTGGCAAAGCCGGATTCTTCCCCCGGATCCCAACGAGGACGCCGCGACGAGAGCGGCGTTGCAGGACCTCATTCAACGCCTCAAGACGGCTGGAGCCGAGCGACCCGTCAGTGAACCCGCTCCGGCGAAACCGGTGGTTCTCGAGCCGGCGCCCGCCCCGGTCAAGAGCGTCGAGCCCACGGTGGCAGCCCCGGTGGATCAGCCCAATCTTCCTGTCGCCACACCGGCGGTCACGCCCAACGCGGGCCTGTCCCCGGCAGCAATCGAGAGACTGAATCGCCTCGTGAAGGACCCGAACCAGGTGCGCAATCCTCTGGAGATGGCGGATCTTCTCTTTCTGAACAATCGTCTGGCCGACGCGGCCGTCCTCTATGAGAAAGCCCTGACCCTGACGATACCCAACGATTCCGCCACGAGCGAGGATCGCGCGTGGATCCTTTTCCAGTTGGGCACGTCCTTGCGTCAGACCGATATGACCAGGGCGCGGGATACGTATCTGAAGCTGATCTCTGAGTTTCCCAATTCTCCCTGGACGGAACTGGCCAAGGCCAACGGGCGACTCATCAATTGGTACGAAAGCGCCAAGCCGCAACAGTTGATATCGTCCCCCGCTCGGGAGTAGGGTCGGCAGATGGAGCAAGGTTAGGTGTCATGGAAACCATGAGAGTGAAAGACGAACCAGTCGGTAAGAATGATGGGTCTTTGAGCCAGAGTAACAGCCTCAATGTGCTGATCGTCGACGACCGGCCGCAGAGCGTCCGCGGCCTGCTCGAGATTCTGGCCCGCAGAGGCATCGGGGCCCGGTTGACGACGGGCAAGAAGACGGCGCTGGAGCACCTCAGTCGTCACCGCTATGATTTGATGTTCCTCAGCACTCGGCTCGGCGATGCCTCCGACGAATCGAACGGTTTCGCCCTGCTGCAAGAAGTCCGCTTGAACGCTCCAGAGATGCCCATCGTGATGCTGGCGGAGCCGACGGGTACAACTGACGAGGCTGAAGACGGACGATCCGCGCACACGATTGCGGCCACGGTGCAAGCTATTCAGGCCGGTTGCCGTGATTTCCTCCTCAAACCCGTCCGACCCGAGGCGATTGAGAGACTTCTGAATGCCTTGACGCCCCAGCACAATCTGACCACGGCTGCGGTTGCCAAAGAAGGAGACCGCCATTCGTACAAGATCGTCGGGCACAGCCCCAAGCTGCTGCAAACGATCGCCCTGGCCGACAAAATCGCTCCGACGTCCGTTCCGGTACTCATCAGCGGCGAGAGTGGCACCGGCAAAGAGTTGATCTCCCTGCTGATCCATCAGCGGAGCAAACGGGTGCGGGGGCCGTTCGTCCGCGTCAACTGTGCCGCGCTGAGCGAAACCCTGCTCGAAAGCGAGCTGTTTGGACATGAGAAGGGCGCCTTTACCGGCGCGCACGTCCAACGAAAAGGCCGCTTCGAGATGGCCCATGGCGGGACGCTGATGCTGGATGAGATCACGGAGACGCCGCGGCAGTTTCAGGCCAAACTCCTGCGCATTCTCGAACAACAGGAATTCGAGCGCGTGGGCGGCTGCGAGAACATCAAGGTCAACGTCCGCATCATCAGCACGACGAACCGGGACCTGCTCCACGAGGTCCAGGTCGGTCGGTTCCGGCAGGACCTGTACTACCGGCTCAGCACCGCACGTGTCGTGGCTTGGCCTCTGCGCGAGCGGCGGGAGGATTTGCCGGAGCTCGTCTGGTACTTCGTCAATCTCTATGCCCGCGAGGCACAGCGTCACATTGTCCGGCTGGACCCGGCCATGATGGATATCTTTGCGGAGTACGCCTGGCCCGGCAACGTGCGGCAACTTCGAAACGTCGTGTTGACTTCACTGATTCTGGGCGTCGGTCCCGTGCTGTCGCTGGCCGACGTATCCTGGCTGTTCGATGAACTTCGACCCCTGCCCCAGCATGGGAAGGGTGGTGAGTCGCGTACGGGAGGACTCGAGCAAGAACCTGAGATGAACCTGGGCGGCATATCGCTGGCCGACCTGGAACGGCGTGCGATCCTGGAAACACTGCGTCAGACCAGCGGCAATCAGACCCGGGCGGCGAAGGTCCTGGGGATCAGCGACCGAACGTTGCGCGAGAAGATGCGGCGCTATCGCCAGGCAGAACAGCTCCAACCCATCGGATAGTACCAATACCGCTGGACGGCGGGGAAAGGAACGATAGACATGGCAGAACCCGAAACACCGACCAAAGGAGAGAAGAGCAGCGAACCCGAAGCCGCCAAGAAGACGGGGGGTACCAGTAAGCTTCTGCCCTGGTTGATGCCGGTTGGCGCCGCCGTCCTCTTCGTCGTGCTGGGTTTTGTCGCCGGCCGGGTCTTCGGCACCAGGGGCAAGGCCCAGAATGTGTCCGCGGCGGAGGTGAACGCGCCTCCGGAAGCCAAGGCCACTCACGCATCCAAGGAAGGTGAAAAGGAAGGTGGAAAAGAGGGCAAGGAAGGGACAGGCAAAGGCACCTGGTACTACGACACGGAGGCGGTGATCGTGAATCTGAACGAGCCCGGCGTGAGTCGCTATGCCCGCATGAGTCTGACCCTCGAAATGGGCAACGGCTTTGTCGAAGCCGAGGGCAAGCCCTTCCTGGAACAGAGAAAGCCACTGCTGAAGCACTGGCTGACTCTCTTTCTATCCAACCAGACGGTGGAGGACATTCGCGGAGAAAAGAACCTGCGTCAGGTGCAGACCAAGATCATGGACACCTTCAACCAGGGATTGTTCCCGGACGCCAAGCCCCGTGTCATAGGGGTCTACTTCAAGGAATTTTCGATTCAATGACATCACTATCGACGGAGAATCTCAGCCCGGCGATTGTCTCGTCGCTGTTGACGGCGGTCGGCAGCACGAAGGCCGAGGACGGCGCGATGGGAGAAGTCAGTCCCTTCGACTGGAGACGCCCCCGTTACTTCGATCAGGAGCAGCGTAACCGGATCGCGGCGCTGATGACGCAGGTCGCCGCGGTGTTGTCCGAGCGGTTCGCCCATTTCTACAATCAACCATTCGACGTGTCCGTCACCTCCGTGACGGAGCACTTCGCAGGAGAGATGCAGGACCGGATCACGGCCAAGGAGAACTTCTGCCTGGCGTTCGGATCCACCGCCAATCCCGCGACGGGCCTGTTGCTGGTCAACACGGCCACGGCGTTCAGTTGGGTCACCCTCCTGCTGGGCGATCAGGACACCCCGGCAGCCGAGCGGACGCTGTCGGCGTTGGAGCAATCGCTGCTGTCGGATCTGATGACGGCCCTGGTCAAGGCATTCCTGACACTGCTGGGAGTGGACAAGGACATGAAGCCGGCGGCGCAGATCGTCAAAGGCCTGCCGACCAGCCCGTTCGAGGCCGTCCAGGAAATCAGCGCCGTCACGTTTAAGGCCAAGAAAGCCAACGCGGAAACGGCTCAGGAAATTTCGTTCGTACTGCCGTGCAGTCTGTTGGCCCCGCTGGTGGGCAAGATCGTCGCGGCGGCGCCGAAGGGTTCCGCCGACGAGTTGTCCCGTCTGATCATGGAACATTTGCAGGAAATGCCGGTGAGCGTCACGGCCGTGCTCGGACAGAGCGCGTTGAGCTTCACGGAGGCCGTCGAGCTGAGTCCGGATGATGTCCTGCTTCTGGATAAGACCGTGGATGTGCCGGTCGAGTTGAGAATCGATGGCCGGCCCGTCTTCTGGGGTCATCCGGCCCAGTGCGAAGGACAGTACGCCGTGCTGGTGACGGGTGCCGCAGGTTCCGCCAAGAATCCGAAGGCGGCTGGTCCGGAGCCCGTGCAGATTCCACCCAAGCCAAATAAGAAAGGATAAACGGTTATGGCGGATGTTGCTGAAGCCGTCGTCGAGAAAACCAGCCCGCCGTCGCAGGCGGATAACAAGAAGCAAGTTCAGTCAGCCGGGTTTGCCGAGGCCCAGGGTACGGCCACGGCCGGCGCCAACGCCCACCTGGACATCCTGCTCGATATGGATGTGCCCGTCACGGTGGTGATCGGCACGGCTCAGGTCTCCGTCCGTCGTCTCCTGCAACTGGGGCCGGGCGCCGTGCTCAAGCTGGATAAGCCTATCGAAGCCCCGGTGGACCTGCTGTTGAAGGATTCCCCGTTTGCCGAGGCCGACGTGGTGGTGGTGGACAACCGGTTCGCGGTCCGCATCCGCCAGATCACGCGGGCCGGGCTGACGCCGAAACCGTCCGAAGGGTGAGTCGAAGGTTCGTTGGTGAAGAAGGAGTGAAGTCGCGTCCATGGCCGCCAAGCAACGAACAACGTCCGCTGCCCCCGCCGCACCGATGACCGATGATGGTCTGCTGAATATCCCCCTGGCCGCACAGAGCAACTGGATTCTGGCATTCGGCCTCGTCGCGATACTGGCTACCCTGCTCGTTCCGCTGCCAACGCTGATTCTCGATACGCTGCTGGCGTGCAGCATCTCACTGGCCATCGCCGTGCTCATCATCACACTAGCCTCCAAAGAGGCCCTGGAACTGTCGACGTTCCCCTCCCTCCTGCTGTTCACGACGCTGTTCCGCCTGTCCCTGAATGTCGCGTCGACCCGGTTGATCCTGTTGCAGGGCGACGCCGGCAAGGTCATTCAGACTTTCGGTCTCTTCGTCGCGGGCGGCAGCCTGGTTGTCGGTCTGGTCATCTTCCTGATTCTGGTCATCATTCAGTTCATCGTCATCACCAAGGGTGCCGAGCGTATCAGCGAAGTGTCCGCCCGGTTCACCTTGGATGCCATGCCCGGCAAGCAGATGGCTATCGACGCGGATTTGAACGCCGGGGCCATCACGGAAACCCAGGCGAACGAGCGTCGATCCAAAATCATCAAAGAGAGCGAGTTCTACGGGGCGATGGATGGAGCCAGCAAATTCATCCGCGGCGACGCCAAGGCCGGGCTGCTCATTGTGGCCGTCAACCTCATCGGCGGCATCGCCATGGGCTACTCCCGGGGCATGTCGATCGGCAACGCCGTCCAGACTTACTCGATCCTGTCGATCGGCGATGGTCTCGTCAGCCAGATTCCCTCGCTGGTCATCTCCATCAGCTCGGGTTTCCTGGTCACGAAAATCTCCTCCAGTCACAGCGTAGGCCAAGACCTCTCCAGGCAGTTCCTAAAGTCGGGCCAACCGCTGATGGCGGCCTCGTTCATCATGGGAGCTATGGCCCTCGTGCCAGGATTCCCCAGGATACCATTCATCCTGATGGCCATCGGGACCGCCTTGGCCGGCCGGATGGCAACCCGCGCACAGACCCAGCCCCAGCCAACAACCCCGACACAGGCCAAGAAGTCCGATAAAGAACCGGTCGAGGACCTTCTCGACGTCGATCGAGTTTCCGTTCACGTCGGCGTGCGACTGATCACCTTGGTCGATCCGCGTAAGAGCAACACGATCTTCGACCGGATCGGGGCCCTGCGGCGGCAGTTCGCCCAGCAACTGGGGATCGTTATCCCCCTGGTCCGACTGCGGGACGATATGAACCTCGAAGCGACCGCCTACGAGATCCGGCTATCCGACACGCCGATAGCCAAGGGTTTCCTGGAACCTGAGATGTTTCTGGCGATGGACCCCGGGACGGTGCGGGAGAAGGTGAACGGGATCAAAACGACGGAGCCGGTCTACGGATTGCCCGCGCTCTGGATCGCCGCCAGCAAGAAAGAGGCCGCCGAACTGGCCGGGTATACCGTGATCGATCCGGAATCCGTCTTCATTACCCATCTGTCCGAGACCCTGCGGCGGCATGCAGACGAGTTGCTGACTCGGGAAGATGTGCAACTGCTTCTGGATCGCCTGCGCAAGAACCAGCCGTCGCTGGTGGGAGAAATCGTCGGGACCGAGGGCGACGTCTCCGTCGGCACGCTGCAACGCGTCCTGAGGAATCTGCTTTCCAGCGGGGTTCCCATCCGCGAGCTGACGGCCATTCTGGAAGCCCTCGGCGAGAACGCGCCCAGGACCAAGAACGCTACCGTGCTCACGGAGGTCGTACGGAAGTCCCTGGCACGAACCATCACGGAGCAATATCGTAACGCCGCCGGCAAGATCGGGGCCCTCACTTTCCACCCGGCCTTCGAGCATCAGTTGACTTCGGCACTGGTCCAGGAGGGTGGCGAGTTGAACCTGAAGATCCCCGCCGAACAGGCCATGGAGTTGAACCGCAAAGTGGCGGATGCCTGGAAGTCGGCGATGGATAAAGGCAAGGATAAAGTCGTGCTTCTCTGTGACAGCCGGGTGCGGGCGCCTCTGGCCAGATTGCTGTCCCGCAGTGTGCCGATGCTTCCGGTCGTCGCTTATGACGAGATCGTGCTGGGGACGGCCATTGACCCGATCGACACCTTGGTCGCAGGATCGGAAGAGACACCCATGGTCTCCGGGCGCAGCGAGCTGGTCCCTGTCCCGGCCTAAGGTAACAAAAAAATGGCCAAACGAGCCAAATACGCGAAGAAGCAAGCCGCGAAAGACCGATATTAGTAAAAGGCTCACGTGAGCAGTCCGTGACCTGGATTTGACAGGATGGAATAGCCAATGCCTTTGCCGAAACGAGTCATCGCCGTCAGCAGCGCGGTTCTGGGGTTCTTCACGGTGAGCGTCGCCAGTGCCTCGGCGGGCGTGGGACCTGCTACCTGCTGCTGGCGGGCGATGTGTGGTTCCATCCTGGTCTATTTTGCAGCATCGGTAGTGGTCGGGATCATCAACGGGGTCCTGACGCGTGCCATGATCGACAGCCAACTAAGCAAGGACAGAGCTGGTGTCAACCGAAACTGAGAATCCTCTCGATACGACAGCCGCACTCGGCACGAGCGAAGCGGTGGCCATGCCGGTGAAGGAGCCCGCCGAGAGCGGCGAGCATCTGAAGACCGTCGCGCTACGCACGTATGGCGGCCACAAGGTCCGTCGGATCAGTGATGCCGAGATTCTCGAACTGCTGCCGCTCGTCCACAGCATCGCGCGACGTGCGGTCAGCTACGTCAAGCCGCCCTTGTCGATCGATGACCTGGTCTCGGCGGGAACCGTGGGGCTCCTGAAGGCGGCGCGGGACTTCGATGCCGGCCATGAGGCGGAGTTCCAGACCTACGCCTACATCCGCATCAAAGGCGCCATCCTCGACGAGCTGCGCCGCGCGTGCCTGCTGCCCTCGAACGTGGGCAAGCGCATACGCCAGGCGGCGGAGCTGAGCCGCCAGATCGCAGAACAAACCGGCAGCGCCCCCACCGACGAGGAGCTGGCGGAGAAGATGGGCGTGGAGGTCGAAGAGGTCTATGCCCTGTTTGAAAGCGCCCGTGCCCAGCATTTCGTCTCGATCGACGCGGTGGGCGAAGAAGAGCCCGCCTTGGGCGATGTCCTGGCTTCGTCCGACATGCTGGCTCCCGACAACCGCCTGGAAAAGGCCGAGCTGCTGGAGAAACTGACCGAAGCCATGCAGGCTTTGGATAAGCGACGACTGCAAATCATTGTTCTCTATTATCATCAGCACCTGACCATGAAACAGATCGCCGATTTACTGGGAGTGACGGAATCCCGCGTCAGTCAATTACACGCGAGTGCTCTTTTCAGCTTGTCGACGAAGTTGGAGCAGTGGAAAGATGGCGGATAACGACTACAACACGGTTCAGCCGATCGAAGGTCTCCCCAATGTTCTCGGCATAGCGCCCACCGAGCAGCAACAGCAGCAACGGCGGAAAGGCGCTGAAAAAGACCGGCAGCAACATTCCCAGCCGGCTCCGGATGACAAGAATCAGACGGAGACTCCGCCGAAGAGTCAAAGCAGCAATCATCTGATCGATTATCGTGCCTGATGAAGACGTCACGACATGTACTGAAAGCCAACGCGGTTCGGTTCGAGGGGACATTCTCTCTCGGCCTGACGCCGGGGGCCTGCCTGTCTTCCGACAAACGGGCCGGCGGGTCTGCGGCGTCACGCATTCGCATCACGGAGAACCACCCGGACTATGCGATCGTCGAGGTCGTCTGCTCCTGCGGCAAGACCACCTACGTGCGCTGCGACTACAATGCCGCCGTCGCCTCGGCCGCCGGAGCTCAACCGGCACAGAAGTGAGCCAGGATGTTCGAATATCTGACAACCCGCTCGGCGGGATGTCGAGGGAGTGAATAAGGAGAACACGCAATGCGAAAGATGAAGCGAGTAATGACGCCGCTGGCAATATCCCTACTGGCGGCGCTGCTTGTCGGCTGTGCCAACCAGCAGAACCGTAAGCCCGGAAACGCGAATGCCCAGGGTCTGGGAGCCTCGAACGCGTCCACCGCCGCCGCCCGACGGTTTCAGGATACGCCCTTGGAGGGCAAGACGGTCGTTCAATCGGCGATGGAACTGTCGGAGAAATATGCCAGTCTTTCCGACCAGGCTGTCGCGATGCGCCAGGAGAATCAGCGACTCGCCACCGAGAATGAGGATCTCAAGCAGCAGATCGCCAACGCTGAGGTCAAACTCAAGCAGACCCAGAAGGAACTGGGTGAGGCCAACCAGCTTCTGATCGAGATGTTGACGGAATTGAACAACTGGAAGACCAACATCCTGGGTTTCCGCGGCGAGATGCGGGAAGCGCAGAAGGCCCAACTCGAAGCCCTGGTGAAAGTTCTTGAGATTCTGCAGGGCGGCGCCGAACCCACCACATCCACCCGATCACTGGAAGCCACGCCGCGTCCCCTTCGCATGAGCCCCGAGCCGAATGGTACCCTGCTCTCGAAAGGCAAGGACAACAATGAGCCTTGATCGCGGCAATACCACCCTTCTGCTCGCCGTTCTCTGCCTTCTGTCCTCCGTGTTCCTCTGCGGCTGCGAGGCCCATGATGGCAACGCCCCGATGGCCGAGTCCTTCTATCTGAACCCTTACAAAGACGTTCATTCGCTGGGGCGGGTCACCCTGGTGGAGCTGGACAATCTCTCCAACTATCCCGGTATTCCGTCGGAAATGACCGACGCCCTCTTTTCCGCTTTACAGAAGAGGCAGCTTTTCGGCCTGAACGTCGTCCATAAGGACGATTCGCTGTGGCAGGGTCTCCGTCAACGATTGGATTCTCTCGAAGGTCTTAAGCAGATCGGGACGATGCGGGAAGCGCTCAAGTCCGACGCCGTCCTGATCGGCACCGTCACGCAATACCAGCCCTACCCCAGAATGATCCTCGGCCTGCGACTGACGTTATTGGACCTGACTGACGGTGACGTGATGTGGGGCCTGGAGCAGGTCTGGGACAGTTCCGACAACAGCACCCGCAAGCGAATCGGTCATTGGGCCGGCGCGGCTTCGCTCCGGGAAGAACTGGTGGTCATGAGTTCGCTGAACTTCGGCAAGTTCATTGCCTATGAGGCGGCCCAGACCTTCGATATGCAAAAGCCCGCCCCGGCAGCGGCAGCACCAGCCCCGACTAGCCCGGTGCGTACGACATGGCAGTACTAAAGGTACTTTTTTGCCCTGATGAGGCTAAAGATTTCCCGAAAGGACGCGAAAACCAAAATAGGCAGATAGTATTGTAGGAAATCATAAAATGATCGAAAACATCAGCGCCAATCAGACAAGTCCTATTCTGGGGAATACGCCGTTGCAGAGTGTCGATCCTGCCAAGTCGCGTCCTGCCAACGATCCCGATGCCACGTTCCAGATCAGCTGTGGGGATTTGATCGAGAAGGCCAAACAATCCCCGGCCGCCGGTACAGAAAGCGTCCAGGAAGCCAGGGAATTGCTGCTTTCCGACAAGCTGACCAGCCCGGAATACGTTCGCTCAGCAGCCCAGAACATTCTGGACTTCGGAATCTGATCGTTGTCCGACAGTCAATGGAGATGGCGGGGTTTGCCGGACCGGCAGAAATACCCCGCTTATTTTTTGCGCGGGCGAGAAGAACAGGGGCGGAGCACCTCGTAAGGATGAGGACTCACATGTAGCAGTCGAGCAATGTCCCCACTGCCGGCGGGCAGCGCGTGGACGTCGCTGATGCAGGAGTCGCACCTGTGGGGATGGCGACTTTATGAGACCGAATACGCACGTTCACCGGGATTGGGCCATCCGCCTCGCGGGCACCGCCGAAATACGACCGAGTTGAATCCTCCGTCGCAGCCACGGCGTCAAACACACGAACGAGATGGTGGTTGATCGCTTCAATCATTTCCCAAACCCCAGTTTATGTATCTTACCACAACGCCTGATCGAAGTCAAGCAAAACAGGCCCTCCGCCATTGCCGACAGAATAATGTCCCTCCGCCGTTACCCATCCAGGGTCATCTGCCTTGATATTATTAGACGGGCACAGATGGGCCCGGCACATGAGTCATAAATTAAGCCGATTTTGCGAATGCGTCGATAGCAGGGATAGGAACGCCGGAACACAGTAGAATACGGGTGAGTCATGTTCATCATTGCCAAGTGCCCACATTGCGGCTACCGCTGGTGGCTCGACGCCGCCGCAGTCGATCGACGAATTCGATGCCGGAAGTGCCAACGATTGCTCAGAATCCCCAGCACGAAGGAAGTGACTGAGGCTGTCAGTATCGTCACGGAGGCCAAGAGCGCGGTTTTCGTGGACGACGCAGGCCGCACATTTGGCTGACGCCTTCCGTTGATTATTGATGGTGGATCATTGATTATTTGCCCGCGCCAAGGTAATCAATAGTCAATCGACAATCATCAATAGTCAATTGAAAGGGGTCGGCACGTGGCAAAGGAGGAACAGGTGCTCGTCGTCGAGCGGAAGGTCTTCGACGAACTGGGCGCCTTCAACGGGTTAAGAACAGACGTCGAACCATATACTCAGCAACTCTTCGCGCCTGGAGTCCCCCGCTTTCTGCCCCGGCCGGCGGCAGAGAAAGACCCATCCCACAAACAACTCATCCCGTACGTCATCATGACCTACGGCGACAAGTACCTTACCTACGTCCGCGGCAAGCGTGCCGGCGAGACGCGCCTCGTCACGAAGCGCTCTATCGGCATCGGCGGCCACATCAATCCGGTGGACCGGGAGGCGCCGTTGTTCAGTGCGGACTTCCGCGATACCTACCTAGCGGCCGTTCGCCGGGAGGTCGCCGAGGAGGTCTCGGTCGATACGACCTACACGGATCACATGGTCGCCCTGCTCAACGACGACACCAATGAGGTGGGGCAGGTGCACTTGGGCGTGGTTCACTGCTGGGTGCTGGACGCCCCCGCGGTCACGCGACGGGAGCAGATGATCACTCAGATGGAGTTCCTGACGGTGCCGGAGCTGCAGGCGGTGCGCGACTCGATGGAAACCTGGGCGCAGTTGTGTCTGGACGGACTGGCTCAAATTCGGAAAGGGCTGACATGATGCGCAATGCGTTCAAGATGAAGCTCTCCAGCGGAGACGTGGAAGAATACAAACGACGGCACGACCAGATCTGGCCGGAGCTGGTCGAGGTATTGCGCCAGGCGGGTGTCAGCGACTACTCCATCTTCTACGAC
Source organism: uncultured Pirellulales bacterium (assembly GCA_964421295.1). Taxonomy (GTDB): domain Bacteria; phylum Planctomycetota; class Phycisphaerae; order Sedimentisphaerales; family Anaerobacaceae; genus PLanc-01. The sequence continues at coordinate 23,551 of CAYQXM010000012.1, forward strand.
GAGGAAACCCAGACGCTCTTCGCCTTCCAGAAACTATCCGAGAACCACACCGCCGTCAGACTGCCGAAGAACCCCACCGTGCGGAAATGGTGGGACTACATGAACGACGGCATCATGGAATACGATCAGAAGAACGAGCCCGTCTCCACTCCGCTCCGCGAAGTCTTCCACATGGACTGATGATCGGGTCTGACGACAAGGATTCGCACCGGACCTCGGCTTATCGGACGACCACGCCATCTGGCTCCCTTTCCGCTGGACAGTCAGCCAGATTTCGGACGGGTCCCCATCGCTCGCTACTTCGCGAAATCGAGGCAGGAATCGGTATTTGACCTTGCCATTCAAGCGGCTCCTGCACTTTCCCGGACCTTGACTGGGCCAGCCACTTCACCCATGGCCACAGTGCCTCGCTCAAACAGCCGATAGATCACCAGGAAAGAACGTGGTTTGTCCGAACAGGCAAGGACCTGATCGATGTTGACAGATGAGCTACTTGAAACGGTTGAACGCGTTATCGCCGGCATTGCCGCCCTCGTGGTCTTCCTATGCACCATGGGCGGGCCGCATCTGAACTGGGGACCGACACGCGAACAACTGGCCAAAGCCTGTGTCCGCAGCAGCCGGCAAGTCACCCAACTCCAGACCTCACTGCAGACAGCCGAGCATCAAGCCAAGACTCAGAAAACAGAGTTGGCGGCAGCGACCAACTCCGCCACCTCGCTTCAAGCACGCCTGAACGCGTTGCTCAAAGAACGTGACACCTTCACCAGGCAGACCAGCGACGAAGCCAACAAAGTCAAGGAGTTGGAGAGCCAGCTCCAGGCAGCGAAGTCAGAGATCGCCAGGCTGAAGGATGCGTCGGCCAAAGAGAACATGACCGGCAAGCTCGACGCCGCCGTAACCCGCGCCAACAAGGCGGAGGACCGTGTCCGCGAGTTGACGCTGCAACTGCACAACGCCGGCATCTGGCCGTGACCCCGGCTTAACGACCGCTCAATCCCGCACTCTCTCCCCCAGAAGGCTGCGCCGCATGTAGCCTATCACACGCACATTGAAGAACTCATCGAGGGGCAGTCGTTCGCGCACGGCGACGAGAATCGGATAGCTTCCGATCTGACGCATGAACGTCGTATTGCTGTTGTGCACCTCACTGCACAGATCGCGCAACACGGTCCCAATGGGAAAGAGTCTCTGCAACATGGGAACGTCGATCTCACTTCGGACCTTATCGACCCACTCCGAGTAGTACCGCCGGTTGGCGCGGAGGGGCTTGCCCTGAAGTCTCTCGTAGAGCACGGTGCCCGGGAACGGCACGACCTGGCGGATGTTGATTCTGCGCACCAGCCAGCCTTCGTCCAGAAGCCGTTTCAACGCGGCGAAGTTCTTCTCGAGCGTCTCCACCGTTTCGCCGGCCAGACCGAGCAGAATATTGATCCCGGGCAGCAAGGCGTGACAGCCGTTGACCCCGCGAAAACCGCCGATCCGGTTGAGCGTGGCGATCGCCTCGAAGGCCATATCGTAGGTGCAGTTGAGGTTGTTGGCCACGACCACTTCGGGGTCGAATGACTCCACGCCCATCGCGGCGGTGCTGCCCGGCGTCAGATACCTGACGAAGAGTTCCGTCCGCCGCTCGTCGATCATCGCGGGATTGGCATTATCGATGTGCAGCACCGCCGGATTCAGAGCCGCGACACCTGACAGCAGTGCCTCGATCCGTTGCGGGTCGCCCCCTTCGTAGCTGTAGATGCACGACTGTTTGCCCAGGCGAAAGGCCCGGGCGCCGAGGCCCGCCAGCGTGCGGACCTCCTCGACCACATGCTCGGCCTTCCGCCACTGGACCGCGTGCTTGATCGGCTCGGTACAGAACGAGCAGCCGACCCCGCGGGGACAGCCGCGGCCCGTTTCGATCTCGACAATGCGCCGGGCCAGACGCGGCATATGCCGAAGGAGTGACGCCCCGCGCAGGGCCCATGGCTGCAATTCGTCGTACGATTCGAACGCCAAAGGTTGCAGCTCGTTGAAGTCATCGGCCTGCGCCACCTGGGGGACCGAGCCTCCGCGAAACTGCGTGCCGCCGGTCAGGACCGGACCCGTCAGCAGAGTGGGGACCGGGAATTCGGCCAGGAGTTTGTGGACTTCGCGCAACGTCCCCGGGCGGGCGCTGAGATACTTGCCGGGCGTCTGCACGCCGGCCACGACGATAAGCCGCTCAAGGTTATCCAGAATCCGGCGGCTGTCCTCGGCGCTGTGCGTCCGATTCAGCACTTCGATGTGGGTCCGGCCGATGGCGGGGTCGATCGTGACTTCGCGGACGAACTGGACGTAACGGATCAAGCGCAGGTCATCGATCGTCAGGTAGGTCGGCTCGCCCTCGCAGCGACCGGCCACATAGCGCGGCCAGACGCCAACGAAAGGAGGCACCCCCAAGCCCGCCGGCTCGTCCGTATAGCAATCCAGGATAGCTTCACGACTCACAAGGCACGTCAATAGACCGAACGAAGCCCTTTCTCGCTGACCTTGTTGATCAGACTCTGAAGATCTTTGAGCAGCCTGTTCAACTGGTCGGTGCTTTCAAGAAGGTTTTCATAGAGTTTGGCGTCGTTGACCAGGTGCCCCACCGTCCCCTGGCCCTGGTTGGCCTTTTCCAGGGCAGTGCGCAGCTCGCTCATGGCCCGGCCCAGCTCGCCGCTGGTGTTCACGATGGCCACGACCAGACGCTCTACCTGGGCGTCCGTGTTCTTCAGGCTGCCCGTGCCGGTCGCCGCCAGGCCCTTGAACTCATCCAGGGTGCGACTTGCCTGCTCCATGAGCTTGCGGGCATCTTCCATCGCCACGGCGGCGTTGTGCGTGGCATCGGAGAAGTGCGCCAGGCTTCCTTTGATGTTCGCCTTGTTGTTGGGATCTCCGAGGATGTCGTTGGCATTGGCGACGAAGGCTCCGATCCCCTGGAGCAGACGATCCAGCTTCTTCTGGCTCTCTTCCGGGAAGAACTCGCTGGTCATCCCGCTTGACCCCTGCAGGAGCATGCCGTTGATCAGGACTCTTGTTTCGTTGGGGCGGTTCGGGTCTCTGGGTGGCGCCGGCAGCTTGGTCGGATCTTCCTTCAACTCGATATAGCTGCTCCCGAGCCCTCGCGTCATCAGCTTCACCTCGACGTTGGAGGGAATGTTGACGTAATGCTCGTCGATGCTCAGTACACAGACCGTCTGATGATAGGGCTGTCCGGTGTCTATATCAGTCCGAATCGCCGGCGGCATCACCTGGGTCACACGACCGATCTGATAGCCACAGAACTTCACAGGCGTGTCCGTCTGTAAGCCGGACGCCGAGGCAAATTGAACGTAGATCTTGAACGACTTCATCTGGCTGATCGCGGACGGCAGACGCTGAAACTGGAAGATCATCCAGCCGAGAGCCCCCAGCCCGAAAATAACAAAGAGTCCCACGACGATATCGCGTCGCCTCTGGCCGGATTCGTAGTCGCTCACCGTGACTCCTTTCAACAAAGCCATGAGTCGTGGGTTTTGAGCTAACTCAAAACTCAGGACTACATTCGACCTTCCATGAACAATTCTCGAATGGCCCGCAGCGGGTAGCCGCTGTCGTTCAGCCTTTTGATCAAGACAATGCGCTCGACGGCTTTAGCATCGAACAAACGCCGGCCGGTCGGCGACACCTGCGACGGCTCCAGCAGACCAATCATCAAGTAATATTGCAGAGACTGCCGGGAAACACCAGCTTTTTTTGCCGCCGCACCAATCGAGACTAGATCCGTATTCATCCGCCCTTTCCCCGGTTCGCTCGGGCGCACGCCGCCCGAGCCAATGACAAGAATGAGGCCTGAACTTCAGCGAGATTCAGCACGGCGGCGGCCGCCCTCGGACCTTCAGCGGCGTGGAGCTTCCGCACCGTGGCCGGGGCGATCATGACCACATAGTCGAAAGAGCGTTCGATCTGATCCTGGCTGAGGCGAAAAGCCTCTCGTATGAGCCGCTTCAGGCGATTGCGCACAACCGCATCGCCACAGGATCGACCCACCGACACTCCCAACCGCGGGTAGTCACACGAATTCGCCGCAACGTAGGTGGTCAACACGCGGTCACTCATGCGGTGGCGCTGATCTATGACCATCCGAAATTGGCGATTGCTGGCCAGCCGTCTTCTCTTGGGCAGTGTCAACTTGCTCATTAGTGTTCTTATCGACCTGTTGACACCGACGCCGTGAGGCGTTTCTCGTGCACACATACGGCTACAGACCGGACAGTACGGACGCGACGCACATTATAGGTCCGGTCCTGCGAGCAATCACGCGGACCCGGCGAGTCTCGCCAGAACTCGGAGCCGTTCGGTCTCATGCGCGCGTTGTTTGGGGGGCAGATTCCCGTCGGCCACCTCCCTGGTGGCCTTGTCCATCATGGATTTGAGCTTCTCGTCCCGACCTTCATGCAGACTGACGGCTTCATAAGCGACCACCGTCACGGAATTGACGGCGACCAGGGCGAAGCCCCCGTCGATGAAGAACGACGACGGGATGTCCGCCGCGTTCCGCATCCCTTCTCCGGACGCAACCGTCACGTTCATCTGCCCCAGGCCGAGCTGGCACAGCATCGGCATGTGATCGTACAGGATGCCTACCTGCCCATCGTGGGCCGGCAGGATCACGCTCGTGGCGGCACAATCCAGCAGCCGCCCGGCCGGCGTGATCAGCGTACAGGTGAACGTTTTGGATTCCGTCGCGTCCATATCAGAGTTTCAAGTTGGAAGGGTGAAGTTTAAAGTTGTCACTCTTTACACTTAACACTTCACACTTAACACTCCCTTTCATTTCTGCATGAGTGTTTTGGCTTTCTGGGCCACTTCTTCGACCGAGCCGACGTACATGAAGGCCTCTTCCGGCAGCGAGTCCCACTTGCCCTGACAGATCTGCTTGCAGCTTTCGATCGTGTCGGCCGTGCGAACGTACTTGCCTTCCAGGCCCGTGAACTGGCGTGTCACCAGGAACGGCTGCGAGAAGAAGCGCTCGAGCCGGCGGGCCCGCAAAACGATGGTCTGGTCTTCCTTGCTCAATTCGTCGATACCCAGGATCGCGATGATGTCCTGGAGCTCGTTGTAGCGTTGCAGATACTCCAGGACCTGCTGGGCAATCGCATAGTGCTCCTGACCGACGACATTCGGATCGAGAATACGTGAGGTGCTTTCGAGCGGATGGACGGCCGGATAGATACCCTTCCGCGTGATGGAGCGATCCAGCACGACGAAGGAGTCGAGGTGCGCGAACGTCGTCGCCGGGGCCGGGTCGGTGAGGTCGTCAGCCGGCACGTATACCGCCTGCACCGACGTGATCGAACCCGTTTTCGTCGAGGCGATGCGCTCCTGAAGCTGTCCCATTTCGGTGGCCAGCGTCGGCTGATAACCCACGGCCGACGGAATGCGGCCCAGCAACGCCGACACTTCCGACCCCGCCTGGGCGAAGCGGAAGATGTTGTCGATGAAGAGCAGAATGTCGCCGATGCCGCTATCGCGGAACTGCTCCGCGACGGTCATGCCCGACAAGGCTGTTCGCAAACGGGCTCCCGGCGGCTCGTTCATCTGTCCGAATACGAGCGTCGTGTGCTCCAGCACCGTGTCGTTGGTTTCCGGGATCTTGGTGCGCTGCATTTCCAGCCACAGGTCGTTGCCTTCGCGGGTACGCTCCCCCACCCCGGCGAACACTGAATACCCGCCGTGCTTGGTCGCGATACGGGCGATGAGTTCCTGAATCACGACCGTCTTGCCGACACCGGCCCCGCCGAACAGGCCGGTCTTGCCGCCGCGGACGAAGGGACACAGCAGATCGACGACTTTGATGCCCGTCTCGAACATCTCGCTCTTGGCCGCGAGGTCCACCAGCTTGGGTGGATCGCGATGAATGGGCATCCGGGCCGCGCCTTCGACAGGCCCACGCTCGTCGACTGCTTCGCCGAAGAGGTTGAGCACGCGGCCGAGCGTCTGCCGACCGACGGCCATCATCAACGGTCCCCCCGTATCGATCACGTCCAACCCCCGGTGGAGCCCCAGCGTACTGCTGAGCGAGACCGCGCGGACGCGGCCGGCTCCCAGGTGCTGCTGCACTTCGCCGTACAGTTTCTTGGGCTTGCCGCCGAAGTCATAGTTTATTTCCAGGGCGTTATACAGGGCCGGTGCCTGCTCCGGCGAGTACTTGACGTCGAAGACGCTGCCGATGACCTGTACGAGCTTTCCCGTGTTCATTCCAGAACCTCCATTGCGCCGACGATGTCCAGCAGCTCCGATGTAATCTGCGTCTGGCGGGCCCTATTGTAGTCGGCGGTCAACTCTTTGATCATTTCCTCGGCGTTCTCGGTCGCGCTGCGCATCGCCACCATGCGGGCCAGATGCTCGCTCAACGCGGCATCCATGAAGCAGCTCCGGATGGAGTGATGCACCAGCATGCGGGCCAGGCCCTCCACGATAGCCTCCGCGGACGGTGACATGTGGAAATCCTCGAAGGTCAGGTCCCAGGGCCAGATGACGTGGGACCGGGTCGCCAAGTTGTCCACCAGCTCCAGCAGCGGCAGAATCGTCAGGGTCTGCGCCTGCTGACTGGAGGCGGAGTAGAAACGCATGTAAACGATGCCGAACGAGTCGATCTCGCCGGCAATGTACTGATCGACGAACTTGTCGGCCATCGCGTGAATCTGCGCATCGCTCGGCATTTCGTCCAGATTCGTCAGGACTTCCTTCGGCGCCATGCCGTGGAACGACATGATCGGCTCCAGGCGACACCGCGGCACATAAATGTCCAGGTGCCGCTCTTCGGTCTGCGCCAGGTGCCGATGCACTTCCAGCAGCCGGAACAACTCGTTATTGTACGAGCCGCACAGTCCCTTGCGGGAACCGATCGCCAGCAGCGCACTGTTTCCGGAAGCATTCTCTTTCAGCAACGGGTGCGCCAGCGGCCGTTCCGAGATGGACAGCAGGTAGCCGATCCGCGCCAGGGCGTCACGATACTGCTCCGTCAGCGCCCAGCGGCTGGAATATGCTTTGTACCGGGCCGTCGAGACCATCTCCAGAGTGCGCGTCATGCGCCGGATGCTGTCCACGGCCTTGCGGCGAACGAAGATTTGTCGAATCGACGCCATGTCCTATCGTGTCACTTCCCGGCGGAGGCGACATACTCCTTGAATGCGGCCGTCAGCTTGGCGCTCAGTTCGTCGCTGAGCTTGCCGGTCGTGGTGATTTCGCCGATGTACTCCGGATGCTTGTCCTTGACCGCCTTGACCATCCGGGTCGTGAACTCGGAGACGGCATCGACCGGAATTTCGTCGAGCACGCCGCTGGAACCGGCGAGAATGGTCGCCACCTGTTCGCCCACCGACAGCGGGGTGAACTGCGGCTGTTTGAGCAGTTCCACCATGCGGTGGCCGCGGTCGAGCTGCCGCTGGGAGGCACGGTCCAATTCCGTTCCCAGCCGGGCGAAGTCCAACAGTTCATAGTATGCGGCCAAGTCCAGGCGCAGCTTCGCGGCCACTTTCTTCATGGCCTGCACCTGGGCGTCGCCGCCGACGCGGCTGACGCTGATGCCGACGTCGATGGCGGGACGTACGCCCGCGTGGAAGAGATCGCGTTGCAGATAGATCTGGCCATCGGTAATCGAAATGATGTTCGTCGGAATATAAGCCGAGACCTGCCCTTCGAGCGTCTCGACGATGGGCAGCGCTGTGAGCGAGCCGGCGCCGTGCGTGTCCGACAGCTTGGCACTGCGTTCCAGCAGGCGGCTGTGCAGATAGAAGATGTCGCCCGGGTACGCCTCGCGCCCGGCGGGCCGACGCAGCAGCAGACTCAACTGGCGGTACGCTACCGCGTGCTTGCTCAGATCGTCGTACACGCACAGGGTGTCGCGACGTTTATCATACATGAAATGCTCGGCCATGGCACAGCCGGCATACGGTGCGATGTACTGCATCGCCGCACTGTCCGCGGCGGACGCCACGACCACGATCGTGTGCGCCATCGCCCCGTGGTGCTTGAGCGTGTCGATCACCGTGGCGACGGTCGAGTCCTTCTGGCCGACGGCGACGTAGATGCAGATCACGTTCTTGTCCGCCTGGTTGATGATCGTATCGAGCGCGATGGCGGTCTTGCCGGTCTTGCGGTCGCCGATGATCAGCTCACGCTGGCCCCGGCCGATCGGGATCATGGAGTCGACGCTCTTGAGCCCCGTCTGGAGCGGCTGACGCACCGGCTGACGCTGGGCGATGCCCGGGGCTTCGGATTCGAGGAGCCGCCGGGCCTTGCTCGTGATCGCGGGACCGCCGTCGAGCGGCTGGGCCAGAGGATTGACGATGCGGCCGAGCAGTTCCTCGCCGACCGGGACCGACATCAACTGACCGGTCGATTGGACGTCCGACCCGTCGCGGACTTTCGTGTAGTCGCCGTAGATGACGGCCGCGATCGAGTCCTCCTCAAGGTTGAACACCTCGCCCATCACACCGTTCTCGAACAAAAGCATCTCGCCGGCCATCACCTCGCCCAAGCCGTAGATGCGGGCGATGCCGTCGCCCACTTCGACGACGCGCCCCACCTTGGTGACGTCAAGCTTGGCCTGGTATTGGCTGATTTCCTTCTTCAGGACGCCCGTGATTTCGCTGATATCGAATTTCATACGCGCTCTTTGTGTTGTGTTTGAACGCGGGCGATTTCGCCCACAATCCGGTGCAGCCGGGTCCGGATGGAGTTGTCCACCTTCTTCCCGGCGTAGTGAATAACGATGCCCCCGATGATCGACGGATCGACACGCACTTCGAGATCCACCTGGGTCTGCAACGCCTCGGTCAAATGGCTCGCGAGGCCCGCCCGCTGCTCGTCGCTCAGCGGCCGCGCGACTGTCGCCCGCACCGCCTGATGGCCGTGACGTTCCTGGCTCAGCTGCCGGTATTTCTCGATCATCTGGTCCAGCACGGACTCCCGATGATGGGCCACGACGACGAGCAGGAAGTTCAGCGTGATTGGATCGAGCGTCGCGGCGAACACCTTGCGGACCATGTCCTGCTTGACCGTTTCGGAGAAGTACGGAGAGACCAGAAACGCGCGGAACTGCGGTTCCTGCGCCATGACCGCCGCCAGCGCCTCGAGGTCACGCTCGATGGCGTCGCCTTTATCCGCCGTGTCCCGGGCCACTTCGGCCAGACACCCGGCATAGATATCCGCGATACGAACGGCATCGGCGGTTCTCATGTGGCCGCTCCGCTCTGGCGAATCTTGGCTACCGCTTCGTCAACCAGGCGCTTGTTATCCTGGTCGGTCAGGGTACGGTCCAGCACCTGCGTGCCCACGTGCAAGACGAGATCGCTCGCCTGGCGCCACAACTCATCCCGTGCAGCGGCCTCGGCACTGGCGATTTCTTCCTGCGCGCGGCGCCGCATGGCGTCGGCTTCCTGACGGCTCTTCTCGACGGCTTCCTGCAGCTGCCGCTGCGCTTCTTCTTCCGCCTTCCGTACCGTATCGGCCCCCTGCTGCTTCGACGTTTCCAACAGCTGCTCGGCCTGCTGGCGCGACTCCTGCGCGGACTTGATCTGGTTCTCGATGTGACTCTGCCGGGCATCCAACGCCTGAAGCAACGGCTTCCAGGCGTACTTGCCCAGAATCAGCACGAGCACTCCGAAGGACAGAACCGCCCAGAGCGAATCATAGAAGGTGCCGCTGAACAGATTGGTCTCGCCTTTAGCCTTGGCGGCTTCTTCCGCCCCAGCCGTGCTGCACAGCAAAGCGACAATCAACGCACAATAGATTGACCTGGTCATGTCGATCCAGTCCCAAACCTACTTCAGCCAGTTCACGGCCAAGAAACAGATCAGCAGCGCCAGGAAGGTAACGCCTTCCAACATAGCCGCCACGACGATCATGGCTGTGAAGACCCGGCTATGCGCCTCCGGCTGACGAGCGATGGATTCCACCGCCTTGCCGCCGATGATCGACAGGCCGATACCGGCACCGATGATGATCAAACCGCAACCCAGTCCTGCCCCGAACAGTCCCAGCGACGAACGAGCGGGTGCCGCTGCTTCTGCAACTGTGCCGGCCGCATTGGGATCGGCGGGTTTGGTGCTTTCCGGTGACGCGCCGCCGATCATGCCGGCGACTGCCATGATACCCAACATCAGATTGCTCATCTTCGTTTCTCCAACAATTTCCCTAGTGCCCCGAGCTGACGGCGGAGCCAATGTACAGCGTGAACAGGAACGTGAATATGTAGGCCTGTAGAAAGGCCACGAGGATATCCAGAAGCGACAGTGCCGCCGCCGCGGGGATGGACGCAACCGCGACCGGTTTACCGAGGACCATGATGAGTCCGAGAATCGTACCGATAACCATGTGCCCCGCAACGATATTGGCAAAGAGACGAATGGCCAGGGTGAACGGCCGGATCGCCATGCTCAGCAGCTCCAGCGGGTACAGCAGCGGCAGCAGCCACCACGGCACGGGCGGAGCGATGCTGGCCAGATAGCCGATGAGCCCGTGCTGCCGGATGCCGAAGATCAGTGTCGCGACAACAGCCATGACCGCCAGAGCGGCGGTGACAAAGATGTTGGCTGTGGCCGCGCCACCAAAGTGACTCACCTTGCCGCCCAGGGCGAGACTGACAATCTTATCTGTCGGGATCATCCCCACCAGGTTCAGCGTCAGTACGAAGAAGAAGGTTGTCCACAGCAGTCCGATATATTGGTCCGTGTGCGCGCCGAGAACACTTCGGGCCATCTGATCGCGAAGAAAGACGCAGATCGACTCGATGACATTCTGCAGCCCGCTCGGTACCTGCCTGGCGGAGCGTACCACGAGGGGAATGAGGATCACCAGCGCCGCCGTCACAACCAGAACCATAAACGCGTGATTGCTGATTTCGATGGGCCATCCGCCCAATTCGAATTTGAACAACGGGACGGGCGCAACGTGCTCAAGCGGATTGAGCTCGCCAAGGACAGCGACATGAGACCCTATCAGACCCATTTTCTTCCCACAGTCCGGGTTCTTCGACCGAGAACTGAGACGGTTCTTTCAGACCCGCCAACCACTCTATATTCGCCTCCTCACGCCGGCCCTGCTCTCGGAACCGAGCGAAGGGCATAATGCCCTCCCATCGGCTATCCCTCATCCGATCTTCAAAAAGAGACCGAGGCAGAGGCCGTGCAGGACGCAGCGTTCAGGCGAACACGCCGCGGCCGAAAGATACGAACATATCTATATATCGGCGCCAGTGTCAATTTGAATCCAATCGAATTCGCCGCCGCCGCGCATCCGGTCCGGCCACCACCAAAAATTTGCCGTATTGGGCTTTACCGAATGTGGAGGCATGGATATAGTGTTTGGCTGCAATGGATAGCACTGGGAGGTTATTCCTATGAAGCAACAAATCGGACGGAAACTCATCAGCCTGACGGCTGTTATCACCATCCTCGCTCTCGCCTTCGGAGTCATGGCGGGATGCGGAAAGAAGCAGCCCGCTCCCGCTCCGGACACCAACAACGTGGCAACCGGCACGGGTCCCCAGACCGATGCTCTGGATCAGGCGCTTCGGGGTGGCCGTGCCGGAGGCGCGGGCGAAATCCCGGTCAGCCTTCAGAAGCTGATCGCCGAGACGAAAGAGTGGTCGCCCGCCTTCGAGCCTTGGTGGGGCAAGATTGCTCCCTATTTCACGCTGACCGACATCAACGGCAATGTCCACGAATTGAGCAAGTATCGCGGCAAGAACGTGGTGGTCATGTTCTGGCGGACCACCATTCCCACGTGCAAGATGGCGGCGGCACGCCTGAAAGAGCTTCGCAGCTCCATCCCGGAGGAGAGCTTGGCTGTCCTGAGCATATCGAATGAAGCGCCGGCCGCCTTGAAGGACGCGGCAACCGCTCAGGGAGTCAATTTCGTGATCCTGTCGGGTGCGGCCGATCTGCAGCCGCCCTTCAGCTCCATCGACACTCTGCCTACGACGTTCTTCATCGATCAGAAGGGCCAGTTCAAGATGGCGGTAATGGGTGTCATATCCGCCAATGACGCCAGGGCCATCATAGAGGCCAAGTAGCCGCGAAATTTTTCGAAAGAAATGCTGGACATCGCTGCTGCCGGCTGCTATAAGTGGTGGTTTAGGCAAGATTGGCCGTCAATAGCGGCAGACAGCATAGGGGTATAAATCATGGCACATAAAAAAGGTCAAGGTGCATCGAGGAACGGTCGGGATAGCAACGCCCAGTACCGCGGCGTGAAGCGATATGGCGGCCAGACGGTTCGGCCGGGCTCGATCCTCGTCAGGCAGTGCGGCACGAAGTTCTTCGCCGGCGACAATGTCGGCATGGGCCGCGATTACACTCTGTACGCCACGTCCGAAGGAACCGTGCAGTTCGTCGGCCGGACGGTCAGCGTTGTCTAAGCTACTGCTGGAACTATAGTTAGATATCATAAGGATGGCCAAGTACCATCCTTTTTTTATGTTCGTTGATGAAGCAGAAATCTGGGTCAAGGCCGGCGACGGCGGCAACGGTTGCGTGAGCTTCCGACGGGAGAAGTATATCCCCAAAGGGGGTCCCGACGGCGGCGATGGCGGCCGGGGTGGGAACGTCTACTTCGAAGCCGTCGCTGAAGTGGATACCCTTCTGGATTTCGCCGGCAGGCACCATTGGCGGGCGGAAGATGCCAAGGGCGGCCAAGGCTCCAATAAGCACGGTTCCGACGGCCAGGATCTGACCATTCGCGTACCGGCCGGGACTCTCATCTACGATACCGACCTCGACCTGCTCATCGCGGACCTCAACCAGGCAGGAATGAAGGTTACGGTTTGCCAGGGCGGCAAGGGCGGCCGGGGCAACAGAGTTTTCGCCACGTCCACCAATCAGACGCCTCGCAACGCCGAGAAAGGCATACCCGGCCAAGAGCGAAACATCAGGCTCGAACTGAAGCTGATCGCCGACGTCGGGCTTGTCGGCATGCCCAATGCCGGCAAGAGCACCCTGATCTCCCGCTGCTCCGCAGCCCGTCCGAAGATCGCCGATTATCCCTTCATGACCCTGGAACCGGTCCTGGGGATCGTGGAATTGAGCAATTTCCGCCGGTTTGTGATGGCGGATATCCCGGGACTGATCGAGGGCGCCAGTGAGGGAGCCGGTCTCGGTCACGATTTCCTCAAGCACATCGAGCGTACCACCCTGCTGGTACATTTGCTCGACATCATGCCGGTCGATGGCTCCGACCCCGCCGACAACTACCATGCGATCCGCAATGAACTCGCTCAGCACAGCGACGTCCTGGCCGGGAAGCCTGAGGTGATCGTCGTCAACAAGATCGATCTAGACCCCGATGGGGAACGGCTCGCCAGGCTCCGCGAACATCTGGGCGCGGATATTGTCCCGATCTCTGCCGCCACCGGCCAGGGCATTCGCCCTCTCATCGAACTCCTCTGGCAAAAGGTAAGAGCCAAATCATAGCCTCGGGGCCTGTGCGAACACCCCGGCCGTGCGGCGTCGGCGCTATCAGATCGTCAGATTGAAGGTATCGTCCTCTTCTTCATCGTCAACGATCGACGAATACTGCCTGAGAGCGGCCTCGCGTGCCCCCAACTCCGGTCCGATCAACGGGGCACCGGCCTTGAGTTCGTCCGAGCTGAGTTCGCCATCCCCGTTGGTGTCCGCCTGATCGAACACATCCTCGGAGATGCCGAGTTCGTCGACGTTCAACGTCCCGTTGTCGTCAGAGTCAAGCTCTTGTATGAGTTGCTTGGTCGCTGAATCGAGGTCCGGGGGCGGAGGCGGCGGGCCCTGTGGACTCTGTGCGACCAGTTCCGCCCCTATCAATTGGGCGTTGGCCTGCAGCTCATCCGAGCTGAGCTCTCCGTCGCCGTTGGCGTCGGCTTTCTGGAACGCTTCTTCGGAGATGCATATTTCCAATGCGCTCAGCGTTCCGTTACCGTCCTTGTCTTTGTCCTTGATGAGGCGTTCGGTAGCCTCGTCCAGGTTCATGGACGGCTTCTGCATCTGGTTCAGCCCGTACGAGCCGTACTCCCCGATTCCACTGCAATCCATTACTACTGCTCCTTTCCTGGCTGCGAGGAGCACCCTGCATCACGGCGTCGTCCCTACTGCCAGCGGACCGAGCCACCATTATCTCATTCCTGCGCAGATCCTTGGCGCAGACACAGTGCAATTCACATGCCATTCGTGCTCGCATCGTGACAATAGGGGAGCGCCGTCATGCCGCGAAGGGCAACGCCCGAGAATGATCGGCGCGACAGAAGTGATCGGTGTCCCTGTGCCGAATTCTCTGACCGGCCGTTGCTTTCGCCTTTTGTCCACGGGCGCCGACGATGTCCCCTGGCCCCGGCCCAACGGCGGAAGAAACCGTCACCATCCGGAAGGAATGTCCGAACCGGCAAGGAGCCTGTCTGACACCTCTCCCACTGTGACTTACAGCGATGCCTTCGGTGCGACCGGGCGGATGTTGGGCTGCGGTTGAGCCTTCATGCCGGCGCCGAGATAGAAGCCGGGATGCGGCGGCTGATTGTAGGCCACGTTCTGCCAGGCGATCGCCACGCGGTACTGCGAATCGTGCATCAACGTATAGAGGCGGTGTTCCGTTGGGATCGTCGTCGTATAGATGCGCAGTGCCGAATTGCCGGCCGCCAGGATAAGCTCTTCTCTCCAGTCGCCAAGCACATCACCACTGAGGATGGGCCGGCCTCGGCCGGCGCCCTGCGCGGCGAACAGGTTCTGCGACGTGCCATTTTGCCAGTCCCATTTGGAGATGCGGCTCCCGCTGAGTATCTCGCGCAGCAGATCGCCATCCCACCAGATGACAAAACTCGAATTGCCGCCACCGGCCGGTCCGCGGGCGGCGATCACTTCGCCCTTGCAGGTGTGCAGACCGCCCGGGATGCCCCATACCTCTTCGCCGGGATAGCGGGGATCAACGTCCGCCGTCACAGCGCCGCCGACATCCTGGGCGTCGGGCGTACCCCAGAGGATCTTGCCGGTCCGGGCGTCGTACATCGCCGCCCCGGCCGTCCACTTGTCGTATTCGCCCCCTTCGTTCTCGTGCGGGCCGAAAACCTCCAGGCCGGGGCGATTCGGATCGAGATCGCCGACGTGCAGCGAGTCGCCGTGACGCAATCCGGTGGTGAAAAGTCCCTTGCCGTTGTCATCGACAACCATTGCACCATAGACGATTTCGTCCTTGCCGTCCGCGTCAACATCGGCCACCGACACGTTGTGATTGCCCATCCCCGAGTAGCCGTAAACATGCGCCGCCTTGCTCGTACCCGGCGTCATGTTCTCGTCGACCGTAAGCACATTCGCGGCCACCGATACGACCAACCGGTGCTCCTTCACGCCCTCGCGGTCCCAGACCATCCACTCACCCGGCTGAGCGCCGTTCCAGGAACCGGCATTGTCGGTGATCTTATTAAGGCCCACGGCCGGATCGACCGTGGCATTGGCCGTGACATAGGGATGGCCCTTGTTAGGATGCGTGGCGGAATCGAAGACCCAGCGGGAAGTCAGCTTGCCGTTACGCCAATCCCACGCCGCCAGCACCGAACGGCCGTAGTATCCGCGACACATGATGACGCTGGGACGCACGCCATCGAGGTAGGCGACGCAGGCCAGAAACCGATTCATACGGTTGCCTGCCACGACGGTTTCCATTCCGCCATTGCCGCCAATCCCGCCCCACCCATCCAGGGGTTCGCGGGTCGGGATGTACTCCGTTCGCGCCAGTTCGGCGCCGGTCTTGCCGCTGAAGATCGAGAAGTATTCCGGCCCTTTCATGATCTTGCTGAAGGTACGTGAGCTTTGGTCGCGATTCACCCAATCGGCGTTGGGATCGCCGATCACCTTCCCTGTGCCGTCCACCGACCCATCGGCAGTGCGCACGGCGACCTCCGCGATGCCGTCACCGTCCAAGTCATAGACCATGAACTGCGTGTCGTGCTCGCCTTCGCGAATGTTCTTGCCCATCTGGATAGTCCACATGAGCGTGCCGTCCAGCTTGTAGCCCTGGAGGATCGTGTTGCCGGTGATCCGGTTCGTCGCGGTGTCAGTCGGCATCTGCCAGCTCTTCAGCACGATCTCGTACTCGCCGTCACCGTCAAGGTCGCCCACCGAGCCCTCGCCGGCCTGGGTTCGCTCCGGCAGCTTGATCGGAAATTCGAAGTAGTCCTGCACCGGCGCGCCGGCGGCAATCCTGTTCAGGAAGGGTTTGCTCATCGCGCCTTCGGTGCCGTTAACTATCGGCCGGACGAAGTAGGCATTGTCCTTGTTCGGATCGATACCGCTGTCCTGGTAGCACGTCGCTGTGACAACTGGTTCGGCATTGAGTTTCACAGGCTGACCATTGCCTGTGGCGCGGTAGACATTGAAGGCAGTCCCAGCGGGATCGCTGCCCAACAGGCGCCAACTCACGAAAACTCTGCCCTGGCCCTGATTAACGGCCACGACGCCCCGCCCGAGGTATTCCATCTGCCTGGCTTCCGCCGCCCGCGACACGGCCGTCGAACACGACACTCCCAGGGCCAGTACCGCAAGAAAACTGATGCCACGCATGATCTTCGCCGTTGTCAGACGCGCCATTGCAGACTCCTGAATCCCAGTTGCAGACTATCCGGACCACCACCGACCCGTGATAAGTTAGACGCCCGGCGGCAGCTTCCTATTGCTTCGGGCCGGGTTTTATGCGGAAGCGTGCGGGTGCCCTGTGCTTGAGTTTTCGGCCTCCCAAGCCTATAATAATTCTCATGGATACGGGTCGTTCTATCTGGGTCCTTGGTACCCTGCTTCTGTCCGCTTCGTGTCCGTTGTGGGCCGCTGCTGTCTCAGAGCAGATTGTCGTGGACCAGTTCGGCTGGCGGCCGGCCGCATCCCGCAGAGTGGTCATCTTTGCCAATCCACTGCGAGGACAGAATTCCGGGCGTCCCTATGTGCCAGGCAGCGTGTTCCAGATTCGCCGAGTCTCGGATGATGGGGTCGCGTATTCCGGGCAGGTCGTTTCGTGGAGGAACGGAGCGACCGACAGCTACTCAGGCGATCAGGTTTGGTGGGGGGATTTCTCCGACTTCAACACGCCGGGGGACTATGTCGTTTACGACCCTGCCCACGACCTACAGTCGTACCCGTTTGCCGTACGTGACACGATCTACGCCGACGTGTTGAAGACCGCCGCACGCATGTTCTACTATCAACGGTGCGGGGTAGACATCCCGCAGACGTACGGTGGAAACTGGACCCATGCGGCCTGTCACGTGGGAGTTGGACAGGATCGGGCCGCACAGCTATATGTGACTTCCGCCCAGGGCAATGCCCGCGACATCTCCGGGGGCTGGCATGACGCCGGCGACTACAACAAGTACGCGGCGTGGACCGCAGGCCCGGTCTGGGACCTGATGATGGCTTTCGAACTCCGTCCCTCGGTCTTCGGCGACAACTGGAACATCCCGGAATCCGGGAACCGAGTGCCCGATATCCTGGACGAGGTCAAATGGGAGCTGGACTGGCTGCTCCGCATGCAGCTCGCTGACGGTTCCGTCTCCAATCGCGTCGCCGTCGCTTCCTACAACGCGGGTACAGGACCCACCGTGGACACGCAGCCCCGTTACTATACTCAGCCCACGACCTGGGCCACGGCCACGCTTTGCGGCCTGGCCGCCCACGCAGCGCGCGCGTTCAAACCCTATGAAAGCACCTACCCGGGGTACTGCGATACGCTCGCCGGCGCCTCTCAGAAGGCCTGGCAATACCTCCGAGCCCATCCCTCCATGACTCCCGCTACAGGCAAAGACGGTCCTACGCTGGCTGCCGGAGACGCCGGGGCAGATGCCGCCGCTGACAAGCGGTTGCGGATCTACGCGGCCGCGGAGCTGTATAAGACCACGGGGGATGCGGAGTGCCACGAGTACTTCAAAGCCAACTACAAGGACCCCGCCGCATCGGACAACGGGTACCACCCCCTCATCCAGAATCAATGGGACGCCTCCCTGGCATGGGACCTGAACCGCTCCTACGTTGTCTACGCCACGACACGCGGGGCCGATTCTTCCATCGCGGCGACCGTCAGGGCGAGTCTCCGGAACACGATGAACTGGACCATCGCTGCACGCTACACCTCCGGAGATGACGCCTACCGCGGGTTCATGTGGGAGGGCCACTATTGCTGGGGCTCCAATCAGCTTCGCGCCAACTGGGCCAAGCTTGCCCTTTTCGCCGCGGCCCTGGATGTCAACCCGGCTCAAAGTGCCCTCTACCGGGAGATCGCAGAGGAATACCTCCATTTCTTCCACGGCAGAAACGCCCTCTCCTACGTCTATCTGAGCAACATGGGTGACAAAGGAGCGCGATTGACGAAAGGGAAGTCTCCGATGGAGATTTACCACGGCTGGTTCCAGGATGGGTCCAGATTCTATGATGGCATCGATTCTGCCTCGGGTCCTGCCCCCGGATACCTGGTGGGCGGCCCCAACAAGTTCTTCGGTCTGAGCTGGATCAGCCCGCCCTACGGAGAGCCGCCGGCCAAGGCTTTCAAAGACTGGAATACCGGCTGGAACGCCTCGCGCAACGCCAACGAGAATTCCTGGGAGATCACCGAACCGTCCATTTCCTACCAGGGCGCCTACGTGCTGGTGCTGGCGCAATTCGTGCCGGACTTCGCCACTCCGCCTCAGTGACCGTAACCCTCGCTAGGTCCCGAGCCTCACTATTCTCTGCTCGTGGGCGGAAGCGTAGATGGCGAGAATGACCTCGACGGCTTTGCGGGCTTCGGGGCCGGCAATGGAGAAAGGTTCATTTTTCTCCAAGGCATTGAGGAAGGCTTCGAAGTTCCGGCGGTGGTTTTCGTAGCCGATGGCGGCGGGGTCGGAGACGCCGCCGCCGCCTTCGATCTTCATGAAGCGACGGCGAATGTCCTCATCTTCGGGACGTTTATCGGCGAATTCCCACACCGTAATGCTGTTCTCGACGTTGATGACGGTGCCCTGGGTCCCGGTGATCTCGAAGCGGCGGAACTGGCCGGGCCAGGAGGCGGTCGTACCGTAGATGACGCCGAGCGCCCCGCCGGTATAGCGTAGTACCGCGGCACCCGTGTCCTCCGCCTCGATCGCATGGCCTAGTGTTGCGGTGTAGGCTTGCACCGATTCGATGGGCGGCATCAGGTCGCAAAGCATGTCGATCATGTGAATCGACTGGTTCATCAGGGCCCCCCCGCCGTCGAGCTTCAATGTGCCGTGCCAGGAGTCCTTGTAGTAGGCATCGTTGCGCCACCAGGGGACGTAGATGCCGGCGTAGGTGATCGTGCCGAATCGGCCGGAGCAGATCGCCTGACGCAGCGGTGCCATGAAATCATTGAAACGGTACGGGAAGATACCGCCCAGGCGCGTGCCGGCTTTGTCGTGGGCCTCGATCATCGCATCGATCCGCGGCAGCGTGATCTCGAGCGGCTTTTCACAGAGAACGTGCTTGCCCGCCTTCGCGGCAGCCACCGTCGGCTCCAGGTGCAGGCCGCTGGGAGTCGCAATCGTGACGATGTCGACGTCATCGCTGCGTACCATCTGTTCGTAATCGTCGAAGGCACGCGCGCCGTATGTGTCGGCGAGCGCCTGGGCTCGCCCGGGAACCTTGTCACAACAGGCGACGAAGCGGGCGTTGGGAAGCTCACGCAAGGCGCGGGCGTGAAAGTCAGCGATCAACCCGGAGCCAACCACTCCGAAATTCCAGGTCTTCATGGGGAACAGTTCTCCATTGTTCGTTCTAGCTCAGCGGCAGCCCGACTTCATCAGCCAGGCGCCGGACCGCTTCGACCGCCTTCGAGAACAGTGCCGGGCCGGTCGAGCCGCCGAATTGGCCACCCACCTGCAGGTGCGGCTCCATCGTCAGGCAGCCATCGTACTTCATCGCTGCCAGCTCGGCCAGCAGCTCTTTGATCTGGCCGTCGCCTGCGCCCGGGAGGCTGCCAATATCCTGGGAGCCGAGCTTCCAGTCCTTGATGTGAACGTGGACAACATACGGCTTCATCAGGGGCCAGCAGGTTTCGACGTTGTTCGTGATCTTCTCGCCCCAGACGAAATTCGCCGGGTCGTAGGCCAGACGCAGCTTGGGCGAGTTGAGAGCCTCGACCAAATCCACGCAATTCGCAGCAGAATGTCCGTAAATATGGGCCTCATTCTCATGCGCGAGCGTGACATCGGCGTCCTGGATGAACCGGAGCTGCGCCGCCAGGCGGTCGAGGACCTCGTCGCGATAGCCGTCGATGTTCTTACCCTGTGGGGCGTAATAGCTGAACACGCGAATCAACGGCGTTTCCAAGAACAGGGCCAGGTCCACGGCTCGTTTGAACTTGTCCAGGTGCGGCTCGAACGGCTCATCGAGCCGGACCTTGCCGATGGGCGAGCCGATGGCACTGACCTTCAGGCCGTGATCTTCGATCAGCCGCCGCGTCTCCTGCAATTCGTCGCGGCTCAGGTCCATGATGTTCCTACGATTGACGAAGCGGGGCTCGATATAGCCGATGCCCTCGTGCGCCAGGTACTCGACCTGGCCGCGGAACGATTCGGTCACTTCATCGGCAAACGCACTCAATTTAGCCATTTCTGCTTGCTCCGAGAGAAAACGCCGGGTTTACTATCTATGGCTTATGATTTACTATCCCGATGGCAAATCGTAAATCGCAAATCCTGACGAAAGGAGCAAGTATGGCGATCAATCGGAAGCTGAAGATGGGCATGGTCGGGGGAGGTCCCGGCGCGTTCATAGGCGAAGTACACCGCAAGGCGTCCCGCATGGATGGACAGGTCGAGCTGGTGGCCGGTGCGTTCGACATCGATCCCAAGAAATCCAAGGCCATGGGACGCCAACTCTACCTTGACCATGCCCGCGTGTACGGCACCTACACCGACATGATCCGGGGCGAGTCGAAGCTGCCGGAGGGCGAGCGCATCGATTTCGTCGCCGTCACCACCCCGAACAACTGGCACTTCCCGATTGCCCGCGACTTCCTGCAGGCAGGTTTCCACGTCATGTGCGAAAAACCCATGACCTTGAACTCGCAGCAGGCGAAGGAATTGCAGAAACTCGTCAAGAAGACCGGCCTGGTCTTCGGCCTCATGCACAACTATACCGGCTATCCGATGGTCAAGCTGGCCCGGGACATGGTCCGGAACAAAGACCTGGGCGCCATCCGCAAAGTCGTCGTGCAGTATCCGCAGGGCTGGCTGGCCACCGCATTGGAGAGGACCGGCCAGATGCAGGCGAGTTGGCGGACCGATCCCAAGCAGAGCGGCGCCGGCGGCTGCGTCGGCGACATCGGAACGCACGCGGCCAACCTCGCCGAGTACATCACGGGGCTGCAAATCACGCACGTCTGTGCCGAGTTGACCACTTTCGTCAAAGGCCGCCTGCTCGATGACGACTGCAACTGCCTGATCAAGTTCGACAACGGCGCCAAGGGCGTCCTGCACGCCAGCCAGATTTCCATCGGCGAAGAAAATAACCTCGCGATCTGGGTCCACGGCGAGAAGGCCAGCCTGGAGTGGCACCAGGAAGATCCGAATTACCTGCATGTCCGGCGGATGAGCAAACCCGAGGAGGTCTGGAAACGGGGCAACGATTACGTAGCCGCGTACAGCGCCGCCGCGGCCCGCAATACCCGCCTCCCCTCGGGGCATCCCGAGGCATTCATCGAAGCGTTTGCCAACAACTACATCAATTTCGCGGCGACGGTCAAGAACGTCCTGGCCGGCAAGAAGTCCAATGCCCTGGAGATGGACTTCCCGGGCGTGATTGCCGGCCTGCGCGGCCTGCTCTTCATCGAGACCGTCGTAGCCAGCAGCAAGAGCAAGCAGAAGTGGACCGCCATGAAGAAGTAATTGTGCAGGGGGTGAAAGTATGGAAGAACAACGCACGGGTTCGTCGCGCCGAGGTTTTCTGTCCGGTGCCGCCGCCGCTGCCATGGGGATGTCCCTGAGCAGCGCGCGTGTAATGGCCGCGGCGCAGCCCGCCCCGAAGAAGTTCAAGCTCAAATACGCGCCGTCTCTCGGCTCCTTCGCCAAACACGTCGGCGACGATCCGATCGACCAGATCAAGTTCATGGCCGACGAGGGATTCGCGGCAATGTTTGACAACGGCCTGATGGGCCGGCCCGCCGCGGAACAGGCGAAGATCGCCAAGGAGATGAAAGCCCGTGACATGACGCTGGGGCCGTTTGTCCTCTACGCAGATTTCAGCGTCCAGTCTTTCGTCAAGTCCGACGACGACACGCGCAAGATGCTCGCGGACAAGATGAAGCAGGGAGTCGAGGTCGCCAAACGCACCGGCGTCAAGTGGGCCCTGGTCGTTCCGGGGCGGTACGATGAACGGCTGGAGTGGGACTATCAGACGGCGAACGTGGTCGAGAACCTGCGGCGGTGCGTCGATATCGTCGAGCCGTCGGGGCTGATTCTCGTGCTCGAGCCGCTGAACCGGCATAACCATCCCGGCCTGTTCCTGACGGGGATTCCGCAGGCATTCGAAATCTGCCGGGCCGTGAACCGCCCCGGCTGCAAGATCGTCAACGACCTGTACCA
>CAYQXM010000012.1:46136-69781 GCA_964421295.1 uncultured Pirellulales bacterium
GAGGGCAACCTCATCCCGAATATCGACGCCGCCTGGAGCGAGATCGCCTCGTTCCACCTCGGTGACAACCCCGGCCGCAACGAGCCGGGCACGGGCGAAATCAACTTCAAGAACATCTTCCGGCACATCGCCCGCAAAGGGTATGCCGGCGTGCTGTGCATGGAGCACGGCCGGAGCAAGGGCAACACCAGGGAAGGCGAGCGGGCGGTGATCGACGCCTACCGTGCCTGCGACGATTTCCAGGTGTAGGTTCGGATCGATACCGCGTCACGACAAGCGCGAGCGGTACACAATCGAAAGGAACGACAGATGCATCAGAATCCCAATCAGGAGTTGGATGGCTTGTCCCGCCGTCAGTTCATCCAGACTTCGGCCGCGGGCATGGCGGCCGTCCTCGCCGGTAAGAATGTCGCTTTCGCCGCGTCGGCCCGGAAGAAGTTCCGCGTCGGATTGCTCGGCTGCGGCGGCCGGGGCAAGGGGGCCCTGGAGAATTTCGCCGAGGCCATCAAGGTGGTCGACGTCGACATGGAAGTCGTCGCCACGGCCGACTGGTTCAAGGGCAAGGCAGAAGAGATAGGCAAGACGTACAACGTCCCCGCCGAGCGCTGTTTCGGCGGCGCCGACGCCTACAAGAAGATGCTCGAAGCCAATCCGGAAATCGTGCTGATGGCCACGCCCCCCAACTTCCGGCCCGCGCACTTTGAGGCGGCCGTCAAGGCGGGCAAGCACGTGTTCATGGAGAAGCCCGTCGCGGTCGATCCGCCGGGGGCACGTCAGATCATGGCCGCCGGCGAGCTGGCCGCGCAAAAAGGCCTGTCGGTCGTGGCCGGAACGCAACGGCGGCACCAGGCGGAATACCTGCGGACCCAGTATGCCGTCGCACAGGGAGCCATCGGCACGATTGTCGGCGGCTGCATCTGGTGGTGCGGCGGCGCTCTGTGGTACGCGAACAGACAACCCAACGAGAGCGATGCCGACTACATGATCCGCAACTGGGTCAGCTTCGGCGAGATGTCGGGCGACCACCTCGTCGAGCAGCATGTTCACAATATCGACATCGCCAACTGGTATATCGGCCGCCCGCCGAGTTCCGCCCTTGGCTTCGGCGGTCGGGCCCGGCGCAAGACGGGCGATCAGTACGATTTCTTCAGCATCGATTTCGACTACGGCAATGGCTGCCACATTCACAGCATGTGCCGCCAGATCGACCAGACCGACGGCCAGGTCCGCGAGTTCTTCAAAGGCACGGAAGGCGAAACGCAGGGCGGCGGCGGGCTCAAGGGCAAGACCGTCACGGGAACGCCGGAATTCCCGAGCCGCGATCCCTACGTCCAGGAGCACGTCGATCTGCTCAAGAGCATCATCGACGGCAAGCCGATCAATGAAGCGAAGAACGTGGCCACGTCAACCCTGACGGCGATCATGGGCCGCATCTCCGCCTACACGGGCCGGCTGGTGCAATGGCGGCAGGTCGCTGAAGACCAGACGTCACCCTACTACAATCTCGCGATGAAGCCCACGGCCCTGGACTTCGAGACCGGCCAGGTGACGGCCCCCGCCGACAACGTCGCTCCGCTGCCGGGCCGGGATCCGAGGTAGCCTGCTTCGTAACACGATAAGCGATGTGCAAAAAAAGAGAAGGTCACGTCTGAAAGGCGTGACCTTCTTTGTTTTCCTATTCGAACCGCCGGGCGGCGGTCCTGTTTCTATAGAGCGTCAGTCGAGGCGAGTGATGTCACTGAACTCGACGAAAGCCCGTTGGGTGGCGGCGTGAGCCTGAAACCCACCTACCAAACCGACCTTGTGACCGATGAACGAGGACAAGTCTCTGGTGGTCGCCGGACCCGCGGGAGCGACGTAGCAGATGATCCTGCCGGTGTCCTTGTCCACCAGTTGATAGCGCTGCGGCTGCCCCACGGCGGCCTGGTAAAGAGCGGACGGCTGCAAGACGCCGATCACCGTGTACTTGCTTCCCGAATCCTGGATGGGCTTCAACTTCTCGATGCGAGCCGCGTCAATTCTCGCGGAAGCCTCTTGCAGATCCTTATTCTGCTGCTCCAGATCTTTCGTGACTGTTCGAGCCAGCTCAATTCGATCGACGTGCCGCAGCGTGTATTGGGCGTAGCGACCGGCGCGGCCGGCTTCCTTGTTCTCGGCCAAGGCCTTGAGCTTCTCGCGCAGCGCTGCATAGTTCTGCTGATCGAGAGGCTTCTTCTGTTCTTCACCGACCAGCTTGCTCAGAGCGTAATACTCGGTGATCAGATTCGCCTCGGTCCCCGTCGGAGCCGCGGGTGTCTGAATCGAGCCGGTCTGCGGCGAACCGGTCTTCCCGGTGGTCGGCAGGGTCACGCCCGCGCCTTGGCCGGCCAGCGGCGTCAAATACTGACTGTGCACCCATAGATAAGCCCCGGCGGGCGGAGCGACCTTGTAGTACTCCTGTTTCTCTTCACCGAGCAGCCGCACCTTCTGGCCGCGGGGCAGCGTGACATCCTGCTTGGTGGTGGAGACCAGGGGCTCCACTTCATCCGAACCCGCGTAGACGGGGACACCGTTGCCGGTCACGATGCCTTCGGTGGGATTCTGCGCATTGACGCTCACATACTGCACGGCCACCCAGGAATAGCTCCCCGGCGGCGGCGTGATGGCCGACCAGCCCTCGCTGGTCCTGACCACCTGCACGCGATCGCCCCGGTAGAGTTTGCCGCACGTGTAGAAGTTGGTCCCGGGACCCGACCGGGTATTGACATCGTTGCCTGTGACTTCCGCGGTAATGAATCCCGGCGCGGCGGCCTCCGTCGGAACAGCGGACCCGGCGGGTCTGCCGGGAAGGTTGACATCGACTTGAGCCATGGCCGCACTGCACAGGGCCAATACGATAGACAATGACAGTACTCGGAACAACCACCCCCCAGTTACCATTTGCATCGCCAACGACGCGGCTTTGCTGCGAGCTTTCATCTTTCTATACCTCCTTTAAAGATGTTACCGGACGAGCCGGAGACAACCCGCTTATACTTACGATCCATCGAATTGTGTGCGACACTACCGTTCTGCTGCGCAGTTGTCAATGCCGTTTTCGGGCCTGGACGTGAGATTTGTGGTGTTCGCGCTTACAGCGATACCTGCCCCTGAAGCCGGGCCAGCTCCTCACGGCACATCCTGAGCTGGGTCTCGTCGGAGAGTTTCTCGATGGCGCGATTCAGAAACTCGATCGCCCTGCTCCTGCGATTCAGGTAACGGGCATACAACAGTCCCAGCATCAGCGCCACCTGGTCGGCGTGTTCGTAATTACCGTAGTGAGTGAGGAATTGTTCGTAAGCCCAGGCCGCTTCGCGCGAGCGTTGCTCACTGGCCAACTGGTTGGCGACGTCGAGCTGAGTCTGGAGAGGCAGGATCTGCTGATCGTCAATCGCCATGAGCTTCACGTACAGATCGGCCGCCGCGGCGAGATTCCGCTGCGCGGCCCGGCTGCGAATATCCTCGATGAGCTGGCGGACCTGAGCATCATTGGACGAGGGCGCGGTGACGGCGCCAACTTCCGTGGCTACCACGGTCTTGCGGCCGGCCGTTGCCGCGAAGGGATCGTACCCGCTCGCAACCGTCTGATAGTACGCTCGCCTGCGATTCCAGTGCTTCAGCATCGTCCACAGGTCCGTGCCGTTGCCCGCGAGCCATCCTCTGGATAAAAGGCCGAGAGTCAATCCTATGCCGTATACATAGCCGGCCAGATGGGCATCATAAGCCACATCGGAGCTCACTCGACCGATGAAGTTGTCAAAGAGGATCATCTTGAAACCGATGAAGTAGATCGCCGGCACGTCGATCGTGCCGATGATGAAGAACCAATAAACAACCGTTACGATGGCCTGCGGGAAGAGAACGAGATACGCTCCTGTCACAGCAGCGACGGCTCCGCTGGCACCCAGCGTCGGTGCAACGGACGAGGCGTTCATCACGACGTGGCCGACTCCGCTGAAGACCGCTCCGGTCAGATAAAAAAGCGTGTACCAGAAGTGACCCAGGCGGTCGTTGACGCTGTTGCCGAAGAGGTACAGGAAGAACATGTTCCCGATGATGTGCATGTACCCGCCGTGCAGAAACGCATAAGACACGAACTGCCACGGTCGCCATTCAGCCGGAATCAGCGCCAGGCTCTCGGCCCAGTGGTGCATCGACACAACGACGTACTCCACTCCCGCTCTATGACCATGGGGCCCAAAGGTCAACGCAAACGCCACGATGTTGATGGCGATCAGGACGTAGTTGGCGTATGGTCTTGTCCTGGGTGTGATACTGGTTCGAATGGGTATCATTTCTCGGAAGCTACTCAAATGATGCAATTAGACTACCTTATTCTACTCAACACTGCATTCTAATGGCTTCACTCAGCGGAGGCAAGTGCCAATGATGTCGAAGGAATCCCGCAATCTGCTCGTTTGGAGGACGTTAACCTGCAACCCACACTAGCCCATCCTGTGCCATCTTCCCAGATTACCAGAGAATCCCAATAGTCGAACACTTGCCTCAGGTCCGGCATAAGAGAAAGAAGTTTGACGTGGACTATCACACGGAAGCGATCTGGGAAAGGATGATGTATGGCTCAGAGCCATGGTTCCAGAAGAGATGAGAAGAAAAAGCCGCAGAAGACCCTCAAGGAGAAACGCCGGGAGAAACAACTGAAGCGCGAAAGCAAATCCGTGCCACAAGCCCCTTGATGCCGTTGGCGCGTTCCGCCTCCGAGTCTCATTGTAGGACAGGCCCCCGTGCCTGACCTCGAGCAGTCCCCGCCCAGGGTGTCTCGCGTCCCTCGTGACAATCCCCCTCTGCCAATTCGATTGAAGGACCGCCGCGCGAACGTCCGACAATAGGGGTAGAGGTACACGCTCACTTTGAAGGGACACGACGATGCCGGCGAATATTGCTCACATGGTGATTGCTCACAAGGCGTTTGAATTGCTCCGGACCCGCACGGGACACAAGGAATTGTCCGAGTTCGCGAACATGATCGACGGCCCCGAAAGCCGGAAACAACACGACTACTACAAGTACATGAACCTCGGGAGTATCGGACCCGACCTGTATTCCTACGCCAGCATGGTCAAGTCGTCGGTGGATATGCTGTTGGAAGGCTTTGTCGACGCCGAGGGCGTGACGCCGTGGTCGTACCAGCTCCATTCCTTTCGTCCCAACGAGGTTCCACTCAACCTGATCCAGGTGATGTTCAAAGATGTCGTGAGAACAGACGGCGCGGTCGAATTTGATGACGACGATAAACGCAAGGTGGCCTATGTTGCGGGGCACCTGTGCCACATCGCCGCGGATCAGATCATTCATCCGCTGGTCAACGAGATCGCCCAGCCCTACTATCGCAAGGGGACCAACCGCACGAAGCACCGCAAGTGCGAGGTGTTTCAGGATTACTTCCTGTACGAGGAAGTCTATCGCGACAGGCGTGCGGCGGCCGATGTTTCGGAGAAGGCGACATACGATTTCTTCCGCCAGGATTTCCACGACTGGGTCGATTGCATCACCGGCCTGACCACGCGGAACACCGAGGATTGGTTCCGCTATTTCCTCCAGCGGGGATTCGTCGAGACCTACGGCGTGTGCCCGCAGGAGAAGGAGATTGAGAACGCGATGGACAATCTCCTGGCCGTGCTGAGAGTCT
The DNA here is from genome assembly GCA_964421295.1 of uncultured Pirellulales bacterium. Taxonomy (GTDB): domain Bacteria; phylum Planctomycetota; class Phycisphaerae; order Sedimentisphaerales; family Anaerobacaceae; genus PLanc-01. The sequence goes on from CAYQXM010000012.1 coordinate 51,805, forward strand.
GCAAGATCCGGGGTCCCTACAAAACGGCCGCCGATGAGTACAAGGAGTACGGGGCGGAGTCGCCCATGTACCAGGAATTCGTCGCCCGCCCCGGCTACGTGAAGTACTACGAGGACGCCGTCAAGCTCTCGGCGATCTACATCGCGGCCCTGTTCGAGGTCTACGCCGTCCTCCAGGCCGGCGGTGACTTCGACGACCCGAAACAGGAACGCTTCCTCAAGATCGTCAGCGAAGCGGACCTCTCCTGTCCCCTGCAGCGAAACATCCTCGCCAAAGCCTACAAGGAACTGACCAGGCCGAAGACGAGAGCCGCCAGGTACAAGATGGTCTTCGCGCAGACGTAAAGCTCTTCGTCCTGCCGGAAATTTTTGCTTGTGCGCCCTGCGTGCCTCCGCCACAATCGTTCCCAAGAGGCAACGTGTCCGTGCTGCTGGTAACGACTTGGGAGGCACACAGATGATCGGGAGGTTCGTTAGTCGGCTCGCCATTATCGTCGTGCTGGCGTCGTCCGGTTGCGTCAGCCGACCGTCCGTGCAGATCAAGCCCTTCGACCGTGCGAGCGGAGAGCCAGGCGCAACGGTCGATTATGCTGATTTCTGGGACGCGATGGCCCGCTGGGATGTGTCATACGTTCGTAACCACTCCGTTCGCGACGAGCAGCGCCGCTATGCGGAGGCCCTCGACACCTTGGATCGCGGCGAGGTAGATCGAGGTCTGGTGATCGCGAGAGAACTCCACGAGAAAGCCTCCGACGCGACCGTGCGCAAGAACGCCCGAAAGCTGTTCAACACGGTCTCAGCCGGCCGGTGGCGGTGGGATCAGATGATCTTGCCTGAGCCCAATGAACCTATGTCGGAGAGCGACGCCATAGCCAGGGGATTCTCAGAACAGATGCGGCGATTGCCGCGCCAGACGCATGAGTTCGGCGCTGCCGTTGTTCAGGTTCAGGCCGAGAAACGGAACGGACTTCTGTTTCTGCCCGTGCAGATCAATGGGCAGACCCATTCGCTCGCACTCGATACGGGAGCGGACGGGACCGTGCTGGCGGACGATGTCGCCGGGCGGTGCGGAGTCGAGTTGGTGCCCAATTACACGTGCAAAGGGCGCACCCTGAACGGGTACGTGACATCTCGGCTTGGACGAGTAGACCGGCTGACAGTCGGTGGTCTGACGATCCGTTCTCACCCTGTCCTGGTCGATCCCAAGCAAGACATGCTGACCCCCCGCTTCCAGATAGACGGTGTCCTGGGAAGCATGGCGATCCGGGCGATGGATATCGAGATAGACTACAGCACCTTGGTGGTGACAATCCGCAAGCCCGAGCCGCGAAAGGACATGACGGCGAATCTCCTCCCGACTCACCACCTCATCCTGCGTGTGCGGACTCCGACCGGGATTCCAGCCCTGATGACGTTCGATACGGGATGCGGCAGGACGCTCCTCTACGGGGAGAGCCTGCCCTATCTCGGTCTGACGCCCAGGGGTCATGTGCGTCACAACATCGTCACCTTCGGAAGCCAGAAGAGCATGCTATCAGGCAGGATCCGGGATCTGGACCTCGTGCTGGGCTCCTGGCAGGCGCACTGGACCTATGTCGTTGCCGGTCCCGACCTCTATGACGAACCCATGCCGGTCAACCCTATGGGCATACTGGGCAGCGACATCTTCAGAGATGGGGGCCATGTCCGCATCGATTGGAGCAACCGCCGTGTCGATTTCGGGTGGGACACGATCGATCAGGGCAAAACAGGCCTATGAAGGAGCAGGTCATTCAGAAACGAATACGCAAGGTGCGGGCACAATTGAAACGGGCCGGGCTGGATGCTGCCATTCTGACGCGGGGGGCGGATGTCACGTATGTGACCGGATTCCTGGGGGAGGACAGTTGGGCGGTCGTGACACGGATGGGCGTCTACCTGATCACCGACAGCCGGTACACGGAGCAGGCCAGGCAGGAATGCCCCTTGGCCACGGTCATCGAACGCAAGCATCCCACGGCGCAGGCGACCGGTCTGCTTCTCGCCAAACTCAGGTCGGTGAAGACCGTCGGCGTGGATAAATCCGTCTCCCTCGGAGTCTATCAGGCGCTCAAGAAGTACGTGTCGGCTTCGCTTAAAGCGGTCGATGGTTTTCTGGCCGAACTGCGCAGTATCAAGGATGCGTTCGAAATCGCGGCGATCCGGAAGGCGGCCGATATTGCGGCCCTGGCATTTGAGAGAATGCAGGTGTCGATCAGGCCCGGCATCACCGAATGCGAGTTGGCGGCTACTCTGGACCTGGAGATCCGCAAGCTCGGCAGCAAGAACAGCTTCGATACGATCGTGGCCTTCGGGCCCAACGCCTCCCGGCCGCACCACCAGCCTACCCTGCGCAGGCTGAAGCGGCAGGACACGATTCTGGTCGACTTCGGCGCCCGGCAGGCGGGATACTGTTCGGACCTGACGCGGTGCCTCGCCATCGGCCGACCGACACCGGCCTATCGACGGGCCTGTGAAACGGTGGAGAAGGCCCAGGCGGCCGCGATCAAGACGATTCGGGCCGGTGCAGATATCGCCCAAGTCGACGCCGAAGCCAGAAGCATAATTCGAGATAGTGGATTCCCGGTCTACGGCCATGGGACTGGGCACGGCCTCGGCCTGGAGCTTCATGAGGCGCCCTTTGTGCGCGAGAAGGCAAAGGGTCGACTGCAGGCGGGGCAAATCATCACGATCGAGCCGGGTATTTATATCCCCGGCACACTCGGCGCACGCATCGAGGACGATATCCTCGTTACAGAGAGAGGTGGCGAAATCATCACGGCCCGCTGCCCGCACGCTCCATCGCTCAGGTAAAGTACTCCGTGCCGCAAGTGCGCATAAAAAAGGAGACGAGGCGACAAAAAACGGATTTTGTTGTAGGCCCGTCTCCCTGTTGCGATGTGCCGTTATGCACGTTGCCGCGGATTTGTGCTTACGAGACCAACTGATCTCTGTCTTGCACACGCAACATATATAATATACGTCAAATATCTGGATTAGTCAACTGATTTGGCGCCGATTGTTGAGAAAAACTGTCAAGCGCGCACTGCCCGCTCAGGCGGACATCCGCCCCGAACGCCTTGATCTCGACGTGCTGCAGATCGATCGCCTGGCGCAAGGAAGCGACCGCGTCGCCCATGCCGGCCGCACCGCGTGCGGCGAGAATTTTCGGCGCCACATAGACGCAAATCTCGTCGGCCAACCCTTCCTTAAGGAAGGAGCTCAGCACGGTCGGCCCGCCTTCGACGAGTACTTGCTGCACGCCTTTGCGGCTGAGAGTCTCCAGCAGCCCCGGCAGATTGGAGCAGCCCTTCTCGTATTCGTAGGACAACACCTCCACCCCTGCCTGAGCCATTTCCTCAGCCCGTTTCATTTGTGCCTTCTGATGGAGCGGACGCGTGTAGACGAGAACGGGCGAGTTCTTCGCCGTGCTGACGAGTTGCGATTTGAGAGGCATCCGCAGCTTGTCGTCAAGCACCACGCGGAGCCGCGGCCTGTCGTCGGCGGGTTCGGGCATCAACAGCGGATCGTCCGCCAGGACCGTCCCGATGCCGACGAGCACAGCCCCGGTCCGGCGGCGCAGCTTGTGCGCATCTTTGCGGCTCAGCTCGTTTGAAATCCAGCGGCGCTCTTTGCCATGACCTTTGTAGGCCAGCATGCCGTCGAGGCTCTGCGCCCACTTGAGAATGACCCAGCACTTGCCGGTGGTTACGTGCTTGGAGAACGGCGCGTTGAGCTGTCGGGCCTGTTCCTGACACAGCCCGACCTCGACCTCGATCCCGGCACCGCGCAATTGTGCGATGCCCTTGCCGGACGCATGCGGCGCAGGGTCCTCAACCGCAGCCACCACGCGGCCGACCTTTGCAGCGATGATGGCGTCGGTGCAGGGGCCGGTTTTGCCGACGTGGCAACAGGGCTCGAGCGTGACATACATCGTCGCGCCTTCCGGCTTGACGCCCAGTTTGCGACAGTCGTCCAGGGCATTGGTCTCTGCATGCGGCCCGCCGAACTTCTGATGGTGGCCCATGCCGATGACCTGTCCGGCCTTGACGATTACGCAGCCGACCGCCGGGTTGGGCTCGACCGACCCAATGCCTTTTTCCGCCAGTTTCAGGGCCGACTGCATGAATTTCTCGTCTTCGGTATTCATCTCACTTTTCTCCACCGGCAAGCAGACGCCGGAACTGTTCTTCATCGAGGACCTTGACGCCGAGCTGGCGGGCTTTGTCGAGCTTGCTGCCCGGCTCGCGGCCGGCGACAACGTAATCCGTCTTCTTGCTGACGCTGCCGGTCGCCTTGCCGCCCGCGTCTTTGATCGCCTGTTCGGCCTGCTGGCGACTGAAGCGCTCCAGCGTACCGGTCACGACGAGGGTCTGTCCGCTCAGGACCCCGCCCCGTTTGGCTTTAGTCGCGGCCTGCGGCTGCACGCCCGCCGCCAGCAAATCCTCGACCACTCTGACATGGTGCTTGTCGCGGAAGTACGAGTAGACGCTCTCCGCCATGACCGGGCCGATCTGATCGATCGAGTCGATCTCTTCGAGTTCCGCTTGCATGAGGGCGTCGAGCGAGCCGAAATGGTCGGCGAGGATTTCCGCCGATTGCCCGCCGACGTGGCGAATACCGAGACCTGCAATGAGGCGCCACAGCGGCCGCTTCTTGCTGGCTTCGATGGCATCCAGCACGTTCTGGGCGCTCTTCTCGCCCATCCTCTCCAGTCCCAGCAGGTCTTCCCTCTTCAGGCGGTACAGGTCCGCGAAACTATTGACCAGGCCCGCGTCGATCAGTTGCTCTATAAGGGCGTCGCCCACGTGCTCGATGTCCATCTGGTCGCGTCCGGCGAAATAGCGGAGCCGCTCCTGGATCTGGCCCACGCAATGAGGATTGGAGCAACGGACGTATACGCCCTCCTTGTCCTTCACCACGTCCGACCCGCAGACGGGACAGACCTTCGGCACGGGGAACGGCTGGGCTGCGGCCGGGCGCAGGTCCTTCTTGACCTCCACCACCTGCGGAATGATCTCGCCCGCCTTCTCGATCAGGACGGTATCGCCTTCGCGCACATCGAGCCGTTTCATCTGATCGAAGTTGTGCAGCGTGGCCCGCTTGACGACCGTGCCGGCCAGCGGGACCGGCGTGAGGTTCGCCACGGGCGTGAGGGTGCCGCTCTTGCCAACCTGGACCACGATGGATTCGACCAGCGTGGCCGCCTGCTCCGCAGCGAATTTGTAGGCGATGCACCAGCGCGGGGCACGTCCCGTCGCGCCGAGGACGTCCTGCTGATCGAGGCGGTCCACCTTGATGACCATGCCGTCCGTCTGATACTCGAGCTTGAGCCGTTTGTCGCTCCAACTCACGCAAATGTCGATGACGTCGCCAATCGTCCTGGCCCGCGTCATGTGGGGATTGAGCGGCAGGCCCATGTCTTTGAGCTTCTGCAGCGACTGGAAATGCGTGGCCGCCAGGGACTGGGAGACTTCGCCCGTGGCGTAGGCGAAGAACGACAGGTTGCGTTGGGCGGTGATGCGGGAGTCGAGCAGCTTGAGCGAGCCGGCGGCCGCGTTGCGCGGATTGGCGAACGGCGGCTCATCCGCGGCGGCCCGGAGCTCGTTCAATGTGACGAACGATTTCGTCGGCATGTACACCTCGCCCCGCACTTCCAGCACGTCGGGCAGCGACCCGTCGGGCTTCTTCAACGACAGCGGCACCGAGCGAATCGTCCGGATGTTGGCCGTGACATCATCGCCCATGACGCCGTCGCCCCGCGTAGCGCCGCGGATCAGGACGCCCTTCTCATAGCGTAAACTCACCGCCAGGCCATCGATCTTCAATTCGACGACATAGCTGTAGTAGCTCGTCTCCAGCTGCTTGCGGACGCGCTCGTCGAACGCCTTCAGCTCGTCGGCGCTGTACGTATTGTCGATGCTCAGCATCGGCACGGCATGACGGACGGAGGTGAAACCTTCGAGCGGCCGGCCGGCCACCCGCTGCGTCGGCGAGTCCTCCGTCACCAGGTCCGGATGCTCCGCCTCGAGCTTCTTCAGCTCGCCGAAGCGCTTGTCGTACTGCTCGTCGCTGATGCGAGGCTGATTCAGCACGTAGTACAGGTAATCGTGCTCGCGAATCTCGTCCCGAAGCTTCTCAATCCGTTTTCTGACGTCCGCCGACATACACAATCCCTGGCCGTAGGTACGATCCACATATCCCCTGTAGGGGCAGGCCCCTGTGCCTGCCCAATCGGGCAGCCACGGGGGGTTGCCCCTACGGAGTCAATTCATCATGGTCGATTATAAGCAAAAAAAAAACCGCTGTGCAGTTTCCACAGCGGTTTTCTCACAAAAACCACCCTCCCCCGTTTGAGCCGGTTTATGGGACATCTACCGGGTACGGGATACGAAGTTATGTCATGCCCTGCAGGCCTCTTTCTACTGTTGGTCCGCCGCGCTCGGCATGGGTCGTCCGGGCTGCAGCGGCGGCAAGCCGATCTCGCCGCGTCTGAGGTTGTACTCGAACATGCCGCGTGTCAGCGACGAGATGAGCACCTTGCCATTGGCGACCTGAATCGTGGCCTGGGATTTCCTGCCCACCATGATCTCGGCGGCGCCGCGGGTGGCCAGGGCCTCGCGGAAATCGGTCCCGATCTCCAGGACCTGTTCCCTGCTGCAACCGATGCTTTGCAGAATCTTGATCACATCGGAGGCTCGCAGCTGGGTCACGTACCGACCCGGCCGAGGCACGACGTGCAGACCTTTGGCATGGGTCTGCTGCTGCGCCGCCGCCTCATCCTGGCTCGTCTCGCCCAGCTCCGACCATCGGGCCGGCTGCGCATTGCAGCCCGCGCCGGCCAGGACCAGCGCCAGAAGCGCCAGGATCCCGATCAATGCCCTGCTGTGCTGCACTGTTGTCATGCCTGTCACCGAATCAGTTCTCCGTCAGGTATCTATCTCGACTAATTCGCCAGTCCTGCTCTGAGCTCATCCTCGAAGCTGCCGCCGGCCGGGGCCGGGGTCGCGGACGTGCGTGCGGCAGGCTCCGTCACGGTGGATTCCATCGCGGGACTGCTCTCCGGTATGATGTTCGCTGTCACGAACACGGCGATTTCACGCGACTCCTTGAGCGAGGAATGGTTCCGGAACAGAGAACCAATCAGGGGCAGATCACCGAAGCCGGGAACCTTCTTGTCGATAACCTTCGACCGGTTTTCGGTCAAGCCGGACACCGCGGCCGTGCCGCCATCCGGAATAGTCACGAAGTTCTGGGCCTGACGCCGCGTCACGATCGGCAAACCGCTGACCGTGCCGGCCGATTCGCTGTTGCTGACCTCAACGGCCATCTCCAACTGGATGTCGTTGTTGTCTGCGATCCTCGGCGTCATCGACAGAATGGTGCCCGATTCGATCTTCTGCAGTTCCGCCTGAGCGTACATATACGCCGAAGTGGCGGTCGCCTGCATCATGAACCACTCTTCCTGGATGTTCTTGACCGCCGAGACTCGGCCGTCCATCGCCAGAACCTGCGGCGTGGACACGATCTCGGCCTGGCCGTTCCTCTGCATCAGGTTCAACTGCGCCGTCAGAGCATTCGTGAAGGCCTGATCCGACGAGTACCCGATCTGGATACCCCACGGCCATTTGCCGGCAGGATCGAGATCGTTGCCCGCGCTGTTCGCGTAGGCGGAGCCGAAGGTTCCGATGCTCGCGGTGGGCATGCCCCACTCCACACCCAGGTTCAGCGAGTTGCCACGTTCCATGGACACGACCCGGGCGGTCAGCAGCACCTGGCGCGGACGAGTATCCAGCCTCGTGATATCCTCGACGATGCGATCCGCGATTTCTGGAGGCGCGGTCACGGTGATCATGTGCGAGTGCCCGCTGGGGCTCTGACCTGTGCCGCTAAGGGCGTTCGGGTCCGCGAGCATGCTGCCGGATTTGACGTAAGGAGCCCAGGCGTCAGCCAACAGGCCCTCGGCTTTGGCGGGGGTAATGTAGTTCAGACTGACCCGTCGGGTCACGGCGACCCGCGCGAACGCGGGGTTCTTCGGCCCGGGTTCGCCGCTGGCCACCAGGTAATGGGTGCGCATCCGCATCCAGACGAAGGCGGTTCCGTCCAGGACCATCGTCAATGTCTCTTCAAGCGTCAGTCCCTCGACGTTGGCCGTCACCTGGCCCACCACCTTTTCGTCCATTACGATCGGCACGTCTGCCAGTACCGACAAGCTTTCCAACGCGACAGGCAGTTGGTCCTGCGAGAACGTCGTGGTGATCGGCTTGTAGACCAGGGTGGTATCGCCCTGCTGCTTCACGGCATAGGGTTTCCCCGGCAGACTGGCCAGAACCGCCATGACACTCGTCGTGTCGGCCGTCGCCGGCACGGGGAGGTTTCTCACGGTCGCATCGACCGCGATCTTCATGCCGGTCTTGGCGGAAATCGCCTGGAGCACATCCACCAGACCCCCGACGGGGGTTCCGGCACGACCACGCGGGTCATTCACGTCGCCGGCTTTCGTTGTCACTCCCAGCTCTTTGAGGGCCTGGATCAGGCGGTCTCTCTCCGGATCTGCGGCCGGCTTCGGCGGCTGGGGTGTAGCGCCGCCCTGAGTCTTCGTCTGATCGCCCTGGGTCTTCGTCGTCTGATCGGGCTGGGTCTTCGGCAGATCGGGCGTCGGTGTCGGCGGGGCGACGCGCGTCCCGTCGATGCTCTCCGTCACGGGGACATCGTACACGAACGGCTCGAACTCCCAATTCTCTTTTTCGGCTATGAGTTTACCGATCCAGCCGAAGGGAACCGAAAGCGTGTACTTACCCTTGGCATCCGTCACGGCTTTGAAGTTGCCTGGATCCGTCCTGATCTGAACGCCCTGAATGGCCTCGCCGGCGTTGGTGAGAATGTTGGTGATCGTCAGCATTTTCGTTTTGCCGGTGAAGTGCTGGTCCAGCATGTCCCTCACGACCGGCGTGTCGAACTGGCGTTTGCTCTTTTCGAATATGACGCCGTCCTTGGTGACCGAGATCGATCCCTTCCAGCCGTAGGCGACCTTGATGCGGTACACACCCTCGGCATCGGTCTTATCGAGGATATTGTCCGGCTCCACCGCAATGCCGGCATCCGCGATCGGGCCTGTTTCCTGGCTGCTCACTTTACCACTGATGGTATAGGTGACGGCCTGGGACTGGAAATCCAGCGTCTTGGCCGCCAGGGTCTCTTCGCACACGGCGTTGGCCGGCTCGAAGGTGTAACCGGCTCGCCTCGGCGTGACCGTCCCCTTCCACTTGTAGGGCACTTCAATGGTGTAGGTGCCGTCCGGCGCAGAGGTGACCGTCTTGGCGCCCGGGAACGTCAGCTGGACACCCGCCTGCCCGACGCTACCCGAGATCGTGTACGTAATCGCCTTGGCCGTGTAGTTCTCGGCCTTCATATCGGTTTCCAGGGCGCTGTACGGCTTGCTCATGTCCGTGAACACGACGCCTTCCTTGGTCGGAGTGACCGTGCCGTTGAAGCCGAAATCGACTTTGGCACTGTACGTACCCCTGGCATCGGTCATCGGATTGCCCGGCAGACCATCCATCACGACGCCCACAATGGCAGACGGCGGGCCGCTGATGGTGCCGGCAATCGTCAACTTCACGATAGAAGGCGTAAAGATCAGGCCGGAACGATCCGCCGTCACTTTGGCAATGTCGATGAACGGCGGCTGGAAAGTGTATCCCTTGAGGATCGGCGTAATCTTGCCGTTATACCCATAAGCGACGGGAATGTTGAACGACCCATTGGCATCGCTGACCGGATCGTTCGGAAGACCCTTCAACGTGACGGCATCGGCGCCCACCGTTCCCGACAGGGTGAACTCCTGCACGGTCGCGGCATAGTCCTGCTGGGGGCAGTCTGCCAGCACCGGCGGATAATCCACGCTGTCCGGCACGAAGGTACACCCTTCGCGCACGGGCGTGACCTTGGCGTGCCAGCCGTAGAGTACTTTCACGCTGTACTCGCCGTTGGCGCCCAGCCGCGGATTGCCGGGCAGGCCCTGCAGGACGACGCCGTTGGCATCGCCGGCCGAACAGGTCACGGTACCGGAAATCGTGTATTTGATCTCGACGGGTGTGTAGTTGTTCACTTTATCCGACGTAACCTGGTCGTAGGCCTGAGAGGCCGGCTCGAAATCGTATCCGGCCTTCTCGGGTGTCACCACGGCGTTGAAGCCGTGGGGAACCTGGGCCGAGTAGCGTCCGTCGGGGCCGCTGTTGGGATCGCCGGGCAGACCGGTCATCTTGACGCCGGGAATGTTGACGGAACCGGAGATCTTGTACGTGATCGGGGAGGGCAGGAAGTTCTGCGTCTTGTTCTCCTTGACGCTCGTGAACGTCGCCTGGGCCGGCTCGAACTTGTAGCCCGGCTTCGTGGGCGTGATCACGACGCTAGTGCCCGCGGGCACCTGCACCGAATAACCGCCCTCAGCATCCGTCTGAACGTCCCCGGGCAGACCCTTCATCGTGACGTCGGGCATGCCGACATTGCCGGAGATCGTCCACTTCTTCATGCCGCCTCTGATCTCCTGTGCCGACGCCTGCGACGTCAGAAGCAAGACGGTGCAGAGAACCAAAACCGTGCCCGATAACACTCTACCGATATAGTTTGCCATAGGCCAACGTCCCTTTCTCCAGCCGTACTGTTTACGCCTTCCCACGGCTTTTCCCACGTTTATCGGCAATCCCGCGCCCTCGTTTAATACAAACCGCTCCGGCGGCATAGGTCAGAACTTCGCTTTTACTGCTCCACCCACGGCTCCCAGACCGACGACTTCGACAGTCTTGGTTCCGTTGGATTCTTTGATGATCAGTCCGGTCTGAGACTGCTCGGCCGGATAATTGTCGGTCTCGAGGCTGACGCCCAGGCGGTACTGTCCCGCCGCCAGACCGGAGAAATCCAATGCTCCGGCGAAGCGGCGTACCTCCAAGGGCAACTGGAGGCCGCCCTGATTGAACGAGGCGCTGCTCATCTGGACGCGCCGGACAACCTGGCCGGTGGAGTTGAGGACGGCCACGTAGCAACTGGGCAGTGCATGCTTCGTCCCCTCGTTCCGCGTATTGACGAGTATCTGGACTTTCGTAGGTGACAGGTCCGCTATCAGGACCGAATTGGTTTTGAGCTTGGGCGCTCCGTTCGCCTTCTTGATGCTTAGACAAACACGGCTCCGCGCCGTTCCCGCCGGCGTGCCGTCCGGGTACTGACAGCGGAGGTTGATGACCGAGTAGTAGTTGGGCAGGCCGGTCGCGGTGTCCGGAACGTTGATCTTGAGGAACACGTTCTGACGACCGTAAGCTCCCAACTGGAATTGGCCGGGCTCCACCGTGATCCACTTGTTGCAGCCGTATTCCTCGCCCGTGATCTGGCGCTGCGTATTCGGATCCGTGACGACCAGAGCGTTCAAATGGTCGGGAAGAGCCGTATCCGCATTGACGGTGACGGGCTCGTCCGTCGTATTGACGATCTGAATCTTGGCCGTCCGCAAGGAACCCACGGTAGCGTCGACGGTCACCTCCTGCGGGTCAAAGTCCAATGCCGACAATCCCTTCAACTCTTTTCCCTTCTCGCGCGGATCGCCGCCATACTCGAAGCTATCTTTGATAATCTGATCGGCGGGCGCTCCGTTGACGACCAGGAAGCCCTCCAGCTTGTACTTGCCCTCCGGCAGCGATCGGCCGACGTCTTGCTTCAGAACCAGCTTGTTTCCCGGCAGAACGCCGATATCGGAGAATTGGGACTCCGTCATGCGCCGCCAGTGACCGCCCCACCAGTTGGAGATGCGGACGTATCCCTGGATGCGGCAGAACGTCCCCCCCTTATTGTTCACGGACAGCGTCGCCATTGTCGCCGCCGGCGCTTTAGTACTCTGGGGCTGGAACATCAAACCGACATCCGCCAGCTCGACTTGGTTCCGCAACGGGCGGGCCTGAATCTCGACAAGGATCGGAATGACGTACTCGATGGCCACCGCGGACTCGTAGCCTTCCACGGAACCCGCCGGCAAGGTGGCTTTGGCGGTAACCGCCGCGGCATAGTGGCCCTGCTGCCGGGAAGGAGTCTTGACCTGAAGGTTGAACGTGGCTTTCTGGAACGGAGCCAGTCTCATTTGCTGCCGGTCCAGCGTTACCCACTTCGCGCACGAACGCAGAGTATTCCAGTCCACATTCGGATCCCCGGGCTGAACCGGAGTCCAGGTCCCATTGGAATCCTGCACGACATCCGAGACCGTCAGATCCACCTGATCGACAGGAAGAGACGTCATGTTCTCAATGCTCATCACCTTGCCCAGGGTCTTGCCCGACTGTAGCTGAATGTCATCCAGTTTCAGGGGGCTGATGACGAACTGTCCAAACACCGAGCCGCTGATAGAAAGTACTGCGGCTATGATTCCGACGAACCTGTACGAACGCTCGACTCTCCGTACGATTGCAGGGTTCAGATAGCTTCCAGAACGGCCAACAGCTTGCTGTTCAATGCGACGCGCCATCAAAATTTCCATCGTGCCCCCTCAAACCTACTTGTTCACTGATCGTCTAATATCAAAGCAGAACCGGTTTTGACGCAGTTGCGCGATTCTCAAGACTCTTCGGCATTATGAACAGGACACTTGTCCCGTTTCCCGTGATTATCAGCGAAACACCCCCCAGGCTATCGTGCCGCATCCCATCCGGATCGGTCTTCCAAGTCTGGCGGAAACTCCGGATAAGATACTGCTTAGATTATCATATTCGAGCAGCATTGTCAAGGCCCATCCTGCCCAGTTTACCTGTTTTAATGTCTTGTGTGAGCAGAATCTGCGCCAATAGTCTTCCGCATTCAAGTCCCATCTCGTGAGCGACTTCCCATCCCTTCCATCAGGTCAAGTCACCAAGCCGAGAGATATCGGACTGCCACCTTCGCCTCAGATGGAATCTCTCGAACGTCCCAAAAACTAAAAAGGAGAGGCGGATACATTGATCCGCCTCTCCTTCATTTTACCAGTACAGCCAGTTCGACAACTGCGTCAGTTTCATTCCCGCACCGAAGCCTTTAGACGAGGCATATCTGACGCGAGCGTCTGACTGCCGATCTCGTCAAACTTAGACGGTCGGGACAACCTTAATCGTCACTGTCGCAACCTGGACGTCCTTCGTGCCACCACTGATCGCAGCCAGATTGGCATTGGTCAGGTGGGCGCAAACCGAGACGTTCGTGGTGCCGGGGGTGATGGCCGACGGGGTGATCGAGCAGCTGAACGAGCCGCTGACATCGCCGTTCGTCGTGACTTTGGCAATCGAGGCGCTCAGGGTCGCGTTGAAGTTGCACTCAACGGGAATCGTGACGCAGCCATCGTAGGTGTGGATGTCAACCTGGGACATCTTAATCACATACTTCGTCTGGCTCTTTACACGAATCCAATAGCCAATGTCCATCGTCACCGGGATCGTCATGAGATCCTGGGCAATATAAGCACACGGCCAAACATGCAACTTAATCTCACCCGCCTGAGCAGCGCCTGCCAGCATCAATACTGCAGCGACAATCAAAAGACCTTTCTTCATGTTAATCTTCCTTTCTAACTTAACCCTCGCTCCGAGTTGGCCGATAGAAGCCATGGAGCTAACCCATAGTGGTTTTGGCCCGGCAACGCGCGCCGGGGCCGCACTTTACAGAGTAGCGGGCGACTTCACCTTGTTCAGCTTATCTGAGCTTGCCCGCTCATACCCTGATAAGCCGAGGCCCGACAACTTAGATTCGACCTGCGATTTTCATTCCCACTTGCCTTTGACATCATGATCGTTCGCCAAGGGGGCCAACCTCGCCGCACGACTCGCAAACACGGAAGTCCGCGAGATGTCACTGCGTCATCACCTACCTCCTTTCTCCCCCATCCGTTAGGGGGGGGCTCTGATGGGGATCGCACCTCTCCGTAGGTCCTGGGCTAACTATCAACCTCTGTGATAATGCCGGCCCGATAAAATCGGGCGACCGGAAATCCGCATCTTTTGAACCCAAAGCCGCTCAGTTGTCCGAGAGCAATTCGCTGCCGAGAAGAGCAGCTTGTTGTACGTGACCGCAAATCACATGTTGCCTATACCACCCACCCTACCCGTTTTTCCGCCTAATGTCAAGTGCTTTTTCTTCATCCGTGCGGAATTATCCATGTCATGCATCCCGTGTAGTGTGTGTATTTTACCCCATTGAACATGGGTATGTCAACTAGACAATCCAATTTTCTGCCAGATGGGATTCGACTATTCCGGACCGATACTTTCTTCGCCCGATAACCTACCGCTATGACTTGCTGGGTGTCGGGCGATTCCGTCCAACTCGCCATCTGCCTGAGCCAGATCGGGATAGACTGATAACCAGAAGGTTGGGTTCATTGATGAGAGGATCCGGTAATAGAGGGGAAATGTCTCGTCTCGCTGATTACTCAGGTGTTGGAACTCCCCGAGCAGGGCTCGAACCTGCGACCTAGCGGTTAACAGCCGCTCGCTCTACCGATTGAGCTATCGGGGAATAGCCCTTCGACACCTCACGGCGTCTAAGGTTCAGGTGCAATTATCGGCGATTCCTCGCAGGATTTCAACAAGTTTATCGAGATTTCTACCGAATGGTTGATAAAGAACAGCGGTGCTTCTGGACAACCGTGGCATTGCAGGGTATTTTACCCCGCTTATGCATTTTCCAGAACTGGACTTACACGTGGAGCTGCGTGGCTTCACTATCCGTGTCGAAGGTCCGAATTTAGAGCGCCATTACAGGAACACAACAACCTGATGGCGCATCTTTTGAGTATGGCATCAGTAACATTCTGGTTTTTCATAAGCTAACAACGGCATGGGCAAAGATATACTCAACGTGGGGGGATTCACCATTGTCCGACGAATCGGAAATGGTGCACGCAGCACGATTTACCTCGCCACGGACGATGAAGACGGGACCACAGTCGCGTTGAAACGGGTCATCTTGGAACGGCCCGAGGATCAGCGCGTTATCGAGCAAACTGAGATGGAATTCAAGGTGGCCAAGGACATCGACCACCCCTATGTCCGTAAGTGCTTCAAACTCCAGAAGATCCGCAGCATGTTCAAAGTGCGAGAACTTCTGATGTCCATGGAGCACATCGACGGCAAGACTCTGGAGGAGAGTCCCACCCTCAGCCTGGGCGACGTACTGCTGGTTTTCCGCATGGTTGCGACAGGGCTAAGTGCCATGCATCAAAGGGGTTATATCCATTGCGACATGAAGCCCAACAACATAATCATTGGCAAGAGCGGTGCCATCAAGATCATCGATCTGGGGCAAAGCTGTCGCATCGGCACGATCAAAACGCGAATTCAAGGCACCCCCGACTATATCGCTCCCGAGCAGGTCAAGCGCAAGACGCTCACCCCCAAGACGGACATTTTCAACCTGGGAGCCACCATGTACTGGGCTCTGACCGGCAAGAATGTACCAACCCTGATTCCCAAGACCAAAGGCGCCATGGCTTTGCTGGAGCCTCCGAAATGCCCGTCGCCGCAGGAGCTGAAGGAACAACTGCCTTTAGATATCTCGACGCTGGTGGTGAATTGCGTAAAGAACGATCCGGCGGAGCGTCCGTCCAGCATGGCAGATATCGTCTCGGCACTCGATACGATGATTTACAACATTTTCGGCGACAAGATCAAGGCAAACCGAAATGCCTCAGAAAATCATCGAGCTGCTCAATAAGGGCATCAGGGCCAATCAATCGGACCGGTTTCGACGCGCGAATCTCATCCGCCTCTCCGACCCGGGTACGCTCGTCGTAGCAGGTGACATCCACGGCCATCGCCGCAATCTGGAGCGGATCGTCGCGCACGCGAAACTCGCCGATCACCCGGATCGGCATCTCATTCTGCAGGAGATCATTCACGGCGGTCCCGAGGACAACACGGGCGGCTGCCTGTCTTACCAACTCCTTTTTGATGCTATCCGGCTGAAACTGGAGTTCCCCGACCAGGTCCACTTCGTCATGGGCAACCACGACACCGCCTGCATTTGCAGCGCGGAGGTCATGAAGAACGGCAAGGAAATGAACCACGCCATGAGCATGGCCGTCGATCGGGAGTTTCCCCAGGCCGGCTCCGACGTCAAACTCGCGATCCGCCAATTCCTCTTTTCGCAGCCTCTGGCCGTTCGGTGCAGCAACCGGATCTGGATTTCGCATTCGCTGCCGAGCAATCAGGCGGTCGACCAGTTCGACATCGGCGTCTTCGACAGAGAGCTGCAACTCACCGATTGCCAGAAGCCCGGCCCGGCGTACCTTCTGACCTGGGGCCGCCGCCACAACCAGGACACACTCGACAAGATGGCCGTGCGCCTGGATGCGGACTTGTTCGTGCTGGGCCATCAGCCGCAGTCCGATGGCTGGTCTCAGGCCGGGGAGAATCTCGTCATTCTCGCTTGCGATCACGACCACGGCTGCATGGTCGAACTGGATTTGAGCCAGAAATACACGGCCCAAACACTCGCCGATCACATCATCCCGCTCGCCTCCATTGCCTGACCGCCCTTACCAAGTCTCCATGTAATCCCGCGAGAAAAGTACCCGAAGCCACCCTGTTCTCCGGCCGGCTGTTACTCCGTGGTGGGCCGATACCTGCAATCAATCCTGAAATAGTTCACTATCTTACGAAATATGTGTAACATTTATGTCGCAGCAGCGTCTCTATGGGTAGCGACTTGGAACTGTCCTTAAGGGCCTCTGACAGAATGTGAGAATGGCGGCCCTGGCTGCGACTGTGTCATTCCCGCGCAGGCGGGAATCCAGCCACCTCACGAAGGATCCTAGACCGCCGCCTGCGCGGGGGTGACAAAACGGGCCGTTCTGTCAGGCACTCTGAGTCGCGATCGTTGAGGAATGAAGGGAGAGACGATGACGCCGCGAAACTGTCGCACCTGCATTTACTCGTATTTCAATCTCCACATGGCCATGTCGAGCTTCTCGCCCAACTTCCCGATGCGCCCCTTGTGCGCGAACCACCCCGACTCCCCCGGCCAGTTGCGCGAGGCCCCGTGTACGCCCTGCCGGAACTACCGTCCCAAGCCCCCTGCCGCCCCCGCCGTGCCGGCCTCCGGCGGCGACATCCGCCAGATCCCCCTGACACGCGGCAAGTTCGCGATCGTGGACGCCGCCGACTACGAATGGCTCAGCCAACACCGCTGGTCCTGTCGCGGCGGCGGCAACCCCTATGCCGCCCGCTTCCACAAAGGCAAGGTCATCTGGATGCACCGCGAGATCATGCAGACCCCGCCGGACAAGGTCTGCGATCACATCGACACCATCGGCCTGAACAACCGCCGCTGCAACCTGCGCAACTGCGACCACCGCGACAACATCCACAATCTCTCCAAGGGCAATCGCGGGACCTCCTGCTACAAGGGCGTATTCTGGGACAAACGGGTCGGCAAATGGTGTGCGAAGATCCGGTGCGACAAAAAGGTCTACCTCCTCGGCTGGTTCACATCGGAAGAGGAGGCCGCCCTCGCCTACGACCGCAAGGCGATAGAGCTCTTCGGCGCCTACGCTTACCTGAATTTTCCCGACGCCGTCGGGTAAGGCTTCAGGCTTCAGGCCTTAGGCTGTAGGCAACTGACAACTGCGTTTCAAACCGCGAACCACGCGAAAAGACCCGAGGCCCACCCAGTGCCATAGTGTCACTCCGACCGGAGGGCAAAGCCCGAAGTGGAGGAATCTGGCTGCGAATCGAGACATGGCGCATTCTGGGCCAGACCCCTCGACGGCGCTCGGGGTGACAACAACGTCGCACCCAAATGGACGCAGCCCCGTTTTCGATGACTTCATGTTTCAATTGACCCAGGATGAATACGACGCCCTTTTGTGGTGCCAAATTGGCACCTCAAAAACCGGCAGTTGTAGCGGCTGTGTTTCGGATCAAGCATATTTTGGTTTCCAGAGACGATTTTGT
>CAYQXM010000013.1:0-49639 GCA_964421295.1 uncultured Pirellulales bacterium
ACCTGGCTGCGGTCCAGAACGCGGAGCACGACGCTCTCGCCGAACATCGTCGGCAGCACGCTCACGCGGAGGTCCACCGGGTTGCCCTGGACCGTGAGCGAAATGCGCCCGTCCTGAGGCAGCCGGCGTTCGGCAATGTCCAGGCTTGCCATAACCTTGATACGGGAGCTCAATGCCGCCGCGATGTACTTCGGCGGCGGGATCATCTCATAGAGGACGCCGTCGATACGGTACCGCATCTTGTACTCGTTCTCGAACGGCTCGAAGTGGATGTCCGAGGCCTTGTCCCGAATGGCCTGCAGCAGCACCAGGTTCAGCAGCTTCTTGACGGGGTTCGACTCGGACAACTCCTTCAGTTCGTCCAGGTCGATACTCTGATTGCGCCCGTCGAACTCCGCCAGAAACGCGTCGGACTGAATCTCATCGATCAGCTCGGTGATGTTCTCGTCCGCCTTCTTCTCCTCGGCGTACTTCGACAGGATTCCCTCCACCGCTTCCTTATCCGTTATCTTGGCGATGACCGTGAACCCCATCATCGTCCGCAGGTCGTCCGTCGCCCGAAAGTTGTCTATGTTGTCCAGAACGACGCTCAGCTCGTTCTTCGCTTTATCATAACCGATCGGGACAACGCGACTGGCCTTGGCCATCTGAGCCGGAATCTTCTCCAGTACTTCCGGCGGGACAGTCAGGCCGTCGATGTTGACATACTCGATACCGCGCTTGGCCGCGAGTGCCGCCTGCAACTGTGTCTCATCCACAAGACCCAGTTCCACAAAGATTTGGCCGATCTTGACGCTCCCGCCTCGCTTCTTCTGAATCTCCAGGCACTCGTGGACTTTCTCCCTGCTCAGGATGCCCATCTTCATGAGGATGCGGCCGAGAGGCCGGCCCCTGAGTTGTTCGACGGGTGGCATTGGCGAAGGTATCTTGCTCTTACCCATGACCCAAGTCCTCAAAGACCCTATAACTCAGTACGTTGGTATTATACCGCGCCAAATGGCGTGCAATACAAAATTTACAGATGGGACATCTGGTTAGTTGCACAGTGACAAATGCCAATACATGGTCCATTAGTGCTTCTGTATGGCCGGATTGTCCCTCTGCCTCGCGATCTATCCCACAATCCCAATAGGAATTGTGGTGCCCTCCATGACCCACGCCGACCTCTGTCTCACGTCTTGAGAATGGGTCCGAGGTCTTCTAGTTCCCTGGCCGCTTCGGCCGCCTTCTTCTTCAGGTTCTTGCCCTTCGCGGCACCAATCTTCGCCAGGGCCTTTTCCTGCAAAGCGCCCGGCGCACGGCCCTTATCCAGCATTTCCTCAAGGCTGATCTTGCCCGCATCATAAAGCTGCCAGAGGTGCTCATCCAGCAACTGCATGCCCAGCTTCTTGCCGGTTTGAATACTGGAATCAATTCGGTACGTTTTGTTCTCGCGAATCAGGTTGGCGATAGCAGGCGTAACGATCATGAATTCGTACGCCGCGACACGGCCACGGCCGGTAGCCAACGGGCACAGCGCCTGGCTGAGCACCGCGATGAGGTTACCGCTCAACTGAATGCGGATCTGTTCCTGCTGATCGGTCGGAAACACGTCGATAATACGCGTGATCGTACCCGAGGCACTGGTGGTGTGGAGAGTACTGAACACCAAGTGGCCTGTTTCTGCCGCACGGACGGCCGCCTCAATCGTCTCAAGGTCACGCAATTCGCCGACCAGAATCACGTCCGGGTCTTGGCGCAGCACGCGACGCAGAGCTTCGCCGAAGCTGGGCACATCCACGCCGACTTCACGCTGATTGATGACCGATTTCTTGTGGGGGTGATAGTATTCGATAGGGTCCTCGATCGTCACGATATGCCGATCGAAGCTCTCGTTGATGTAGTTGATCATCGTGGCGAGCGTAGTGGTTTTGCCGCTTCCCGTCGGTCCCGTGACCAGAAACATGCCGCGAGGCCGTCGGCACAATGCCGCACAAATCTTAGGGAGGCCGATCTGTTCAAAGCTCATGATCTTGAAGGGAATCTGTCGCAAGACCATGGAAATGCTGCCCTTCTGTTTGAACACGGACACGCGGAAGCGGGCCGCATCCCCGAAGGCGAAACCGTAATCCGTGCCGCCCTCTTCCTGCAGCTCCTGCTGGCATCGGTCCGGGGTAATGCTCTTCATCAGGCCTGCCGTATCGTCCGGATCAAGAATCTTCGTTTCGAGCGAACGGAGGTGGCCGTCGATACGAAACACCGGTGGCCGGCCCACGCTAATGTGAATATCGGACGCGCCCATTGTGACGCACGCCTGAAGCAGGCGATCCATGTTCAACGTTGATGCCATTCGGTAATCCTCTTGCCTCTGCTAAACACTTACTAGTCTTCAACAACACCTTCGGTCTGAGTGATTCTGGAGACCTCCTCAGCCGTGCTGATACCCTTGAAAATCTTGAGCTTGCCGTCTTCCGCCAGTGTTCTCATGCCCCCCGCGATGGCCGCTTTTCGCAGGTCTCCGGTCGGGGCACGTTTGAACGCCAGCTCCCTGATTTCCGCGTTCATTTCGATCATCTCGAATATGCCGAGCCGCCCCTTGTATCCCGTTCCGTGACAAACGTTGCAGCCGGCCCCCTTATAGACAGGACGCTTCTTGACCTCTTCCGGATCGATTCCCACCAGACGCAGACAGTGCGGATCCGGGTGCTCATCCACGACTTTGCACTTTTTGCAGATCACGCGAACCAGACGCTGGGCCATGATCGCCTGAATGGAGCTGGCGACAAGAAACGGCTTTACACCCATATCGATCAGACGGGTGATCGCACCGGAGGCGTCGTTCGTGTGCAATGTGCTGAATACCAGGTGTCCAGTCAAGGCCGCCTGAATGGCGATGTCCGCCACTTCACTATCGCGGATTTCACCGATGAGGATGATGTTGGGGGCTTGACGCAACATCGATCGCAGCAACTTGTCAAAGGTCAGCCCGATATCCGCCCTGACCTGACACTGATTCATCCCCGCGAACATGTATTCGACCGGGTCCTCAGCCGTAATGATTTTCCGGTCGGGTTTGTTCAATTCCTGCAACGCGGCATACAGAGTCGTGGTCTTGCCGCTACCGGTCGGACCCGTCACAAGGAAGATGCCATTGGGCCTTTTGATGATCCGCTGGAAAATTTCGTAGTTATCCTGCTCGAAGCCGAGCGATCCAATGCCGATATTGACCGCGTCGGGCCGCAAGATACGCAGTACGATACTCGGGCCATGAACGCCGGGGAGAGACGACACACGGAAATCGATGTCTGTGCCGGAGATATTGCGTTTGATACGACCGTCCTGAGGCAGCCGTCGCTCAGCGATATCCATGCCCGAGAGAATCTTGAAACGGGTAACGAGCGGCGCTTGCATGTTCTTCGGGATATTGTCCTTCTCGATGCAAACACCGTCGACGCGGTAGCGAATGCGTACCCGGTCCGCCATCGGTTCGATGTGAATATCGCTCGCCCTCATGTGATAAGCGGTATCAATGATGAGGTTTACCAGTCGAATGATGGGGCCTTCGTCGTCCGGATTGGCACTTTGCAGTCGCGTCATCTCGGCCTGAAGCTGATCACCCACCATAGCCAGTTCCGCTGCCGTGGCGTCGATGCTGTGAGTCAGCCGATCGTGTTCCTTCGTCTCCCCTTCATTTACCAGGGAGGTCTCGATGAAGGACCGAATCTTGTTCGGATTGGCCACGCAGCATTCCAATTCGGTATTCAGGCGGAGCCGCACCGAGTCCATCATGTCGATGTCCATCGGGTCGCCAATCACAATGGTGAGGTGCCCATTCGCGGCGTTCAACGGCAGGATGTTGTGCCTCTTGATAAGGTCTTCCGGCACGATCTTGGTCGCGTCGGGCGGAATGGTCACCTTATCGATATCGACGTACTTGAGCCCAAACTGCTTGGCAATCGCTTTGGCTAGAGTATCTTCGTCGATAAGCCCCTGTTCCACCAACACCTGACCAAGCCGTTTATTCGATGATTTGCCGGTCTTGATGGCACTGATGAGGGCTTCTTTTTTCACCAACCCTGCTTTGTAGAGGATTTCCCCTAAGTGTTTACGATCCTTGGCCATAGCACCTCAAAGCTGCTCCACCGATCCCTGAGTATTGTACCATAAAAGCAGGGCCAAGTCAAATGCCGAGCCGCCGGCGAAGCATGTTCAGGGCTGTCAGTGCCGCCCTGAGACGAACATTACGTCGATCCGCCTGAAAAACAAACCGTAGAGTCTCTGTCCCATCGTCGCCATCCACGGCTACATACACCAGCCCCACAGGCTTCTGTTCGGTCCCGCCATCCGGGCCGGCTATGCCGGTTATAGCGATTGCATAGGTGGTGCCGGCCTTGCGTCTGGCCCCCTGGGCCATCGCTTGTGCCACTTGCTCGCTGACGGCGCCGTGCCGCTCGATCAGATCGGCCGGCACGTCCAAATCCTGCGCTTTTGCCTCATTGGAGTATGTGATCCAGCCGCGCAGGAAATATTGGCTGGCGCCGGGGACATCAGTAATAAGCTTACCCACCAAGCCGCCCGTACAGGATTCGGCCAGAGCCACCGTACCATTCGTCGCGACCAACCGTCGCCCCACGACCTCGGCAAGGGTTTCGTCACCCGTTCCATACACCAAGGTGCCAAGAATACGCCGCAGATTCGCTGCCTCACCATCTGCCATTTCCTCGGCCTCACCCTGAGCCCCCGCGACCGCCACCACTTCGAGCGTAAGGACGCCACGGCCCACGGTGCAGTTGACCAACGGATTGCGGTCCCGGTCCATGGCATTGCCGATCATTTCCGCGACCATGGATTCGCCTGCACCAAAGCACTTGAGCCTCCGGACCGCGACGGCTTGATCCCTTGAGAGTTCCTTCAGCCGGGGCAGGATCGAGTTCTGAAACATGTGTTCCATTTCGCTGGGAACCCCGGGAAGTGAGAAAAAGAGCTTGCCGTCCTTCTCGACCAGAACGCCCGGGGCGGTACCCCACTTGTTCGGAATAGCCTCGGCGCCTTTCGGGATACAAGCCTGTATCTTGTTCCTTTCGGGCATCCGCAGGGCGCGACGTGTGAAGAACTCCTCGACGTGGGCCTGTAATTCCGGCTTCAGCTCCAACTCGGTACCAAGGAGCTTCGCAAACGCCTGACGGGTCACGTCGTCGTCGGTAGGACCGAGACCGCCGGTGACGATGATCACGTCAGCGTCTTCCGCCGCCAGACGCAGCACCCGCAGAATGGAGTCTTCCAGATCGGCCGCCGTGTACGAACTAACCACCGGCAGACCCGCCGCGATGAGCTGCCGGCCAACATAGGCCGCGTTTGTATCTACCGTCTTACCGCTGAGGACTTCGTTGCCGACACTGATGATGCTGGCTTTTTTGACGTGTTTACTCACCAAACCTCGTATTCCTCCGGCCAATTCCGTCGCGATCAAGTCCCTATCATGGCTTTGATCACGCCGTCTTTATACCCGGCCACCAGCTCAAACGCTTCCTTTATTTCGGCAAGCTTGAACCGGTGGGTTACCATGAAATCCGCATCGATCCGCCTGGATGCCACCAGGTCTATGGCGACCTGCGTGCAGCGGTTCTGACGCCGGACGTTGACGATCGTGATTTCCTTGCGGCGGGCCCGGTCAATCGAGAAGGAGATATGCTGTTCCCGCGGGATGCCGATCAGCATGAGCCTGCCGCCCGGCTTCAGCAATTCGATAGCCTGATCCACGGTCTCCTGCTGCCCGGCACACTCGAACACCACGTCCATACCCAGTGGACATTGCGTCAGGATCATCTCGACCACATTCTCTTTCAGTGGATTGCCCGCCCAGGTCGCGCCGTGCGTCCTGGCCATATCGACGCGCTCGCGAATCCTGTCGGTCAGGTAGCAGGCCCCGGCCTTGGCCGCCCTGGCACTGACCAGACAGCTCAACCCGATGGGACCGGCGCCGAGTATCGCCACATCTGCCTTCTTCGGCAGCTTTGCCTGCTGCACCGCGTATACCGCAATTGCCAACGGCTCGCACAGGGCTCCCTGTTCGAGCGTGATGGCGTCGTTCGTCGGGAAACAGCAGTCCTCCGGCATGACCAGATACTCGCAAAGGCACCCCGAGAGCTGTCCGGGCGTCCCGAGGAATTGCAGCTTGTAGCAGGTATTCTCGCGGCCGGCCCGGCACTGTTCGCAGCCGTGGCAGGAAACCGCCGGCTCGACGACGACATGCTGCCCGACCTTCACATGCTTGACCGCCGGACCGACTTTCACGACCGTCGCGGCACATTCGTGTCCTACGATGAACGGGAAATGGACGACCTGAGAGCCGATGCGGCCGGTCTCATAGTAGTGGATATCGGAGCCGCACACCCCCACCTGCTCAACTTTCAGTAGGACATCCGTGTCGCTGCGGAGGACCGGATCGGGCACCTCGCGCACCTCCATCTGTCGAATGCCCGTCAGCAACGCTGCTTTCATGCTATCGTTACCCCTTGCCTGACCCGGTTAGACGTTGAACCGGAAATTCATGATGTCGCCGTCTTTGACGACGTATTCCTTGCCTTCCAGCCGCATCTTGCCCGCCGCCTTGACGGCCTTTTCGTCCCCCAACTGCTTCAGGTCGTCGTACGACATCGTTTCGGCCCGGATGAAGCCGCGTTTGATATCGGTATGAATCTTGCCTGCCGCATCGACGGCCGTGGTCCCGGCCTTAATGGGCCAGGCCCGGACCTCATCGGGACCGACCGTCAGGAAGCTGATGAGCCCGAGCGCCGAATAGCACATCTGGACGAACTTATGGGCGGCCGATTCGGTAATGCCGAGGTCGGACATGAACGCCGTCCGGCTGTCGGGGTCCAGTTGTGCCAGCTCCTGCTCGATCTTGGCACACATCGTCGCGACGGGAATACTCCCCTGCGGCTCGATCTTCTGGTTGATCCCGTCTTCGCCGACATTGACCACGATGGCCATCGGCCGCATCGTGAGGAATCCCAGCGACCTGACCATCGTCTGCTCTTCTTCGGTCTGAATGGCCGTGCTGATGGGCCGTTCGTTCTCGATGGCCTCCTGCAACCGCTTCTGCAGGGCCAGCTCGGCCTTGTCGTGAGCCTGCGTCTTGGTCGGCTTTTTAACCTGCACCTCCAGATTCTCGATGCGGGTTGTGACCAGTTCGAGGTCGGAAAGCAGCAACTCGGTCCTCAACTCCGCCAAGTCCCGTTTCCAGTCCACTTTATCGCGGTAGACCGCCACGCTGGGGTTCTCAAAGGCGCGGATGACCAGGATCAGCATGTCGACCGTGCGGATCTGGCCGATCTGCCGCCGGGCCGCGGCTCGGCCTTTGTCATCGGTGAAGCTGAAGCCGGGCAGGTCGAGGAGGTCTATCGTGGCGTGGACCTTCTTCTTGGGCTTGTACAGGCCATCCAGCCAGTCCAGCCTTTCGTCTGGCACGGGAACGATGGCCTCTTCGATGCCGACGGAACCGGCAGGGGGCAGGGCTTTGCCACTGATCGTAGAGAGAATCGTACTCTTGCCAGACTGCATCAGTCCCAGCAACGCTGCCTTCATCTCAAAGCTCCGGGTAAAGGGCTAATCTTATCGTACACACAACCGCCGGCCGAATCATACGCCACTATGGCGGGGAAATCAACGACTTCAAGCCGGCGAATGGCCTCCGTCCCAAGGTCTTCGTACGCCACGACCTCGGCGGCAACGATGTGCTTGCTGAGCAAGGCCCCCGCCCCGCCGAGGGTCGCCAGGTGCACGGCACCGTATTGGGTCATCGCCTGACGGACCTGCTCACCGCGGTACCCTTTGCCGATCATGGCCCGCAGACCACGGGCGATCAGTTTCGGGCTGAACGCATCCATCCGGGCCGAGGTCGTCGGTCCGGCCGCCCCGATCACGGTCCCCGGCCGGGCCGGGGTGGGCCCGACAAAATAAATGATCGCCCCTTCCAGCTCAATCGGGAGCTTCTCGCCACGGTCCATCGCTTCACACAGCCGTTTGTGAGCCATGTCGCGGGCCGTGTAAACCGTGCCGTTGATGGCCACTTCGTCCCAGGCCTTCAACCGGCGAACGTCCGCTTCGGCCAATGGTGCACACAATCGAATCACTTGCAGTAACCCCATGGTTTACTATTTGCCGCCAAAGCTCTACAATATTGGTAGACACAACGAGCAAACTCAAATCGTAAATCGTAAATAAGTGGGCAGCAAAATGCTATGAGCAAGTACGCCATATTTCTGGAATTGGGCAACAGGCGAGTAGTGCTCGTCGGCGGCGGCGCCGTGGCGGTACGGAAGGCCCACACGCTGCTGGAGGCCGGGGCGCGGCTTGTCGTGGTTGCAGAACAGGCCAGCGACGCCATGATAGCTCTGTGCAGCGGGGGGTGCCTTGAATTGATCCGCGCCAAGTACTCGAAGGAGTATCTTGGCGAAGCTGTCCTGGTAATCGCGGCAACAAACGATCACCAGGTCAATGCGCAGGTCTATCGCGATTGTCAGGCATTGGAGATTCTGTGCAACGTGGTGGATGAGCCCGAATTCTGCGACTTTTTCATCCCGGCGGTGGTCAAACGCGGCGGGCTGCAGATCGCTATCGGAACAAGCGGGGACTGCCCGGCCTACGCCGGCCACCTGCGCAAGAAGCTGGAAGCCCTGTTCACGGAAGAACATGGCCGATTCCTGGCGGAACTGGAGTGCATCCGCGCGTGCATCATCCGCGACGTGCCCGGGGCGGAAGACCGCAAAGCTCTCCTGGGCCGGCTCGCCGACGATGAGTCATTCGAGTACTTCAGGGCGCACGGGTCCTCGGCGTGGCATAAGATGGCCCAGGACATCATCGTATCCCGCGAGGCAAAGGCGTAGACACCTCTGACTGACGTACGCACCACGAGCATTGAACTGTTGGCGCCCGCGAAGGACGCTGCGATCGGCCGTGCCGCCATTTTGTGTGGAGCGGATGCCGTCTATATCGGGGCCGAGCAGTTCAGCGCTCGCCAGGCCGCGGGCAATTCTCTGGACGCCATCCGGGAGTTGATCGATTTCGCACAGCCGTACTACGCCAGAGTCTACGTGGCCCTGAACACGATCCTCTTCGACAACGAACTGGCCCTCGCCGAGAAGATGGTCCAGCAGTTCTATGAGATCGGCGTCGACGCCCTGATCATTCAGGATGCCGGACTGCTGGAATTGGACCTGCCCCCCATTCCTCTGATTGCCAGCACCCAGATGCACAATTCGACCCCGCAGAAAGTCAGGTTCTGGCAGGAAGTCGGTCTGTCGCGAGTCATCCTGGCCCGTGAGTTGACTCTGGAGCAGATTCGGCAGATTCGGAAAGAAACGTCCATCGAGCTGGAGTGCTTCATCCACGGCGCTCTGTGCGTCAGCGCCAGCGGCCAGTGCTACATGAGCTATGCTTTGGGCTCCCGCAGCGGCAACCGCGGCCAGTGCGCTCAGCCCTGCCGGAGGCTCTACAGCCTCAAGGACCGCCGCGGCCAGGTCCTCGCGAAAGACCGCTACCTGCTGTCCCTGAAAGACCTGTGTCTCGCCGACCATTTGGAGGACCTGATCGACGCCGGCGTCACGTCGTTCAAGATCGAGGGACGGTTGAAAGACCTGCCGTACGTCGCCGACACGGTAGCTTTCTATCGCCGCCGGCTGGATGCGATACTTGCGAAAAGGAACCTCGCGAGAGCTTCTTCAGGAAGGACGCACCTCCCCTTTGAACCGAATTTGTCCAAAACCTTCAACCGCGGCTTCACGGATTACGGCCTGACGGGTCACCCGACCGACATCGCCTCCATGGACACGCCCAAGTCCGTGGGCGAGCTTGTCGGCACCGTAGCGAAGCTGGGCGTGAAGTCCTTCACGCTCGATACCGACACGCCATTGCACAATGCCGACGGACTCTGTTTCTTCGACCGGCAGAAGAATCTGTGCGGAACGGTCGTGAACCGCGTGGACGGACGCACAATCTGGCCCGACAAGATGCAGGACATTCGCGTGGGCCAATCCATCTATCGCAATTATGACCATCAATTTACACAGGAAGTCACCAGCCGCTGCGCCGAGCGCAAGATTGGCGTCACGATGTCCCTCAAAGAGTCCCCTGCCGGGCTGACGCTCTGCGGCGTCGACGAGGACGGCAACGAGGCGACGGTAGACATCCCCGGCGCCAAACAGCCGGCTGCGAAAGAGGACACGGCCCGACAGACCATCGAGTCGCAACTGAAGAAACTGGGCAACACGATCTTCGAGTGTACGAGCGTGGAGCTGCCAACAGACCGCGTATACTTCCTGCCCGTGTCACAATTGAACCAGGCCCGGCGCGAGCTGGTCGAACGTCTGCGCGCCGCCCGTCTCGCGCACCGCTCCCGACGAACGGGCGGAGTACAGAGGAACGATATCCCGTACCTCGACAAACACCTGACCTACACGGGCAACGTGCTCAACGACAAGGCCCGGCAGTTCTATCGCCGACACGGAGTCGAGACCATCGAGCCCGCCGCCGAAGCGAGCGTAAACATGTCCGGCCGACTCGTCATGACCACAAAACATTGCCTCCGCCGCGAACTCGGCCTTTGTCCCCGGGCGGGGGCAAAGACCACCGCCGAACCGCTCGTTCTCGAAGATGAGAACGGGCAGCAGTTCGAGCTGCACTTCACCTGCAACAACTGTGGCATGAAGATATTCTGCGGCAGCCCCGCGTAATGCCGCAGTTTTTCGTGTCGCTTTTCGCACGCCTGAGCAGTGTTATGACAGATGGCTCAGGCAGCAGTTATCTCAAGAACCGTTGACAGCCTGTACCTGGTGCTGGCCAGCATGCGACCGGGGCAGTGGTCGAAGAACGGCTTTCTCTTCGCGGCCCTGCTCTTCTCCAGAAATGTGTTTCACCCCGCCAAGGCGGCAACCTGCCTGTTCGCCTTCGCCGTGTTCTGCCTGGCCTCCGGGGCCGTGTACCTTCTCAACGACCTGATCGACGTCGAGCAGGATAGAAAGCACCCGCGGAAACAGTCCCGCCCCCTCGCCTCCGGCGACCTGACTCCTCAGAATGGCTGGCTGGCCTTCAGCATCGTGCTTCCTGCCTCTCTATTCGCGGGCTATCTGGTCAATGTGCCCTTCGTTCTCATCCTGTGCGCCTATCTCGCCGTCCAGATCGCCTACTGCACGTTCATAAAGAGGATTGTCATTCTTGATGTATTCGCGATCGCCGTCGGCTTCTTCCTGCGCGTCGCGGCCGGCTCGGCGGCGATTCAGGTCCCGATGTCCCGGTGGCTGCTCATCTGCACGATCTTCATTTCTCTGTTCCTGGCCCTGGCCAAGCGGCGGCATGAACTCCTGCTGCTGGGCGACGAGGCCGGGGACCATCGCAAGGTCCTCAGACAATACAATGTGATGTTCCTTGACCAGATGGTCAGCATCGCCACCGCCGGGACGATCGTGTCCTACTCGCTCTACACGCTCTCCGAGGAGACCATCGCGAAATTCGGCACGAACCGGCTCTGGATCACCGTCCCTATTGTGTTCTATGGCGTCTCCCGGTATCTCTACAGGGTGTACAAACACCGGGATGGTGGCCAGCCGGAAGAAATGATCTGGAAGGACAAGCCCCTCCTGGCGTGCCTGGCTGTCTACGTCGTTTCGGTTGTTCTGATCATCTATGGGCATTCGGAATTCTGACCATGACAAGATCAACGGTCGCCGTGCTGAAGACCCATCCGCGAACGGTCCTTGCCGACATCGCCCGCCTCATGGCGATGGCGGGACTCGAACAGGCTATGCCGAAGGATAAGGTCACGATCCTGAAGGACAATATATCGTGGCACCTCCCCTATCTCAGCGCCAACACGACGCCGTGGCAGCTCGAAGGCACGATCCAGGCGATGAAGAAGGCCGGGTACCGGGACCTCGTGACCGTTCACAACAAGACCGTCGTGACGAATCCGTACAAGGGTGGCGTGCTGAACGGACTCACACCTATCTATAAGAGGTACGGCATCGAGGAACGGTACAACTTCCTGCCGGCGGACATTCAATGGACCGAGTACAAGCCGAAAGCTCGCATGAGGGTGCTCGATAAGGTCTATCCCCAGGGCATCCGGATACCGGACTACTTCATGGGCAAGAACATCATCCACCTGCCCACGGTCAAGACGCACATCTATACCACGACGACCGGCGCGATGAAGAACGCCTTCGGCGGGCTCCTGAATACGAATCGCCACTACACCCATAGTGTGATCCACGAGACGCTGGTCGACCTGCTGGCCATTCAGAAGGAAATCCACACCGGCATCTTCACGGTCATGGATGGCACCCTGTGCGGCAGCGGCCCGGGCCCAAGGACGATGATTCCCGTAGAGAAGGACTATATCCTCGCCGGCAGCGATTCCGTGGCGATCGACGCCATCGCGGCCCAGATGATGGGCTTCGACCCGATGACCATTCCCTATATCCGGCTGGCTCACGAGGACGGCTTAGGCACGGGCAGGCTGGCGGAGATCGAGGTTGTGGGCGAAGACATCTCCGGCGTGAATTTCGGCTTCCAGGTGGGCGACAACTTCGCCAGCAAGTTCGGCGACGCTCTCTGGTTCGGCCCGCTCAAGACGCTCCAGCGTCTGTGCTTCCACACGCCCCTGGTGTACCTGTTCATCTTCGGCTCGTTCCTTTATCACGACTACATCTGGTGGCCCACCCAAGGCAAGAAGATCCAGAGAACCCACGCCCTGGACACCAAGTGGGGCGATCTCTTCGAGAGCTACCGGATTGAAACGGAGAAGCGATGAAGAGTTATCTTGTCGTCTGCTGCGTTTTCTGTGTCGTTTCCGGCGTTCAACGACGGTGTGGTTAAAAAGATGGACGGTATGGACCGCGACACGCAAGGCGTCACCTTCCTGAAGCACTTCGTCGTGCACCAGCAGGAAATCTACGCCTACGTCCTGACGTGCGTGCCCAATCTCCACGACGCCGACGATCTGTTCCAGGAGGCTCTGACGGTGATGTGGCGGAAGTTCGACCAGTTCGAGCCGGGGACGAACTTCATGGGGTGGGCGATCAGGATCGTGCAGTTTCTCATTCTGGATTACCGGCGGCACAAGGCCCGCGACAAACAGCTTCAACTTAGCGAGGAGGTTCTGGAGGTCCTGGCCGAACAGATACCCGCCGTCCAGGACCGGATGGCGGACCGGCTGGAGCTTCTGAAACGCTGCCTGTCGCACCTGGACGATCGGGCCAAACGCATGGTCAAGATGCGCTACGAGCGGAACACGCCCGTTCGCGACATGGCCCCGACGCTGGAACTGTCCATCCGACAGGTTCAGAGGACTCTGGCCTCGATCAATGGCATCCTGTTGCGTTGCATGCGCAGGGGTCTGGCCGTGGGAGGGGATTCCCTATGAGCGAACCGACAAAATATCCCGATCTGGACTATCATCTTCAGTTGCTGCTCGATGGCCAGCTCGGCCCCGAGGACCTGGCTCGCCTTGAAGCGGCTATCCTGAAAGACCCCGGGATCAGGGCTTACTGCACCGGTTACTTCATCACGGCAGCCGCCGTGAGACGCTCCAGTCAGGGGACAGGCGACCTTTCCGGCGCCGATCTTCTGGCCTCGCTGCGCCTGGGCCGGACCTCCAGAACTCGGCGGCCGTGGCGGGTCTACGCGGCCGCGGCTGCCATAGTCATGGCCCTGTCTCTCTTCTGGATACTGACGCACGTCGCGTCCCAACCCAAAGGACCGGTCGTGGGGAAACTGGCGGACCAATCCCGCGTCCTGTGGCAATCCCCCTACCGAGGTTTGCGTACGGGCGCAGACGTACACGCAGGCCAATCCCGGCTTCGTGAAGGCTCCGCCTGTATCGAGCTGGCCCAGGGCGCGCGAGTCGTTCTGCAGGCACCGTGCGCCTTCAGCCTGGACGGTGCCAACGCGATGACCCTGATCAGCGGCAAGCTCACGGCCGTCGTCGGGCCGAACGCCCGCGGATTCACGGTCCAGACCAAGGGCGCCACCTTGACCGACTTCGGCACCGCGTTCGGTGTGATCGCCGACGCACAGGGGAAGGTGGAGACTCACGTATTTGAAGGGCGCGTGATGGTCGCACCCGATTCTCTGGCGTCGAGCCAAGCGGACAGCCTGCTTCTCGATGCCGGACAGGCCGGCGCCGTCGACATAGCGGGTCAGGCAGCGCGAACCGCCTCTCACGCTCAGCCGGCGCTCTTTCTGCGTGCTATGCCCCAGGCAGATGAATTGTCCTGCCCGGGTACGCGTCTCAATCTCGCGGACATCGTCGGCGGCGGCAACGGCTTCGGCACCGGCACCGCCGGGCAAGGCATCGATCTGTCGACCGGCCGGACCTTCCAGCGTCCCATCCGCGTGGTGCGACAGACGCAACAGACGATCTACACCCCCGCCGCCGATCGACGCTACATCGACGGCGTCTTCGTACCCAACGCCCGATACGGAAAGGTGGTGATCAGCTCTACGGGCCTGGTCTTCGAAGACTGCCCCGTGACTCTGGGCACCTACTACGAAGGCGTGGTCAACACCGCCCAACAGACGGCCGTGGACGAGCCCGGCGTGACTTACCCCGGCCGGTTCAATGGGCTGGAGTACGGCACGCCCGAGCACCCAGGCCTGAACATTCATCCGAATGCGGGAATCACCTTCGATCTGAAGACCCTGCGGGCGGACAACCCCGGGACCGTCGTCGAACGTTTCACGGCTCGGTGCGGCATTTCCGCGACGGTCTCGCGCCCGCGGCCCAGTGCGGCGGATTTCTGGGTTCTGCTGGACGGCCAGGTGGTGTTCCATGTCTCCTTCCCGGCCGACCAGAACCGCTGGCGTGACGTCAGCGTAGCTGTCCCGGCGAACACCCGATTCTTAACTCTCGTCACCACCTGCACCGGCGATGCCGGCTATTCCTGGTGCTTTTTCGGCGATCCCGTGCTTGAGTTGACCGGCGCGGACTAGTGAGGTGATCATGGACCATTCCGATACTCCCAACCTCAATCGTGACTTGTCGATTACCTGCTGGACGGCGGCCGCGGCCCTGCTTTCGTTCTTCGTCCTGATCCAGGCCGGCGTCGTGCTCAGTTTCAGCCTGCGCTGGAGCATCTCACCCTTCATCGCCCCGGCCGCCATGATCGTGTCGCTGCTCCTGGCGGATCGGCTTGCCCGACAGGAGGGCCTGCGTGGCCGGCTGCGCATCGCGGCGGCCGGTGTGGCCGTCGTCATTCTGGCTTTGTCGCTGCTCCTGGCCTCGGCCTTCTTCGATATGTCGTGGGATGGTCTCTGGTATCATCAGACTGCTGTGTATCAGATGGCGAACGGCTGGAATCCACTTCACGATCCCATGCACGGCTTCACGCGTCATCTCCAGGACTGGCTCCGCCACTATGCCAAGGGCCCCTGGTATGTGGCCCTCGCCCTCTTCAAGACAACAGGGCAGATCGAATGGTCGAAACCGGCCCCTGTGATCGCCATGGCGGTGGCGTTTCTCTGCGTGCTGGCCGCTTCGGTGGACTCCGGCCTGCGTCGACGGATGGCGGTTGTTCTGGCGGCTCTCGTTTCGCTCAATCCCGTGGTCGTGTGTGAGCTGGCCTCGTATCTGGTCGACGGTCTGATGATCTCGTTCCTCGCGTGCTTCGTCGCCGCTCAGTTGCGTGCCTTCCGGCGTCGAAGTCCTCTGGTTCTGGCAGTCGTAGTGGCTTCCGCGATTCTCTGCATCACCACCAAACTCACCGGCCTGGTCTATCTTTGTTTCTTCTGTGCGGCCGGCGGATTGTATGCTCTCATCAAGCGACGTGATCTCTTCGTGCGCTACGCCGGGGTCCAGGTAACAGCCCTCGTTGTGGGTGTCCTGACGCTCGGTTTCAATCCCTATGTCACCAACACGTTGCATCGGGGTCATCCGTTCTACCCATGGCTGGGAACCGCGGCCCACCCCGGCTTCAGCGCCGACGGCCCCAACCGCGACCCGGTGGAGAATGGTGAGACGCCCCCCAACATGAAGGGCCGCAATCGCTTCTTCCGACTCTACTATGCCGTCTTCGGCCGCCCCGGAGCCCAGCCATTCCTCGACGGACCGGATCCGGTTCTCATGTGGCCTTTTCAGGTCGGCTGGAAGGACTTCCACCTGTTCTACTTCCACGACGTGCGCATCTCCGGCCTGGGCCCTCTCTTCAGCGGCGCGCTGCTCATCGCGGTACTCATACTCGCAGCGACTCTCATTCATCCCGGCCGTCTGCCGCGAACAATTCCCATCCTGTTTGTGTGCACGATCGTCGGGTCGCTCCTGGTGAGCAAACATACTTGGTGGGCACGATATAGCCCCCAGCTCTGGTGGCTCCCGATAGGCGCCGTAATAGCGGGACTTGCCCCGGCGACATGGCGGACGGTCCGCTGGGCCTCCTGGGCCCTGGCAGCGATCCTGCTGATCAATGGAGCCCTCATTGCCGTGGCCCATTTTCAGTGGGAAGTCGAAGCCACGCAGAAGACTTACGAGCAACTGGCCATGCTGCGTCAGAAGAATGACGTGCAGGTCGACCTCGCGCATTTTGCCGAACCCTACAGCGAGCGACTTCGCGCGGGGGGAGTCAAGTTTCAGACCGCCAGATTTCCGCCCTGGACCGAGACGATCGAGCTGATGAGTGTCTGTCCGGGCAATCCCGGCGCCGTCCGCGCGGTGGTCCGCGAGTAGGAGTGGTAAACACACTAATGCCTGAAACTCTCCCATCCGATCGGCGTCTTGCCGTGATTGCATGGACGACGGCCGCCATGCTGCTGGGGTTTCTCTGCCTGGCGCAGGCCGGGGTCATGGTGTCTTTCCTGACGAGCCATGCGATCCTGCCCCTGGTCGCACCGCTGACGCTGGCCGGGGCCCTGCTTCTCGGCGACCGGCTGGGCAAACGAGAGGGTCTGCGCGGCCGATTGCGGATCGTACCCCCCGTTGCGGCTCTCGCGGTCATGGCTCTGTCGCTCCTGCTGGCGGCCACTTTCTTCGACATGTCGTGGGACGGCCTCTGGTATCACCAGACTGCCGTATATCAGATGGCAAACGGCTGGAATCCGCTCGCCGATCCCATGCACAGCTTCACCGGCCACCTCCAGAACTGGGTACGCCACTATGCCAAAGGCCCCTGGTATTTCGCGCTGGCTCTGTTCGAGACGACCGGCCGGATCGAATGGTCCAAACCCGCTCCGTGCCTGGCGCTGGCAGCAATGTTCCTCGCCATATTCGCCGCATCCCTCGACTTCGGGATGCGTCGACGCACCGCGGCCGTCCTCGCCGCATTGGTCTCGCTGAACCCCGTCGTGATATGCGAGCTGGTCTCCTATCTCGTCGACGGTTTGATGATCTCGTTTCTGGCCTGCTTTGTCGCCGCCCAGCTCCGCGCCTTCCGGCGGCCGAGTCTGCTGATTCTCGTCGTCGTGATGGAATCGGCGATCCTCTGCATCAACACGAAGTTCACCGGACTCGTCTATCTCTGCTTCTTCTGCGCTGCCGGCGGGCTCTATGCTCTTCTCCAACGGCGTGACCTCGTATGGCGTTATGCGCTCGTCCAGTTCGTATCCATCCTGACGGGCGTCGTCGCTTTCGGCTTCAATCCCTATGTCACCAATACCCTCCATCTAGGCCACCCGCTCTACCCATGGATGGGCACCACCGCACACCCCGGCTTCAGCGCCAACGGGCCGAACCGGGATCCGGTGGAGCGTGACGAAACGCCGCACAACATGGTGGGACGCAATCGCTTCCATCGGTTCTACTACGCCATCTTCGGCCGGCCGGGATCTCAGCCGTTCCTGGGCGGACCCGACGCCGCTCTCATGTGGCCCTTCCACGTGGGGTGGAAGGATTTTCGCCTGTTCTACTTCCATGAGCTGCGGATATCCGGCTTCGGCCCACTTTTCAGCGGTGCGCTTCTCATCGCCCTGTGCGTGCTTGTGGGCACACTCGTTCACCCGGGCCGCCTGCCGCGATTGATTCCAATCCTGCTCTTATGCGCCGTCATGGGGTCGCTCCTAGTGAGTAAGCACACCTGGTGGGCACGTTATGGACCACAGCTTTGGTGGCTTCCGATCATCGCCGTCACAGCCGGACTCGCCCCTGCCGTGTGGCGCGCCGTCCGCTACATGTCCTGGGGCTTGGCCGCGATTCTGTTGGTCAATGGACTGCTGATCGCTGTGGCCCATTTCCAGTGGGAGATCGAGGCCACACAAAAGACCACTGAGCAACTGGCTTTCCTCCGTCAGCAGAGCGATGTCCAGGTCAACCTGGCCTATTTCGGCGAGCCTTATGGCGAGAGGCTCCGTGCAGCGGGCGTCAAGTTCCAGGCCGTACGCAGATTCCCCCAAGGCACCGAGACGATCGAGCTGATCAGCGTCGATCCGGGCTACCCCGGCGCCGTTCGGGCCGTCGTTCGCTAGAAGGAGTAATGTAGACCTCTGTGATACCTGAGACTGTCGAATCTGATCAGCGTTTTTCCATCGTGGCCTGGACAACGACCGCCATGCTGTTGGGGTTTCTCTGCCTGACTCATTTGGGCGTCATGCTGTCTTTCCTAACCGATCACGCGATCCTGCCGTACGTGGCCCCCGCCGCCCTGCTTTTATCGCTTTTCATCGGCCATTGGCTGGGCAAACGCGAAGGCCTCTCCGGCCGAACACGTTTGTGGCCGCTCGTACTGACCTTTGTCCTCACCGTGCTGGCGGTCGCCGTTTCCGCGGCGTTCTACGATCTATCCTGGGACGGCCAGTGGTATCACCAAGTGGCGATCTACCGGCTCGCGGAAGGTTGGAACCCGTTGAAGCAACCGCTGCAATCCTTTGCCGACGACATCAATCTCTGGATACGCCACTACGCCAAGGGCCCCTGGTACGCCAGCGCCGCCGTCACGGCCACGACGAACTACATCGAGAGCGGCAAGTTCGTGACATGGATCGCTTTGGATGCCACGCTGCTGGCTGTCCTCGCCGCCTGCCTGGACGCCGGGATGTGCCGCCGGCGTGCTATCGCGGTCAGCCTCCTCGTCGGCCTGAACCCCGTGACGACGGTTCAGATGACGGCTTTCATGGTGGATGGCCTGATGATCTGCTACCTCGCCTGCTACACAGCAGCCCTGTTCAGCATCTTCCGCCGTCCCAACTGGCTGGTGGTCTTCGTGGGTTCCGCCGCGGCTGTTTGCAGCATCAACTCCAAGCTTACGGGTCTGGTCTTCCTCTGTTTCGTCACGGCAGGAGCCGGATGCTATTGCCTCCTCAAGCGACGTGATCTGCTCTGGCGTTTCGTCGCCCTAAACCTGGGCGTCATCGCCATCGGGGTCTTCGCTTTCGGATACAATCCCTATGTCACGAACTTCATCCATCGCGGCCATCCGTTCTATCCCTACAAAGGAACGAAGGCGTTTCCCAGTCTCGAAGCCCAGGGCAACGAGGGCATCGAGAAGTACGAGACGCCCAAGAACATGCTGGGCCACAACCGGGTGGTCCGCCACGCCATGGCCCTCTTCGGCAAACCCGGCGTTCAACCCTACACCGATGGCCAGAACGCCACCTTCATGTGGCCCTTCCTCGTGCCGCTCAGGAACCTGGTCACCTATCACACCCACGAAATTCGTGTCGCCGGATTCGGACCATTCTTCAGCGGAGCCTTGCTGATCAGCCTCCTGCTGGCGGCGTGGCTGTTGTTCCGACCCGGCCTACCTCGGGGCCTCATGGTCCTGGGGTATGTCACTGTGACCCTGTCCCTGCTGGTCAGTCTGCACACTTGGTGGGCCCGGTATGGTCCCCAGATGTGGTGGATCCCCCTGGTGCCGGTGATCGCCGCCTTCGGGGCGTCACGCTGCCGGGGTCAGGTGGCGATGACATGGATCCTTGTCGCCATTCTGATGATCAACGCCCTCGCGGTAGCCGTCATACACATGCATTGGGAGATCACCGCCTCGCAGACGCTCAACCGCCAGTTGACGGAACTGCGGGACTGCGGTCACGCCATCGACGTGGACTTTCAATGGTTTGGCGAGGCCGTCGGCAGACGCTTCACCCGCTGGGGCGTCCCCTACTCGCGGGTCCGCCGAGACCGGCTCAACGACGGCCGCGAGTTGATGACCGTCGTGCCCGGCTATCCCGGCACGATCCACTACAAGCTGAACGACACCGCCCCGCCAGCGGCCGGTATGTAAAGGGACATCAGATGAAAAGTCAGATGATCAAGGCCATCGGCTTGACAATCCTGTTCTCCGCCATGACCGCCGTCGGCGCCGACAATGCACCCAAGGTCACCTACCTCGCCAACGAGGGTTTTCTGCTGGAGCACGGGGGCAAGAAGGTGTTGGTTGACGCACTGTTCGACACCGGCCCCGGCCGTCTTCTTTCTCCGTCCGCGGAGTTGCTTGCCCAGATGACGGAAGCGCGCGAGCCCTTTGCCAACGTCGATCTCCTGCTCGTCACCCACAGCCATGCTGACCACTTCAGTGTCAAAGTCGTGACGTCGCACATGCGCTGCAACACGCGCTGCCGGCTCATCGCCCCGGCAGAAGCGGTCGATCGTTTGCGCACCGAAGAAGGCTTCGCCCGGATCTGCGACCGCGTTCGGGAAGTCACTCTGGCGGCCGGTGCACGCGAACACGTCAGCCTCAATGGAGTGGAGGTCGAGGTCCTCTGCCTGGGCGGCGATGACGCGTCCGACAAAACGAGCAGACTCACCTTCGTCGTCAATCTGAACGGCGTGCGTTTCTTTCACCTGGGCGATGACTTGATCGAACAAAACGAGACGCGTCTGACCACGTTCCCGTTCGAGCAAACGCCGATTGATATTCTATTCCTGCGCCGCGACGACATCTCGACCGTCGCACAGCAGTGCATTGCCCGCAGGATCAAGCCGAGCCACATCATCGCCATGCACATCCCCCCGGCGGAGCTGGCGGCGGAGGTGCAGAACGTCCACACGGCTTATCCCCACGCGATCGTCTTCCGCCAAAGCATGGAGCAGCGTTCGCTTCCGATCGAGGTCGATTTCCACAATCTCGCGGGGGACTACTTCGGACAGACGCCCCCGGGCGCAACGCCGCAGGTCTTCGCACGCGGGATCGTATCGACTGAGGAAAACGAGCACAGTGCCCCCTCCTTCTCTCCCGACGGCAACGAGGTGTTCTGGTTTGCGAACCGGTATCCGGATGAAGGGCCCCGCCTGAGCATGACGATGCGACAGGAGAACGGCCGATGGTCTGCACCTCGCATCACTCGGTTCGGTATCATGCCCGTGTTTTCCCCCGACAGCCGCCGGGTCTATTACTACTTGCCCCGGCCTCCCTTATCTGCCGCACAAGACGATGCACCGCTCGACATCTGGTTTGCCGAGAGGAAGGGTGACAACTGGGGTGAGCCGCAGTGTTTGAATCTCACCCTCCGATATCCCGAACTGCGGTTGGCCTGCATGCCAACGCTTACCCACAACGGAACCCTTTACTTCCTCGGCTACCTGGCGGAGGCCAAGGTCAATCAAGGCATCTACCGCGTTGAATTCATCAACGGAGAATACACCAAACCGGAGTTGCTCCCCCGTAGCATCAATCTGCCTGGTTCCCACAATTGGGCGCCATTCATCGCTCCCGACGAGAGTTACCTTCTGTTCTCTTCTGACCGGCCCGGCGCTCTCGACGACTACGGCGACCTCTATGTCAGCCGCCGCCGCGCGGACGGCAGTTGGACTGATCCGGTCAGTCTGGGCGAGCCGGTCAACACACGCTCGCAGGAATGCTTCCCGGGACTATCGCCGGACGGCAAATACCTGTTCTTCCAACGTCATACGCCACGCAACAAAGGTGACGTGTATTGGGTCGAGGCCGCGTCGGTTCCGGCGCTGCGTGCGACACATGCATCTCCTCAGGGGAACACGAAATGAACACTCACGGGGACTATCTCATGGCATAGGACGCGCGGGCCAAAAACTATGGAGAAAAGGGGGAAGCCGGGGTAAGATGATCGCGCTGTCTGAACTGGAAAGGCTCAATAGGACATAGGTGAGGATCGATATGAACGCAAAGCATGTATGGGTGGCACTTCTGTTCGGAACCACGCTTGGGCTGGGCGTCGCGCGAGCCGCCACCGCCCCGGCCCAACACACCTTCACCATCGGTGAGAATGATTTTCTCCTCGATGGTCAGAAGTTCCAGATTCGCTGCGGCGAAGTCCACGCTCCGCGCGTGCCGCAGGAATACTGGAGTCACCGGCTCCAGATGGCCAAGGCGATGGGCCTGAACACCGTCTGCGCGTATCTGTTCTGGAACATGCACGAGCCCCGGCCGGGCGTGTTCAACTGGTCCGGCCAGGCCGACGCCGCCGAATTCTGCCGCCTGGCGCAGCAAGCCGGGCTGTGGGTCGTGCTCCGTCCCGGTCCGTATGCCTGCGCCGAGTGGGAGATGGGCGGACTGCCCTGGTGGCTGCTCAAGAATGACGACATCAAGCTCCGCACGCGCGATCCGCGTTTCATCGAGGCGGCCAAGCGCTATATGAAGGAGGTCGGCCGCGTGCTGGGACCGCTTCAGGTCACGAAGGGCGGACCGATCCTCATGGTCCAGGTTGAGAACGAATACGGCTTCTTCGGCAAGGACCCCGAGTACATGGGGGACATGCGTCAAGCCCTGCTGGATGCAGGCTTCGATGTGCCGCTGTTCGCGTGTAATCCGCCCTACGCCTTGAAGAACGGCTATCGCGCGGACCTCTTCCCCGTTGTGAACTTCGGCTCCAATCCCGCCGACGGCTTCAAGGCACTGCGTGAGATCCTGCCGAAGGGTCCGCTAATGTGCGGCGAGTTCTATCCGGGCTGGTTCGACACGTGGGGTCAGCCGCATCACTTCGGCAAGGTCGATTCTTACCTTGTCGATCTCGAATACATGCTCAAAGTCGGCGCCTCGTTCAGTATCTACATGGCACACGGCGGGACGACGTTCGGGTTTTACACGGGCGCGGATCGCCCGTTCAAGCCGGATACGTCGAGCTACGACTATGATGCCCCGATTACTGAGGCCGGCTGGACGACGGACAAGTTCTTCAAGACGCGCGATCTCTTTGCGAAGTATCTCCTGCCCGGCGAGAAGATCCCCGAGCCACCCGCCAGAAATCCCTTGATCGCCATCCCCGCTGTCACGGCCGCCGAATGTGCGGTGCTGAGTGACAATCTGCCGGAAGCGCTGGCGGCGGAGGCACCACGTAACCTCGAATCCTTCGACCAGGATTTCGGCGTGACGCTTTATCGCACTACCCTGCCCGCCGGACCGGCCGGGACCCTGGAAGCTGCGGCCGTTCGCGATTTTGGACACGTTTTCCTCGATGGCAAGCGTCTCGGCATCATGGACCGACGCAGCAGCAACTTCACCGTACCGGTGCCCGAGCGCAAGGCGACGGCCCAGCTCGATGTGCTTCTCGAACCGATGGGCCGCGTGAATTTCGGTATCGAAGTGCATGACCGCAAGGGACTCATCGCTCCGGTCAAGTTCACGCCGGCCGGCGCTGCGGCAACCGAACTTAAGGGCTGGCAGATCTTCCCTCTGCCGCTGGACGCGAAGATGCTTGCCGGCCTGAAGTACAAGACGACCCAACCGACCGGCCCCGCCGTCTGGCGTGTCACGGTCAACGTGGAAAAGCCGGGCGATACCTTCCTCGATATGCGCCCGTGGGGCAAAGGCTACGCCTGGGTCAACGGCCACAACCTGGGCCGCTACTGGAACATCGGCCCGCAGCAGACGATGTACATCCCCGGCCCGTGGTTGAAGGCCGGCCAGAATGAGATCCTGATCTTCGATGTGCTGGGACCGGAGAAGCCCGTGGTCGCCGCACTCGATACGCCGATCATCAATCAGCTTCGGCCCGGGATGGATTTTGCCAAAGTCAAACGTCCGGCGGTGACATTGAAGCTGGAGGGCGTCACGCCCGTGCACACCGGGTCGTTCGCCGCGGGCACGGCAGCTCAGGATGTGAAATTCGCCGAGCCGGCCAAGGGCCGCTACTTCTGCCTGGAATCGCTCAATGCGCAGGATGGCAAGCCCGATGCCGCCGTGGCGGAACTGACGCTGCTCGACGCCGACGGGAAGGCTCTGAGCACTGAAGGCTGGACCGTCGCCTACGTGGATAGCGAGGAACGCCAGTCGGAAGACGGCGTCGCCGAGAACGCCATCGATGGCCAGACGGCCAATTCCTGGCGCACCGAATGGAGTGCAGCGCAGCCCAATCATCCGCACCGCCTGGTCCTGAACCTCGGCGCCACCCGTACCGTGAGCGGCTTCCGCTATGTCCCGCGCCAGGGCTCCGAATCCGGACGCATCAAGGATTATCGCATCTACCTGGGCGATAGTCTTATCCAGAAATAGGCGGCTCACTGCTGCGGTCACTGGCTTGCGACACTGGAGGTGCGGGAAAATGAACGCGATACTGCTGGCGATCGGGCTGCCGAGCCTGTTATGGACGACCGGCCTCCTGGCAGAGGAAGGCCGGGAGGCACGGACGGACTGCATCGACGCCGACGGCAATATCTACAGGACCGTCACCATCGGGACGCAAGTCTGGATGGCCGAGGACTTGAGGACCACCCGCTATCGTAACGGCGACCTCATCGGCACCACGACGCCCGCGACTTTCAACTACGATAGCGAACACGCTCCCAAGTACCAGTGGGCTTATGACGGCAACGAGACCAACGCCGCCGGAATTCCCGACTACCTGAATCAGCCCCCGCCGGGGGGACAGCCGGAAGTGTTCGCCCGCGGGATCGTGTCGACGGATCACCTCGAACACAGTGCCCCTGCTTTCGCGCCCGACGGCAACGAGGTTTTCTGGTCGCTGTGGCGCCGGCCCGACAAGGGCGAGCCGCAGGTCATCATGACAGCCCGGCGTGAAGGCGGCGCATGGTCGGCTCCGGTCATGGCGCCCTTCTCGGGCCAATATGTCGATGGCGGCCCGGTCTTTTCCGCAGACGGTCGACGCGTCTACTTCTACTCCTCGCGTCCGACTCCGGGCAAAGTCAAGGGAGATGATCTCTGGT
Organism: uncultured Pirellulales bacterium; assembly: GCA_964421295.1. Taxonomy (GTDB): domain Bacteria; phylum Planctomycetota; class Phycisphaerae; order Sedimentisphaerales; family Anaerobacaceae; genus PLanc-01. The sequence goes on from CAYQXM010000013.1 coordinate 25,037, forward strand.
TCGTCGAAAGAGAAGGCAAGAACTGGAGCCAGCCGACATGTGTCGGGCTCGTCGCGCGGTATCCCGAGCTGAAGTACGCCGGCCAGCCTTCGATCGCCCGCAACGGCACGCTCTACTTCATGGCGGACCTGGCGGGTCCCCTCAACGACTCCGGCATCTATCGATCGGAACTTGTGGACGGAGTGTACGCCAAGCCGCAGGCGCTGCCCCGCAGTATCAACCTGCCTCCGTTTCTGAACTGGACGCCGTTCATCGCCCCCGACGAAAGTTTCCTGCTCTTCTCCTCGAATCGGCGCAACCCGGACGGCGACGCCGGTGACCTGTATCTCAGTCGCAGGCAGGCCGATGGCGGTTGGACCGAGCCGGTCAGCCTGGGCGAGCCGATGAATTCCGGGCGGCAAGAGCGTTTCGGCATGCTCTCGCCCGATGGCAACTATCTCTTCTTCACCCGCCCGACTACGGGCTATTCCCAGGATGTGTACTGGATCGATGCCGGGACGATTCGCGCATTGAACGCGCCGGATTCGAGCCCAAGGAAGTGACCAGGGAAGCTCCGGCCATCTTGAGAAGGGATTGGGCGGTACAGGATTCGGACCTGTGACCCCCTGCGTGTAAGGCAGGTGCTCTAGCCAGCTGAGCTAACCGCCCGGCTCGAAACGATGAGAATATCGTCGTGTCACCGTTGCGTCAAGAAGCTGAACCACTATACTCAGCGGGGAGTCGCAGTAACGGACAGACTCCGGTCCCTTTTGAGGAAAGGCCAACCTATGGACGTTGCACAAGCGATCCGCAGCCGGTACTCCTGCCGGCAGTACGCCGACAAGCCCATCGACAAGGACACCCTCCGCAAGATCCTCGACGCCGCCCGGCAGGCCCCGTCGGCCAAGAACCTGCAAGACTGGCGATTCGTCGTCGTGACGGGCAAGGAGGCCAAGCGCAAGCTCGCCATCGCCGCGAACAGCCAGACCTTCATTCAAAACGCCGGCGCCATCATCATCGGCTGCACGGTCTGTCAGGACACGATGCGCTGCGGCCAGGCCATCGGCCCCATCGATCTGGCCATCGCCATGGAACATATCTGCTTGCAGGCAACGGAGTTAGGGCTTGCCACCTGCTGGATAGGCTCCTTCTACCCCGACCAGGTCAGACCGATCGTCGGCATCCCTGAGAACATCACGATCGTGGAGCTTATGGCCCTGGGTTACCCCGCCGACGAGCCGCGAGAGCACACCCGGGGACCGTTGGAAGGGGTCGTTAGCTTCGAGCGGTGGGCGTTTTGACCGTGCCTAACCTATCTGCAAAAAAGCACTTATCCAAAGGTTGACTTTTGGCCGATCCTGCTTAAAATGGCTTTCGTCGTTCCTGGGGACGTGGTGTAACGGGAGCACACGGCGTTCGCAATGCCGGAATGAGGGTTCGATTCCCTTCGTCTCCAAGTTTCTTTCTCACAAGGACTTGCGATAGATCGCCAGTCGTCGTTTCTGCTCGAATAACAGCGACCATGCCTACCGGCATACCTGTCCCTTGCAGGTCGATGTGAGCCGATTCCCATCCTGACTGTGCCGTCGGCTGTGCCGCTTTCTCGAAGCCAGAGTCTCTCACCTGAAGATAGTGCTTCGCCGCTTCAGTCTCTCGACTCGAACATAGATTCTGGAACGGACGGGGCCACGACTCCGGCCCGCTCATTTGATGACCCGCTCAAGCTCCAGGTGAGCACGCACTGCCGATACGCCAACGAACGACCAGTGCGGCCATATGCAGAGACGGTTGGGCTGTGTGCCGGCACCTCACCGGAAGGTGACAGTCCCATCGCTCATCCGTGTACCAGTGGTTCACGCCTCCATCGCCCTATTCGCTTTTGCACTTGACAGAAGTGACTTCGCGGGACCATTCTACTCATACGAAGCAAACGCGGAGGCGTGCCCCCGCGAATAGCGATTGCGGTCTGCCGCCCCAACGCCTCATGATGGGAATTATGTAGTCAAGGCAGACCGGGATACATGGCTAGGGAGATATTGTGATAGGGACGCCGCCCACGGGGACGGAGTCTGTGTCTACCGACCCCGTGAGACGGAACCGCCGATTCTCTCCCAGGATCGAGAATGAGATTCTTTCTGATAGATAGAATCATCGAATGGCACGTCGGAGACCGTGCCAAGGCGACTAAGAATGTGGCCTTAAGCGAGGACTTCTTCGACGACCACTTCCCGCGCCGGCCGGTTATGCCGGGCGTGCTGATCGTCGAAGGCATGGCTCAGCTCTCGGGACTCCTGCTCGAAGCCAGTCTGAAGGCCAGGTACGGAGCCAGCGCCAAGGCGGTCCTCACCGTCTTCGAGAGGACCAAGTTCCGCGACCTGGTCCGCCCCGGTGACACGTTGACCTATTGTACCGAGATCATGTCGCTCAACCAAGCCGGCGGCAAGTCCTCCGCCCGGGCACTCCGCGGCGTGCGCGAGGTGGCGTCCACCAAGCTCGTTTTCGCGTTCAAGTACATCGAGGATCCCCTGCTGGATGCCAAGCGTGAGAATCTCATGCGAACCTGGATGTCGAACGATGAGCCGTAGCGTTCTGGTCACGGGCCTGGGGATGATCACGCCGCTGGGACGCGATCCTCCCCGCGTCCTCGACAGGATGCTCAACCAGGCCACCATCGCGGTGAAACCGCCTTTCAGCACGAGCAGATTCGACTGCCCCGTGTGTGCCCCCGTCGACGATTTCCAAGCCGAGGATTACTTCCCCGACAACAAGTCACTTCGCCTGATGAACCGCGATGCACAACTGGCGGTCGCCGCCGCCCGGCTCGCGTTGCTCGATGCCGGCGTGACAGCGGACGAGACCTACGCGTCAGAGGACATCGCCCTCTATGGTGCGACGGGCGTCGCGGGAATACCCCTTGAAGAGATCGTGCCGATCATTCAGATGGCCGCGAGGGAAGACGGTACGCTCGACCTGCAGCGATATGGGCGGGTCGCGCTCAAGCGGGTCCGGCCGGTTCTGTCGTTCAAGATCCTCGCCAACATGCCGATCTGTTTCGTGTCGATCTTCCTGAACATTCGCGGCCCGAACACGGTGTACACTCCCTGGGAAGGCCACGGCGCCCAGGCCATCGCCGCGGGCATTCGATCCATACGGCGAGGCGATGTCCCGTGCGCCCTGGTCGGCGGGTGTGACGTGAAGGTGCGGGAGCTGTCGTTCATCCATCTGCAGCAGTCGGGCGTCTTCGCGTCCTGGAGGCGTTTCGGTACCGGCAGCACACCGGGAGAAGGGGCCGTGTTTCTTGTGCTTGAAGAGGCAGCGTCGGCCCGCAGGAGAGGCAAGAAGCCTTATGCGGAATTAACGGACTACCGGTTCGGCTCTGCCTCGTCCGGTACGGAACTCGGGGCCACGTTTTGCCAGGTTCTATCTAGCCTGGCCCACCACAACGACATCGGCACCGTCGTCGCATCAGGTGATGGTGATGTCACTTTGTTCCGGCAGGAGCAACGGGCCCTGGCCGACAGTCGCCTGAATCCCGGCCTCTCTGTCCGGCCGAAGTCCGCGCTGGGGAATCTATTCGCCGCGGCCGCGGCGGCACAGGTGGCGACAGCTTCCCTGCTGGCTTCTCAGTCTGCCAACGGATATCCGATTCTGGCCAACTGTTTCGGCCACGGCAGTGAGCAAGCCGCTTTCGTCGTGCGAACCGCATGAACCGAGTTGTGATCACAGGTATGGGCGTGGCCAGTCCCGTGGGATCGGGCGTCGAGGCATTCTGGGCCGGCCTCACCGCCGGACGCTGCGGCATCGGCTCCATCCGCTTGTTCGATGCGTCGGCCTTCCCGATCCGGATCGGCGGAGAAGTCAGAGATCTCGACGTCGACCGTGTCATGAGTGATTTCCCCCGGGCTCAGGCCATCAAGGACCGGAAGGTCCATCTCGGTCTGGCGGCAGCTCGGGAGGCCGTGAATGACGCCCATCTCGACCCGGCCGACCTCCAGGAGGCCCTGCTCTTCACGGGCGTAGGCCTGGAGCTGTTTCGGCTTGAGGACCTGACCCCCTACGCCCATGCGGAAGCCATCACCGACGCTCTGGTGACGATGCTGCCGGACCGGATGACAGATGGTCTGCTGCAAACGGCCTTGGATTGCACCAGTCGGATTCTCGGCGACACGTACGGATTCCGCGCCGGCCGGTACGTCAATTGCTCCGCATGTGCAGCGGGCGCTCAGGTGATCGGCGAGGCGTGGGAGTTGTTACGCGAAGATCATGCGAGCATCGCCCTGGCTGGGGCCGCAGATAGTATGCTCAATCCACTGGGCCTGGGAGGTTTCAGCCTGCTGCGGGTACTGTCCGACGAGAACGACGCCCCCTCCCGTGCCTGCCGGCCGTTCGACGCCTCACGCAAGGGCACCGTTCTGGCGGAAGGCGCCGCGTTTGTCGTCATGGAAACGCTGGAGCACGCCCTCGTCCGCGGAACGCCCATCTACGCCGAGATCATCGGATATGGCAGCTCGATGGATGCCTTCAGGATCTCCGACCCGGATATCGCGGGCAAAGGAGCCGTTCTCTCGATGTCCCGCGCTTTGCGATCAGCCGGGATAACTGCAAACGATATCGATTGCATCAACGCACATGGGACGGGAACGATCAAGAACGATATCGCGGAGACGGCCGCCATCAAGGAGGTGCTCGGAGAGCATGCGTATCGGATTCCCGTCCCTTCGGTCAAGTCGATGACCGGCCATATGATAGCAGCCAGCGGCGCCGTGGAAGCGGTGGCATCCGTCCTGACGCTCGCGCGACGCCGCGTGCCGCCCACAATCAACTTGAGTAAAGCCGACGACCAGTGCGACCTGGACTACGTCCCCAATGAGTCAAGGGACTTCGCTGGCAAGACGGTTCTTTCCAATTCCTTCGGATTCGGCGGGCAGAACGCCACGCTCATCTTCAGGAGATACTCGTGACTTGCATGACGGAACAGGATGTATGGGCCAGGCTGGTGCCTTTGATCAGCGAAGTCACCGGCGCCAAGGAGGATCAGATCAGGATGGAAAGCGGTCTGGTGCAGGATCTGGGAGCGGAGTCGGTTGATCTGCTCGATCTGAGCTTTCTCATCGAGGAGCACTTCGGCGTCACGATAGAAGCTGACGAGTTCGAACGTCAGGCGAGCAAACGTTTAACGACCGGCGTCTATGAGAAGGATGGTTTGCTGACCGCGGAGGCCATCGAGGAATTGCAGAAAGCCCTGCCGGAATTGCCCCCCGGCCGGCTCAAGCCGGGACTGCGCAAGACGGAGCTGCCGAGCCTGCTGAACGTGGCCGTGTTCGTGCATCTGATTCAGCGTAAGCTAGCGGAGAAGACACAGGAGGCGTCGCATGCTTGAAGGGAAGGTTGCTTTCGTGACGGGCGGCACCGGCGCCGTCGGACAGGAGATCGTCCGGGTCCTCGTCCGCGAGGGCTGCAAGGTGGCGTACTCCTATAAGAATGGTGCCGAGAAGGCAGCGCAACTGGACAGGGAATTGTCCGCCGCCGGGGCCATAGCGCGGTCCTACCCGTTGGACGTGACCGACGCCGAGGCATCGGTTCGGCTGGCCGGCCGCATCGAAGCGGAGCTGGGTCCCGTGGATGTGCTGGTCAACAACGCCGGCGTAGCTCAGGTTATGCCGTTTGCCATGATCAACGAGGACGATTGGGATAGGCTGATGAATGTGAACGTCAAGGGCTTATTCCTCGTAACGAAGGCGTTTGCCCGGGGCATGATACGGAGGAAACGGGGCAGCATCATCAATATGGGTTCGCTGGCCGGAGTGCGGATGCTGGAGGTTCCCGTCCACTACGCCACGGCCAAGAGCGCCCTCACCGGCTTCACGACGGCCCTGGCTCGCGAACTGGGCCGGTATGGTGTGCGCGTGAACGCGGTCGTGCCGGGAATGCTGGAAGCGGGAGTGAGTGACAACGTCCCGGCCAAGCAGCGCGAGCAATACATGACCTACTGCGCGCTCGCGCGCGTCGGGACCTGCCGCGAGGTGGCCGAGCTGGTGGCCTTCCTGGCCAGCGACCGCAGCAGCTATGTCAACGCCCAGTCCATCCTGATCGACGGGGGCCTCTGATGAAGTTCCGCATGGTGGACAAGATCACGGGATACGAGCCCGGCAGAAGCATCCGGGGCATCAAAACGGTGTCGTTCGAGGAATATGAACTCAAGACCGCCTTCAGCAGCCGACCGGCACTGCCGGAGTGCCTCGTCATGGAGAGTCTTGTCCAGCTCGGGAACTGGCTGATCATGCTGACCTCGGGCTATACGAAAACGGGGCTGCTCGCCGGCGCAGGTGAGATCCGTTTCGTGCGTCTACCCGGTCCAGGCGAGAGCCTGCGACTGGACGTCAGGATTCTGGGGTTCCGCAAGAACATGGTGCGATATGAAGGCCAGGTCTTGATCGGCGCGGAGACAGTCGCCTGCGGGAAAGCATGCCTGGCGAAGCTTGTCGATCTGGCCGCATATTCTGATCCGGAAGATTTGAAAGTGCTCTTTTCGGAAATCTACAGTCCCGCCGGCACGCCCTGATCCCATCGAATATGCCCAGACTCCAAGAGAGGGACTACATCTACTTCACCACCGTCCGCGGCATGTGTCGGCGGTGTCGGCAGATTCAGCCGGCACGCGTGTTTCTCCGGAACGGGCAGGTTTGGCAACAAAGCCTGTGCCCCTGCGGACCGCAGGAGCCCGTCCTGATCGCCGCCGACAGCCGCTGGTATATGAGCGAGGTCGTGCGCCCGATGCCGGATCGGTCGCCCGTGTTTGGCGCCAAGCCGCCCCAACGGGGTTGCCCTCACGATTGTGGCCCGTGTACCTGGCACGCCTCGCCCTGTCAGCTTCCCATTTTCTCGATCACCAACGCCTGCAATCTTCGGTGCCCCATCTGCTTCACATACAATCGGCAAGACCGCACTTACTTCATGACTGCCGGCGAAATGAAAGAGGTGGTGGAGTGGATCATCAGCGCGACGGGCCAGGTTGACTTGATCAACGTCACAGGGGGCGAGCCGACGCTGCACCCGAACCTGCTGGAGCTGCTCGCTCTGTGCCGCCGGCCCGAGATCGGGCGGATCACGATGAATTCGAATGGCCTGCGCTTGGCCGACGACTATGAGCTCTGCCGCCGGCTGGCCGACCTGGGTGTCTATGTCATTCTCTCGCACAATACCTTCGATCCCGAGACCAGCTGCCGGCTGCATGGCCGCGATCTAACGGCCGTGAAACAGCAGGCGATCGAGAACCTCACCCGCGCGGGCGCCCGCATGACGCTGCTCAACGTCCTGATGCGAGACACGAACGAAGACGCGCTGGGCGGTCTGCTGGATCTCATGCGCCGGAACGATCAGATCCTGAGCCTGACCATCCAGACCATGACCTACACCGGCCAGGGCGGCGGCCAGTTTCCCCGCGCACGTCACATCCCGGTCGATGAGGCGGCCCAGATCGTCTGCCGTCAATCGCATGGAGCACTGGAGCCGACGGACTTCATCACCCGCCCGTCCGCTCATCCGCTGTGCTATCTCGTCTGCTACCTGCTCAAGAGCGGCGATCAGTTGCTGCCTTTCACGCGATTCTCGTCTCCCGACGGAATCCGGCGGGCGCTCGGGGACTCCTACCTGTTGCGCCCTGAGCCGGCAGCCGATCTCTTCACCGACGCCATCGATCAGCTCTATGCCACCGGTGAGACCACGCATCTGATGGCGCTGCGCCGGCTCATCGAGCAGCTCTACCCGACCGTCCGGTCGATCAGCACCTCCGAGCGTCAGCGCCGGGCGGAGGCGAGCGTGCGCACGATCTATCTGCACGCGCACATGGATGAAGACACGTTCGACTGTTCGCGCGCCATGCTTTGCCCCGACATGGTTCCGGCGGGCCCCGGGCGCATGATCCCCGCCTGCACCTACAACCTGTTCTATCGCATGCAGGACGAGCGATTCTACTCGCCCCCCGCATGTGGAGGCGAACGTTCGTGAAGACGCTCGGTGTCACACATTCCGTCTGCCTAACCTGCCTGGAGATGGTGCCGGCCAAGATCATCCAGGAAGGCAGTGACATCTTCTTCGAGAAGTTCTGCCCTCAGCACGGTTCCTCACGAGTGCGCATACGGGCGGACGCCGACGACTACGTCCGCTCCTTGAATTCCATCAAGCCCGCATGGGTGCCGCGCGCGTTTTCCGCCGACGGCAACGCCCCCTGCCCCACCGGCTGCGGCCTGTGCCCCCGGCACGAGCAGCACATCTGCATGCCCATCGTGGAGATCACGTCCCGCTGCAACCTGGCCTGTCCCGCATGCCTCATCGATGCCGGCCGGCCGTGGGATATGACCCGCGCCGAGCTGGCGCGTCTCCTCGACGCCCTGGTTGAGGCAGAGCGGCAGGTGGACATCCTGAACTTCTCCGGGGGCGAGCCTTTGATCCATCCGCACTTGCTCGACCTCGTGGATGAGGTCCTGGCGCACCCCGGCATCGTCCGCGTCAGCCTCTCGACCAACGGCCTGGCGCTGCTGGCGGAACCCGGGCTGATCGACCAGCTCCGCCGGCGGAACGTCGTGATCTCCCTTCAGTTCGACGGGTTCGACGATCGGGCCTATGTGGCGCTGCGCGGCCGGCCACTGCTGGCGGAGAAACGTCTCGTTCTGGACCTGCTGCGCGAGGCCGGGGTCTCCACGTCGCTCACCATGACCGTCGCCCGCGGCGTGAACGATGACCAGTTCCCGGCGGTGCTCGACTACTTCTTCGCGCAACCGCACCTCGTCAGCCTGATGATCCAGCCTCTAGCCTTCGCCGGCCGGGGTCGGAAGTTCAACAGCGCAGACATGCGCCTGACGATTCCCGAGATCGTGCATTTGTTGGCCACGGCGGGCCGACCCGGCGTCCGTGCGAGCGATTTCCAGCCTTTGCCGTGCAGCCATCCACTTTGTTTCAGCCTGGCTTTCTATCTGGTCCTCGACGGCGGTGGCACCGTCTCTCTTCATCAGTTCGTTGACGACGCTCAGTGGCGCAACGCACTCGCCAACCGTACCGTCTTCGGCCTGGATGAGGAAGACACGAATCACATGCGGGACATGATCTATGACATCTGGAGTCGCGAGGGCAGCCAGGCGGGCCTTCGTCCGTGCATGTCGGAGACGGTGATGAAGACTCTGCACGCCGTCCTCGATGAGATGGCCGGGGAGCGGTTCGATCCGCGCCACGCCTTTTCCGCGGCAGAGCGACGCGTCAAGTCCATCTTCATCCATGCCTTCCAGGATGCCGACACCTTCGACCTGGCCCGTGTGCGCCGGTGCTGCAACGCCTATCCGCAAACCGACGGCTCCTTCATCCCGGCCTGCGTGCACAATGTGCTCGGTCGGCGGAGAAAAATGTCACCGAATGGGCTTTCTGTCTAACTACGTCCGGAACATGGGCGCATTGGTGCTCGGCCGCAAGCCGGTTCGTCCGCTCATGTTCTCCTATTACGTGACGCACCGTTGCGATCTGAGCTGCCGTTACTGCTGCGACAGCGACGGCAAACGATTCAAGGAAGACCCCGTGCCGGAGTTGAAAACGGATGACGCCCGGCGGTTGCTGCGCCTGCTCCGCGAGGCCGGCGATACTCTCGATGTCACGGGCGGCGAGCCCCTGCTGCGTGACGATCTGGAAGAAATCCTCGCCCACGCCCAGGCCGTCGGCCTGCGCACGGTCCTCAACACCAAAGGCCTCGGCTTGGCCCGGCGTCCCGATCTGCTTCGGCATACGAGCGTTCTGGTACTCAGCCTGGACACGCTCGATCCGGTGAGCCTGGCCCGGGTGATCGGCCGGCCGATGGAGGTGGCTCAGGAAGTGCTTGCGGCGTTGGATTATGCGTTGGAGACCTGCCGCCGGACGAAGACGATGCTCGTTCTGGCATCCGTGGTCACGCCCGACAATCTGCAGGAAGTGACGCAGGTCCTCGAATTTGCGGTCGACCACGGCGTCGGCTTTCAGGTGTCGCCCGAAATTCTGGGAACGTCCGTCAATCCGAAGCTGCGGAACAATCCCGCCTACGCGGAGTTGATTGACCGAACGCTGGCTCTTAAGCGGACCCGACGGGGCATATTCGGCGTTCCCGAATATCTCCACGGAATCCGGGATTTTCACGCCTTCCGCTGCCACCCCTTGCTGATGCCCGTTATCCGGCCCGACGGGCGAATGTACTACCCGTGCCTAGAGTGGAAGCAGGCCGAAGTCAACCTGCTGGAATCGGGCAGTTACTTTGAAGCGCTGCGTTCCGCGCGAAAACGATTCGGCGAAATACCCGCCTGTCATGATTGCTGTCATATCTTCTGTCACATGGCCTTGTCGCTCCTCCAGTCGCACCCGTTTTCCGCGCTGGGGGAGCTGAGGCACTGGAGGCACTCCCCATGAGCTTGCGAAGCGAATGGCACTATCAGCATCGTTGCCTGAGACTGGGTCTGGGATTTCTCACGAGCCGATTCATCCACTGCAATTTGCAGATCACGTATCGCTGCAATTTCAAGTGCCAGATCTGTGACTTCTGGAAAGAGGAGCACGACCCGGCCGAGGAGCTGTCGCTCGACAATATCCGCCTGATCGGCCGCAAGCTGAACCGGCTCGGCACGCTCATCATCTCCCTGGCCGGGGGCGAACCCCTGATCCGCGAGGACGCGTATGATATCATCACAGCCCTGAACGCCGCCGGACATTTCCCCATTCTCATCACCAATGGCTGGTACGTCGATGAAACCGTCGCCCGCGACGTGCTCAAGGCGGGGCTGCAGGAAATCTCCGTCTCCGTCGACTACCGCGATCCTGCCAAGCACGATGCCCAGCGCGGCCGACAGGGAGCGTGGGACCGGGCTATCCGGGCCCTGGAACTGTTCCGCAAGCACCGGCCCAACCGGCGCAATCGCGTACACATGATCAGCGTACTGATGGATGACAACCTCGACGACGTCGAGCCTCTCATTCAGCTCTGCCGCGAGATTGGCGTCACGTATATGATCAACCTCTACTCCTGGAACCGCGGCACCAAGGCCCGGCGTCTGCCGGGACACTCCGTGAGCGAACACCTGCTCGGGCTGAAACGCAAGTACCCCGAGTTCGTGACATTGACCACTTACATCGAGCATCTCGACGAAGCCATCTCCGCTGGGGGTGTGGGACACTGCCGGACGGGGCGGCTGCTGATGAACATCGATCATCGCGGTAATGTGGCCCGGTGTACGGAGCGGCTCGACGAGCCCGTCGGCAATATCCTGACGGACGACATTTTCACGATCCGCCGGCGACTGTGGAACGTCACCGACACACAATCGTGTGCCCAGTGCTGGACCTCCTGCCGCGGATTTGCCGAGAGCATGTTCATGCGGCCGCGGATGCGGCAGTACCGGGAGTTTCTGAATTCCGTCCGACCTTATTGACGGCGAATCGACTCCGTGTCCCGGCGGGATGCTCGTATGTTCCCTCCAAGCTGACGAGGTATCTGTTCCGTGCCTGAAAATGCGTCATATAGATCCCCGGACGATCTTAAGGAGGCCTGCCGCCGGCTGCGCGAATTCCGGCAGGGTCGGACCGATGAGCGTGTCTTCATCTGGCCGACATGTCATCCGGCGGAGCCGACGGGATTCTGCTATTGTGAAGGTTCCGTGTGGCGGGCGCTCCGGTTTTACGCCAAGGCCGGCCTGATGGGCATGGTATTCCGGCTGCCCGTGAACGGCTGGAAGGTCTGGCTGCTGCGCCGGCTGGGAGCCCGGGTGGGAAACAGCGTGTATTTCTCGCCGGGGGTGTGGATCGATCCGATGTTCCCGGAGTTGCTGACCGTTGAAGACGGCGTCTTCTTCGGCACGGGCGCGAAGGTTCTGACCCATGAGTTTCGCATCGATGAGTTCCGCGCCGGGAAAGTCATCCTGCGCCGCGGCGCGTTCATCGGCGGCTGGGCTGTTATCGGTTGCGGGGTCGAGGTCGGCGAGCGGGCGGTGGTGGCCGCCTGCACGGTGGCCGGCCGGGATGTGCCGCCCGGCGCGACTTTGATCCATGTCCCGGCGCGGATCGTCAAGAGAACGGAGGCCCCATGATTCCTGCTGCCAAACATCAGTTCTTATTCGCAGTCATCCTGTTGATCGTGGTCGGGGGTACGTTGCCCATCGTGCTTTACCAAGCCGCGCCCCCACAGAAACTCGCGAGTATTCAGCCGGACGATGTTCCACAATTGCCCTATCGCGATTCGTCTCCGTTCGAACAGTGGGTGGCTGTCCTGACCGGGTTTGCCGTCAAGCCGTTCTACACGCTCGTCGCCTTGATCCTTTTTGTCGTCCTCTGGCGCAGACGGGCGCCGGAGATGGTCGCCCTGAAATGGGCGATGCTGTGCTTCTTCGTGGGCGAGAACTTCTGCGCGGCCAATTACCTGGTCTACACCGACCGGTGCACCCTCTTTGAGTACCTGCACAGCTTCGGCATGACCCTCTGCTTCGGGCTGACGACGTATGCTCTGATCGAGGGGGCCGACCGGTACCCGATCAGACACGGCGATCCACACGCGCGCTGTGCCGGTCTCAGCCTGTGGCCTGCGGTGCATCAAGCACGCGGACGTGCCCTGCGGCTTCCAGCGGCTGTTTCTCTTCCTGATCCCTGCCGTCATGCTCGTCGCGCTGATGCCTCTGTGCGCGGCGATTGTCCCCGTGGCCTACAATACGCGAATCTGGGGAACCGTTTACACCTATTCGCACCCTGTCGTCTACCAGGTCTTCGAACAGAGGTATCTGCCCGTGGTCGCGATTGTGCTGCTGGCAATTTCATGGGTGACGCTGCGATTCAAGCGAACGGATGCGGTGGCGTGGGCCAAGGTCTTCTTCGCCGCCGGGGTAGCGGCCATTGGGTTCGGTTTCCTGCGCCTGGTCCTGTTCCACTGCTACCGCGACAACCTCGTCTGGTTCGGAGCTTGGGAGGAGATCACGGAACTGCTCTTCATACTTGCTGTCGCCCTCGTACTCTGGCTCTTCCGTGAAGCGTTCACGCTGGCAGAATCGTCTCACGGAGCAGACATGGCGTCACGCTCTGACCAGGGTGGGACACACGACACGAATCCTCAATTATGACGACGATCTCGGCTTTGACCGGCCTGGGCAGCGTACCCCAACTCTCGATGACAATCCCCAAGTCGGGGTCGGACGGAGCATTTTCCCGTTTGGTGTGCCGTCTTTCGGTGAATCCTCAGAAATCTGCGTCTTTGAAGCAGGAACGGGGATAGCTCGATTCCCTTCGCCGGCATTCTTCCAGTGCAAGCCCTGGCGAAAGATTCCCTGCGCCGTCTCATCTCCAGCTACTCGGCCTGGCGTGTGGCCCTCTTTGTCGGCTCTGTCGGCCGTTGTACAGATCGGGTCCCGTCGCTATCATGGGCGTCTGTGTGTGTGGACCTGAGGATAATGTCGCAAAGAAGAAAGGTATTGGGATCACTATGAAGCATGCAGGAATCCGGAGTTGCACTGGAATTCGGGCACTATGCGTTTGGGCCGTTCTTGCGGGTGCTGCCCATGCGGCCGTATATCAGCCCCCGGTTTCGCCGCGTGCGGTCTACAACTTCAATCCCGGCTGGAAGTTCGCGTTCGGCGACACGGCCGAGGCCAACCAGCCGGCATTCGACGACTCGGCCTGGGCCGCCGTCAGCCTGCCGCACACCTGGAATGAGACCGACACCTATCGTGCCTACATCAGCCACGGCGGCGGCGACCAGGGCGAGAAGATGTTCGGTATCGGCTGGTACCGCAAGCACTTCAAGCTGCCTGCCGGCGCCGATGGACAGAAGGTCTTTCTGCAATTCGACGGCCTCCGGCAGGCCGCACGCTTCTTCCTCAACGGTCAACCGGTCGGCAAGCATGAAAACGGCGTCACCCCCGTCGGCCTGGACATTACCAAGTTCGTCAAGTTCGGCGGTCAGGACAACGTCCTGGCGGTCAAAGTGGACAATAGTCCCAACTACCGCGAAGAGGGCACTGACACGCCGTTTCAGTGGAACACGAAGGACTTCAATCCTAACTTCGGCGGCCTCAATCGCGACGCGCAACTGATTGTCACGGGGAAGGTCTATCAAACGCTGCCCCTGTACGAGAACCTCAGGACGACCGGCGTCTACATCTATCCCGAAGCCATCGACCTCAAGAAGAAGACCGTCGATATCAAGGTCGAAGCTGAGGTCGCCAACGACACGAACGATTACGCGTCCATCACACTCTCGGCGGTCGTGGTCGATGCCAACGGCACCGTCAAGGCGAAGTTGGACGGCAACACCTCCGACATCGTCGGCGGACAGGCCGAGGTCTTCACTGCCTCCGGCTCGCTGGCCGGCGCTCGACTCTGGGATGTGAACGACCCCTACCTCTACCGTGTCTACTCCATCCTCACGGTCAACGACAAGGTCGTGGACGTCACGGAAGCGACGACGGGTTTCCGCCAGACCGAATTCAAAGGCGGCGTCGGCAAGGGCGGCGTCTGGCTGAACGGCCGCTTCGTCTGGCTGACGGGCTATGCCCAACGCTCCGCCAACGACTGGGCCGGGCTCGCCGGCGCCTATCCCGCCTGGATGCACGACCTCACCCTGGCGCTGGTGCGGCAGAGCAATGGCAATTATGTCCGCTGGATGCACGTGGCGCCGCAGCGGGCGGATTCCGCCGCGTGCGATCGGCTGGGCGTCGTCCAGGTCTGTCCGGCGGGCGACAAGGAGCGCCTCGTGACGGGTCGTCAGTGGGAGCAGCGTGTCGAGGTGATGAAGGCCACGATGATCTTCTATCGCAACAGCCCCAGCATCTTCTTCTGGGAGGCGGGCAACACCATCGTGACTCCCGAGCAGATGAACCAGATGGTGGCCCTGCGCAAGGAGCTCGACCCGCACGGCGGACGCGTCATGGGCACGCGTGACAACGACCAGTCGGAGGCCAACAAGGCCCTGACGCCGATGTCCGAGTGGTACGGCGTCATGGTCGGCCAGGATGCCCGCACCGACCGGGTCTCGGGCGACGACATTTTCCGCGGCTACAGCATCTCCCGCCGCGACAAGGCGCCGCTGGTCGAGACGGAAGATTTCCGCGACGAGGCCGGACGCAACGTGTGGGATGACTACTCCCCGCCGCATTTCGGCTTCAAACCCAAGGCCGGTTCGATCGGCGGACGGCCCGTCGATACGTATCACTGGACGTCCGAATCGTTCTGCCTGGCCGCGACTACACGATACGCCGCCTATATGCGGAACCGGATCGACAATCCTGACCCCAACCATTCGAAGTGGTCCGGCTACGCCTCCATCTACTTCAGCGATTCCGACGCCGACGGCCGCCAGCAAGGCAGCTACGTCCTCCGCGTCAGCGGGAAGGTGGATGGCGTGCGACTGCCCAAGCAGTTGTTCTACGTCTCCCGCGTGATGCAGAACGATAAGCCCGATCTCCACATCATCGGGCACTGGAATTATCCCGCCGACACGAAGAAGACAGTCTACGTCGCCGCCAGCCATTGCGATCAGGTCGAGTTGTTCGTCAATGGCAAATCGCTCGGTACCGCGAACAAGCCATTCGCCTTCGCGGACAATTACGGCGGCCGCCAGGGGCGCGCCGAGGATACGGGATATATCTACGCATTCCCTGACGTGACATTCGCCCCCGGCGCGATCAAGGCCGTCGCCAGCAAAGCCGGAAAGGTCGTCGCTCAACAGGAAATCCAGACGGCAGGCGAGCCCAAGGCGCTCAAGCTGACGCTCCGTACCGGCCCGCAAGGCCTGCAGGCAGACGGCAGCGACGTGGCCCTGATTGATTTCGAGGTCGTGGACGCCCAGGGCCGCCGGTGCCCGACCGATGAGGCGAGGGTCGATTTCGAGGTCTCCGGCCCGGCCACCTGGCGCGGCGGGTTCAACGCGGCCAAACTCGAATCCACGAATAACCTTTATCTCGACACCGAGTGCGGCATCAACCGCGTGGCCGTGCGCTCGACGCTGACGCCTGGCACGATTACGTTAACCGCCAAACGTGAAGGCCTCACGCCCGCCACCGTCAAGATCGAATCGAAACCGGTCGAGATTGCCGGGGGTCTATCGCGTTCCCTGCCGCCCGTGCTGACCAACTGGCGAGAGGTTACTCCATGAACCGCTTCCAGGCAGCAAGTGACCTTCTGAAGAAGTTCAAAGGCAACGCCTACCGCTTCGGCGACGGCGTGCTGGTCGACACCGGTAGCGTGGTTGCGTCCTGCGGCAAGAAGGCCGTGCTGGTCCGCGGTGGATTCTCAAGTATCGAAGGCCATCTGGCCGTCGTGCGTAAATCGCTTGGGCAAGCCGGCGTGGCCATCGCCGCGGAGGTCGCCGGCGCCAAGCCGAACAGCCCACGTGAAGACGTCCTCCGTATCGCAGAAGAATTCCGGCGAGCCCAGCCCGACGTCATCGTCAGCCTGGGCGGGGGCAGCACGATCGACGCCGTCAAAGCGGCGGAAGTCCTGCACACGCTGGGCGGAGAGCTCGACGACTATTTCGGTGTCGGCCTGGTCACCCAACGCCTCCAGGCCACCGGCAAGACGTTGACGCCTCACGTGGCCATCGAGACGGCCGCCGGCTCGGGGGCGCACCTCACCAAATACTCGAATATCACGGACCTCCGCACCGGCCAGAAGAAGCTCATCGTCGACGACGCCCTCGTGCCCTGCCGTGCCATCTTCGACTACACCGTGACACACAGCGCCCCGCCCGCCCTGACCGCCGATGGGGCGATGGACGGCCTGGCTCACATACTCGAAGTGTTCTTCGGCGCGGTGGGCAAGCCTCACTACGACACGCTCCGGCACATCGCGGAGGTGGGCATTCCGCTCATTCTCAACCACTTGCCCATTGCCGTCAGCTCGCACTCGGCAACCGCTCGTGAAGCTCTGTGTCTGGCCACCGATCTGGGCGGCTACGCCATCATGGTGGGCGGCACCAGCGGCGGGCACCTGACGAGTTTTTCGCTCGTGGACATTCTCACCCACGGCCGTGCCTGTGCCTTGATGAATCCCTACTACACCGTCTTCTTCGCCCCCGCGATTGAAGAGCCGCTGCGCCTCGTGGGCGGATGGTTCCAGGACAGTGGTTACCTGCGGAAGGACCTGCAACCTCTGCGGTGGCGAGAGTTGGGCATCGCAGTAGCCGAAGGGATGATCGCCTTCGCCCAGGCCATCGGTTTCCCCACCAAGCTGGCGGACGTCAACGGCTTCGGCCCCGCCCACATTGACCGGGCCCTCGCGGCGGCGAAGAATCCTCAGTTGAAGATGAAACTCGAGAATATGCCGGTCCCCCTGACGGCGGCGATGGTCGACGCGTACATGGGTCCGATCCTGAAGGCCGCCGCGACCGGAGATTTGACGCTCGTCAAGAACGTGTAAATGCACCCGGAGTCTGCCATGCGTTTGCTGTCTGTCATCTTGCTCGTAACGATCTGGGCGTGTTCTCCAGCGAGCAGCGCCGTGACCTTCCTGCGGACGCAGGGACAGGACATGGTGGACGAGAGCGGCCGGAAGGTTCTGCTCCGCGGCGTCGGGCTGGGCAACTGGATGCTGCCGGAAGGATACATGTGGCGTTTCCAGGGACAGGCGGATCGCCCCCGCCGGATCGAGAAGGTCGTCAGCGATCTGATCGGGACGGAGAACGCGGCCAGGTTCTGGTCGGCGTTTCGCCAGAACTACATCACCGAAGCCGACATCGCGCGCATCGCGGAACTCGGATTCAACTCCGTCCGGCCGGCGTTGAACTCTCGCTTGTTTCTGACGGAGGGGGACAACGCCGTCTTTATCGATGAGGGATTCCAGTTGCTGGACCATCTCGTCGGCTGGTGCCGCAAGCACGACCTCTACGTCATCATCGACATGCACGGCGCGCCGGGTGGCCAGACCGGCCAGAACATCGATGACAGTCCCAACGACGAGCCCGGCCTGTTCATGGACAAGAAGAACCAGGACCGGCTGGTTGACCTGTGGGTCAGGATCGCGACCCGCTACAAGGATGAACCCGCCGTCGCCGGCTATGATCTGCTCAACGAGCCCCTGCCCGCCCGCACCGGGGCGGCGGCCAAGTACAAGGACCAGCTCGAACCACTCTATCGCCGCCTCACCGACGCCATCCGCCAGGTGGACAAAAGGCACATGATCACACTGGAAGGCTGCGACTGGGCTAACGATTGGTCCGTCTTTTCCAAACCCTTCGACAGCAATCTCTTCTACCAGTTCCATTTCTATTGCTGGGACCGGCCCACGAAACTCAACGACATCAGCCGATTCATCGAGCAGCGCGAACGGCTCAACGCCCCCGTCTGGGTGGGCGAGACCGGCGAGAAGGACAGCGCCATCTACTGGGCAACGACACAGTATTTCGAAACTCACAACATCGGCTGGTCGCTCTGGCCGTGGAAGAAGATGGAGACGGCCAACACCCCCTACTCGATCAAGCCGCCGCAGGGCTGGGAGGAAATCCGTGCCTATGCCCGGGGCGGGGCCAGGCCTTCACCTGACGTGGCACAGAAAGCGTTCGATCAACTCATCGAGAATATCAAGCTGGAGAACTGCCGGTATTGTCCCGACGTGGTGAACGCGGCTTTTCGCCGTGTGCCGGGGCGTGTCGAAGCCGAGAACTATGGGCACGAAGGCCCCAGTCGATCCTACTGGGTGAATGACAGCGGGCAGAACTCGAAGTACTATCGCATTGCGGAGCCCGTGCCCGTCGAGCCGATCGGCACAGGCCAGGGAATCACACTAGGTGAGCGAGAGTGGACGGCGTACACGATCCACAGTCTGACGGCGAGGAACTGTGCCCCGGTGGTCAGAGCCAGGAGCAATGGCCGCCCTGCGATTGTCGAGCTGTCCCTCAACGGCCGCATCGAGGCCGTGACTATCGCCGGCACGGAATGGACCGACATGCCGCTGAAAGCCCTGCCGTTGTCGCAGGGCGCCAATCAGCTCAAGGTCCTCGTCAAGACCGGCACGGTTTCCCTCGACTGGATTGCCTTCAACTGACGTCAACGCAGGTGCGTCTGCGCCCATCGCCGGGCGGCCTCCGCAACGAGCGTCTCGGCATTGGCGATGGCGACGTCCAGAGGCATCGCGTCGGGCCGGCACGCCAGGGCGACGTCGATACCGGCCGCCCGGCAGGCGTCGGTGGACAAGCCGACCTGTCCGGCGATAACCGCCACCCGCACGTCACACTCACGTGCCAGGCGTGCGACGCCGGACACGACCTTGCCACGAAGCGACTGAGAGTCGAGCTTCCCCTCTCCGGTGATGACCCAGTCGGCATCCGCCAGATCGTCCTGCAAGCGACTCACCGCCATGATCTCATCGATGCCCGAGACCAGGTGGGCGTTCATGAACGCGACGGCCCCCGCCGCCAGGCCGCCCGCAGCGCCGGCGCCGGGCAGGTGGGCGATGTCCCGGCCGAGCTGTTCGCGCACCACCGCGGCCAGGTGCAGCAGCCCGGCATCGAGAGTCGGCACCATCTCCGGCGTCGCACCCTTCTGCGGGCCGTAGACGTGGGCCGCTCCGTGCGGACCGCACAGAGGATTATTCACGTCGCACAGCACATCGATGGGTATCTGCGCCTCACGCTCCGGCGGGCAGATGCGTGATACCTTCGCTAGTGCGCCGCCCCCCAAGCCGATCTCCCTTCCTGCCGCATCCAGGAAACTCCAGCCGAGAGCCATGGCCGCACCGACACCACCATCGACGGTGGCACTGCCGCCGATGGCGAGGAGAATGCGCTGAGCGCCGTGATCGATGGCGGCTTTGATCAGTGCGCCTGTTCCGTAGGTCGTGGTCCTGAGGGGATTCTGCTGGCTGGGATTCAGGAGCGTCAGGCCGCTGGCCGTGGCCATCTCCACGAGCGCGGTGAGACTGTCGGACAACCACACAAAGCCGGCTTTCACCCGCATGTCGGGCAACGGGCCCATCACCTCGGCTGCGATCCACTGTCCTCCGGCGGCCGCCATCAGCGCCGCGGCGGTGCCTTCACCACCGTCCGCCATCGGTTTTGTCACGACCTCAATCCCCGGCACGGTCGAGCGAACAGCTTCCCCGACGATGCGACAGACTTTCTCCGCGCCGAGCGAGCCCTTGAACGAATCCATCGCGACGACGATTTTCATCGGACCCTAGAGAGATTCCAGAATCTCCCGGACTTTCTTGAATCCGGTCCGGCCGCTGTTGAAGACCGGCACTCTCGTATTCTTCAGCATGGGTTCGAGCGCACTCATCGAGACCTGGGCCATGACGATGGCATCGACGCCGGCGGCCAGTTTCTCGACTTCGCCGATCAGGATGTCGTTGTGCTTCTGCACGTTGCCCTTCTTGATCTCGGCGAAAGCTTCGCCACACAGCACCGTCTTGATCCGAATTTGCTTGCCCGCTTCGGCGGCGGCTACCTGCAGGAGCCGCTCCGAGGACGGCACGGTGGACGGCAATGTGGCGAGCAGCCCGATGGTCTTGCCCTGCTGGACGGCCAGGTCCATCATCGGGCGGTCGATCTGCAGCATCGGCGTGTTGATCATCGGACGCGCCAACTCCACCGCCCGGTTGAACGTCGAGCAGCCGAGCAGAATCAGGTCCACGCCGGCTTCTTCGAGATAGTGCGCGTAGGTCGTGAACTTGAAATAGTTGACCTTGGGGACCACCCCGGGTTCGGAGGCGACATTGCTGTTGTGAACCGTGTCGTCGACGTGATGAACGACCGTAACTTCGGGAATGAACTCATCGATGAACGGCTGCACCAGCCGACTGGAAACGATCGACGCATGCACAATCGCCAGCGTCTTGCCACTCAGATTCTTCATAACGGAAACTCCTGATCCGTGATTCAAGATACCGCTTGCCCCAAGGATGCGATCATCCTCATACGCTCCGATTATAGAGGATTTCACAACGCGCCTTCAAAGGAAATCGATCCGTGTGATGCCGCCGGAGAAAAGAACGCGGCACGGTTGCGACGAAGATACTCACCACGTCTCGCGGGCGCGGTGAAACGGAACCCAGAAGGCGATCCCCGCCCCGGCTCCGACCAGAATCAAGGTGACCAGGCTGAGGCGGTAGATGTGCAGCAGAAAGTAAGCGAAGCCGGCGTCCGAGGCAAAGGCGGAGAAACGCCATTCGGTGTACAGGCCCAACCCCAGGGCCAGAAATGCGCACAGGAACGGGAGTGGTTTCCATCGATTGTGGAATAAGCCCGCGCCGAGCCCGCACAGTCCTCCCGGAAGAATCAACCCATAGATTCCGTGATCCATCGCCCAAAAGAACAACGCGTGCCCGATCAGCCCCCCGATCACGGCACCCAACAAGGCAAGCAGGTCACCCTTCCGAATCATCTCTCGACGCCGCGGCATGAACGCACTCTGGTGCAAACCAGGCCGCGTCCCTGCCTGGCTGAGCAGTCGGGCGGGGACGCGGCGCGCATTCTTTGCTTACTGGGCCAGGACCTCGATGCCATTGATCTCAGGATTCTCGACCTTCGGCGTGAACCCGATCACCAACTGGCCGTTCGTGACCTGGATGTCCTTGAATTCCTTCACAATCGCCTTCAGCGCCCCGGCTTCCTTCAACGGATCGAAATCCGTCAGGACCGCCTTGCCGTTGATGCTGGCGCCGAACACGCGCTCACCGGCGGCGGTGATTCCTTCGTAGGTTTCGCAGAAGTGCAGCTTGACCGTGTAGGTGCCGTTGGGAACCATGAACTTGTACGATTCCATGCTATAGCGTTCGAACTCATAAATCTTCGGATTGTCGGTCCCCTTGATGCCGACGCCCGTGCGATCCACGGTCATGCCATCGACAGCGCCCCAGGCTTTGCCCTGCGCCCATTCCTGATCCGCGACCCACGGGTTGCCGGCCTTATCCGCAAAAGCCTCGCCCCCGCAGTTGACGCGGAGAGAGAACTTGCCGGTCCGGATCCTCGCAGCTGCTGCTGCCGCTTTCTTCTGTGCCTCGATCTCCGCCCGCGTCACGGGAGGCTTCGGGGCTTCCGCGGGCTTCGGGGTTTCGGCAGGCTTCGGCGTTGCGGCGGCCGGTTGGGCGGTTTCGGCGGCTTTCACGGCCGGCTGGGTTTCCGTCGTGGGCTTCTCGCTCGGTTTGTGGCACCCCGCGATCATCAGTCCCGCTATCACACCCGCTATGACACACAGCTTTGTGGCTTTCATCTCAACTCCTTTCGAGAACAAGGTATCCATCCATTCTTGCGCACACCCTGCGCGCTCCGGATAAGGTACCCGCAGTCCGCTCCTCCGTCAATGCCTTTGTCGGGGCGACACCGGCGCGTCTAAAGCCGCCGAATCAGACCGACCACGACGCCTTCGATGTGACAATCCGTGGGAATGATAGGTTGGTAATTGGCATTGGCCGGCTGGAGCCGGACCCTCTCGCCGTCGCGGTGAAAGCGTTTGAGCGTGGCGGCGCCATCTTCGACGCGCGCCACGACCAGATCGCCGCTGCTGGCTGTCGCACTGCGCCGGCAGACGGCGTAGTCGCCCGGACGGATGTCCTCCTCGATCATGCTGTCCCCGCGCACTTCCAGGGCAAACAGCTCACCGCGGCTGCCGAAGCAATCTCGGAACGACAGGTTCTCCTCGTTCTGCACCGCTTCCACGGGCACACCCGCCGCAACCTGGCCCATGAGCGGAATCACGGTCCCAGCGGTATCCGCCGGGGCGACCGCCGCATCGCCCCCGCCGACGTCGGCCTGCTCAAGCAGTTCGTAGCCTTGGCAGGTCAATTTCAAAGAGCGTGCCCTGCCCTGGCAGGTCGAGACCAACCCTTTTCTTTGCAGCTCGGCGAGGTGCTCGAATGCGGTGCTTCGGCTGAGGTTCATTGCGGAGGCAAGCTCCGCTATCGTCGGTGAATAGCGCTGTCTGTCGCAGAAGGTAGCGACGAGTCGGAGGACCTGAATCTGCCGGGGTGTCAACGCATCGTTCGATTCGAATGATCTGAGCCGCATCGTGGGGAGTCTCCAGTTCCGATTCGGCCAGGACCGGGTCCATCAGCGGCTCAACGCGACGGCCGCGAGCTACACCCGATACGATGCCGACGATATCTGTCAGGGACGCCAAGAGGCGGGTCAGCGGCCCTGTCGACGCATCCATTGCCTCCGGCGGTCCCGGCGGCCAGACAACTGCATAATCTCCTCCCGGCCCGAATTGACACACGGCGTCGATTCTTCTGTTTTCGTTCAGTTCCATCTGGTTCACCTCACAGTCCTTTGCGGTCCGTTTCCGAGCCGACGCATGATCTATCGACCATGGCTAGCCGAAAACCCAAACAAAAACCGAACAAAATCCGCGCACGTGCAATCGTTTCCGAAGAATGCGGCCGGCGCGGGTGTGGCGCAAGAAAATATGGGACGGATCAAGCGAAGAGTCGCAGGCCTTTCGATGTCGCCACGTCTCTTTGTGTGTTGGAGCGTGCAAACACTGAACGGCTGTGATACGATGCTCGACGAGGCAGTCACGATCAACAGCGGAGTGCAACGTGCGATCAGACAGAGAGTTAGTAGAACGTGTTAATCTGGGGGACCCGGCGGCATTTGACGAGCTTTACCACCGCCACCGGGACTGGGTCTATCGTTTGGCCTGGCGCTTCACGCGCGACCACCAGGACGCTCAGGACGTTCTCCAGGAAACGTTCCTCTACCTGCTGGGCAAATTCCCCGGCTTTGAGTTGACCGCCGCCTTGACGACATTTCTCTACCCGACAGTCAAACACCTGTCCCTTAACGTGCGCCGCCGCAAAGGCTTAAGCCAAGGCGACGAAGCCCTCGATCCGGAGCAGATTCCCGATCTCAGCCAAGCCCAAACGCCCCGGCCCGAGTTGGCGGCCGTGTTGAAGTCTCTGCCGGGCGAGCAGCGGGAGACGATTCTCATGCGTTTCGTCGACGACATGAGCCTGTCCGAAATCGCCATCGCGCTCGGCATCCCTTTGAGTACGGTTAAGTCCCGCCTCTATCAAGGTTTGCAGAAGCTCCGCGACGATCCCGGCACGCGGGAGTACTTCCTGGAATAGAACGCCTGGCCCTCGCTTGTCACCCCCGCGCAGGCGGGGGTCCAGAATACGCCGGACGTTACTGGATTCCCGCCTGCGCGGGAATGACAAGAAAAAAACGTGTGGCAAAAACTTTTGGGCCGTCCGCCGTGCTTAACTTTGTGGAGACACGAATATGAACGATACGAACAGACATTCCGAAGTAGACCCCAACGAGAGGTTTTCGCAGGACCTGCGAAAGCTGTTCGCGCCGGTGCAGACAGATTTGTCGGCTGTGGATCGGGCCGTCGCGGAGGCGGCCCGACAGCACCTGAGGCCACGGGTACGTCGGCTGAGATGGGTTCACTGGACGGTTCCAGCCACAGCAGCCGCGACCATCGTGTTGGCGTGCATCCTGTGGTTTGGAGGCGGTCCGACTCCTGTCGCGGCCCAGGACATCGACCACAACGGCAAGGTCGATATCGTCGACGCGCTCCAGTTGGCCCGGCACGTGGAGTCGGGGCGGGATATCGAGCGGGTGTGGGACTTCAACGGCGACGAGGTCATCGACCGCAAAGACGTGGATCGGGTGGCCTTCGTCGCAGTGGCGTTGAACAAAGGGGT
>CAYQXM010000013.1:49649-67793 GCA_964421295.1 uncultured Pirellulales bacterium
TGCCTAATTCTTTAAGTTGTCCATTGAAAATTTAGCTTCAAATATCAAAAAACCATGGTGCCAGTTAAACTTGAAGAAAAAGTTCATGGTCTTTTTCCACGAATAAGCTTTTCTATAATGTTCTGTATACATTGCTTTACTTGAAAAGGGGTATAGCCATGAAACGCTGCATACTGGCAAGCTTGATAGCCCTGTTCGCGATCAGCCATCCCCAAGCCTTCGGCTTGAGGCTGCCACCCGGCGCAGCCGACGAGGGGGAACAGGGTGGCAGCCTCAAGCGCAGCTTGGGGATGGCGAATACGAATAACGTACGTTTCACGCCTGTGGCCATCTACATCGATTCCGGCGACAAGCCCTTGGCCGCGTACCAGTTTGAATTGAAGGCGACCGTAGGGCGGATCAAGATCGTCGGCGTCGAAGGCGGCTCGCACGCAGCTTTCAAGGACGCCCCCTACTACGACCCGGCCGCTCTGGCCAATGACCACATCATCATCGCCGCCTTCAACACCGGCACCGACCTGCCCACCGGCCGAACCCGCATCGCGACAGTCCATCTGCAAATCACAGGCGATGCCGAACCACAGTACGAACTGAACCTCATGGCCGCCGCCAACGCCGAAGGACAAAACATCCCCGCCAAACTCACTCTGGAAGCAGGAGAGACCAAATGAAGAAGGCAATCATCGCACTTGTAACCACTGTCTTCATCGGGATCGTTATGGCGGTTCTGCTGGCTCCATCGTTCAGTTGCAGTTCAAGACACCCGGACATGCAAGGCTCAACTTCTGTTGACAAGAAGACAGCGGGGACAGACCCGCGTGCTCAGGAATCGGCCTCGGGGCCACGCCCAACATCCACTCCCAGCCACAACGTGCCGCCTGTGGCAGACAAATCGATAGTCGGAGGATCGTCAAGGAACGAAAAGGAGCCGCAAGATGGCCCAACAAATCAAAAGGACAGCTCAGCCACCGCGGGATCACATAAGATCACGCTCCACACATGGCCAAGTACGTTCGTCGCTCAAGATCTGATGACTATTCCAGTCACTCGCGCCCCCGGCGACAATTCGAGGAGCCCGTCGTATCAGTCCGAGAGGAACCGCGTCACGGAAGGTGCTCCCGGGGGAGTAGTGACGGGTGCGGTCCGCGTGCCGGTGCAGGTTCAGGCGGAGTGGGCGACGGTGGCGGCAGATGAGATTTGGGTGATTGCGCGGGAGAAACCGGCGCCGCGGGCGCAGGGGCCGCAGTATGAGACGCCGGGGTCGGGGGCGATGCTGGCGCGGGTGCAGGAGAAGGAGATTCCGCTGCCGCTCAAGCACACCGACGTCAAGGGCGAGATCAGCGGGTATATCGCCTTCTTCAATCCCCTGGACGAGAAGATCGAGGCGGTGTACGTGTTTCCGTTGCCCGACAATGCGGCGGTCAATGACTTTCTGATGATCGTCGGGGACCGGAAGATTCGTGGGATCATCCGCGAAAGGCAGGAAGCGGAACAAATCTACAGCGAGGCGAGGCGTCAAGGCTATGTCGCGTCCCTGCTCACCCAGGAGCGGCCCAATATCTTTACACAGAAGGTCGCCAATATCGAGCCGGGCAAGAGGATCGACGTCAACATCAAGTACTTCAACACCCTGGCCTACGCCGATGGCTGGTACGAATTCGTGTTCCCGATGGTGGTCGGGCCGCGGTTCAACCCGCCGGGATCGACGACTGGCGTCGGTGCAGTCGCACGCGGCCAGCCCGGCATCTCGGGACAAGCCACCGAAGTACAATACCTGAAACCCAACGAGCGGAGTGGGCACGATATCTCGCTGGCGGTCGATATCGACGCGGGCGTGGCCATCGAAGAAGTCACCTGTTCCAGCCATGCGATCAAGAACACCACCGACGGCGCCGCCAAGACGCACGTACAACTCAGCGCTCTCGACAACATCCCCAACAAGGACTTCGTCCTCCGCTACAAGGTGGCGGGCCAGACGGTCAAGTCCGCCCTGGTCACGCACCGTGACAAACGCGGCGGGTTCTTCAGCCTGATGCTCTATCCGCCCGACGAACTCAAACGCGTCAGCCGCACGGCCATGCAGATGGTTTTTGTGATGGACACCTCGGGCAGCATGAACGGCCAGCCCATCGCCAAGAGCAAAGAGGCCGTCACCCGGGCCCTGCGCAAGCTCGAACCCGATGACACGTTCCAGATCATTCGCTTCGCCAATGACTCGTCGAAGTTCGCTCCCGAGCCGGTGCCGGCGACGGCGGAGAACGTCCGGCGCGGCGTCGAGTGCGTGCAGAACCTCCAGGGGAGCGGCGGAACCATGATGATCGAGGGAATGAGATCGGCATTGGATTTCCCGCACGATCCGAAGCGATTCCGACTGGTCTCTTTCATGACGGACGGCTTTATCGGCAACGAAGCCGAGATTCTGGCGGCCGTCCACGAGAAGCTGGGCGACACGCGCATCTTCAGCTTCGGCGTGGGCAGTTCCGTCAACCGCCATTTGCTCGACCGCATGGCCAAGATCGGCAAGGGCGCCGTGGCATATGTGGGCCTGAACGACAGCAGCAGCGACGTGGTGGATTTGTTCTACGACCGCATCAGCCACCCCGCCCTCACGGATGTCACGATCGACTGGGGCAATCTGGAAGTCACGGACGTCCATCCGAAGAATGTCCCCGACCTGTTCGTGGGCCGGCCCATCGTCGTCACAGGACGATTCAAAGGCCAGCGGAGCACGACCATTCGCGTGACAGGCCGAGTCGGCAATCTCGACAAGGAGATAAATGTCCCGGTGAAACTCAGCGACAGCTCGTCGACGCATCCCGGCATCGCCTGCGTCTGGGCGAGAAAGCGGATCGAGGAACTGGACGCCCAGGCGACGTACGACAAGAGTGCCGACCTGCCGGGTGAGATCAAGCAAGTCGCTCTCGAGTACGGCTTGATGAGCGCGTACACCGCGTTCATCGCCGTCGATTCCTCGCGTCAGACCGCCGGCGATCACGGCGTCAGCGTCGCAGTCCCGGTCCCGGTGCCGGAGGGTGTCCGCTACGAAACGACGGTTCAGAAGTGACGGAAAGGCCGGAGGCCGTAGACACACCAGAACACTACGGGTGGCAGCGGCAAGCGGAGCGCAGCGGAGTTTGCCGATGGTTCTGGCTCTTGTCCCGCATAAAGCCATCGGCAAGCTGACGCTTGCCGCTGCCACCCGGCTCTTCCCGACTCGAACGGAGGAAGGCGTTCTTCGTTTTCCAGTCTTCCGAGGACAGGATCCGTCTGTACAATAGGGTCGTCGGAAGGATGTCGAACTGGAGATGGATCATGACGCTCAGGCGTGCGGCTATGACCGTTATGGGAATGTGGCTCGTTCCTGTACTTCTCTTCGTGGGCGGGCGGGAACTCCTGATCTTCAAGGTCTCTAGCCCCTACGTTTGCCGGATCTTTCCAGATGACTCCAAACCCTCTTACGCGATCGTGTTCAATCAAGGAGGCCTCCAGAATGGGTCTGAATACCTGGGAGTGCTGGATGCAAACAAAGCCAACCTCGGTTTGGTCGTGGTCGGGCCACTGGATTTCGTCGACATTCCCCTGAGTCCCGTTCGGATTGTGATATCGGCGGACAGATCGGTTGTCGCTGCCGAGTCGTCTGTGCGCGAAGCCGAGAGACTGCATCCCTATTGGCTCGCTTATGACTTTGCACAATCCACTCGCTATGGAGGCAGTCGAGACGCCACGGATGAGGACCCAAATCTCGTGGAAGCCCGCGCGAAGGCGATTCGGACGCTGATCGAGTCGCACGGAGGCATCGGCCGTGAAATCCGTATCGAGGACATCGAGAGAGAGAAGCTATCCTGGTTAGCCTGGAGACGATGGCGCACAACGGTGAACAAGGCTCTGCCGCAATGCCGGCAATGGGATCCCTGCGACGCCACCGGCCCGTGCAATCCGCAATCTGCAATCGTCAATCCGTAATCTATATCATCTGTTCGACGATCTCGGCGGAGTGACGGACGAGATTGGGGCAGATGGAGCGGAAGAGGCCTTTCTGCGTGGCTTCCTGGGCGCCCTGGGGCGTGCTGATGTCGCAACCCATGAGTTCCTTGCAGACGACCGTCTTGTCGCGTTTGCGGAACTCCTCGGTGAACTTGCGGATCGCGGCGTAGACGTTCTCGCGGGTGTCCCGCTGATCGCAGTTGTCTTTGGCGTACTTGAGGCCCAGGAGCATGAAGGCCCCCGTGACGGCGCCGCAGGTTTCGCCCAGGCGCATCCCGCCGGCGAAGCCGGAGGCCAGCTTCATGGCCTGCTCACGCGACAACCCCAACGCCGGGGCGTACGTCCCCAGTATGGCCTGCGAACACGCAGCGCCGCGGCAGAAGCAATCCACGGCTTCATCAACTTTGCTCATTTTGTCATCTCCCTAGCCTATTGATAATTGATGATTGATGATTGATAATTGACCGAATCAGATAGAACAATAATCAATAATCACTCATCAATAATCAATGGAAAAGCCAGTTACCATCCTCGGTATCGAAACGAGCTGCGACGAGACGGCGGCGGCGGTGGTCCGCGACGGGCGGGAGGTTCTGTCGTCCGTGGTGGCTTCGCAGATCAAGTTGCACGAGAAGTACGGCGGCGTCGTGCCGGAGATCGCTTCACGCGCCCACACGGAGAAGATCTACCCGGTCGTCAACGAGGCGTTGCTCCAGGCCAGGGTCAATAAGGAGACAATCGACGCGGTGGCCGTGGCCAATCAGCCGGGACTGACCATCGCCCTGGTGGTGGGCGTTACCACCGCCAAGACCCTCAGCTTCATGTGGGGCAAGCCTCTCGTCGCCATCAACCACCTGCACGCCCACCTGCAATCCGCCATGCTCGCCGAGTCCAACCTCGAGTTGCCGGCGGTCGCGCTGGTCGTCTCGGGCGGTCATACGAGCCTGTACGACTGCCGGTCGCCGCTGGAGCTGACGCTGCTCGGCTCGACCGTCGACGACGCCGCGGGCGAGGCGTTCGACAAAGTCGCCTCCATCCTCAAGCTCCCCTACCCGGGCGGGCCCAGCATCGAGAAGATCGGCAAGAAGGGCAATCCCAAGGCGATTCGGTTCCCCCGCACCATGTTCGGCCGGGATTCGCTGGACTTCTCGTTCAGCGGCCTCAAGACGGCGGTCCTCTATTACTGCCGGGGCCAGGACATGAAGGGCGCCAACCGCGTCGATGGCATGAGCGAGCAGGAGATTGCCGACATCGCGGCGTCGTTCCAGGCGGCGGTGATCGACGTGCTCGTCAAGAAAGCCAAGCGGGCGGCCGACCGGTTCAACGCCCGGACCATTCTGATGGGCGGAGGCGTTGCCGCCAACGGTACGCTGCGCGAAGCCATGCAGAAGATGTGCGACTGCAACCGGCCCCCGCTGAAGCTGCTGGTGGCGCCGAAACAGTATTGCACCGACAACGCCGTTATGGTAGCCTCACTGGCATATCACAAGTATCGCGCAGGCTTGTTCGCCGATCTGTCGCTGGAACCCAGCTCGACCGGCTGAACGCATTGATGATGGATGATTGATGATTGATTATTCGCCCACTTCACCGCCGTCCGCACTCAACGATGCTCCACTGCCTGCCCCGGATAACCAATCATCAATAATCAATTATCGATAATCAATTCGCACATGCAGACTGAGCACATAAAAGAGTTGCTGGAGCAAGTGAAGGCCGGGCAAATCGGCGTCGAGGACGCCATGGACCGGCTCCGGCACCTGCCTTTCGAGAATCTCGGGTTTGCCCGAGTTGACCATCATCGCCAGCTTCGCAGAGGACTGCCTGAAGTCATCTACTGTCCCGGCAAGACCACCGAGCAGATCATCCAAATCTTCGACGCCCTCGCGGCCCGGGGCAACAACGTCCTGGCGACACGGGCGACTCCTGATGTCTTCGACGCCCTGGCAGCGACCGGTCGCTTTCCGAAGGCCCGATATGAGAAGGAAGCCCGGGCGATCCTCCTCGAACAAAAGGGACTGCCCCAATCAAAGAGCGTCTTACCCATTGTGACGGCAGGCACGGCCGACATCCCCGTGGCGATGGAGGCGAAGGTCACGGCCGAGATCATGGGGCAGCGCAGCGAACTGATCTTCGACGTCGGCGTCTCCGGCCTGCACCGGCTCCTCGAACATGTGCCGCGCCTGCAGGAGGCCAACGTCGTCATCGTCGTGGCCGGCATGGACGGCGCGCTCGCCAGCGTGGTCGGGGGACTCGTGGCGGGACCGGTGATCGCGGTCCCAACGAGCATCGGTTATGGGACGAGCTTCAACGGTCTGGCCGCCCTGTTGACCATGCTCAACAGTTGTGCCTCGGGGGTTACGGTGGTCAACATCGACAATGGCTTCTCTGCGGCCGTGGCGGCCACACTCATCAATCGAAAAATCGACGCAGGGAGGTAGTATGGAAATCGTGCGAGACGTTCCCCGGCTGGAACCCCGCCCCGTGGACGGACACAAAGGGACATTCGGCAAGGTCTGCATCGTCGCCGGCAGTGTCGGCATGACCGGTGCCGCGGCACTCGGTGGCCGAGCCGCCCTTCGCTCAGGGGCGGGACTGGTCCGCGTGGCCACGGCCAAGAGCGCCCTGCCGATCGTCGCGGCTCTGGAGCCGTGCTACACGACTATCCCTCTGGTCGAGGACAGCGCCGGTCGGGTCAGCGCCAAGGCCATCAACGCCCTGCTCAATGCCGTCGCGGACAACGATGCGATGGCGTTCGGCCCCGGCATGGGCATCACCAACGGGCTGCGGCAGATCCTTGAAACCCTGCTCCAGCAGGAGAATCTGCGACTGCTCGTCGATGGCGACGGCCTGACCAATCTGAGCAAATTGAAGGGCTGGCCCGCCCAGTGCAAGGCGCAGGTCATTCTCACGCCGCACCCGGGCGAGATGAAGCGGCTCTGGACGGGAATGTTCCGCGAGCCCCTGCCGGAGGATCGCCAGGAACAAGCCGGGCTGCTGGCCCAGGCCACTCATGCGGTGGTCGTCCTTAAAGGGGCCGGTACGGTCGTCACGGACGGCGCCCGCGTCTATGTCAACACCACCGGCAATCCCGGCATGGGCACCGGCGGTTCGGGCGACTGCCTCACGGGGATCATCACGGCCCTGATGGGCCAGGGTCTGAATAACTTCGATGCGACGGCTCTGGGCGTCTACGTCCACGGCCTGGCCGGCGACATCGCCGCCCGGCGGCTGGGACAGATCAGCCTGATCGCGACCGACATCATCGACGCCCTGCCCGAGGCTTTCCAGAGGATCACGCAAGATGCGATTTGACTTTCGGGACGCTCCGCATCATCATAGCGACATCTGGCCATAGTCACCACTGAGAAAGGAGAACTGGAACTATGCAAGCGGATCTCGGGTTCATTGATTATGCCATCATGCTCATCTACGTGGCCTTCGTCATAGGCATCGGATGGGCCTTGCACCGATACATGAAGTCGTCCTCCGACTTTCTCACTTCCGGGCGCAGCATTCCCGCCTGGGTGACAGGCCTGGCCTTCATTTCCGCCAACCTCGGGGCTCTCGAACTCGTCGGCATGGCCGCCAGCGGCGCCAAGTACGGCATCGCGACCAGCCACTTCTATTGGGTCGGCGCCATCCCGGCCATGGTGTTCCTCGCCATCTTCATGATGCCGTTTTACTATGGCTCCAAAGCCCGGTCGGTGCCCGAGTACCTCAAGATGCGTTTCGACGAGCGCGTCCGCTGCCTGAACTCCATCGCCTTCGCCGTGATGACGGTCTTCGCCTCGGGTATCTCCATGAACGCCCTGGCCAAGCTGCTCAATCAGCTCCTCGGCTGGGACTACCACATCAGCCTCTGGATTTGTTCGGCCGTCGTCCTCGTGTACGTCCTCAAGGGCGGCCTCACCTCGGCCATCTATACCGAAGTTCTCCAGTTCTTCATGATCGTGCTGGGCTTCGCCCCGGTGGTTTACCTGGGTCTCAAGGACGTCGGCGGCTGGGATGTGATCAAGACGCAATTGTCGAGCGTGGCGGCCCATCCGGCAAACCTGAACCTGGTCGACAACGCTTCGAAGACCTTCGCGCCAGACGCCTGGTCCAGCGCCTGGAAGCCTCTGCTGGGCGGCCCCACGGCCAACCCGATGGGCGTCGACTGGTTCGCCATGGTGTTCGGACTGGGCTTCGTGCTCTCGTTCGGATACTGGTGTACGAACTTCCTGGTCGTTCAGCGGGCGATGGCCGCCAAGAACATGGGCGCCGCCCGCCGGACACCGCTGATCGCAGCGGTTCCCAAGATGCTCTTCCCGGCGCTGGTGATCCTGCCGGGTATCCTGGCCGTGGCCCTGACCTCGCTGCCGGGCAAGAACTATCGGCTCCCGCAGCCGCAGATCGCTGTTGCTGCGTATCCGGCGGCCGAAACCGTCGTGCAGCAGGCGGCGACCAAGGGCGAGAAGGCCGAAGACGTGGCCAAGGAACTGAAAAAGGCCACCGGTGTGAGCTTCAACACGGCCAAAGTCGAAGCCTTGGTGAAAGCCCAGGCGACGCAGGCCATTGCCGCGGACAAGATGAAGGTCCAATTGCAGGACGCCGTGGCCAACGACTATGACGGCGTCATCCTGTCGCTGGTCACGCGGTACTGCCCGACCGGTTTGCTCGGGCTGGCCCTGACGGCCCTGCTGGCCTCGTTCATGTCCGGCATGGCGGGCAACGTCACCGCCTTCAACACGGTCTGGACGTACGACCTCTATCAGGCCTACTTCGCCCGTGGCAAGAGTGACAGCCACTACTTCTGGATGGGCAAGGCTGCCACGGTGGGTGGCATCCTGCTTAGCATCGGCTGCGCCTACTTCGCGCGACTCTACAACAACGCGATGGACGTCATTCAGCTCGTGTTCAGCTTCGTCAACGCGCCGCTCTTCGCGACGTTCCTGCTCGGCATGTTCTGGGCGCGGTGCACGGGCACCGGCGCTTTCTTCGGCCTGATCGGCGGCATCGGTACCTCGGCCCTCGTTCACGGCCTGACGGTCGCCGAGGGCAAGGGTGGCTGGCTGGGCTCCGCCCTCTACTCCTTCCCCTCGAGCATGGCCCAGAACTTCTGGCTGGCCAGCTTTGCGTTCATCGTCTGCTTCGTGCTGACGCTGACGATCTCCCTGGCCACGCAGCGGACCAAGACCGACGAGGAACTCAAAGGGCTGGTCTACTCGCTGACGCCGCGGATCAAGGACGACGAGCAGAACTGGCTTCTGCGTCCGGCCGTGCTGGGCACGATCCTGATCATCGCCTGCGTGATTCTGAACTTCATCTTCTGGTGACACGAAAGGAGTTTTCACTATGGGTCTCGATATTCGCTGGCCTATCGGCCTGATGTTCACTTTGATCGGCGTCATTCTGACGATTTACGGCCTGGTCGGCACTTCGCCGGAAATGCTGGCACGCTCGCTCGACATCAACATCAATGCCGTCTGGGGTATCGTGCTGCTGATCTTCGGGGTGCTGATGCTGGTATCTGCCAAAGTCGCGGCAGGCAAGAACAAACAATAATACGGGAGTTTCGAGTTTGAAGTGTCAAGTGTGAAGTGAATAACTTGAAACTTGACACTTCAAACTTCACACTTGGTTTCACAGGGGAGATTGGTGTTACGATGAAACTGACGAAAGAAAACCTGGAAGCCGTTGCGACTATCCAGAAACTGGCCAAGAAGCACAAGATCGACATCGCCGGGGGCAAGGTGCGGCGGACCTCGTCGCGGTTCTGCCTGGGGGTCGAGCACGGCGACTACAACGGCACCGAGCTGTTCGGCGTCGGCACCGACCGGTTCATCTGGTTCGCCTACAAGCCCAATGGCACCAACAAGGTCCGCCTCTTCAGCGGCAACTTCCCCAAGGACGGCGTCGTCGAGTATACGCTCGGCAATGTCCCCGCCCCCAGGTCGGCATCGGTCGCCCATTCCTGGGCGCGTTTCCCCTTCGGCGTCGATTACATCCTGAATAAGGAAGGCTTCAAGCTCACCCAGGGCATCGACGGCGTCCTGTTCGGCAACATCCCCGGCGGCGGCATGAGCCGGTCGGCGTCCCTGTGCATCAATCTGATCCTCTCGATGTTCGACGCCAACGGCATCGAGGTGGACAAGCCCATGCAGATCGTCGATCTCGCGCAGGCCGTCGAGAACGTCTACATCGGCTCCCCCTGCGGCAAGTTGGATCAGACGATGATCCTGTTCGCCAAGGAAGGCATGGGCACGCACTACAACCCGGCCGACCGCTCGATCAAATATGTCCCGATGGGCAAGGGCGCCACCGACTTCCGCATCGTCGTCATGGACACGGGCACCGACCGCCCCGGCCTGGAGAAATCGACCTACGCCGTGCGGCGCCGGGAGTGCGAAGAACTGGTCGCCATCCTCCAGAAGGCGGGTGTGAAAATCTCGTGCCTGGCCGATATCAAGAAGGACGCCGACTACCAGAAGATCATGGCCGATTTCGCGGCGCCGTACCCCGATCACTGCGACCGGCTCACCTACATCTTCCATGCCCAGAAGCGTTTCTACAAGATGATGAAGGCCTGGAAGGCCGGTGACATCGAAACCGTCGGTGAGATTTTCCGCCAGGACGGCGTCGGCCTGCGCGACCAATACAAGATCTCCGGCCCCGAGCTGGAGACCATGTGTGACATCGTCCGCACGGTCCCCGGCGCGTTCGGGGAACGCATGCTCGGCGGCGGCGACAAGGGCGCCTCGGGCGCGCTCGTGAAGGCGAACAGCGTCGAGGCCGTGAAGAAGGCCGTGGCCGCGGGTTATCCGCGCAGCCGCCCCGACTTCGCCGCCAAGTACGCCGTGCACGTCTGCAAAGTGGTCGATGGCGTCAAGGTTTTCGAAGGAGTGCTGTAACAAGCGGCTGCGATCTGGTAGGGGCGACCCTCTGTGGTCGCCCTGGTTCGGGCAGGCACAGAGGCCTGCCCCTACGACGTCGGACGTTTGGCGTCGACCGTGACGAGCCGCGTAATCGCTGAACGAATAACGAGAACTGCGTATGGAAGCGTCGGCAAAAAAAGGAGTTTTCGAGGCCTCGGTGCTCGGCCATCGTCAGATCGGCGAGTGCTTCCACTTGCTGACTCTGCAATTCGCCGGCGCGGGGGCCAAGGCGTTTGCCCACTTCCGCGCGGGGCAGTTCGTCCAGGTGGACCTGGCCAAGGCGTGCATTCCCCCCATCGAGAGCCAGCCTCCGGACGTGCAGGACAGCATGAAACGATCCGTCCTGCTGCGCCGACCCTTCAGTTTTGCGGACGTGACGGTTCAGGGTGATACCGCCAAGGCGGAGCTTCTCTATTGTGCTCTCGGGGCGGCCACGCTCCGCATGACCACGTTCCGCAAGGGTGACAACATCAGCATCGTCGGTCCGTTGGGAAACGGATTCAATGTCCCCGTCGGCAAGCGCACGGCCCTGCTGGTCATCGGGGGCATGGGCGCCCCGCCGATCCGGTGCCTGGCCAAGTCGCTCACCGCGGAGCACCCGGAAATCGAGGCGGTGGCCTTCATCGGCGCCAAGACGGCCAAGGCCCTGCCCTTCGAGGGCCGGCTCGATGCGATCTCGCAGCAGCTCGGCTTCTCGATCCCGGCGTTTGGCCAATTGGGGATTCAGTCGGTGATTGCCACCGATGATGGCTCGATCGGCCGCAAGGGGTTTGTCACGGACAGCGTCGTGCAGTGGTTGAACGAGAACAGCAGCCGCTCGAAGGGCAATGAGATCATCTACGCTTGCGGTCCCGAGCCGATGCTGGCGGCGGTGGCGAAAATCGCGGCCGAACGCAACATCGATTGCCAGGTCAGCATGGAACGCCGGATGGCGTGCGGCATCGGACTGTGTCAGAGCTGTGCGGTCGAGTGTAAAGTCCCCAATTCGACGGAAACGATCTATAAGCTGTGCTGCAAAGATGGCCCGGTCTTCGACGCCCGCGAGGTGGTGTTCGCGACCGGTGCCGATTGAGGCGGCACGAGTTCTGGAGTGAGTTGATGCGCAAGGGTCTTCTCATCGCGTACAGTCTCCTGTTGGCGTGGGCGTGTATCACATCGGCCCAGGCACTGCCGACGACCAGCGCGGAGCAGGTCGGGCTGTCGCCTGAGCGTCTGGGTCGCATCGACATGGTTTTGCGGCAATACGTCGAGGAAAAGAAGATTCCCGGTGCGGTCGTGTTGATCGCCCGTAAGGGGAAAGTCGCCTATCAGAAGTCCTTCGGCAGGATTGATGTTGATGCCAATGTCCCGATGGGGACCGACGCCATGTTCCGCATCGCTTCCATGAGCAAGCCTCTCACCTGCACGGCGGTGATGGTGCTCTACGAGCAGGGGAAATTCCTGCTGAACGACCCGATCTCGAAATACATCCCGGAGTTCGTCAAGCCCCAGGTGCTCGTCCCCGGCACGAATGGCGGCGCCGACACCCTCGTGCCGGCCAGGCAGGAAATCACCATCCGTCATTTGCTCAATCATACGTCCGGCCTGACCTACGGCGATGGGCCGCTGGCCAAATACTACAAGGAGGCGGGCATCGCCACCGGCCTGAGCCCCACCGAGACGACGATTGGCGAGATGGTCAAGAAGCTGGCCAAGCTGCCCCTGATTTCCCGGCCGGGAGAGCAGGAGCACTATGGCCTGTCCATCGATGTGCTGGGCTACCTCGTCGAGGTGCTTTCGGGCAAGGACTTCAACACGTTCTGCAACGAGCAGATCTTCCAGCCTTTGCAGATGAAGGACACGTGTTTTGTGCTGCCGCAAGAGAAGCTGCCGCGGCTGGCTCGCCTCTATCAGATGAACAGATCCGGCCAACTCCAGAAGGACGCCACCGATCCGGCGTTCCTGACCCGCCAGACCTTCTTCTCGGGCGGCGCGGGGGTGATCTCGACGGCGGCGGATTATGCCCGGTTCGCGCAGATGATCCTCAACGGCGGGCAGCTTGACGGCGTGCGAATCCTCAGCCGCAAGACGGTCGAGCTGATGACCTCCAACTCGTTGGGCGAGCTGTACGCCCCCTTCCGCTACAACACCGGCGACAAGATGGGCTACGGCTTCGGCATCCGCACCGAGCGGGGACAGTTTGACGAGCTGGAGTCGCTCGGCATCGTCGGGTGGGACGGGGCGTTCTTCACGCGGTTCTGGATCGATCCAAAGGAGCAGCTTGTCGGCGTGTTCCTGTGCCAGATGAACAACTACTGGTCCACCGACCTGGCGACGAAGTATCGCGTCCTGGTCTACCAGGCGATTGCAGATTAGGCGTTGAAATGAAGCATGAAGACCTATTACGGGAATTGGCCCCCTGCGGACTGAGCTGCCGCAAATGCGTCGCGTTCGCCGACGGGGACGTCAAGAAGACGGCCGAGCAGATGCAGCATATGCTGGGCGCGTTCGGCAAGTACGCCGAGCGGTTCGCCGGATTCATGCCGGTGTTCAAGAACTACCCCGCCTTCGAGGAGATGCTGGCCCATTTCGCGAAGGCGAGCTGCCCGGGGTGTCGGGAGGGACAGAGAGGACATCCGCACTGCGGGGCCAAGACCTGCCACCGGACCAAGGGCGTCGATTTCTGCGGCCAGTGCGGCGACTTCCCCTGCGGCAAGATGGATTTCGACCCCAACCTCAAGCAGAGATGGCTGGAAATGAATGCCCGGATCAAGGAGGTTGGGGCCGAGCGATATTGCGAAGAAACGAAGGACTCCCCCCGGTACAAATAGGATGGCTGAGAACGTTGACATGTCGGTGGATTTCGCGGGGTTGCGGCTCAAGAACCCCGTGTTGACGGCGTCGGGCACCTGCGGCTACGCGGACGAGCTGGCGGACTTCATGGACGTCAACGCCCTGGGTGGGTTCATCACCAAGAGCGTGACACTCGAACCGCGCAAGGGCAACGCGACGCCGCGCATTGTTGAGACCGACGCCGGGATGCTCAACGCGATCGGCCTGGCCAACCTGGGGCTGGAGGAGTTCATCTCGCAGAAACTGCCGCTGATCGAGAAGATGACCGTGCCGGTCTTCGTGAACGTGGCGGGCCGGACCATCGAGGAATACGTCGCCGTGACGCAGCGGCTGGCGGGCCACCAGGCGCTTGCGGGGTTCGAGCTGAATATCAGTTGCCCCAACGTCAAGAAGGGCGGCATCACGTTCGGCACCGACCCGGCGGCGGTGACGGAGATCACGCAGGCCGTGCGCCAGGCGTGCGGCTCGAAAGTGCTGATCGTGAAGCTGACGCCCTGCGTGACGGACATCAGCGTCATCGCCCGGGCCGCGATCGAAGGCGGCGCCCAGGCGCTGAGCCTGATCAACACGTTCACCGCGATGGTCATCAATATTCAGACGCGAAAACCTGTCCTCGCCAACCGGACCGGCGGCCTCTCCGGCCCGGCGATCAAACCGATTGCGGTTTATCTCGTAAACAAGGTATACAACGAAGTCGCCCGCGCGGCGGGCATCCCGATCCTGGGGCTGGGCGGCATTCGCACGGGCTCCGACGCCGTGGAATTCCTGCTGGCCGGGGCGACGGCGGTGGCGGTCGGGACCGGCAGCTTCGTCGAGCCGGACTGCACCCTCCGCGTGGCGGAAGGCCTTCGGCAGTACTGCGGGCGGATGGGCATCGGAAGAGTCTGTGAGTTGACCGGGGGATTGCTGAATGAGACGTCGTGACTTCTTGAAGACGCTGGGCTGCACCGCGGCGGCGATGACGACGGGACGACTCGTCCAGGCCGCACCACCCGTGCCGCCGGCCCGGAAGCAGCCCAACATCCTCTGGCTGATCTGCGAAACCGCGTCCACCGACTTCGCCTGCTACGGAAATACGCAGGTCAAGACGCCGAATCTCGACCGCCTGGCCCGCGAGGGCGCCCTGTTCACGCACGCTCTCGCCACCGCGCCCGTCACATCCGCGTCCCGCTCGGCCTTCATGACCGGCATGTACCAGACCGGCATCGGCGCCCACAATCACCGCAGTCACCGTGAGGACGCCTACAAGCTGCCCAATGACGTGCACGTGCTGACCGAGTACTTCCGCACGGCGGGCTATTTCACCTCGAACTGCGACGGCCTCAGCTACCGCAAGCCCGGCCCGATCGACTGGAATTTCGCGGTGACCAGGCCCCCGTTCGACGGCACGGACTGGTCCCAGCGCAAGCCCGGCCAGCCGTTCTTCGCCATGGTCAACTTCAGCCAGACCCGCCGGCCCTTCGAGCACGACAAACGCAATCCCATCAATCCCTATACCGTCGCGGTTCCCGAGATCTATCCCGATCACACCGTCGCCCGGCGGGACTGGGCGAACTACCTCGAAGCGCTGCAGGTCCTCGACTCTCAGGTCGGGACCGCCCTGGCCTGGCTGGAGAAAGAGGAATCGGCCGCCGACACGATCGTCGTCTTTTCCTCCGACACGGGGCGCCCCCACGTCCGGTGCGAGCAGTGGCTCTACGACGGCGGCATCCGTGTTCCGTTGATGATCCGCTGGCCCGGACACATCGAAGGCGGTTCGGTCTTCGGCGGGCTGGTCAGCCTCGTGGACCTGGCACCGACGCTGCTGTCCCTTGCCTCAATCGATGTCCCCAAGCACATGCAGGGACACGTCTGCATCGGCCCCCGGCGCCGGGCCCGCAAGTACATCTTCGCCGCCCGCGACCGCTGTGATGAGACGATCGACCGGGTCCGTTGCGTGCGCTCCGAGCAATACAAGTACATCCGCAACTACCTCCCCGACCGGCCCTACACGCAATTCAACAGCTACGCCAAGCTCTGGTTCCCCGATCTGACACTGCTCCAGGTCCGGCAGCAACGCGGGGCGCTCACCCCCGCGCAGGCCCTGTTCCTGGCGCCGGCTAAACCGAAAGAAGAATTGTACGACGTGACGCAGGACCCGCTGGAGCTGGTGAACCTCGCCGATGACCGCGCCCATGCGAGCGTCCTCAAAGAGCACAGCCGCAAGCTCGACGAGTGGATCAAGGCCACGAACGACCAGGGCATGAAGCCCGAGCCCCCCGCCGCCCTGGCGTTCTGGCAACAGCAAGCCGCCGCGACGTTTAAACGCACCATGGACGAGCGGGGTCTGGCCGTCGATATTTCCGACGAGGACTACCTCAAGTGGTGGGAAGAGTCGCTCGTGAACCCGCCGAAAACCGAGAACCAGACTTCGCCCGCGTAGTTCTACCGCGCCTCGCTGGCGTGGCCAGCGATGACTTGCCAGGCCCCCGTGGGTGACGGCGCCCAGATGCGGGTGAAACGGTAGTCCCCTTCGGCGCTGACGCCCCCAAAGAGCGCGGCGATGTGTACGCGCACCGAGACGATCGCCACATCGTTATGAAATCGCAATCTCAGATCGGAACAGGCGATCTCTTTGAACTTCAGCACGCCTGATCGGTGCGTCGCCAGATCGTCCTGTTTGCCGATGACCTGACCCGTGTGCATCGTGAAGATCAGATCGGGCGACAGAAGTTCGTCGAGCACCTGCACATCGGAATGCAGCATCGCCACGCGGAGCCGTTCTTCCGCTTGTCGCACCTGTGCTTCTCGTGTGTCAGCCATGCCAGAATCATATCGGGATGGCCTGGGAAAGGCAACCCGGGTGGCAGCCTCAAGCGCAGCTTGGGGATGGTCGAAAGGGCTGACCAATCCGCCATCCCCAAGTCCTGCGGACTTGAGGCTGATGATGTAAAGAGACGCCATTCTTTCGTTGCGTTACAGTACGATGGTTTTGGACGAAACATCGGCAACCCGAGCGAAAGGAATGGCGTCATGGCTACGTATTATATCGGAGCGGATGTGCACAGCAACAACACGGAACTAGCGGTGGAGCAGAACGGGCAGATCGTCCTGCGGCGGTCGGTGGCGACGACGGTGGAGGCCCTTCGGGGCGTCCTCGACGGACTGGAGGGCCGCAAGCACCTGACGTTGGAAGAAGGCCCCTTGTCGGGATGGTTGTATCGGGGGCTGGTCGCTCACGTCGATTCCCTGACCGTGTGCGATCCGCGGCGCAACAAGCTCATCGCCTCGGATGGGGACAAGGACGACCGGATCGACGCGGCCAAGCTGGCGGCTCTCCTGCGGGGCGGATTCCTGCGGCCGGTGCATCACAGCCGGGACGAGGCGATGGTGCGGCTGAAGCAATGGGTGGCGTTGTACCACGACCGCGTTCGGGAAGCAACCCGTTCGATCAACAAGATCCGGGCCTGCTGCCGCCAACACGGCCGGCGGGTGCCGGGTCGGGCGTTGCGTGACCTCGAAGTTCGCCAGACGTGGCTGATGGACTTGGAGGACACCGATCTGGCGGCCCAGGTACAGGTGCTGTTCACCGGTTACGACGCCACGGCCGAGCAGGAGCGTCGGATCAAGCGGCAGTTGAGTCTCCAGAGTCGGCGGTTCGAGATCGTGGGACACTGGTCCGAACTGCCGGGCATGGGCTTGATTCGGTCGATGACCCTGCTCGCCTATCTGGATACGCCGTGGCGGTTCAAGAAGAAAAGCCGGCTGTGGAAGTACTGCGGCGTGGGACTGCAGCGGGCCGCCAGCGGCCAGGACCGGCACGGCCGGGAGCATCCGGCGCAGTTGGAACTGGTCTGGCCCACCAACACGCATCTCAAGAACGTGATCGTCGGTGCCACGCTCAGTGCGATCCGTGGTCGGGACAACGGCTTTCGACGGTACTATGAAAGGATGCTCGCGCATGGAACCTTGGTGAGTAACGCCCGGCACGCGACAGCGCGGAAGCTGTTGACGGTGCTGTGGGGCATGTGGAAGACGAATCGCCGCTTCGACGACGGCCTGTGCTGGTCGAGCCAGGCTTGAGCCGGGGTTGCCCATAAGATACGGCTGTCGGTCAGGTCCCGCGAGTGGCGTTGGACCCGCTTCGTCGGAGGGCCCGGGAGGCTGAATGGCCGGCCGACAGTATGCCAGGCCGCAAGGATCTGCATGAACGGTCCGAAAGGATCAGTTCGCGATAGGTGCATGGCTACACGATTAGCCCGTGAAACGGCTCGGATCCCGGGGCAACCCACAGGACTCGGCTGGCCCAACCCCAGGCTCACGCCGCTGTCGGTGCGATAACGAAAGAATTGCTCTCGATCCAACCCGTTCAGAAAAGAGAGCACCGGGGCAAAGTACGACTTGACATCAAGCTCTTTATAGGTGCCACCCA
>CAYQXM010000014.1:0-67298 GCA_964421295.1 uncultured Pirellulales bacterium
TGGGTGACAGGTATACGTACAGCGCCAACGACGCCAGCGTGGGCGATCTGGATGGCGACGGGCAATACGAGATCGTGCTGAAGTGGGAGCCGTCCAATTCGAAGCGTCCCGCCCAGACCGGGTTCACGGGGCCGCACATCCTGGACGCCTACAAGCTGGATGGCAAACGCCTGTGGCGGATCAATCTCGGCACGAACATCCGAGCCGGGGCCGCCTTTACGGCGTTTCTTGTTTATGATCTGGACGGCGACGGCAGAGCGGAAATGGTGTGTAAGACCGCCGATGGAACCGTCGACGGCAAAGGCAAGGTCATCGGCGATCCCAACGCCGACTGGCGGCTACTATCGCCCGCGTCCGATCCGAAGTACGGCAAAGTGTTGTCTGGCCCGGAATATCTGACTGTCTTCGACGGATTGACGGGTGCGGCATTGGCCACAACCAATTACATTCCGCCCAGAGGTGACATCAGTGGCTGGGGCGGGATCGGCGGCAATGGCGGCAACGACAACAACGGCAACCGGGTGGACCACTTCAGCGGCTGCGTCGCCTACCTGGATGGCATCCGGCCCAGCGTCGTGATGATCCGCGGCTGGTACGGCCGAACCGTGGCGGCGGCGTGGGACTGGCGGGAGGGCAAACTCACCAATCGCTGGGTTTTCGATTCGGCGCTGCCCCAGTGGCAGGGTTACTCCGGCATGGGCAACCATTCGGTGACGGTGGCGGACTTCGACGGCGACGGCAAGGACGAGGTCTGCGTCGGCGCGATGACCATAGACGATGACGGCAAGGGCCTGTTCACGACGGGCCTGCGGCATGGTGACGCTTTGCACGCCGGCGACCTCGATCCGGCTCATCCCGGTCTGGAGGTCTTCGGCGTTCACGAGAACGAAGGCTCGACCG
The DNA here is from genome assembly GCA_964421295.1 of uncultured Pirellulales bacterium. GTDB lineage: Bacteria > Planctomycetota > Phycisphaerae > Sedimentisphaerales > Anaerobacaceae > PLanc-01. The sequence goes on from CAYQXM010000014.1 coordinate 901, forward strand.
TGGCGTTGAAGACGCCCGGCGCAGCCCTGTTTGACGGCAAGACCGGCCGGATCCTCTGGAGCAACAATCCCGGTGTCGATGTCGGACGAGGTCTGGCCGCGGACATCGACCCCGACTATCTCGGCACGGAATGCTGGGGCTCGCCCGGCGGCACGCGGCGGGTAGATACCGGCGAAGTCATCTATGCCGAGACGCCAGGCTCGACCAATTTCGCGGTGTGGTGGGACGAAGATCTGCTTCGCGAACTGGAGGATGGCACCACGATCAGCAAGTGGGACTGGAAGACCCGCACGACCGAGACCTTGCTCAAGGCTGACGGCTGTGCGTCCAACAATGGGACGAAGGCTACGCCTTGTCTCACCGCCGATCTCTTTGGCGATTGGCGGGAAGAGGTGATCTGGCGGACGGCGGACAACACCGCTCTTCGGATCTACACGACGACCATCCCGGCCAAGAACCGCTTCTACACGCTAATGCACGACCCGCAATATCGGCTGGCGATCGCCTGGCAGAACGTGGCGTACAACCAGCCTCCGCATCCGAGTTTCTACCTGGGCGTCGGTATGAAAACGCCGCCCAGGCCTCACATCAAGACGGTAGGAGTCAACAAGTAGCAAAGGAACACCGAGTATGGCAAAGTCTCTTCTGATCGTGGCAACAACACTTCTCTGTGCACTCCCTGCCTTCGCCCAGCGGCAGATGGAAAATCTGGACCGCGGTGTCGTGGCGGTCAGTCTCGACGGCGGCAAGGTCTACGTCGGCTGGCGCATGCTCGGGACCGAACCCGACAGCATCGCCTTCAACGTCTATCGAAACGGCAGCAAGATAAACAACCAGCCCCTCACGAATTCAACGAATTTCGTGGACGAGAAAGGCGATCCGAACGCGACTTATGCGGTTACGGCTGTCACGGGGGGATCGGAAGGCAAACCGTCGCCCGTGAAGGTCTGGAAGCAGAACTACCTGTCCATCCGTCTGCAGACGCCGCAGGGCTATAGTCCCAACGATGGATCCGCGGGTGACCTCGACGGGGATGGAGTCTACGAAATCATCGTCCATCATTCGGGGCGTGCTCGGGACAACGCCCAACGTGGCTTTACCGACCCGCCGATTCTTCAGGCGTATAAGCTTGATGGCACGCTCATGTGGAGCATCAATCTCGGCAAGAACATCCGCGACGGTGCTCACTACACGCAGTTCATGGTCTACGATCTCGATGGTGACGGCCGAGCGGAGATGGTCTGCAAGACGGCCGATGGAACCGCCGACGGCAAAGGTAAGATCATCGGCGATCCCAACGCCAACTACGTCGATGAACGAGGCATGATCGTATCCGGGCCGGAGTTCCTCACTGTGTTCGACGGCCGGACCGGCGCCGCTCTGGCTACGACGGACTACATCCCCCCGAGAGGCGGCGACGGCTCAGGGTGGGGCGACCGAAATGCCAATCGCGTGGACCGGTTCCTTGCGTGTGTCGCCTACGTCGATGGACAGAGGCCCAGCGTTGTCATGTGCCGCGGGTACTATACGCGCGCCGTGCTGGCCGCATGGAACTGGCGGGATGGAAAGCTGACCCGTGTCTGGACCTTCGATACAAACGATGTGGGCAACGAAAAGTACCGGGGCCAAGGCAATCACAACCTCAGCGTGGGCGACGTCGATGGCGACGGCAAGGACGAGATCGTCTACGGCGCCTGCGTGATCGACCACGACGGCAAGGGACTCTATTCCACGGGTCTCAGGCACGGCGATGCGATGCACTTCTCCGATCTCGACCCGAATCGGCCGGGACTGGAAGTCTTCCAGGTACACGAAACGCCCTCGCAGATCGCCGGATCGGAATTCCGCGATGCCAAAACGGGCGAGTTGATCTGGGGCAAGCCCTCGCAGTCGGATAATGGAAGGGGCATGAGCGGGGATATCGACCCTCGGTATAGAGGATACGAGTGCTGGGCAGCGGCCAGCCGGGAGTTGTTCAACTGCAAGGGGGAGGTGATTTCCGAAACCAAGCCACGGTCGCAGAATTTCAAAGTGTGGTGGGACGGCGACCCGCTCTGCGAGCTGCTCGACCGCAACCGCATCACCAAATGGAACTGGACTGATGGATCGGAGACTCCGCTGCTGACGGCGGATGGCTGCACCTCGAACAACGGCTCCAAGGCCACTCCCACCCTGTGCGCCGACCTCCTCGGCGACTGGCGGGAAGAGGTCATCTGGAGAACCGTTGACAATCAGGAGCTGCGCCTTTATACGACTACGATACCGACGGACCGTCGCCTCTATACGCTGATGCACGATCCGGTGTACCGGTTGAGTGTGGCGTGGCAGAACGTGGCGTACAATCAGCCGACGCACACAGGTTTCTACCTGGGTGACGGCATGGCCGCGCCGCCGCGCCCAGCCATCACGTTGGTCGAGCCGAGAAAGTGAGGATCGCTATGCAACGATGGTACGGAGTTCTGATAGTTGCACTCATCGCTGGCACGGTGTTTGCTGCCGACAGGCCGTGGCAGCAGATATCCGATCCGACAGTGGAGCAGGTGCTCGCTGGCTTCAAGGAGCCACCGCCGGAGTACAGCATTACATTCTACTGGGGTTGGGACGGGCCGGTGACGGAGGAAGTGATCAGCCGCGACCTGGACAACTACAAGGCGAACAACGTCCGCTGTGTCACCATCGAGGCGGGCTATAACATGACGGCCAAGTACCTCTCCGAGGACTGGTTCAAGCTCGTCAAGTACACCGTGCAGCAGGCGGCCCAACGGAACATGCGCGTTTATCTGGTCGATGAGGGCAAGTACCCCAGCGGTTTCGCCGGGGGCAAGTTCAGCGAAGAGAAGCCCGACCTGCGGATGCAGACGTTCCGTGCCTCGGATCCGGTGGCCGTCGACGGCGGCACGGCTTTTTCACGGGAGGCCCCGGCCAACGTGATCTGCGCCGTCGCCGTCAAAGAAGGGGACGGTGAGACCCAAGTGCTGGAGCCCAAGGCGGGACGGTTCGAGTGGACGGCTCCCGCTGGAAAGTGGCAGGTGCAGATCGTCGAACAGCAGTTCCGCACGTCCGCCACCCGCTCGGTGAACAACCCGAAGGGCAATGTGAAGGACGGAACGCACTCGCTGTGCGATTATCTGAACCCGGCGGCGGTCAAGCAGTTCATCGCCTGGACGCACGAGCAGTACAAGCCGTACGTGGGCGATCACTTCGGTAAGACGGTCCCCGGTTTCCGGGGCGACGAGCCGGACTATGGGATCACGCCCTGGACGAACGGCATTCTCGATGAGTTCCGCAAGCTGAAGGGCTATGACCTGCGCCCCTACCTGCCCTTGATCGTGGCCAGACGCGGGACGGTGCTGACCGACGCCCAGAAGCGGGCCAAGGCGGACTACTGGGACGTGTGGTCCAGCGTCTTTGGCGAGAGCTTCTTCAAGACGCAGGCGGACTGGTGTGCGGCCAACAAGATGGAGTATCTCGTCCATCCTAACCATGAAGACAACATGATGGCCTTGGCCCAATCCGAAGGGGACTTTTTCCGGTGCATGCGCTCCGTGCAGATGCCCGGCGTGGACGCGATCTGGAGCCAGATCTGGATGGACCACGTGGCAGACTTTCCGAAATTTGCCTCGTCCGCCGCTCACTTGTTTGGACGGCCCCGGTCCTTTACTGAGAGCTTCGCCGCATACAAGCCTGCCCCGAACGTGGAGCAGGCGACCTGGATTCTCAACCATCAGTTGGTGCGCGGGATCAACATGGTGGAGGTCATGTGGGTGCCGGCTTCAAGCAGAGGTCGGTCCGGCATGACCGGCTGGCTGGGCGATCCGAACTTCGCGTCGGTGGCCGCCTACATCAGCCGTGCCTGCTACCTGCTGTCCCAGGGTCGTCCCGCCGCCCAGATCGCGGTGTATCAGCCCACGATGAGCATGTGGCTGGGCGATAGCGACGCCGACAAGAGCACCATGGCCATCGCACAGCAGTTGCTCGAAAAACAGCGGGACTTCGATTTCGTCGACGATCGCTCGGTCGGTTCCGTTCTGAAACTCGAAGGCGCGGAGCTGAAGAACTTGAGCGGTCAGGGATATCGCACCGTCATCGTCCCGTCGACGACAGCCATGTCGAAGACTGCTCTCGACCAGTTGAAGGCATTCGCCGCGGCCGGGGGCAAGGTGGTGTTCCTGGGCCGGGAGCCGTCGCTGCTCGTGGACAAGACCTTCCTGGACGCCAAGCCGCCCGCCGATCTGAGCTGGGCGGTGCGTGAGGCGTCCGGCGAGCTCACCGACAATGTGTTGAAAGCTCTGCCGCCGGCGGATGTCACTTTCGATCAGCCCGCCACTGCGGTCAAGTGCCTGCACCGGAAGTGGCGTGATGCGGACCTGTACTTCTTTTTCAATGAAAGCAAAGAGGCACAGTCCCGCGTTGTGAAGCTCGCCGCCAGCGGCCAGGCGCTGAGCTGGAATGCCACCACCGCAGCGGTGGAGCCTATATCCGGGGCATCGAGCCAGAGCGGCGCGGTCAGTCTGAAGCTGGAACTGGCGCCTTATCAGACGCGGTTCATCGTAGTCAAACGGTCGGGTGTGTAATCCGGAGGGTGCCATGAATCATGGACGAATGATCCCTGTTCTTGTGGCGATGTTGAGCGGCGTGGCGGCGGGATTCGACCGGCCGGACGTGACGTTCAAGGTGTTTCAGTTCCCGGCGGACAAGATTCCCTGCGTGGATGGCAAGGTCGACGACTGGGCCATCGTGCCGGATACGTACGCAATCGGGACTGACCAACTTGTTGACGATAATGGCAGGCACGCGAAGGCCGAGCCGAACAATCTGGACGTTCGCGTCCGCGTGGGCTGGGTCAAGGGGATGAATCGGTTGTACTTCCTCTACGAGGCGTACGACAACTACTGGGATTTCTCCCGACCCGATCTGCACAACGACACCTTTGAGGTCGTCGTAGATGGCGACGCTTCCGGTGGGCCGCTGATCGACAAGGGACATCGCGAATTGTGGACGGCGGAGGAAGTCGGCGCCGCCGCAGCCGGCGACGATCGGATCAGCACGGCCGATGCCCACGCGGCGATTCACGGCGTCCACGCGCAGAACTATCACATCTTCACGCCGGCCGAGGGCAAGGATTGGACGCTGGCCTGGGGCGCTCAGCCCTGGATCAAAGGGCTTCCCTACGCCAACGCTGCCTGCACGTACGATTTCAAGCCGGGTCAGTCCGGCAAGCTCGTGCTGGAGTTCTGGATCACACCCTTCGATTATGCCGGTGCCGAAGGTCCGGCCCGTGCGGTGGAATCCGCGCTCTCGGAGAATAAGGTCATCGGTCTGTCGTGGGCCGTCATCGACTACGACGACGCCAATAACCGGGGCAATAACGGATTCTGGAATCTCTCGCGGCATCATCGCATGTACGGCAACGCCGCGTATCTGTGCGCGTTCAAGTTGATGCCGCTGGAGGAACAATTCCGCAAACCCATCGAGGCGCAGTGGTCCTTTCGCGTGCTCGACATGGGCCGCAAGCTCGTCGCGTTTCAGGACCTCTCGGCGGGGGAGATAACTTCCTGGAAATGGGACTTCGGCGATGGTACAACGTCGGCGGATCAGCACCCGGTTCATCAATACCAGAGAGCGGGTGACTACGTCGTCGTGCTCGACGTCGAAGGACCGAAAGGCAAGGCCCGTCGATCCAAGGTCTGGGACGTAGCGATCAGATGATTGTATCGCTGAGAAAAGGAACGGACGTCATGATGAAGGGTGCATTGATGCGAGGTCTCATTGGGGTTGTGGTCACGTGTGTTCTAGCCGGCTTGGCGGGGGCGGCTACGTACGATGTCAAGTCATACGGGGCCGCCGGAGACGGCAAGACCCTGGACACCGCCGCGATCAACAAGGCCATCGACGCCGCAGCCGCCGCAGGTGGGGGGACGGTGCATTTTCCGGCCGGCACGTATGCGAGTCACTCCATCCGGCTGAAAAGTAACATCGCGCTGTACCTGGATCAGGGGGCGACGCTCCTGGCGGCCCCCGCCGAGCCGAACGTCGGGTACGATCCGGCCGAGCCCAACGAGTTTGGCGACAAGTTCCGCTACCAGGACTTCGGCCACAGCCACTGGCACAATAGTTTGATCTGGGGCGAAAGGCTGGAGAACGTCTCCATCATGGGCCCGGGGAAGATCGACGGCAGCAAAGGCCTGACGCGAGGCGAGAGCACACGCGCCAATGGGGGCAACAAGGCCATCGCGTTGAAGCTCTGTCGGAACGTGATCATTCGCGATCTGACGTTCTACATGTGCGGCCATTTCTGCATCCTGCCGACCGGGGTGGATAACTTCACGATCGACAACGTCAAGATCGACACCAACCGCGACGGGATCAATATCGACTGCTGCCGGAACGTGCGCATTTCGAATTGCTCGGTCAATACGGCCAACGACGACGCGATCGTGCTGAAAAGCTCGTACGCGCTTGGCTATGCCCGGGCGACGGAGAACGTGACGATTACGAACTGCCAGGTGACCGGCTACAACCTGGGCACGTTCCTCGACGGGACGTTCCTGCGGACGCAGGAGTATGCCCCCGACCGCGGGCCCGTGACCGGCCGCATCAAGTTGGGCACGGAATCCAACGGCGGCTTCAAGAACATCACCATCTCCAACTGCGTCTTCGACCGGTGCCGCGGCCTGGCTCTCGAGACCGTCGATGGTGGCCTGCTCGAAGACGTGACCATCTCGAATATTACGATGCGGGAAGTCACGAATTCCCCGTTCTTCCTGCGTCTGGGCAAGCGGATGCGCGGACCGGAGGGCGTGCCGGTCGGGAAGCTGCGCCGCATCAGCATCAGCAACGTGGTCGTATCGGGCGCGGACCCGCACTATGCCTCGCTCATCATGGGTGTCCCCGGGGCTCCGGTGGAGGATGTGGTATTGAGTGACATTCGCATCCTCGTCAAGGGGGGCGGGGCCAGGGAATGGGCGCAGAATCAGATCCCCGAGCTTGAGAACAGATACCCGGACCCGTTCGAGTTCGTGCGTGAGGCGGCGATCCCGGCCTATGGATTCTTCCTTCGGCATGCCCAAGGGATCGAGCTGAACAATGTCCAGGTCGCCTTCGAGAAGGAAGAGGGCCGGCCGGCGTTCGTGCTGGACGACGTCAAGGATGTCGCCTGCAACCATGTCCGGGCGCAGGCCGCCCCGGGCGTGCCGACGTTCATGCTGAAGAACGTCGAGGATTTCCGCGCGCATCAGTGCCGGGGCGTGGCGGATACGCAGATCGAAAAGGTCGAGAAGAAGGACCTCTAAACCGTCCTCATGTCACGGGTCGATGACCCTGAAACGGAGAAACAAATGAGAGCAGGACGAATCGCTGTCATCACACTGTGGTTGGCCGTCATGATCCTGGCCGGATGCGGCCAGCAGCAGAACCGCACCGTCAGGTCCCAGGCGGCTTTCCAGTCCATCGAAGGCAAGAATCACTCGGCGGTTATCCCCGAAGCCAGGCCCGGGAGTTGGATGGCCCGCCACGAGAAAATCAATACTCGGCTGAAGCAGGGCAATGTGGACCTGCTGTTCGTCGGTGATTCAATCACGGATTTCTGGGAGACACGCGGCAAGACGGTCTGGGACGAGTACTATGCGAAGCGCAACCCTGCGGACTTCGGCATCAGCGGCGACCGGACGCAACACGTTCTTTGGCGGATCGACCACAGCGACTTCAACAATGTCCATCCGAAGCTCGCCGTCGTCATGATCGGCACCAACAACGCCCAGATTCGGCCGGGCTGCAATACGGCCGAGGAAATCGCCGACGGGATCATTGCCGTTTGCCAGCGATTGAGGACGCGGCTGCCTGAGACGAAGATTCTGCTGCTGGCCATCTTCCCGCGCGACCCGAACGCCGCCGCGGAGGTGCGCGCCAAGAACGCCCAGGCGAGCCTGCTGGCCTCCGCGGTCGCCGACGGCAGGAGGATCTATTACATGGATATCAACGACAAGTTCCTGGCGAAAGACGGCACGCTGCCGAAGAACGTCATGCCGGACTACCTGCATCCCAATGCCGCCGGCTACAAGATCTGGGCCGAGGCCATCGAGCCGATGGTAGCCAGACTGACCGAAACACCTGCAGTCGTGGCGACGAAGTAGACTGTGGGCAAATGGCGCCGATTGTCGCTGGGGTCAAACGATGAGAGCAAGCATCATTCTATTGTCGATGGCATTGATATGCTCCGGCTGTGGCATGGCCGGGCACGTCTACCAGGCGGATCTGAAGGGTACCTGGCGCGTCGCGATCGATCGCAACGACGTGGGCGTGGGACAAGAGTGGTTCAAGCGGCACTTGACCGACCCGATTCAACTGCCGGGGACGCTGACCGACGGGGGATACGGCGACCCGATCACGGCGCAGACCGAATGGACAAGCACCCTGCACGATCGTTTCTGGTACTTGCGGAAAGACTATAGGGAGTACACCGAGCCGAACGGCGTCAAAGTCCCGTTCTGGCTGCAGCCCCAGCTGAAATACACGGGCGTCGCGTGGTATCAGCGGCCGATCCGGATTCCAGAGAGCTGGCGGGGCCGGCGCGTCGTCGCCTCTTTCGAGCGGGCACACTGGTTCACGACCGTGTGGCTCGACGGGCGGCAGATCGGCACCAACGACAGTCTGGGCACGCCGCACGTGTACGATCTCGGCGTCTTGGCGCCGGGGACGTATACCTTGTCCGTTCGGATCGACAACCGCTACCTGATTCCGATTCGCACGGACGCGCACGCGATCACCGACTCGACGCAGACGAATTGGCATGGTCTGACGGGGAGACTCCTGCTGCAGGCGACGACCCCGGTTTGGATCGAGGACGCCAGGGCGTACGGCGACATTGAACGCAAGTCCGTGCGTATCGACGTTCAGATCGGCAACGCCACCGGCACGTCCGGGCGAGGGACGCTCCGGGTGGGTGCGACCAGTATGCCTGTCACATGGGATCCCAACGGCGGCACCGGCCGTCTCGAAGTGATGCTGGGTGACCAGGCTCAGTTGTGGGATGAGTTCAACCCCGTGCTGCACAAGCTCGCGCTGAAGCTGACGGGCGACCATGCCGATGACGAGCGGAACCTCGTGGTTGGGCTGCGTCAGATCCGGGTGCAAGAGGCGGTGTTCAATCTCAATGGCCGCAGGCTGTTCCTGCGCGGGACGCATGAAGGCTGCGAGTTTCCGCTGACGGGCTATCCGCCGACGGATGTGGAATCGTGGCGGAAGGTTTTCGGCGTAGTCAAGGCGTATGGGCTGAACCACATGCGCTTCCATTCTTATTGCCCGCCGGAGGCTGCGTTTGTCGCCGCGGACGAATTGGGCGTCTATCTGCAGCCTGAATGCTCGAATTGGGGCCAGTACTCCGCCCAGGACGGGCGCATGAAAGACTACCTGTTTCGCGAGACGGAGCGAATCGTCAAAGCGTACGGCAATCACCCCTCCTTTGCGTTCCTGGCATCGGGCAATGAGCCGGCGGGCCCGTGGCAGCCCATCATCACGGAGTGGTTGGCTCAGTGGAAACAGAAGGACAACCGGCGCGTGTACGCCGGTCAGTCCGGACGCGGTCCCACCGGACCGGCGGATAACGCCGACTACGTGGTCTACGCCGTACGAGGCGAGAGAGGCTGGTTCGGCGGAGATTTCCGCCTCTCTTCCCGGCCGGCGACCTATGCGGTGGTCTCCCACGAGACGGGGCAGTGGTGCGCTTATCCCAATTTTGGCGACATGCCCAAGTACACCGGTTCATTGAAACCTCGCAACTACGAGATTTTCCGGGATTCGCTCGCCGGGCACGGCATGTTGGATCAGGCCCGCGACTTCATGATGGCGAGCGGCCGGTTTCAGGTTGCCTGCTACAAAGAAGAGATCGAGGGCTTGCTCCGCACGGTTGGGATGAGTGGCTTTCAATTGCTGGACCTCCACGACTATCCCGGTCAGGGCACGGCTCTCGTCGGACCATTGAACGTCTTCTGGGAATCGAAGGGTTACGTCACGGCGGAGGAGTTCCGGCGCTTCTGCAATGTGACGGTTCCATTGGCCCGCATGACGCGGTCGGTCTTCAGGCAAAGCGACGAATTCAGAATCGACGTGGAGATCGCTCACTTCGGCCCCGCGCCCATCACGGGCGCCACGGGCATCTGGAAAGTCAGCGATGGTGGCGGGAATGTCGTTGCCTCCGGCGCGTTTCCGACCGCCGACATCCCCATCGGCAACGGCACGAAGCTAGGTGTCGTCGCCCTGGACCTGACCAAACTGGCCGCTCCGCAGAAGTACAGACTCGTCGTCGGTTTGAAGGATCATCGCGCCGTCGAGAACGACTGGGAGTTCTGGGTCTATCCGACGCAGGTGAACACCCCGGTGACCACCGAGGTGCTGATCACACGCTCGTTCGACGAAGCCGTGACGCGGCTGGCGCAAGGGGGGAAGGTGCTGTTTCTGCCCGCATACGATCAGTTGAGTTGGGACTGCCCACCGGTGGGGCGGCTGCCGATATTCTGGAATCGGCTGATGGGGCCGGGTTGGCAGCGGTCGTTGGGACTGCACATTCAGAAGGACCACCCGGCACTGGCGGAATTCCCCACCGATGCGTGCTATGATTGGCAGTGGCAGGACGTGATCGTGTCGTCGCCGCGTGCGATGAATCTGCACGCTTTTCCCGCCAGTCTGCGTCCCATCATTCAACCGATCGACGACTGGAATCGAAACTATCGGCTGGCGCTGGCGTTCGAATGTCGCGTGGGTCCCGGCAGACTGCTGGTCTGTTCGGCCGATCTGGAGTCGAACTTGGACCAGCGGCCGGCGGCCCGCCAGTTGCGCTATAGTCTGCTCCAGTATGTGGCGAGTGCAGGCTTCAAGCCCAGTGTCGAAGTCGCCCCGGCGCAGATTCGCAGCTTCCTGTTCGACAACCAGATCATGCGGAAGCTCGGCGCTACCGCCGCGGCCGGTGTGGGGCCGGCCGCCAACGTCATCGACGGTAATCCCAACACGGCCTGGGCGACGGGCGGGCTGGGCCGGGGTGCCAGGGCAGCCGGCAAGCATCCGTACGAGTTGACGATCGGTTTCGCGAAGCCTGTTGACGCCCACGGCCTGGTTCTTGTGAATCAGCAGAATCAAAGAGAACACCAGGGTGACATACGCGAGTTCGTCATTGATACGAGCGATGACGGTCAGCAGTGGCGGGAGCTCATGACGGGCCGGTTGGAGTCCACATTCGAACCACAGACGGTTCTGTTCGGCAGGACCGTTCGGGTCGCGAACTTGCGGCTGCGCGCCCTGTCCGGTTTTGGGTCCGATACGGCGTGCTCGCTCGCGGAGCTGGCCGTGTTGGGCCCCGATGCAACTCCGGCGGGAGAGCGGGGGGCCGGCGCACCCTATCGGAACGTGAAAACCCAAACGGAGGAAATCCAGGAACCATAAGCGAGGTCGCTATCTTTCGTTTCTCTCGTGTGCTATGCTACATGTTTTATGAATGATGAGCAGATGATCGAATCGCGGAAGTTGAATATGAGCAGCGAACGCGGTCTCCACGCGCTTCGGGCCTCGGCTCTCGAGTTTCTCCTGGTGCTGTTCGTCGGCAGCGGCTGCGCGGCGCTCATCTACGAGGTGGTCTGGTTTCAGCTCCTCGAACTGGTGATCGGTTCGGCGGCTATTTCGCTCGGCGTGCTGCTCGGCACATTCATGGGTGGGATGTGCATCGGTAGCCTGGCGTTGCCCCGGATCGTTGCACCCCATCGGCATCCGTTACGCGTTTATGCGTTCCTCGAACTGGGCATCGGTGTGTGTGGGCTGGCGATCCTCCTGGTGCTGCCCTATCTCGACCGCTTCTACGTGACCTACGCGGGCCACGGTTTCTCCGCTATTCTCATGCGGGGTCTCGTCTGTGCCATCTGCCTGCTGCCTCCGACGATCCTGATGGGCGCCACACTGCCGGCGATCTCCCGCTGGGTCGAGACGACGCCACGGGGCGTATCGTGGCTGGGGTTCTTCTATGGAGGAAATACGGCCGGCGCCGTGCTCGGCTGTCTGCTGGCCGGCTTCTATCTGCTGCGCGTTCATGACATGACCGTCGCGACATACGTCGCCGCTGCGATCAACGGCTCGGTGGCCGCGATAGCTCTGCTTCTGGCGAGGACGGCGCACAGAAGCCCCGTCATGGATTCCGCGCCGACATTGAATCCGCAATCTGCAACCCGCAATTCGCAATCTAGCGTCGTCTACATTGTGATCGCCCTATCCGGCATGAGCGCCTTGGGGGCGGAGGTCGTCTGGACGCGGCTGCTCTCGCTGCTCTTGGGAGCGACGGTCTACACCTTCTCCATCATCCTGGCCGTATTTCTGGTCGGACTCGGGATCGGCAGCAGCATCGGGGCCGCGTTGTCGCGGACGGTGCGGCCGCGGACTGCCCTGGGCGTGTGCCAGGCCTTGCTCGCCGGGGCGATCGCGTGGGCGGCCTATTGTGTGACCCAATCTTTGCCTCACTGGCCGGTGGACCCGGCGCTGATGGCCAGTCCCTGGACGGGTTTTCAGTTGGACTTGGCGCGATGCGCCTGGGCGGTACTGCCCGCGGCGCTTCTGTGGGGTGCCAGTTTCCCGCTGGCCCTGGCGGCGGCGGTCGTGCCGGGCCGTGATCCGGGCCGGGCTGTCGGTCGCGTCTATGCGGCCAACACGGTGGGGGCCATCGTCGGATCCATCCTTCTGAGCATGATCATCATTCCGCAGCTTGGCACGCAGTGGGCCCAGCGTCTGCTGATCGGCCTGGCCATCCTGGCTACGGCAGTCGCATGGCTTCCGCTTTTGTGGTCGCCGGGCGTTCACGGTTTCGGCGCCAGACTGGCCTGGGCCGCGGTGTTGGCGTTGGCCGTGGCGGCGGCTGTTCCGGTGGCTTGGAGGGTACCGGAAATTCCCTGGGAAATGGTGGCGTACGGACGCAACTGCGGTGTCAACACGCTGGGGGCGCGCGAGCTGTTTGTAGGTGAGGGGATGAACTCGTCGGTTGCTGTCAGCAAATTGAGCAACGGCGTGTTGAACTTTCACGTCAGCGGCAAAGTGGAAGCCTCCAGCGAGCCCCAGGATATGAGACTTCAATTGATGCTGGGACACCTGTCCGCACTATTGCACCCGCACCCCCGATCCGTGCTCGTGGTCGGCTGCGGCGCGGGTGTCACGGCCGGGACCTTTGTCACATATCCGGACATCGAGCGTGTGGTCATCTGCGAGATCGAGCCGCTGATTCCCAAAGTCGTTGCCCAGTACTTCAACGACTTGAACAATGGTGTCATCAAGGATCGACGGGTCGACATCGTCTACGATGATGCCCGCCACTACGTGCTGACCACGAAAGAGAAGTTCGACGTCATCACGTCCGACCCGATTCACCCCTGGGTCAAAGGCGCCGCGACGCTCTACTCGAAAGAGTACTTCGAGATGTGCAAGCAGCACCTCAATCCCGGCGGCGTGATCACACAGTGGGTGCCCCTGTACGAGAGCACGCCGAAGGTGGTCAAGAGCGAGTTTGCCACCTTCTTCGATGTCTTTCCGCACGGAACCGTCTGGAGCAACGATTACCACGGGAGCGGCTACGACGTGGTCGTCCTGGCGCGGACCGAACCGATGCAAATCGACGTGGACAAACTCGAAGAGCGGCTCCGACGCCCCGATTACCTGCCCGTCCTGCGGTCGTTGGGCGAGGCGCAGTTCTTCACGGCGACGGACCTGCTCGCCACCTACGCCGGGCAAGCGGAAGAACTGAAGCCCTGGTTTGCCGACGCGCCGATCAACCGGGACCGGAACCTGCGTTTGCAGTACCTCGCCGGGCTGGGACTCAATACCTATCAGGAAGCAGCCATCTACAATCAAATTGTGAGCTATCGCAGATTTCCCGAAGGACTCTTTGCCGGTGTGGACCAGACACGAGAGACTCTGAAGGCGGCGATCCTCAATAGGAGATAGCATTCATGAAAAAGAAACTTCCGTTGACACGTCGTGAGTTCATGCTACAGGGTGCGGCCGCCTTGGGGGCGGCGGTGGCGTTTCCCATGGTCGTGCCCTCCACGGTCTTCGGAGCGTCCGCGCCGAGCAATCGCATCACCATGGGCATGGTGGGCATGGGCCTGCAGATGGGCGGACACTTCGGCGGCATGCTCGACCGGCCCGGCGTCCAGGTCTTGGCCGTGTGCGACGTCTATCGTGAGCGACGCGAGGAAGCCAAAGCTCGGGCCGAGGGTGCTTATGCGCGGGCTAGCGCCTCAGGGGCCTACAAGGGTTGTGACGCCTACCTGGAGTACGAACGACTCTGCGAACGGCCCGACATCGATGCCGTCCTCATCTGCACGCCCGATCACTGGCACGCGGCGGTCTCGCTGGCGGCTATCAAGGCGGGCAAGGACGTCCTGTGCGAGAAACCCATGACGCTGACGATCCGCGAAGGCCGGCTGGTGAGTGACGCCTGCAAGCAGTACGGCGCCATCTATCAAGTGGGTTCGCAGCAACGCTCCGAATGGGCCTTCCGCACGGCCTGCGAGATCGTGCGCAACGGCTGGATCGGCAAGGTCAAGACCTGCTACGCCAGCCTCGGCGCGTTCGCGCCGCCCATGACGCTGCCGGAACAGCCGATCCCGGCGGGATTCGACTACGATCGCTGGCTGGGCCCCACGCCCTGGTATCCCTACAACTCCGAACGGGTCAAGGGCGACTACGGCGGCGGGTGGCGGCGGTGGTGGGAATACGGCTCCCGTAAGAACGGCGACTGGGGCGCGCACCATTTCGACATCATTCAGTGGGCCCTCGGCATGGATGATTCCGGGCCCGTGCGATTCATTCCCAAAGGTTGGGACAAAACGCAACATCAGACACATATCTATGCCAACGGCGTGACCGTGCTGAGGGATTATCCCGTCAACAACCGCCAGAATCCCGGCAACCGGATGATTCAATTCATCGGCGAGAAAGGCGAAGTCTTCGTCAGCCGCAACGGCATGCTTGATACCGTGCCGGCGGAGCTGGCCCGCAGGCCGCTGGGGCCCAACGATATTCATCTGTACGAATCGCGGGATCATGACGGCAACTGGGTCGATTGCATCCGCACCCGCAAGCAGCCGATCTGCAACGCGGAAATCGGCCACCGCACCGCCACCATTTGTCAGCTCAGCGGTATCGCCGAACGGCTGGGTCGGCCGATCGATTGGGACCCGGTCCAGGAGAGGATCCTGAACGACCCGGACGCGGAGCGCTGGTATGATCGTCCGCGTCGCGCCCCGTATGTGCTGCTGTAATCGGAAAGGAAGACCGAGAATGAGAACCGGATTTATGAAGACGTTATATCGGTGTGTCGTGATTGTCGTTGTCCTGTCGGTCGTGGCGGTGGCGCAGGAACAGACGGGTAAGGACCTCGTGACCCAGCTCACGGGTAAAGCGCAGGCGCCCGCTCGGGATGCGGCGCAGTTGACGGAAGCCTACCAGAAAGCCGTCGATTACCTGTTGCCATTGATGTCCGCAGGCGATGTGGGTTCGCGCTACGATCCACAACTGCGGCTGCAGGACATGGGATCCTATGCGACACGCCCGGGCGCCGAGGCGGAGCGGCTGGCGCTGGCAACGGTGCTGGTCAAGACGGTGGAACAGACCAAGATGGAGAACACCGTTCGTAATTGGTTCGTTCTGCAGCTCGAACGCATCGGCAAGGCCGAATCCGTGCCGCTCTTGACGAAGTTGCTGTCCGATGCGGATAGCAGCACGCGTGATTACGCGCGGCGGGCTCTGGAGAAGAATCCCGACGCCAGTGCGACGGAGGCGTTCCTGAAGGAACTGGCCGGTGCCAGGGACTCCGGCTGGAAGATGGGCCTCATCAGTGCTCTGGGGGCGCGCCGAGCGCAACCGGCCGTTACGCCGTTGACACAGTCGTTGAATGGCGCCGATCCGAACGTCGCCCAGGCGGCGGCCGGGGCCCTGGCACGCATCGGCGGTCAGGAGAGTGCTCAGGCCCTGCTGGCCGTGCTCGCCAAACCTGCCGGTCCCGTGTCTGCCCAGGCGGCTCAGGGACTCATCGACATGGCCGGCGAAATGGCCACAGGCAAGGATACGGCTGGAGCCGCCAAGATCTACGGCGCCGTCTATGACTGGGCCAGCAAGACCTCGACGGTCCCCATTGGCGTGCGTGTGGCGGCGGCGACAGGGCTTGTGGTCACGGACTCCAATCGTGGTCCGAAGGAAGTCGTGACGCTTATTCAGGATGGGAATCCCAAGGTTCGTCAGGCGGCCATTCAGGCCGCCCGTTTGTCGACATCCAAAGCCGTGCCCCAGGCTTTGACGGCGTTGCTGCCCCAGCTCAAGAGCGACTCTCAGGTCCAGGTACTGGGCCTGATCGCGGACCGGAAGGATACCTCGGCCGAGAGTGCTGTCATCCAGGCGCTGGCGGTCAAGGACGAAGCGGTGTCCGTGGCGGCGGCCGGCGCGCTGAGGCAACTCGGAACTGAGGCAGGCGCCCAGGCCCTGTTCGAAGTGGCGGTTGGCAGCAAGGGTAACGTGCAGAAGGCCGCTCAGGCCGGCCTGGTGGCAATGGCCGGGCCGCAGGCGGATACCCTCCTCAAAGCGAAAGCGGCATCGGGAGAGGCGAAAACGAGGACCGTGGCGATCGATCTCCTCGGCCAGCGGCGTGCAGACGGAGCGGCAAAACTCCTGTTGACCTACGCGGCCGATGCCGATGAGGCGGTGAGCGCCGCCGCGTTCCAGGCCATGGTGAATGTGGCGGAGAGCATCGATGTGGGGACCGTGACGGACCTCGTCGCCAAGGCGAAGAGCAACACCGTTCGTACCGCGGGCGTCGTGGCGCTGAAAGCCGTTCTGGCGAAGGCGCAGGACAAAGAGGCCGCCGCCAAGGTCGTGGTCGATCAGATGAACAAGGCCGAGGGACAGACGAAGTTGGCCCTGCTGACCGCCCTCAACGCGGCCGGCGGAGTCACCGGTCTGAAGGCGGTGACAGATATGGCGCAGGCTTCCGATGAGGCCGCGCGTGACGCCGGTATCCGGACCCTGAGTGAATGGCCCGGCTACGAAGCCGTGCCTGTCCTGATGGACATTGTTCTGAATTCTCAGACGTCGCTCACCCATAGCGTCCTGGCTACACGTGGTGCGTTGCGGTTGATTGCGGCGGCGTCAGCGGTGCCGATCGCCGACCGCGTGACGCTCTGCTTGAAGCTCCTGGATCAGGCGCGGCGTATCGAGGAAAAGCGGCTGGCTATTACGACACTGGAGTCCTTGCCGAGTCCGCAGACGGTGAGTCGGCTGCTGGAATTGGCCAAGGACGAAAGCCTCAAGAACGAGGCGGCGCTGGCGGCGTTGAATCTGGCGGCCGGCATGCTCAGAACGGACCGGGCCGCGGCCCAGGATCTGGCCCAGAAGATCCTCGACCTGAACATATCGCCTGAGCTCAACACCCGGGCCAATAGCGTCATCAGCGGCAGGGGCGGTCGAGGGATGCGTATGATGCGTGGTACACGCTCCGGCTCGCGGGGACAATAACGGGGTCATGTTCGATAGTCATTGTGGAGAGACAAATGAAACGTGTGTGGATTCCGGCGTTGATAGCGGTGCTGTCCGGCAGCTTCTTCGTGTCGGCCGCCGACCTTGGCCAGCTTCAGCAGAACTTCAATCAGCCTCCCGATGAGGCGAGGATCATGATGCGCTGGTGGTGGTTCGGCCCGGCCGTGACCAAACCCCAACTGGAACGCGAAATGAAACTGATGAAGGAGGGTGGCATCGGCGGGTTCGAAGTTCAGCCCACCTATCCGCTGGCTCTCGACGGTGAAGTGCCGGGACTGGTGAACCTCAAGCACATGTCCCCCGAGTTCCTCGACTGCCTGACTTTCACCGCCCAGAAAGCCAAGGAACTGGGCCTGCGCATGGATCTGACGCTCGGCAGCGGCTGGCCCTACGGCGGGCCGCAATTCCCCCGCAGTGAGGCGGCGGGAAAGCTGATCATGCGAAACGCGGAGGTGGCGGAAGGCCAGAAGAGCGTTCCTCTGCCGCAATTGCAGGAAGGGGAGAAGGTCTTCGCGGCGTTCGTAGGTCCGCTGCCGAACGTGCCGGCGGGCGAGAACCCCTACAAAGAAGTGCCCATCAGCGACGGCGCCGCCCAGATTCCGGAGAGCTATGGACCGGTTTCGACCGCCTCCGGCAAGATGTATTTCTCCTTCTACATCGCCGGCCAGACGCGCATGCAGGTCAAACGCCCGTCGTACGGCGCCGAGGGATTCGTGATCGACCACTACAATCCCGCCGTCATCGACAAGTTCATCAAGGAGATGGCCGAGCCGGCGTTGAAAGCCTGCGGGCCGAATCCACCCTATGCCGTGTTCTGCGACAGCCTGGAAGTAGGCGGCGAAGATTGGACGTACAACTATCTCGATGAGTTCAAGAGGCGGCGCGGCTACGATCTGCGTCCCTGGCTGCCGGCGCTGTACACCGACGTCGGCCCCAAGACGATGGACATTCGCTATGATTGGGGCAGGACCCTGACCGAGCTTTTCAACGACTACTTCAACATCGCCTTCCAGAAATGGGCGAAGCAGCACAAGACGCGGTTCCGGATTCAGGGCTACGGCACTCCGCCGGCGGCATTGTACAGCTATGCGTACGCCGATTTGTGCGAGGCGGAAGGTTTTCAGTGGAAGAACTTCGAGGAGAGCCGCTGGGCCGCTTCGGCCAGTCACCTCCTGGGCCGACCGGTCACGAGCTCCGAAACCTGGACCTGGCTGCACCAGGCAGTCTACCTGGCGACGCCGCTCGATATGAAAGCCGAGGCGGACATTCACTTCCTGCAGGGCATCAACCAGCTCATCGGACACGGCTGGCCCTACACGGCGGAAGGCATCGAGTATCCCGGCTGGCGTTTCTACGCGGCGGGCGTCTTCAATGAGAAGAACCCATGGTGGATCGCCATGCCGGACGTCGCGAAGTACCTGCAGAGGGTGAGCTTCATGCTCCGGCAGGGCGCGCCGGCCAACGATGTCCTCCTGTATCTGCCGGAGTGCGACGCCTGGGCGAGCTTCACGCCGGGCAGCGTCTCGATGAATGGCACGATCACGCGCATGCTGGGCCGCAACACGGTCAGTCAGATCCTCGACGCCGGCTATAACCTGGATTTCGTCGATGACGGTCTGCTGGCCATGAAAGGTGCGGTCAAGGGCAACACGCTGGCGTTCGGCGGCGTCAAGTATCACGCCATCATCCTGCCCGCGGTCGAACGCATCCCGGTCCAGACGATGCAGATGCTGGAGAACTTTGTCAAGACCGGTGGCATCGTGATCGCGGTGCAGAAAGCCCCGTCGCGAGTGCCGGGGTTCCTGGCCTCCGAGAAGGACCAGAAGACCGTACGTGACATCGCGGCGCGTCTCTTTGAAGGCCCGAACGCCAAGGGTATTTTGGTGGCCTCAGCGGAGGAGTTGGGCCAGGCGATTACCAAGCGGCTGCAACCTGACGTGCAGTTCGGGCCCGCGGAGCCGCAGATCGGTTTCGTGCATCGCACGCTGGGCAACGGTGACATCTACTTCGTGGCTAACACGGCCAACACACCCAAGTCCGTCAAGGCGACGTTCCGCATCGCGGGGATGACGCCGCAGCTGTGGGACCCGATGACCGGGCAAGTGCGCGCGGCCCAGGTGGTCGACAGCACGAAGAAGGATGTGACGGTCGCATTGAATCTGGCCCCGTATGAATCGACCCTTCTCGTGTTCTCGAAGCGCAGCCAGGCCACTCGACCGGCAGCGTCGCAAGTCGCTTCGGTGCCGGCGCCGGTCGATCTGAGTCAGGGCTGGACCGTCGCCTTTGGCAAAGACATGTGGAAATTCGAAGCCTTGCGCTCGTGGACGGATGATCCGAACACCAGGTACTACTCCGGCGCGGCTACGTATCGAAAGACCGTGAACGTGCCGGCCGAAATGCTCAAGGAAGGCCTGCGCGTGCAACTGTCGCTGGGCGAAGGGAAAGCTTCTGCCGGCGAAGGCGAAACAGGGCGTGGCAGCGGCAACGGGTACCGCGCGGCGTTCGACGCGCCGGTGCGCGAGGCGGCGGTGGTCTACGTGAACGACAAACGCGCGGGCTCGGCCTGGTGCCCGCCGTATGTCGTCGAGGTGACGGGGCTTCTCAAGAGTGGTGACAATGAGATTCGCATCGAGGCCGCCAACCTCGCGGTCAACTATATGTCCGACTTCGAGAAGCATCCGCTGCCCGACTACACGAAGTTGAGAGCCAAGTATGGCAGCCGGTTCGATCCGCAGGGCATGAATCTGATCCGGCCGACCACGTCCGGCCTGTTGGGTCCGATTCGACTCGTCGCGCTTCCGTCTGCAGAAAGGTGAAACGTTGATGAATCCACGTTGGACCGGGGTGTTGTCGCTGTGCCTGCTGGGGGGCGCCACCGTGAGTGGCCAGACGTACAACCCGCCGGAGCGTCTCATGGTGGTCCGGCCGACCTTCGAGGGAAATACGGATCGGCCGTTACGCTATCGGCCCGAAGGCACGGACTTCGTCATCGAAAACGGTGAGGAGTTCTTCAATCGGCCGCTGTATGGTCCGAATACGGCGTTTCGCGTCGATGCCGGCGACAAGCCGGAGTTCTCACTCTATCTGCCCGGCCGGGGAGGCAATCTGCGCCTGGGCATCCGTACGCCGAAGGGGGCCAGGTGGCTTCACGAAGCTGAGAAGATTGTCGCCCGGTATCATCCGGGTGAGATGAACTACGAGATTCGGGACCCGTGGTTAGGCCAGGGCGTACTCCGATTAGCCGCGATCACTCCAGCCGATGTTGAAGAGTTGCTGGTGCGTGCGGAACTAATCGGGTCGAACGAATCCGTCGAGCTGATCTGGGCGTTCGGCGGTGCCAATGGCATGAAAGGGAGCCGAAATGGCGACATCGGCTGCGAGAATGAGCCGGTGGGTCGCTTCTTCCAGTTGCGCCCGGAGCAGTGCCGGGGCAATGTGTTCACGATCGAAGGCAATCACTTCACGCTGAAACACAAGACCGGCACCGTGGAAGGCATCATGCCGGAGGGCGCCAAGCTCGGCGTAGCCGATGCGACCAAGTGGGCCGCGGCGAGCGATCTACTCAGTGGCGGCGGTAATCCGGAGTTGCCGGTCGTCACCGGTTCGGTAGCTTTACTCGAAAAGCAGCCTTTGTTTCTTGGGTTGCAGTCCGTGACCGGTAACGTGGTGATCGTTCGATCTGACTTGCCAGCTTTATTCGCCGCGGCCGAGAAGGAAAGGCGGGCCAGGGCCGGCAAGATCGTCGTGGATACACCCGACCCGTTCATCAATGCCGCAGCGGCGGCGTTGTGTGTCGCGGCGGACGGTATTTGGGACGAACCCACGGGAACCGTGATGCACGGCGCGGTGGCCTGGCGAACGAGATTGCTTGGCTGGCGCGGGCCGTATTCGTGCGATGCGTTGGGCTGGCACGATCGCGCCAAGCGTCACCTGACCTACTGGGCCGGGCGTCAGAATACGAAGGCAGTCCCGGACGCGATCCTGCCGGCGGACCCCACGTCCAATCTCTCACGCAACGAACCGTCGCTCCACAGCAACGGCGACATGTCCAATTCCCATTACGACATGAATCTGGTCTACATCGACGCCCTCTTTCGGTACCTGCTCTGGACAGGCGATCTTGAGTTGGCAGAGCGGTTGTGGCCGGTAATCGAGCGTCACTTGGCCTGGGAGCGGCGACTGTTTCGTCGGCCGTTCGGACCCGACGGTCTGCCGCTCTATGAAGCGTATGCCGCAATCTGGGCCAGCGACGACTTGCAGTACAGCGGTGGCGGCGCCGCGCACTCCAGTGCCTACAACTACTACCACAATCTGATGGCGGCCCGCCTGGCGAAGACGCTGGGCAAAGACTCTGCTGCGTACGAACAGGAATCAGCGTCGATTCTGAAGGCCATGCGGCGCGAGTTGTGGCTGACCGACCGGGGTTGGTACGCGGAATGGAAGGACATCCTTGGACTCCAGCAGGTGCATCCGAACGCGGCGCTGTGGACGGTTTATCACACGATTGACTCGCAGGTGCCGGACCCGTTGGAAGCCTGGCAGATGACCCGCTTCGTGGATACGCAGATCGCGCACATTCCGATAGGCGGCCGGGGCGTGCCCGCAGGGAACTTCTTCACGCTGCCCACCACGAGCTGGATGCCGTACACGTGGTCCACGAACAACGTCGTCATGGCGGAGGCGGCCCATACGGCGCTGGCATACTGGCAGGCGGGACGCAGCGACGAAGCGTTCAACCTCTTCAAAGGCTGCATGCTGGACAGCATGTACCTGGGCCTCTGTCCCGGCAACGTCGGCATGTGTACGTACTTCGACATGGCCCGGGGCGAGTCGCAGCGGGATTTCGGCGACGGCATCGGGGCCTTCTCGCGTTCGCTGATCGAAGGTCTCTTCGGCATCCAACCCGACCTCCTGGCGGGCGAGCTGCGGATCAGCCCCGGCTTGCCCCCGCAATGGGACCGGGCGCGATTGCGGCACCCTGACGTGGATTTCCGCTTCGAGCGTAAGGGACAGGCCGAAACGTACACGATCACGTCGAAATTCGCCAAGCCTGTGACTACCTGCCTGACGATTCCGGCGCTGCGGGACAGTGTCGCCGGCGTGACAATCGATGGTCAACGGGCATCCTGGGAGCCGGTCGAGAATGCTGTCGGGCAGCCGCGCATCCGGATTCGGGCCGAGGCGGCTCAGGAACATGTGATTGTAGTCACCTGGCAGGGTGACAAGCCGACGACGCCGAGTGGTCCTGCCGTCGTGGCCCAGGGAGATGGGCTCACGGTGCAGTTCGGATCCGCCGCGGTGCAGGAAATCGGTGATCCGCAGAAGGCATTGACAGGTTCGTCCCTGGAGACACACTCCGTTCGGGCGAAGGCCTCGGAAGCCTCCGGCCACCGAACGGCGTTCGCCCGTGTTCGACAGGGGCAGATGACGTGGTGGGCGCCGATGGCGTTCGAAGTCCGGCCGGCCTACGAAGTCCTGGCCTCGACGGTCCAGGACGCAGAGCATCTGCGTTTTCGCGTGCGCAACAATACGGCGCAGGCCAGTGGCAGGATTCCAGCCTGTGGCGTCTCGGAGGAGATCACACTGCCGGCAGAGAAACGGATAGCCGGCACCAATGTGGTCTCGGTGGACCTCGGCGGTGGCAGGGAGGTCGTGGGAACGGTGACGAACTGGCAGCTCAAACCGGTCGAGCCGCCCGTGGCGTGGGATACGATTGATCTGAGCCCGATACTCAACGACAGAGTGACACGCATTTTCCGGAAGGCCTACCTCAGCCCGCGTTCACCCTATTGCTCGCTGGCGATTCCCAAACAGGGGATCGGCAGTTGGTGCAACTTCCAACGCACGGCCGAGATTGACGACCGGGGCCTGCGGTCGGTGGCAGATAAGAACCAGGGGCGTTTCGTACTGCCGCAAGGCATCCCCTTCAAGACCCCCGGCGTCGGCGACGCCAACAACATCGCGTTCGTCTCGCAGTGGGACAATTATCCCAGGGAGACGACGGCGCGTCTGTCCGGCAAGGCCGCGCGTGCGTTCCTGTTGATGACGGGCTCGACCAACTCGATGCAGAGCCGGTTCGACAATGGCGAGGTCATCGCGACCTATGCCGATGGCTCCTCCGAGCGACTGGCTCTGCGCAATCCGACGACCTGGTGGCCCATCGATCAGGACTACTTTATCGACGATTACGCATTCAGGCGGCCCGAAGCGATTCCGCCGCGAGTGGATCTGCGGACGGGCGCGGTACGCGTGCTGGATGTGGCGACATTCAAGGGCAAGGGTGGTCCCATTACCGGTGGGGCGGCCACGGTGCTTGACATCCCGTTGAACGACAGGAAAGAGCTCAAGTCGATGACGGTGCGTGCCTTGGCCAACGAGGTCGTCATCGGCCTGATGGCGCTGACGTTGGCAAGACCCGCTGCGGTGGGGGCGAATGATGATTCGCCCCTACAGGCCGTGCAACTGCAATGCGAATACGCGAAGAACCCGCTCGGGGTGGACGTGCCGCAGCCACGGCTGTTCTGGCAACTGCGGAGCAACGTGCGGGGCCAGCGCCAGAGTGCCTATCGCGTTCTGGCGGCGTCTTCCCGCGAGAACCTGGCTGCCGGCAAGGGCGACCTGTGGGATAGTGGGAAGGTTGCGCCCGATGAGACCATCCAGATTCGCTACGTGGGGGCGACCTTGCGTTCTTCGCAGCGGGTGTT
Source organism: uncultured Pirellulales bacterium (assembly GCA_964421295.1). Classification (GTDB taxonomy): domain Bacteria; phylum Planctomycetota; class Phycisphaerae; order Sedimentisphaerales; family Anaerobacaceae; genus PLanc-01. The sequence continues at coordinate 25,158 of CAYQXM010000014.1, forward strand.
CTGGAAGGTGCAGGTGTGGGACAAAGACGACAAGGCGTCGCCGTGGAGCGAGGAGGCGACATGGACGATGGGGCTGATCACGGAAGCAGATTGGAGCGCCCGGTGGATTGGGGCGAGCGTCCAGAGCCCCACGTTGCTTCTGCGCCGCGAATTCGTGGTCAAGCCGGGGCTGAAGTCTGCGCTCGTGCACGTGTGCGGACTGGGCCAATACGAATTGACACTCAACGGCGGTAGGGTCGGTGACGATCTGCTCGCGCCCGGCTGGACCAAGTACGACAAGACCTGCCTGTACGATACGTATGACCTGACGCCCGCACTCCAGCAAGGGGCTAATGCGGTGGGACTTCTGCTGGGCAACGGCATGTACAACGTTACAGGGGGCCGCTATAAGAAATTCAAAGGATCGTTCGGGCCGCTCAAGGCGATAGGCCAGATCCGGCTTGAGTATGCGGATGGCACCACGGAGATTGTGGGCACAGATGAGCAATGGCGGGTGCACTCCGGTCCGATCACGTTCTCCTGTGTCTACGGCGGCGAGGACTACGATGCACGCCTGGAGCCCGCCGGCTGGAACAAGCCGGGTTTCGATGCGGCCGGCTGGGCTGCGGCGGCTGTCGTGGCGGGGCCGGGCGGAAAACTGAAAGGGCAGTCCTACGCCGCGGCTCCGATCCGCTCGTTTGAAGTGCTCAAGCCGGTCACCGTGAAAGAAGTCCGGCCGGGTGTGGCGATCTACGACATGGGACAGAATGCGGCGATCATGCCGCGCTTCGTCGTGAAGGGATCGGCGGGCTCGTCGCTGCGACTGACCCCGGCGGAATTGCTCAAGAATGACGGTAGTCTGAATCGCGGGTCGGTCGGTGGCGGGCAAGCCTACTGGCAGTACACACTCGCCGGCTCCGGCGCGGAGCCGTGGTTCCCCAAGTTCTTCTACTCTGGATGCCGATACCTCCAGGTCGAGCGCAGGCCGGCGGAGCCGAACGGGCCGCTGCCGGAGATACCGTCGCTCGAAGCTCTGGTGATTCACTCCGATGCCGAGCCGGTGGGACGCTTCGCCTGCTCGAACGATCTGTTCAACCGGATTCACGCACTGGTGCGCTGGGCGCAGCGGAGCAACATGGTCAGCGTCCTGACCGATTGTCCCCATCGCGAGAAACTCGGCTGGCTGGAGCAGTATCACCTCAACGGCCCGTCGTTGCGCTACGAGTTCGATCTGGCCCGGATGTTCAGCAAGAGTATGAACGACATGGCCGACTGCCAGTTGGACACCGGCCTGATACCCAGCACTGCCCCGGAATATGTCGTCTTTGGCGGTGAGAAACTGAGCGATTTTCGCGATTCGCCGGAGTGGGGCAGTGCCTTCATCCTGGTGCCGTGGCAGCAGTACGAGTGGACCGGGGATCTGCGGCTCCTCGAGCGCTACTACGAGCCGATGAAGCGATATGTCGCCTACCTGGGCAGTCGGGCCAAAGACCATATCGTCTCGCACGGATTGGGCGACTGGTACGACATCGGACCCGCGCGACCGGGTTTGGCGCAGTTGACCCCGGTCCCTCTGCCGGCGACCGCGTTCTACTACTGCGACGTGGGGGTGCTTGCCCGGACGGCAAAGCTGCTGGGCCAATCGGACGATGCCAGGAAGTTCGAATCGCTGGCATCCGAGATTCGCACGGCCTTCAACAAGAAGTTCTTCAACGCCCAGACCGGCCAATATGCGACCGGATCGCAGTGCGCTAACGCGATCCCGCTCGTGATGGGCCTGGTGGAGCCGTCGGATCGACAGAGAGTTCTGAAAGCCGTGGTGGAGGATGTGCAGAAACGAGGGAATGCCCTCACGGCGGGGGACGTGGGTTACGAGTATTTATTACGAGCACTGGCGGAAGGGGGCCGGTCCGACGTCATCTTCGCGATGACCAATCAGTCGGACAAGCCCGGCTATGGCTATCAACTGAAGAAGGGCGCGACGAGTCTGACCGAGGCGTGGAGTGCCGAAGCGGCGAATTCGCAGAATCATTTCATGTTGGGTCAGATCATGGAGTGGTTCTATCACGATCTGGCCGGAATCGGATGTGATCCGAATGGTTCGGGCTTCAAGAAGATCGTCATCCGGCCGGAACCGGTCGGCGACGTGAACTGGGTGGACGCGTCGTTCAAGTCGATACGCGGTGAGATTGTCTCCAAGTGGCAGCGGCAGAACGGCCGGTTCACTCTGGACGTGACGATTCCCGCCGGCACGACAGCGACGATATACCTGCCGTGCACGGCCGCGAGTGAGATTGCCGAAAGCGGCAAGCCCGCGCAGGAAAGCCCCGGAGTCCGGCTGGTGCGCCGGGAAGAACGCCATGCGGTGTACACCATCGACTCAGGATCGTATACATTTCAGACGAAGTTGTGAGGGTGCAGATGAAAAGGTGTTTGTGGGCGGGTGCGTTTCTGATGTTGCTTTGTCCTGTGGTCCATGCGACGCTGCCGTGGGGGAGATATGCGGAGAGGCCGGACGACTGGTATCGCAGCGAGGAGGCCAAACGCGTAACCGACAACGTGCTATCGTGGCAGTCCGCTCAGGGGAGCTGGCCCAAGAACAACGATACGACACGTCAACCGTCCGACCGCGATCCCAACAAGATCAGCGGGACGTTTGACAACAGCTCCACGACAGGTGAGTTGCGTTTCCTCGCCCGCGAGTTCAAGGCGACCCAGGACAAACGTTGCGAGCAGGCGTTTCTGAAAGGTCTGGACCACATACTGAAGGCCCAGTACCTCACAGGGGGCTGGCCGCAGTTCTATCCGCCGAGCACGCAGTACCATCGGCACATCACGTTCAATGACGGCAGCATGATCCGCCTGATGGAATTCCTGGGCGAAGTGGAGACGTCACCGGACTATGGTTTTGTCGACGCCGCGCGGCGCGCCGCCGTGAAGACGAGTCTGGAGCGTGGGCTGGCCTGCATTCTGAAATGTCAGATTCGCGTCAATGGCAAACTGACGGTCTGGTGCGCCCAGCACGATGAAGTGGATCTCAGTCCCGCCGGGGGCCGAGCTTATGAGCTCGTGTCGCTCAGCGGCGCCGAAAGCGCCGGCATTCTGCGCTATCTGATGAGCCTGGACAAGCCGAGCCCTGAGGTCGTTCAATCGATTCGTGCGGGAGCCGAGTGGTATGAGACGGCCCAGGTCAAGGGCGTGCGCGTACGGAGCGTCAACCGGAATCGGACGGTGGTTGACGACCCGAATGCGTCGCCACTGTGGGCGCGATTCTATGACGTCGAAACGAACCGGCCCATGTTCAGCGGACGCGATGGGATCAAGAAATATGCGCTGTCCGAGATCGAGGCGGAACGCCGCAACGGCTATTCGTGGTACGGACCGTGGGGCATGACCGTGGCGAGGGACTACGCCAAGTGGAAAGAGAAGTGGGCCGACCGGCTGACGAAGTGAGGTGAGCATGAAGTGTGTGCAACTGTGGTTGGGCGTGTGCGCCGTACTGGCGCTGGGGAGTCAGGTGACGCGGGCGGTGGAGAGCGTTGTGGCAGCGGACGGCAGCGGCCAGTTCAAGACGGTGCAGGAGGCGATCAGCGCCGCTCCGACCGGCACCGCGACCGACCCCTCGATCATCCGCATCAAGCCCGGGACCTACAAAGAGGTGATCAACATCCCGCGGGAGAAGTCGTTCCTTCGTTTGGTCGGCGAGGATCCGAACAAGACGGTCCTGACCTACAATCTCAACGCGCGTATGGTGGGCGCCGACGGCCGGGAGATCGGCACGTCGCGGACGGCTTCGACGGTTATCGCCGCCGATGATTTCACTGCCGAGAAGGTGACGTTCGAGAATTCGGCCGGACCCGTCGGCCAGGCGCTGGCCATCCGCATCGACGGCGATCGCTCGGTGTTCCGCAACTGCCGCTTTCTGGGCTGGCAGGACACGATCCTCACTAATCGCGGCCGGCAGTACTTCGAGAACTGCTATATCGCGGGTCACGTCGACTTCATCTTCGGCGGAGCCACGGCGTTCTTCGAGAAGTGTCACATCCATTGCCTCAAAGGCGGCTACATCACCGCGGCTTCGACGCCCGACAATCAGCCTTATGGGTATGTCTTTTCGAACTGCAAGATCACGGGGGAAACACCCGATGTGAAAACGTATCTCGGCCGGCCGTGGCGGGACTACGCCGCGGTGACTTTCATCAACACGGACATGTCCGGCGTGGTCCGGCCCGAAGGGTGGCACAACTGGAACAAGCCGCAGGCAGAGAAGACCGCCCGCTACAGCGAATTCAACAGCGCCGGCCCCGGCGCCAGTCCGCAGACGCGCGTGTCGTGGGCCCGCCCGCTGACGGCAGAGCAGGCCAAGGCCCTCACGCCCGCCAAGGTCCTGGCCGGCTCCGATGGCTGGGACCCTACGACCGCGCCACGCGCTCCCGGAGCGTCTGATAGCCGTAGTGCATCAGCAAGTGGTCAAGGATGACCATGGCCGTGTAGCCTTCAGCGACCGGCCATATCCGGGCGACGATGGTGGGGTCGCGACGGGTAATCGCGGCCAGTTGCGTATTGCCCAGCGTGTACTTGTCGATCGTGTGCTGCGGCTTGGCGATCGTCGGTGTCCCCTTGACGGCCAGGCGGACGACGATCGGCTGGCCGGTGGTCAGGCCGCCCGTGATGCCGCCGGCGTTGTTGGAATCGAAAACCACGCGGCCGTCGACCGCCCGCATCTGGTCGTTGTCTTGCGAGCCCGTCATGTTTCGTACGGCAAAGCCGGCGCCCACTTCGACGCCCTTGACGGCGCCGATGCCCAGCATCCGCCCCAGCTCGGCGTCGAGCTTGTCGAACATCGGCTCGCCCAAACCCGTCGGCACACCCAGCACGACGACTTCGACGAGGCCGCCGGCCGAGTCGCCGCCGGCGGAGACTTTATTGCAGGCGTCCAGCATGGCCTGGCCCGCGTCGATGTCGGGGCAATTGATGACCGGGTGTACCCCATACTTGTCGCGGACCTGTCGTTCGGTCAGGTGCGGAGCTTTGTCCCGGATGGCGTCGATCTCTTTCTCGATCTGGGCGAAGACTGCTGCCTTCTCCAGGAACCGCATCTCGGGGGTGACACGTCCCTTGGCGTAGATTTCCTGATAGAACGGATCGAGATCCCGCCGCATAGCCTTGTAGCTGTTGACGGCTCTGAGGGCCTGTTCGTGCGGCACCTCCGGGCAACGTACCCCCGCGATCTCGCGGACGTACCCGAAGACTTCGATACCGCACCTCTGGAGGACCTTCCTGGCGACGTGTCCGGCGGCGACAATGGTCGAGGTGTACCGGCCGCTGAAGATGCCTGCACCGATGGCGTCGTCGTCCGGGCCATACTTCACGAAACTGGCATAGGACGCATGTCCCGGCCGGGGCGTGCGGTTCGTGTCCTGGTATTGCTTGATGTGCACGAAGTGGCGGTCCAGGTTGGGGATGAGGATCGTGATGGGCGTGCCGTTGGTGTGGTGCTTGTTGCCGGCGTTCTCGATCGTGTCGGCCGCATTGACTCCCGTATAAAGAATGGGCAGGTCGGGCTCCTTGCGCGGGCTCGACAGCTCATCAGCCCCCGGCTTGCGGAGCAGCAGATCCCCATAGATTTCCTGTTCGCTCAACAAGAGTCCCGGCGGCGTCCCTTGGATGACGCTGGTAAGCCCTTCCTGGTAGGAACCGCCTGCGATCGTGACCTGAAACAACCGTCCAACGTGACATCCGAACATTCGATTCATCCTTTCATGCAATTGGCGATTGCGGATTTCGGATTGCGGATTAGCCGCGAGATGTCTTTATCGAAGCAACGACCATGGAAAGAATCTCGTCGGCCTCATTCAGCAGAGCCGACAGGCGGCTTTCCTTCATAATGCGAGCCTGGATAAGGAGTTCCATCCAATACGCACTCTCATCACACTCTTCTTCAACTATGCCCATTTTGACGGTGAAATCAGCAGATGATCTTGCCCGACACGCGGCTCGATAGTTTGCCCCAACCGATGTTCCGCAGCGAAGCAACTGTCCGCCTATCACGTTGGCTGCACGCGATCTCGGCAATGCATTGACAAGCTGAATGGCGCGGAGGGCAAACGCTTTCGTTCGCTTCTTGAATTCCTCAGGATTCATAGTGGCCTTTCGTCATTTCTGAATCCGCAATCAACAATCCGCAATTGTCAGTCTGCGACGAGTTCCATATTGGCGCCGAGGGAGCGCATGAGTGCGACGAACTCGGGGAAGGTGACGCTCATGGCTTCGGCGCGGTCGATGACGCACGGTTCGGCTATGCCCATGGCGGCCAGGGACAGGGCCATGACGAGGCGGTGGTCGCCGCGCGAGTCCAGGCGTGCCGGCTTGAGTTTGCTTTGATGCACGACCAGGCCATCGGGCAGTTCTTCGACCCGGGCGCCGAGCTTCGTCAACTCCTCGGCCATACAGCGGATGCGATCCGTTTCCTTGCTCCGGGCCTGGGGCACGTTCACCAGCCGGGTCGTCCCCTCGGCATAGGCAGCGGCAACCGCCATGGCCGGCAGGGCATCGGGCGTCCCGTTCATGTCGATCTCGATACCCTTGAGCGGGGCACTGTGAACGGTGATCCCGCCGGGACCGGACGTGATTTTAGCGCCCATGGCCGTAAGGTAGTCCACGACGGCTTTGTCGGGCTGGCTGTCGGAGAAATCCAGGCCCTGCAGGGTGACGCCGTCGCCGAAGACCGCCGCGGCACATAGAAAGAAGGTGGCGCTGGAGAAATCGGCCGGGACGGGCAGATCGAACGCCTTGTATTGCTGGCCTCCCTTGATGTGGAAACGACGCAGGCCTTCATTCTGATACTTGATGCCCTGCTTATCGAGCCAATCCAGAGTCATTTGGGCGTAGCCCGGCTCGTGGAGCAGGGTGACCTCGATTTCCGTGTCCTTGGCGGCCATGGGGGTGCAGATCAGAAGGCTCGTCAGATATTGACTGGTCTTGGCTTCCAGCGTGGTGAACCCGCCGTGAATCTGGCCGGACACCTGGACCGGGGCCATATCGTTGCTCTTCAGACTCCTGCACTTGGCCCCCAGGTTCTCGAGTGCGGTCATCAAAGGGGCGATCGGCCGGCTCTGGATCTGTTCATCACCGATGAAGGTAGTGGCCATGCCGGGGGCGGCCAGGGCGGCGGTGCCCATGGCGATACGCAAAGTCGTCCCTGAGTTGAGAACGTCGATCGTTTGCTGGGGCGGCGTAATCCGGCCTCCAATGCCCGTTACCTTCCAGACTTTGGGATCGGTAGTATCGATTTTCGCCCCGTAAGCGCCATAACAGAGAATCGCTGCGTCCGTGTCGCCCGACGCCAGGGGATTGCGGATGACGCTTTGCCCTTGGGCCAGGGACGCCACCGCCACCGCTCGAATCGTGTGCGATTTCGAAGCCGGGATCAGGACGCTCCCTTTTACCCGCGCTTGCCGCGAAATAAGCTGCATGATAATCTCCACGCTTGCATTCAATCGTTACGGGGTACGCTCTACGAACCGACGAATATATAACATCCCTCCCAAATCGTCAATCCGCGCTTGACTTTCGGCCGGGACGTGATAGAATCTGGCCCGCATGGACAAGGATGGCCCTGAGGAGGGTATTCACCCTTTTGCCCCGTTGCGCCGCTGGTATTTGGCGGCACTGTACGGTACCCCATGTTTGGGCCGCGTCCCGCCCGTTTGGCTTTGCTCGGAGCAGGCCCAGGCGGGGGAAAAGCTTAAAGTTCATCTTTTAGTCCCATTGGAGGAGGCATAACGATGAACGGTGTATGTGTATTTGCAGTCTGGATGTTGTCGGCAACGATTCCCCTGGTAGACGCTCCCGCTCCGCAGCCGGAAGCGCAGGCCGTAGTCACGGCGCGGGTCAAGCTGGAAATCAGCGGCCAGGCTAACCTCAAGCAGGCCATCGCGGAAATCATGGTCCCCAAGCTGAAGGCCATTCAGGGCGTCCAGCTGGTCGACGCAAATCCGCAGTGGACGATCCGGATCGAGACGGTCGTCGTGCCGGACAACGAGAACAAGAACGTCGCCGGGATCGGGCTTTCGGAGGTCATCCTGGAGCATCGCCCGTACGTTCAGATGCTGCAAGTCTTCGGCAAGGCGTGGGACTATCTCCTCGCGGCCGGGCTCCTCAACCAGGATCAAACCCTCGATGACGGCATGAAGCAGGTGGTCAGAATGGCCAAGGGCATCCCTCAGGTGGAAGACTCCGCCAAGCTGACCGCGCACCGCATGGGCATCTTCCATGTCAATAATCTGCAGAAAGCCTGCGGCGACCTCGTTACGGACTTCGATGTGACGATCCTTCGTCCGGCCCAGAAGGCGAGCCAGGCGAATGCCGCACCGGCATCCGAAAGTCCGGCTGTAGCCGCTGCACCCGCGGCCAATCAGGGCAAGTAGCGTCGTCAGGCTGGTTACTGCGTTCCATCCGGCAGCCGATCGGGAAGAGACTTCTGACTGATCGTGAGATGCCGGACCTTTCCTCGCTTGCGCTGTGCCGGTATGATGCCGTTCGATGCCAAACGTGGAGAAGTCAAACGGCAAGTTGGATCCGATGGCCCAGACCGACATCGAGGCGGCGGCCTCGTTGGTCGGACGGGCCATGAATGCGGACGAAGGGCGGTGGGCCCGGCGGACGATGGAGTTCCACTTCGGTTGCCACAGCCATGGGCTCGACGACGGACGCAGCTACTTCGTCTGGCGGCGCGAGACGCGGATCGTCGGGTTGGTCGGGCTGCACCATACGATCTGGGGGCCGGAGCGGAATGTGTGGCTGGCCTGGTTCGCGGTCGATCCGGATTTCCAAGGGCAGGGGCTGGGATTGAAGTTGCTCGGGGAAATCGAGAATCTGGCCGGGCAGATGGGCTTCGGTAAACTGCTCATCGAAACGTACGAACATCCCGATTTCGACAAGGCCCGGCGTTTCTACGAGAGAAACGGGTTCGAGCAGGTGGGCCAGGTCAACGACTATCTGCCGGACGGCTCGGCCATGGTCGTATATGGCAAACATATCGGGCGGCTCACGGAATGAATCGGAACGTCGAAATCAAGGCCCGTGTGGACAACCTGACGCCGATTCGCGACCGCGTAAGAAATCTCGCCGACAAAGGTCCCGTTATCCTGGAACAGAAGGACACGTTCTTCGTATGTCCTCACGGACGACTGAAGTTGCGTCAGCTCACCGGTGCGCCGGAGGCTGAGCTGATCTACTATGAACGGCCGGACCGCAAGGGACCCAAGGAGAGCCACTACATCGTTCATCGCACACGTAACGGCGACGACCTCCATCGGGTTCTTGCCCAATCCCTCGGGGTCCAGGGCGTCGTGTGCAAACGTCGGGAACTCTTCCTGGTGGGACAGACGCGAGTGCATCTGGACGAGGTGGAAGGGTTGGGCTCGTTTGTGGAGCTTGAAGTCGTTCTACAACCCGACCAGAGTCCCTCGGAAGGGACCGTCGTTGCCACGGCGTTAATGGAGCGGCTCGGCATTACGAGTGGTCAATTGGTCGACCGAGCCTACCTCGACCTGCTCGCCGACGGTAACGAGCGGCCGGCGTCCTGAAGGAGGCGACCAACGCCGCCGACGGAAGACCGTTGTGCGTGAAGGAGACCTATAAAGTCCGTGATCCGCGGCGGAGGACTCACATCGGGACAACAGACCATGCCTTCGCCGTCCTTGCATGACGTGCCGTAACGTGTTTTCCCATTGATCTTGGGGCGTTGAGACGGTATAATAATGGATTGTACTATATGATGAGTCGGGGTACGCACCGGTGCCACGGAGGGATAGGTCTCGAGCGGTCTTTTGTCCGTGGGACAAGTTCTGTCTTTGACTTCAATTGCCGTAGTACAGGAGGGATGCTTGACATGAGTCGACGCACAACGCTGGGTATCGTTCTGTCTGCCGTTTCCATTCTGATGAGTCTGCCGTCACTGTCTCTCGGCTTCGACATGGCCGCGGTGGAGTTCATCCAGGCCGACGGCGCCGACATCCAGGTGCCCGGCTACTCCATTCCCTCGTTTGAAGACTGGAACAAGGACGGTCTCAAGGACCTCATCATCGGCGAAGGCGGCGGGACGATTTCCGGCAAGGTGCGTGTCTACCTTAACGTCGGGACCGAAACCGCGCCCCAGTTCAAGGACTTCTTCTATGCCCAGGCAAACGGCGCCGATCTGGTCTGCACGCCCAGCGGGTGCCTGGGGTGCTTCCCACGCGTCGTGGACTGGAATCAGGATGGCAGCAAGGACCTGATCGTCGGCCAAGCGGACGGGACAGTCAAGATATTCCTGAACGTCAAGGGTCCTAACGATCCGCCGGCTTTTGACGGCGGCACCAAGATCACCGTGGGCAATTCGACCGTGCTGGACCTGGATGTGGGCAACCGCGCGACGCCCGTGCCGATCGATTGGAACAACGACGGCCTACTCGACCTGGTGGTGGGTGGTCTCGACGGCGCGATTCACCTCTATATCAATTGCGGCTGCAACGGCGGCGTCCCGCCGGCCTTCTATACCTCGCCCGATGTGGGCACCTTCGCTCAGGAGAACGGGGGCAAGCTCGCGCTGGCGGACCTGCGTTCCTCCCCGACCATCATGGATTTTGACAAGGATGGTAAGAAAGACATCATCACCGGCAGTACCAACGGCTGGCTCTTGTTCTACAAGAACGTTGGCTCGGACTACGATCCCAACTTCTCGGGTTTTGCGCCCATCACCGCGGCCGGCGTGCCGATCCAACTGGGCGGGCTGCGCACGCGGCCCTTTGCCTGCTATTGGACGGGCGTCAAAGACGGCTACTGGGACCTCCTCGTCGGTTACGGCGACGGCAAGATCCGCCTGTATCGCGGCCTCGCGAAGGATGGTGACCTCGATCTCGACGGCGACATCGATGGTGACGACTTCACCCTCCTGTGCCAGGCCCTGGACCAACCGATCCCGGCCGGCGGCAGTCCCGCCGACCTCAATCACGACGGCGTGGTCGATGCCCTGGACCTCCGCGTCTTTGCCGACCTGTGGCTCGCCGAGCACAAGTAGGAGCCACGCCGGCATTTCTCCCATCTTGGCGTTACACTCCCCGCTCCCGCGGCACTAATTGGCGGTGGGAAGACTTGTGCGCCAGGGACGCGGTGCTATAATCGCGGGCAGAGTTGTCGCGCATCGCTGCGGGACTCGTCGTCCGCGAACGGTGCGTGAGCGAAGGGGAGATACGGTATGGTGCGCCAAGAGGGTCTTTTGAGGTTCCCGTCTATCGTTGTGCTATCCACGATTTGCGGCCTGTTCTGGTCGGCCTCCGCGTTCGCGGCGATTACGACCATCAACAGTGTCAGCCCTGCTCATGACAGCAGTGATCCCTGGAACATCGGCGGCACCCTGACCGTCGGCCTCACGGGCGACGGCGGTCTGACCATCACCGGAGGCAGCCGGGTGGTGGATACGGACGCCAATGTCGCGGCAATCATCGGCTCGACGGCGAGCGTCACGGTGAGCGACGTCAACTCGACTTGGGAGAACTCCGGAGTTCTCTCCATCGGCGAGTATGGCGATGGTACCCTGACCATCTCCAACGGGGGTACGGTAACCGCCGAGGGCGGCGCGCTCATTGGCTACACCTCCGCCGACGGCTGGGGCAGCGTCACGGTAACCGATGCGAACTCCCTCCTGCAGGTTGGCGGCGGGGATTATGGCCTCCGCATTGGCGGCAGCGGAGCCGGAGAGCTGCTAATCTCCGCGGGCGCACGTGTGGAGGCCGAGTACGTACGCGTCACGTCCGCCACAACCGAGGATTCCCAATTGACCGTCTCGGGAGCAGACTCACTCCTGCAGGTGGCGGACTACTTGGTTATTGGCAGCGGCGGACGAATGGACGTGAATGACGGAGGCCAGGTAACCGATAATCAAGGCAGCGTCAGCGGAACCGTACGCATCGATGGGCACGGCTCCCTGTGGACCAACAGCTCCGGGCTGGGCATCTACAGCGACACCGAGGTGACGGTCTCTGGCGGGGGTAAGATCGTCAGCGGCAACAGCGGAATGCAGCCTAGCAGTGGGCATGCCAGTAGTGTAACGGTGACCGGTGAGGGGTCCCTCTGGGAGATCCAGGGCACGTTGGGTATCGGCGTCACCGGGAATTCCAGTCTTCTGATTTCGGACGGTGCCGAAGTCACGAGTGAAGGTGCCACTGTCAAGGCCTATGTCGACGACTCGGCTGTTGTTACGGTGACGGGACCGAACTCCGTGTGGGTGAATACGGGATCCTTGACGGTGGGCGGTACGGCCACTCGCACCTGGCTGGGCCCATTCCCCGCCACGTATGGGACAATTATCGTTACCGACGGTGCCACGGTTGAGACCGACAACATGGTCGTGTGGTACGATAGTATCCTGGCCGGAAACGGCACCTTCGCGGCGAGTCAACTCACGAATCACGGCATCATCCGGCCCGGGAATTCCATCGGAACGCTGATGGTCGATGGGGATCTGACCATGGATTCGAACAGCGTCCTCGAGGCGGAGATCGACGACAGCGGCGACGGCGACCTGCTCTCCGTGACAGGGGATGTCGAGATTCTGGCCGGTACGGTGAAGGCCATTTCCACCGAGACCATTACAGCGACGCAGCAGTACACGATCGTCGAGGCCAATGCCGTCAGCGGCACGTTCGATGCTCTGGATATCAGTTCGCTCGACATGAGTGGTCAGGTCACTATCGCCGAGTTGGGCTATGAGCCCAACGCCGTGGTGCTCAACGTGGTGTCGACGACCTTTGACGGCACGACGATTCCCCTGACCGGCAATCAGCGAGAGGTGGGCTCGGTGCTGCGGAGTATGGCCGACGAGGGCGGCAATGCGATCACCTCAGCTGTGGACGACCTCCATAGCTACGCCGATCTGCGCAACGCCTACAGTCAATTGTCCGGCCAGACGCGGGCGCCTCTGAACTCCGTCGCTACGGCGGGCGTGGACAGGCAGATGGCGATTGTCTCCGATCGTCTGCACCGGGCGGCCGGGACGTTCGGGTCCGACTCCGGGCTCTTCGGCGGGTCTGGTGCCGCCACGCTGGCAATGGGCAACCCGGCGCTGGGCGTCGAGACGGCAAGTGACTTTGGCATGGCTTCGAGTCCGCTGTTGTTCGCTCTGGGCAACGGCACGCCGTACATGTCGGACCAGTCCTGGGGTGTCTGGGGCAGAGGCTATGGCGTCCACGGCAGGCGGGACACGGCGGGGGATATTCCGGGCTATACGCACACGACGTACGGCAGCATCTTCGGGCTGGATTTCCAGCTCACGGATCAGATCCTCGTCGGTGTTCTGGGGGGATTGTCCAAAGGCGATGTGGATCACGCCCGCTCGCGCGATTCGGCGGACATCACGACGAACTACTACGGGCTTTACGGCAGCTATGAGACGCCGCAGTGGTACGTCGATTCGATTTTCAGCTATGGCGACTTGGGCTTCGAGACGCGGCGCTATGTCGACATCGTCGACGAGCGTCTCGACGGCGACTTCGACGGCAGCGCCATCGGTGCCTATGTCGAGGGTGGTTTTGCCTACCATCTGAATCCGCAGTGGCTCCTGCAGCCGCTGGCCGGGTTCCAGTTCACGCGCGTCGAGACGGATGGCTATACCGAGTCGGCCGGCGCTGGCAGCCTGGCCTTCGGTGACGAGAAGCTCGAATCCTACAAGAGTGCGCTGGGCGTCCGGGAAATCGGGCTGCTCTACAAGGGCGCCGACGGGGCCCAGGCGACGGTCGAGTTCCGCGGCCGCTGGCTCCATGAGTTCGGCGACCGGAATTCCACGGTCTGCACGCGTTTCGTCAGCGACCCGGACCTCGCGTTCAGTGTCACGGATGCCAGGGCCCCGCGCGACAGCGTCCAGCTCGGCGTCGGCTTCGACGTCTGGTTCGGCAAAGCCCTGCGCACCTTCGTCGACTACGACTGGGAAGGCAACAAAGAGACGGCCGTTCAACTCGTCAGCGCCGGCCTCCAGTACCGCTGGTAACCGCCAACATTCGAGATTTCTTCTCTCTCGACCGTTACCGTCGGCCTCTTCGGTGCCTTAGCAGGATAAGGAGCCGTATCGACGCCGTCCGGAAAATGACGGACGGCGACAGTGCGATGGGACGCCAGGCGGCGGCAGGGATAGGAGAGAAGGCCATGGGCAGGACGAGCGGGTTGGTCGCGACGGTGACGATGGCCGCCGCTGTGTGGGGGGTGGTGTTGCTAGGGGCAGCATTAGCCCAAGGGCCGTCCGGTGTCAGGACAGCGCTGCACAACGCGGTAGCCGAGGCCGACATCGAACAGGTGAGGAGGCTGCTCGATCAGGGCGCCAACATCAACGCGCGAGACATGTGGGGGGACACGCCTCTCCACCTGGCGGCACGCGGTCATGAAGGCATCGTGAGACTGCTCCTGGAGCGCGGGGCAGACGTCAACAACGTTGACGGCGAACGACACCGGACCGCTTTGCACGCCGCGGTAGGCGATACATATATGAATACCGACGTTTGCGTCTCCATCGTGAGGCTGCTGTTGCATGGCGGGGCTGACGCGAAGGCCAAGGATGACGACGGCATCACGCCGTTGTTCCTGGCGGTGAATAATCGCCAGGCAGGTGCGGCCCATCTGCTGATCGCAAAGGGGGCCGACGTCAATGCCAGGAGGCAGACAGATCGTACGCTGCTGCACGATGCGGCAGCGCGGGGCCATCTGGATGTCGCTGAGGTGCTTCTGGCCCATGGTGCCCGCGTGAACGCCGTGACGACACTCGGCACGACACCACTGCACCTGGCCGCACAGGAAGGCTACGTGAATGCCGCGGAAGTGCTGGTAGCCCATGGCGCCGATGTCAACGCCAGAAGTCTGTCGGGCGGCACGCCGCTGCACGAAGCAGCCAGACGCGGGCATCATGACGTTGCCGCGTTCCTCCTGGACAAGGGAGCCGACGCGAGCATCAAGACCACGACCGGCAAGACAGCTCTGGATTTCGCGCAAGGTGCGGGACGAGACGACCTGGTTCAACTGTTGACTCACCAGCGTCTCCTGCCGACGGATGCTGCCGGCCCTGAAAGTGAGGAGGCCAGCGCGACGCCGCCTCGTACAGACCTGGAGGCTCTGGTGCGGGGCAATGCGGCTTTTGCGATGGATTTGTACGCGCAGTTACGAGCCTCTCCCGGCAATCTGTTCTTGTCGCCCTACAGCGTGTCGATGTCGCTGGCTATGGCTCGCGCCGGCGCCGCGGGAACCACCGAAAAGGAAATGGCTGCGGTTCTGCATCTGGACAAGGTGAAAGCTGATTCCGCGTTCGCGGAACTCCTGGCCCGGCTGAACGAGATAAAGACGGCCGGGCACGTGCAGCTGTACGCCGCCAATTCGCTCTGGCCACAACAGGGGTACGCTCTTCAGCGAGAGTACAAGGCCCTGCTCCGAACGAACTACGGCGTGTCGGTCACGTTGGTGGACTATGTAGGAGCACCCGAGGCTGCCTGCTGGACGATCAACGCAAAGGTTGCCCAAATGACCGGCGGCAAGATCAGGAACCTGATAGGAAGAGCGAGCGTTAACGATTTGACGCGTCTGGTGCTCGTCAATGCGATCTACTTCAAAGGGACCTGGCTCAGACCGTTTGATCCGCAAGATACGTCGAGAGCTCCATTTTATGTCTCGCCGACGAAGTCGGTTCAGGTGGACATGATGACGCAGAGTCAGGAAGTGCGGTATGCCGATCTCTCGACGCACGCGATCCTCGAACTGCCGTATCGTGGCGAAGACCTCTCGATGTTCGTCCTGCTGCCAAAACGAATCGACGGTGTCGCCCAGCTGGAGCAAGACCTGTCGGTTTCCCGCCTGGAACAGTGGCGGGCGCGTCTCAAATACCAGGAGGTCCATATCATCCTGCCGAAGTACAAGATGGCCACCGCATTCGAGCTGACGGGGACACTCAGGGCGATGGGCATGATGGATGCATTCAACAATCCGCAGTCTCAGCCCAAGACCGGTAGCAAGGCGGACTTCTCCCGCATGGATGGAGGGGACAGCCTGTATATCAGTGCCGTGGCTCACAAGGCTTTCATCGAGGTGAACGAAGAGGGAACTGAGGCGGCTGCGGCCACGGGCATGGTTGCAGGCGGAGCCGGTCTGTCTCCGGTGCCCACGTTCCGCGCCGACCATCCGTTTCTCTTTCTCATTCAGGAGAATCGCACGGGCAGCATCCTCTTCCTCGGCCGGTTGGCCGATCCCAGCGACGCTTCCGGCGACTAGTGCTGGGCATCCAGTGCCACTCGTATCACGGGCCATAGCGGGGTCGGGATTTGGCTTGACTCCGTTTCTCGGGCGACGTACATTCTTGCGGGCACGGGAACGTGCTGTTGTACACGGGTAGCTGCTGTAACCACTTCAGAAGAGCCGTCGGGGCTTGGGTGGCCTGGGCCGGCTCGAAGGTCTCAGTGGGAGGTGACGGGCACGCGACAGCTATCGGGATGCGCCCAGAGAAACGCGTCAGCAGGATTCAGGGAAAAGGCAGTCAGATATGACCGATCAAGGTAAGGTGTGTTGGCAGGACAAATACGCGAATTCGATGATCTTCGCCGTGCGGTGCCGGTTTGCGGACGACGACGGCGCTACGTTTCAGAAGGTCAATGCCGTGGTCGAGCCGTTGGACGCGATGACCAGTCCGATGACCAAGGTCAGGTCCAAGAAGGAAGCCGCCGCCTGCGAGATGACGGTTTATGTGCTCGGGCGTGAGAAGTTCAAGAAGTTCCTGGGCCTCATGGAATCGATGCCCGCAGTGCAGATGACGGACGTCAAAGACGAGCTTGAACTGCACGACCGCGGGGCCCTGCGGATGACCAGCCGGGTGCCGATCAAGACCGTGGGTGACTTACGCATGCTCTACACCCCCGGCGTGGCCTCCGTGTGCGAAGAGATTCAGAGAGAGCCCGCCAAGGCTTGGGAACACACCGGCCTGTGCGACCGCATCGCGATTGCCACCAACGGGACGGCCGTCCTGGGACTGGGCGACATTGGGGTTCTGCCGTCACTGCCCGTGATGGAGGGAAAGGCCGCGATCCTGGCGGAGTTTGTCGACGTCTGCGGCATCCCCATTCTGATCGAGAGCAAAGACGTGGACACGTTCGTCGAGGCGGTCGTGCGGGTGGCTCCGAGTTTCGGGGCGATCCAGCTCGAGGACGTCGCCGCACCCGCCTGTTTCGATATCGAAGAGAAGCTGCGAGCCCGGTTGGATATCCCCGTTTTCCACGACGATCAGCACGGGACAGCCACCGTCGTGCTGGCCGCTCTGATCAACGCTCTCAAGCTGACGGGACGCCAGGCGCAGGACAGCACCGCGATCGTTCTCGGCGCCGGCGCCGCCGGTCATGCCATCACGCACAATCTGCTCCAGTTCGGGATCGGCGACGTGATCGTCTTCGATTCCGTCGGGGCGATCTATCCCGGCCGCCCCGCGGGCATGAATCGCTACAAGGATAACCTGGCCCGCGTCACCAACAAGAAGGGGTTCAAAGGCTCCTTGGCGGAAGGCCTGGTGGGGAAGGATATCTTCATCGGCGTGTCCAAGCCGCATACTGTGACGAAAGACATGGTCCGGTCGATGGCGGAGAAGTCGATCGTCTTCCCCTTGAGCAATCCGATCGGCGAAATCAGCAAGGAAGAAGCCACGGAAGCGGGGGCCGCCGTCACGGCTGATGGACGTGACATCAACAACGCGCTGGCCTATCCCGGCATCTTCCGCGGCGCGCTCGACGCCCGGGCCACGGACATCACGACCGCGATGGAGCTGGCCGCCGCCGAAACGCTGTCGAAGATCGCGCCCAAGGGACAACTGCTGCCGTACATTCTGGACCCGCACGTCCATCGCAAGGTCGCCCAGGCGGTCGCCGCGGCGGCGCGGGCGCAAGCGTGACTCCCGAGGTTTGAAGTCCGTGCCTTCTACAGCAGCATCAGGATGGCGAAGTACACGACCATCATGACCAGTCCGAGCGGGACGCCGAAGGTAGCCCACTCCCGGCTCTTAATGCCGAGTTTGCTCGCGGAGATGATGTTCGGGATATTGCCTGGAATCAGCATGCCACCCGAAATCAGCAGGCCCATCAGCACGCTTTGTATCTGCGGGAGTTGCATCTTGGGCGAGAGTTCAGCGGCCGTGAGCGTGGCGTTATCCAGCACGGCGGAGACCATGTTGATCCAGTAGAGGGCCGGCGTCGGGAGTCGGACGACGTAGTTGTTGATGAGCGGCTGGAAACCTGCCCCGAGCAGGACGAGGGCCATGACAAATACGTACACCTTCCCGGCGCGAATGAGGACGTCGACCAGGCTCTCCGGTTTGTCCTCGCTCGCGGACTGTGCGGCCGACACCTCCTTGCCCCGCAGGAACATGGCGACGATTCCCAGGGCCACCACCCCGGGGATGACCAGAATCGCAAGCTTCTGGAACAGGAACCAGAACCCCGCGTGGTAGGGCTCACCCGTGAGTTTGGCGATGGCGATCGTGGCCAGCGGTTCCCCGACGGGCGTCAGAACAGCGCCCAGCCCGATCGAGAAGCAGGTGACGATGACCAGCCTGGTTTCCGTCTTCTTGTCGAGCTTCAAGCCCGTGACAATCTCCGCCAAGACCAGGGCCGCGATGATGGCGGTTATCACGCTGGACGCGAGCCCCAGCACGACGACGACCAGAAACAGGAAGAATCTCTGGCCCACGGCGTGTTCGACGCCCATGACACTGCGCCGGATGCGGTCGCGGAAAGCGCGGAAGAGCAGCCCCGCGATCAACACCGCTTCCACGATGGGGTGCTTCAGGCGGATGGGATCCAGCAGAGCGTCATGCACTAACTCCCAGTGCCACAGGCCGGAGATAGTGACGGCCAAACAGCCCATCACGAATAGAAACGCTTCGAGCTGCTTCTCCACCTTGTGTACGAGGAACGGCAGCACGAAGACCAGTGCGACGATAACCACCAACCCGAGTTCGACCATAGACATAGGGGCACCGTAATCCATGCCAGGGGGCTGTAAAAGCCGGGAGTGTACCAGATTGAGCCTGTCTGTCAAGGAAGTTCGCCCGGCCGGGCGTTCTTTCGCGGCGGGCCCAAAGAACGGTGGATTTTTGTCCGGAAAAGGGGTGCAATTGACCGTCTATACCAGTAGTGAATGGGAAAACCGTCCAGATGAGTGAATGCACGACCAGCTCCGAACTCGATACGGGCGAGGCGTGTCTCGCCCCCGCAGCACCACCGGCCGATAATCTGATGGCTGTCGTGGCCCACTACCAGGGGCCCTTGCTGCGGTACGTGGGCCGGATGCTGGGCCGCGTCGACGACGGCCGCGAGGACATCGTGCAGGAGACCTTTATCCGCCTGCACCGGCAGGTCTCCACTCACGGCCCGACCAGCGTGCGCAATCTCACGACGTGGCTCTTTCAAGTCGCCCATAACCTGACGGTGGACGTGATCCGCCGCAAGGTCCGCACGCCGGACCCGGTCGAGGCCCCGCCGGACCCCGCCGCGGTGGAGCAGGAGCCGTCGGCCGACGAGATGGACAGTCTCAGCGAGGCGATCCGGCAGGAAGCCCGGCAGGTCGCCCTTCGAGAGCTGGCCGAACTGGACGAACCCTACCGGCAGGTCGTCCTGCTCAAAGTCGTGCAGGATATGACGCTTCGCGAAGTGGCGGAAATCGTCGGCGTCTCGATCTCGACAGTCAACGAGCGTCTCAACCACGGCCTGGGAATCCTCGCCCGCCGCCTGAAGAAAGCCGGAGTCGTATAGAAAGTGTGAAGTGTCAAGTGTGAAGTTCGAAGTGTGAAGTGGACGCTTGAAACTTCCAACTTCCAACTTGAAACTCTTTTGTAGAGTTGCTTATGAACCGTGAACAAGCCGAAAAATTGCTCGCCGCTCTGATCTTCGACGACCTCGACGAGGCCTCGAAGGCCGAGCTCCAGGCCTACCTGCAGACCGACGACGAACTCCGCGACCGTCTGGCCGACATGCGTATGGCCGCCAAGCTGACCACCGCCGCCGTCAACGACGGCCCCGCCCCCACCCTCAGCGCCGACCGACTGGAAAACCTGAAACGCCTCGCCGCGATCAAGGTGGTCAAGCAACCCGCCTCCTACTGGCGCTATGTGAAAGCCATGGCCGCAGTCATCATCTTCCTCCTGTTCATCGGCGCGATACTCACACCGAAGCTCAGTCGAGTGAGGCAGTACAGCACCACTGTTGCCAGGTCTCTGAGATCGTACGACATAGAAATGACTGGGGGCACGGCCGTCAATGTTCCCTTTAAGCCCTCGACCCCGTCCTCCGGCCTGGCGGAGGCGACGACAGATCTCTATGCCGCCAATGCCGACGTGAAGCAAAATGAACCCGTCGGCGGACCTCCCTATGCCGGGGGACGCATGGGCGGCATGGGCGGCTATGGTGCGGATGGGTCGAAGGTCGTAGCAGACGACACCTGGTCTTTCAGCGCCACGGGTGAGAGCCGGCCCAGCGAGGGCTACGAACTCGGGAAACCTCTATCGCAATCCGAGGTAATCTTCGAGTCCAAGTCCTACTCGGTACCCACCTATGCGGGGATTCCAGAGGCACGGGAACCCGCAGCGTCTGGTCCCCCAATCGCAAATTCCGCACGTTTCTTCGACCGAACTGGAGATTCCGAGGTCGCAATGTTCACGCTAAAAAGCGGCCGGGCGGCAGATACGCCGTCGAACAAGGCCCTGGAATGGGGCGTCAAGACGGATTCGAGCTCGACCCTTGCTGCCGCCCAGAACCAGGTGCCGTTGATGGGTGACACGCCCTCGGCGAGCGACGTGTTCCACAAGGCTGAGCAGAAGCGCATAGAGGAACTCTACATCGGTAGCCTGAACGCCTATTCGCAAGGAAACTACGCCGAAGCCCGTCGGGGGTTCCTCGAAGTTCAGCAGAGCGGTCTGCACAACGCTGCTCCGGGTCGCCGACCCCAGGACTACATCGCGACGATCGATCTGCTGTCGTCTCCAACGCGGCCGATTGCGGCTCCGTCATCCACAGTTAGGGCCGCCGGGCAGGATGGCGACCTCACCGTGGGACGTGACACGGAAGCCCGGCTGGCAGAACTCAACGCGGTAAAGAGGACAGACATAGATAAGGAGAAACGCACCAAGGAACTCTTGGATCGCGCCTATGCGTATGAAAAGGAGCAAAAGCACGAAGCCGCCCTCGGGCAAGTTGATGCTGCCCTCGCGACCGATCCATTGAACAACGAAGCTCTGATTCTCAAGCAGACTCTCGATGACACGATGTACCAGCGCCGGCAGAACACTCTGAGTACGAAGATGAAGCTGGAAAGACCCAACACACTCCAGAATGCCGACGAGGCAATGATCGCCTATTCCGGGGAGATGAACTACCCGAAGAACTGGCGGGAGCTGGTCAACAGTCAGTTCCGCAAAGAAGACAAGCCGATGGATCTGGACAAAGAGAATGTCCGGGTCGCCGAGCAGCTCGAACAGAAAGTCGATCTGTCCAGGCTGACACCTGGGACCACGTTTGGAGAGGCGATTGAAGTGCTCCGCACCTCGGTTGAGCCACCCTTAAGTATTCAGGTGGTTTGGCGCAACCTCGATGAAGTGGCGGCCATCAAACGGGACACGCAAGTTCAAGTGGACGGCCCGCGCCAAGTTCGTCTTCGCGACGCCTTGGATGGTCTGCTGCGTGCCGCGACACCGGCCCCGTCCAATCAAGCCCAGGTCGATAATCCCGTGTCCTATCATCTCGAGAACGGGGTGGTTACGATCGCCATGCGCGATAACCTGCCTCCGACGAAGCTTGAGGTACGCGTCTATGATATCTCTGACCTGGCGTCCAAGCCCTGGGACGGGTTGCTGGCCTCCGCCAGCCCGGTAACTGCGGAGGGCACGACTAGCGGCACCAACAACACCACCTCCGGCGGTGGTATCGCCGGCAGCTACGGCGGCATGATGGGTGGCATGGGCGCGGGCATGATGGGCGGCGGTTCGATGGCCATGAGCCTCAAAGGCCTGATCGAGCAGAGCGTCAATCCCGAGACCTGGCACGAGAACTATCCGGACACGGGCGAAGCACAGATCGCACTCTATCCTCAGTCAACGTCGACGAAGATGGCCGTCAGCCAGACGCCCGAAGGGCACGCGAAGATCACTAAGCTGCTGACCGAGCTGCGAAAAGCTCTAAACGAACAGGTGGCCAGAGACACGCCGGTTGCCGGCCGAGGGACCACGCGAGCCGTGCGGCCCGGAGAAGAAAACACGGGCGGGGCGCCGATAATAGCTGGACTGGTTCCTGGAAGCAGGCAGGCTGAGTCCGCGCCAGCGGCCGCCAAAGGCGCCGATGTGAAGCTGGAGATGAACTTCCGAGATGCGCCGGTGGAGACGGTGGTGAAGTATCTGTCCGAAAAGGGCGGCCTGACCACTGTAGCCTCTGGAGGGGTGCCCCTCGATGGACGCGTCACGATAATCAGCGAGAAGCCCGTCACGGTCGATGAGGCGGTGACTATGCTCAACTCGACCTTGAAGGACAGGGACGCGGTCGCGGTGCGCACGGGCGAAACGCTCCGCGTCACGACGGTGGCGCGGGCGAAAACGATGAACCTCCCCGTCGTCCACGTGACCAAGGACAGCGATGTGCCAGAAAACAACGATCAGGTCATGACCTTCGTGATACCGGTGCGTTATGTGGATGCCGCAACGCTTTCTCAGAACCTCATTTCTCTGCTTCCGGAGTACGCCACGCTGGAGGCGAACCGCGATGGTAACGCCCTGATTATGACGGACAGTGCCTCCAATGTGCGCCGCGCCATGAAGATCATCCAGACCCTGGACACGCAGTTGCCCTCGGAGGCTTCTGAGGTCAGGACCTGGCGATTGACCTATGGGCAGGCGAGCACTACGGCGCAACTCCTCAACAACATCTTCCAGTCGAGTAGTACGAGCAGTCGGTCGAGTGATAGGAACGGCCCATTCAGTGGGACTCTGCCCGACGCAGGGAAGGTAGTAGCCGCGGCGGACGACCGGACGAATTCCATCGTCGTACGTGCACCGAAAGCAGCCTTGAGCATAATCGATGGCATGCTTATGGAGGTGAATAAGCGAACGACGGATCCGAACCAACCGGCTGTGGCTCGGCCGGAGGTGCAGCCGGCCGAGGATGCGGACAGGGTGCCGGCGGCGGCGCGGTTTAAGGTGGTGCCGGTCAATCCGTGGGTGATGACGGAGAAGGACTCACAATCGACGTTTGCGCTGGATGTGGATACGGCATCGTATGCCCTGTGTCGCAAGTATATTCGCGGCGGGTATCTGCCGCCGCTTGGGGCGGTGCGCATGGAGGAATTCGTCAACGCGTTCGACTATGCGTATCCGCAGCGGAACGATGCGACATTCGCCGTGTATGCCGATGGGGCGCCGTCTCCATTCGCACCGGCGGGGCAGGATGTGACGTTGCTCAAGATCGCGGTCAAGGCCCGCACGGTGGGACGGGATCAGCGCAAGCCCGCGCATCTGGTGTTCGTCGTCGATGTCTCGGCCTCGATGGGCCAGCCGGATAGGCTGCCGACGGTGCAAGCCGCCCTGAGTGCTTTGGCGGACAAGCTCTCGGAAGGGGACCGCGTTTCGCTGATCACGTGCGCCCGGGATGCGGCGCTGCTTCTGGAAACGGTCTCGGCGAAGGACAAGAACGCGATAAGGCAGAAGATCGAAGCAATGCAGCCTGCCGGGCCGACGAATCTCATCGCGGGGCTCAAACTCGGCTATGCCACGGCCCGCAAGGGCTTCGTCGCCGGACAGATCAACCAGGTCGTGCTCTGCTCGGACGGCGTCGCCAATATCGGGCAGACCGACGCCAATGACGTGCTGCGTGAAGTCGCGGCCGACCGCAAGCAGGGGATTACTATCACCTGCGTCGGCGTCGGCTACGGCGCCTACAACGATGCGTTCCTCGAAGGTCTGGCCAACCGCGGCGATGGCCGCTACGTGTTCCTCGACTCCGGCCCCGAGGCGCAGAACGCTCTCGTGGGACATCTGACTTCGACGCTGCAAACCGTCGCCACGGACGCCCGTATTCAGGTGCAGTTCAATCCCAGCCGGGTCAGACGCTATCGCCTGATCGGCTATGAGAACCGCGACATTGAGGATAAGAAGTTCCGCGACGACACGGTGGACGCGGGCGAGGTCGGATCGGGCCAGTGTTCGACCGCCTTGTACGAGGTGGAGTTGACGGGAACCTCCGCGCAGGACGGAGCCGCCGATATCGGGACCGTATATATCCGGTATCGCAACGCGGATACGAGTCAGATCGAGGAGATTTCGCGGCCGTTGGCCGGGTCCATCGTGCGGAAACGCACCGTGCAGGAAGACCCGAGATTCTTCCTGGCCGCGGGGGCCGCGCGGTTCGCCGAGTGGCTGCGTCAATCGGAGCACGTGCAGCATACGACGCCGGCGGATATCCAGCGGGTGCTGGATCAGGTCAGTGCGGCCCTGCCGCTGGATCGTGACATCAAGGATCTGGCGTCGCTCGCCCACCAGGCGGACAACCTGCCCCGGGCTCCGTGAGGCCATTCTTTACACGGCTTTTACACCACAACGGCGTCGCGTTGTTGTAGTATTTGAATGAGAACGTCCGGCAGAGTGGCACGTTTTGTCACCCCCGCGCAGGCGGGGGTCCAGGCTCCTTCGTGAAGTGGCTGGATTCCCGCCTTCGCGGGAATGACAAGGTCGAGTTTGACGCCTTCTTGCCAGTCTGTCGGAGGCTCCGAGAACGACTCTGCTTGAGAACGAGGCGGCAGTAATGGGAAAGGGTACGTCCATGAGGAACGGGCTATCGGTCTGTCTACTTGCAGTGATGTGTGCGACCGCAGCAAAGGCCGAACTGCCTTCCGCGGCAGGGGAGATCGATCAGGTGCAGGTGACCGGTCGCATCGACGGACCTTATCTGACGGTGACGGTGGCATTCGACGCCCGCACGAAAGAAGCCGGACGAGAGATGCTTCTCGTCCAGGGGGACGTGGCACTGATCGGGGCGAATGATTATTCGCCCCTACGATACGACCCCAACAGCAAAATGTACGCCGTGACGTGGCCGCACTCGGGGGCGCATCACGTGGATGCGAACTTCGTCGTGCGGAGTGCGACGGAAACGGACAGCTTCTGGCGGCAGGCGACACTGGCGGTGCCGACGGGACGTGTGCGGCAGATTCGCATGACCAGCGCTCAGCCGGAGCTCGAGGTGCAATTGCCCGGCGCGGTGCGGGTGCAGCGCCGGGTGGAGCAGGGGCAGCTTGTCGTGGAGGCCCTGCTCGGGCCGCGGGAACCGCTGAGACTACGCTGGAAACCGCAGGTCCAGATGACTGACGTCAAACCCGTCTGGTCGAGCCGGGCCAACACGATCGTCGACGTGCGGGCGGGTGCCATGCGGATCGACAGCGTATTCGAGTTCCACGTCACGCAGGGCAGTGTCGATAGCCTGACCTTCAGTATCCCGGCGGGCCTGAGCATCACCAGTGTACAGGCGCCGTTCATTCGCACGTGGACGCTGGGCGGCGTTGCGGAGGGCCTCCGCCCGCTGCGGGTGGAGTTGAGCCGGGCCCAGGATCGGGAATACCGCCTGCGCATCCAGGCCGAGGCGGCGATAGACAAGCTGCCGTCCGCCGTGCCGGTGCCGGTGATCGATCTGGCCGGCGGCATTCGGACCAGCGGCCATCTGGCAATTGGGACCAACAGCGCTCTGCAACTGGTCGTACAGGATTCCTCCGGCCTGACCCAGATCGATGCGGCGGCCTTCCCCCGGCTCCAGTCGTCGGACGTCCAGGTCAGAGAGCCTCCGCAGGGCAAGGCGTTCTTCTACACCTATACCGGGAGCCGCTATCAGCTTTGCCTGCTGGTGGACGATATCGTGCCGGCGTATGAAGCGGCGGGGCGGTTCGTAGCGAAAGTCAAGGAGGACGATCTGGTCATCGATGCGGAACTGGAGTTGGACGTGCGGGACGCGCCGCTGCGGCAACTCGATGTGAACGTGCCGGCAGGACTGATCGTGGCGGCCGTCGACGGGAATCAGGTCGATGACTACCATCTGCCGGAGGCGTCGGCCGCCGGGCGGCCGGGGACGGTCCGTGTAGTCTTCAAGCAGCCCGTGATCGGACGGACGCTGGTGCATCTGCGCCTTGAGCTGGGGCGGGGGCCTCTGGGCGAACGGCTGGTCCTCCCGGCTTTCGGAATCGCGGGAGCCAAGACCCAGCGCGGGTACGTCGTCGTCGCGGGCGAAACCGGCATCGAGATCGAGGAGCCCAATGTCACGAATCTGCGCGAGGTCCACACGGCGTCGATCCCGGTCCGCGTGCCGCAAGCCCAGTACGCCTATCGTTTCCGCGATGCCGACTGGACGCTCAATCTGATGGCCCGGCGCAAAGCGGCCCAGGCCCGGGCGGAGATTTTCCACCTGCAATCCATCGGCGAAGGCCTGGCCTATGGCTCGGCGGTGGTCAATTACGTCATTACCGGCTCCCCCGTGGATGAACTGAGGTTCCGCCTGCCCGACAGCCTCGAAAACGTAGAATTCGTCGGGCGGGATGTGCGCGGGTATGCCCGGCAGGACGGCGTATGGGTGGTGAAGCTGACGCGAAAGGTCCTGGGCGATTACAGCGTCGCCATGACGTGCACGCAGCGGCACGACCCGAATCGGCCGATCGCCATCGGCGCGCTGGATTGCCTCGACGTGCAGACGCAGACGGGGTACGTCGTCGTGACCAGCCACCTCGACCTGAAGCTGGAACTGGCCTCCGACCAGGGTGCCGCGCCGTCAGGCCTGTTGCCCATCACGCTGGACGAACTGCCGGGTGACTATCGCCTGCTGACCAGCAGCCCGATTCTCGCGGCGTACAAGTATGTCACCGAGTCGCACACGGCGCTGTTGTCGATCGCGCCCTACCAGTGCAGCGAGCTGCTCGGCGTGATTGTCGATATGGCGAATCTCCAGACGAAGCTGGCCATCCGTCCGGATGGACGGATGGAGTCCGTGACGGCCATTCGTTACAAGGTCAAGAACACAACCGGCCAGTTCCTCGCCCTGGCGATGCCGGCGGACACGAGAGTCTGGGGCGTGTCGTTGATCACGACCCAGCCCACGGGAGAGGAGCGCTCCACCCGCCTGGCCGCGTCGCACGATCAGGCGACTGGGCGTCTGCTCATCCCGCTGCGCCGTCGGGCCAACCCGAACGAGCCCGCGACTATCGAGCTGGAATACGGCCAAGTCCACAAGGCGGGCGGCTGGTGGCGCCGCGCGGTCGACCTGACCGCGCCCGGCTGTGCCGTGCCGATCGCGTATGCCGATTGGCAGGTCACCGTGCCGGCGGGATGGACTTTCACCTCGGCGAGCGGCACCATGCGGGCAGAATTGACGGCGCAGAACCGTCCCGGCCTGGCCGCGCTGACCCATCAGGTGGCGGGGTTGTGGGCGCACGCGACAGAACGCTGGTGGGGCGGACCGGCGGCCTGGGCGACCATCGTGCTGGCGGCCGCGCTGATCCTCGTGCTGGCCGTGCGCCGGCGGGCATGGCTGCCGGAAGTCCTCGGGTTTGTCGTGCTGCTCTGTGTGGCCTGGATAGGCGTGCTGGCGGGGCTGGGGCGTGTGACACCGCCTGCGCCGCAGAGTGCGCTCAGCTACACACAGGCCGTCAGCGCGGGTGTGAGCCCATCGCTCCAGGTGAACGCCGCCTTGGCGCCTCAGTGGCGTCAGACGGTTCAGGGGTGGGACGTTATCGGCATGATCCTGGCCACCGCGGTATTGGGAGCGACGTACATGTCGCCCCTGCGGAAGGTGCGTTGCGTTGCGGCCGCGGCGGTCATGGCGGCATTGGTCTACGAGGCCGCCAAGCTGCCGATGACGTGGCCGGTGCTTAAGGCGCTGGCGACCTGGGGGTGGCCCACGGCGGTGATGGTGTGGTTCGTGTATCGGCTGGGGCGGAGGCAGCCGATACCGGCCCGCGCCGTGGCCGTGACACTCATCCTGCTGTTCGTTTCGTTCGGCGGCGGCTGTGCGAGCCTCCGACCGGCCACCCCGGCGTCCGGCCGCGCGACGGTCGAACGGGTCGAGTGTGCCCTGAGAGCCGGCGTGGACAATATGGAAGTGAAGTACCAGCTGCGGATTCGGACGGACGGGCCTGCGCGTTTCCCGCTCCTCGAGGAATCCGCACTGCTGGTCTCCCCGACGGAGCCGGCCGCCCACGTGCAACTGGAGACGGAGAACGGTCGGCACGCCGTGCGTATCGACAAGGCCGGGACGTATGACGTGGAAGCCGTCTTCCTGGTGGTTCTGCCGCCGGCGGGAGAAGATCGCCAGCGACGGTTCGAGTTGCCCGTGCCTGCGGCACTGACGAATCGCGTCAACTTGACCATTCCCGACGCCAATATGCTGATCGATGCGCCGGGAGCGGCGCTGGTGACCCGGGGGGCGGAAGGGGAGCAGATGCGCATCGAGGCGGTGTTCACGCCGGGTGTGCCGGCCGTATTCACCTGGCGGCCGCGCGAACGCCAGGCGGCCCAGGAGACCGTCCGCTTCTACGCGCAGGATATTGCCCTGGCCTACGCCACGGGGGGACTGTTGCAGGTACACCATGCGGTGCGCCTCCAGATCGCACAGGGACAGGTCGAGCGCTTGACACTGGAGATTCCCCAGGGGCAGACCGTGACATCTGTCGCGGGACCCAATGTGGCGGCCTGGCGGTTCGACCCTGCTTCCCACCGCGCGGAAGTCCGTCTGAATCCGCCGGTGGTGGGGTCGTATGCGGTGACGGTGGTGGCGCAATCCGCCAATGCGTCGGCGCCGTACGATGTGCGGCTGGAGCCGTTGATTGTTGCGCAGGCCATCGATCAGCACAGCGAGATCGGCCTGGCGTCGGAAGCCTCGGTCTATGTCCGTGTGGCTCAGCATCCGGCGGTGATGAACGTGCAGGATTACGTGCGGGAGGCGGGACCGCTGGTCGCGGCGGTGCCGGGTTTGACGGCGGCACAGATCGGTCAGGCGTTCCGGTTCGGTCCACAGCATGGGGTCCTGACCGGCCGCGTGCAGATCGTGCCGAGCGAGGTGCGGAGCCGGGAGACGGCACGGTTCAACGTGGAGGACGATCGGCTCGTGTACAACAGCAAGTGGGACATCGAGATCGCCAAGGCGGGGCGGTTCGACGTCGATCTGCTCCTGCCGGAGGGTTTCGATATCGATGCCCTGGAGGCGCAGGAGGTCAGCCATTGGGACGAGTCCGCGGAGGCGGGGCAGCGCCGGGTGCGCGTGCATTTCAAGCACCGGCTTCTGGGCTCCGTCCAATTGCGGCTGGCATTGAGCCGGGCGATCGCGGAGATCCCGGAACGGCTGGCGGTGCCGCGGGTGACGGTGGTCGACGGGATCAAGCACAGCGGCGTGCTCATGATTGGGGCCGAACAGGGTATACGCGTCTCGACCGCGACCCGGCAGGGCGTCAGTGAGGTCAACCCGGCCGAGATGGGCAGTGCGGGGCAGGGGCGGCTGGCGTTCCAGTTCCTCCGACCCGATTGGCAGCTCGAGCTCCAGACGGAAGTGGTGCAGGCGCGGATCACGGTGCAGAGCCTGCACGTGGCGAAGGTCACGGATGGCCTGGTGCGGCACCAGCATACCCTGCGTTATCGGCTCTACCACGCCGGAGCGAAGACTTTTGCGCTGTCCGTGCCGTCCGATGCAGCCGGTGTCACGATATCGGGTCCCGGCATCGCCCGGCGGGAACAAGCGGGGCCGGGACAGTGGCGGGTGGAGCTGGCGGAGAAAGTGTACGATCGGCCGTACGTGATGAACGTGGCTTACGAGACACGCTACCACCCGGCGGATGGCAATGTCCCCCTGGTACCGGTCCGGTGCGCGGACGCGGATTTGCAGCAAGGCTACACGGTCGTATTCGCGACCGACCGCGTCGAGCTGGCGGCGGGAGCGGTGGATGCCGCCCTGCGTCCGGCGGATGCCCGCAGCGTCCCGGACTATTTTGCGGCGGGGGATCTGGCGGCGGCGGCCATGTGCTATCGCAGCATCACGCCGCAATACGCACTGGTCGTCCACGCCCGGCGGCATACGGCGGCGGAGCAGATCGACGCGGAAGTGCTCCGGACGGACCTCGCCTCGGTGGTGACCACCGGCGGTGAGGCGATCCATCGCGTGGTGCTCCTGATGCGGGCGGGCAGCCGACGGCATCTGCAGGCGTTCCTGCCGAAGGGGGCGTCCGTCTGGTCGCTGGCCGTGGATGGACAGGCGGTGCAGCCGTCGCTGCGTCCGGCGGCCGACGGACGCCAGTCGTTCCTCGTGCCTTTGCCGCAGCAGGCGGCGGATGAAGTGCGTGTGGATCTCGTGTACGTGGCGGCGGACAGCGTCCGGCCTGGCGACTGGAGCGGGCGGCATATGCTGACGGGGCCGCGGTTCGATCTGCCGCTGAAGAACATCACGTGGCAGGTGTACATGCCGCAGGGCTTCTCGTACCACAACTTCGGCGGGACACTGACCGTGGATCCGCGCCTGGGCGAGACGGCGAACATCCTGCAGTACGATCTGCAAACGTATCAGCGCCGGATCCTGGAGATCAGTCGCAGCAACGAGTCCGTCGCGCAGCAACAGCAGAGCATGGCGCGCGAGCTGGCCCAGAAGGGCGAACAGGCCGCGGCCCGGCAGGCCCTGACGAAGGGCTACAACTTCTCGCTTGGCAACCAGGCCCTCAACGAAGACATCCGCGTGGACCTCGACAATCTCCTCCGGCAGCAGGCGAAAGTGGGATTGATCAACGCGAAAAGCCGCCTGCGACAGCAGACCGGCGTGACCGACGGCCCGGCCCCCCTGGCGGGGCAGGCGTTCGATCCCCAGCAGGCCCAGCGCATCGAGAGCACGCTGGGACAGGCGGACAGCGAGAACCTCGAACAGATCACCCGCCGGATCATCCTGACCCAGGCGGCCGCCGAGGCGCCGGTGTCCCAGCTGCAGGTGACGATCCCGACGTGCGGGCAGATGCTGCAATTCCGCAGTCCGCTGCAGGTGGAGCCGGCCGCCGAGATGTCCCTGTCTTTCACGGCCCGGCGGACGCACCGGGCGCAGGTCGATTCGAGCCAGGGGTATGGGTTGGCCCTCTTTGGACTTCTCCTCGCGGGCAGGGCGGCCGTCCGGCCGGCACGGCGTGTGCGGGAGCGGATCGTTGCTTTCCTGACGCCTGTTGCAGACGATGCGCCGGAAGCGCCGAGCGGGCCGGTGTCCGCCGCAGAATTGCTCTGAGGCGTCAGGCGCAGCCTTTCCGGGCGCGTCCATCCTGGGTATGATGGCGTGCGAAAGGAGACGCTATGAGAAACTGGGCTGCGGTTGGTGTGGTCGTTGTGGCGATGATGGCGGGTTGCGCGACGGGGCAGAAGGTGTCGTCGGCCGCACCGAGCGGCTGCAAGCTGGTGTGGGCGGACGAGTTCAACAAGGACGGGGTGCCGGACCCCTGCAACTGGACGTACGAGCAGGGATTCGTCCGCAACGAGGAGGCGCAGTGGTATCAGCCCGAGAACGCCCGGTGCGAGAAGGGCCTGCTGATCATCGAGGCCCGGCGGGAGAAGAAGGAGAATCCGCGGTATCGC
Source organism: uncultured Pirellulales bacterium (assembly GCA_964421295.1). GTDB lineage: Bacteria > Planctomycetota > Phycisphaerae > Sedimentisphaerales > Anaerobacaceae > PLanc-01. The sequence continues at coordinate 56,791 of CAYQXM010000014.1, forward strand.
GCCGGGAGCAACCGGTGGCAGCAGAACCGCGAGTTCGCCGAGTACACCTCCGCGTGTCTGATCACGCGTGGGCGGCACAGTTGGAGGTACGGACGGTTCGAGATGCGCGGGCGGATCGACACCCGGGCCGGGATGTGGCCTGCCTGGTGGACGCTGGGGATCGAGCGGCCGTGGGCGGAGTGCGGCGAGATCGACATCATGGAATACTACCGCGGCATGCTGCTGGCCAACGCGGCGTGGCGTACCGAGGGCAAGCGGGGGGTGCAGTGGGATTCCGTCAAGCCGCTGATCAAGGACTTCAACGATCCCGACTGGTCGTCGAAGTTTCATACCTGGCGCATGGACTGGGACCCGAACAGCCTGAGACTCTACGTGGACGGCCAGCTACTCAACGAGGTGGATGTCACCAAGACGTTCCTCAACGGCCAGGACGGGTTCAATCCCTTCCGCCAGCCACACTACATGCTACTGAATCTCGCCATTGGCGGCACGCAGGGGGGCGACCCTTCCAACACGCGGTTCCCGGGCAAATTCGAGGTGGATTATGTCCGCGTCTATCAGTTGGAGAACAGGGGCACGGCACCGGAACGGGAGACCCGCGGCGACTAATGCTGTCTGTTCTCTGGCGAGGCAGAGACCTCGGGGCGGGACGCATTCCCGAGGCTGTCTTTAAGACGTTTCGAGTTGAGGATCTCCTGCAGCAGGGCAAAACCGACGGCCAGCAATGTGGGCCCCAGAAAGACGCCGATGAAACCGAAAGCCGCGACGCCCCCGAGCACGCCGATGAACATGACGATGAACGAGAGCTTCGAGCCGCGGCTGATGATCAACGGCTTGATGACGTTGTCCACCAGGCTAATGCAGAAGACACCGTAGGCAACCATGAAAAGCCCCCCGCCGATCCGACTCTGCAGGAACAGCCAGACTGCGGCGCCGATCCAGACTACCGGCGGACCAATCGGAATGAAACTGAGGAAGAACGTGAACAAAGCCAGCAGCATTGCTGACGGCACCCGCGCGATGCGAAAGCCGATGTAGGCCACGATGCCCTGAGCTATGGCGGTGCCGATCACCCCGTACACGACACTTCGCACCGTTGCCTGAACCACGTCGATGAGACGCGAAGCGGCATCACCGCTGATGTGCTGGAACGCATCGCGCAGTCGCTGGACCGCTCCCTCGCCGTCGCGATAGAGGAAGAAGGCGATCAGAATACTCATGGCCAGGTAGAAGATGCCTTTGATCAGACTGAGACTGTGCGCCAACAACCACAGCCCACCCTTCTTGAACCATGGCATCAGCCAGTCTACGGTGGGCTTGATATCCTCACCCAGACTGATCCATCGATTACTGATCTTCTCGCCGAGCCCCCACCACGGTATCCGCTCCTTCAACCATGCGGGAGGAGGGGGCCAGCTGCGACCCGGGATGTTCGAGTCGCCGATCCCCTTCATGTCTGCACCAGAAGGAGGCCAGTTGGAATCCGGGATGTTCGAGTCGCCGACCCGGTTCACGCCTGCAGCGGAAGGGGGCCAGTTGGAGTCCGGGATGTTCGAGTCACCGATCTCCTTCACCTGTGCGGGGAGAGGGGGCCAAGCGAGCGATTGCCGTGCATCGGTGGGTTGCTGGGCGTCGAGCCAAGTGATCGCGGAGGCAATACTCTCCGTGAAGGTGAAGCCGACAATAACGAACGGGATGAGAATCGCCAGCGTCAGCAGGAGCGTCATCAGGCCAGCAGCGAGGGTCCGGCGACCGTGGAGCCGCCGCAGCAGAATCTCGTGCAACGGCCAAGTGGCCAGGCACACGATCCCCGCCCAGAGGATCGCGGACACGAAAGGCCGCAACACGAGCCAGCAACCGAAAACGATGGCTCCAACCAGGATCAGTCCCGCGATCATCTCAATTGTCTTGATGTTCTTGACCATTTGTTTCCGCCCTCTGAATAGTTCGCAACAGTATATGCAGGGAATCCCCGGACGGCAACGACAATTGCCCCGGGTGGGTCCGGGAGTGTCTGTGCAAGTTTTCGGGCACCACGGTCGGCCTATCTCCCGGGTGGCAGCCTCAAGCGCAGCTTGGGGATGGTCGAAGGGACTGTCCGGCTCGCCATCCCCAAGTCCTGCGGACTTGAGGCTGCCACACAGCAATCTGGGCGATGATCATGCAGGGAAATTCGCACGCACACGTCCGGGGTTGATGAAAAATAGGCGGTGAGGCATAATGGTGGCATGAATCTGGGTGTGACGGAAAAGAAGCAGGCAGAACTCAACGCCAGGATGGCGTCGCTGGGGCTGCGGGAGCAGGATCTCGATGAGCAGTTCGTTCATTCGTCGGGGCCGGGCGGGCAGCGGGTGAACAAGGCCTCCAGTTGCGTCTGGCTCACCCATCGGCCCAGCGGGCTCCAGGTCAAGATGCAGAAGGACCGCTCGCAGCGATTGAACCGCTATCATGCCAGGAAGAGGTTGTGCGAACTGATGGAAGCGAGAACTCTCGGCTCAAACAGCCCGGCCGCATTGAAAGCCGAGAAGATCCGCAAGCAGAAACAACGCCGCAAACGCCGAAGCCGGCAGGGCGACAATCCATCGTCCGTCGGTATACCTTGACGCAAAGGGGCAAGGCTGCACTCGAAATCCGAGACAATCTCAAATCACCGAACCTCCAAAATCGAAACACTGCCAAAACAGAACCTCAGCGTTTGCGTCATTTGGATTTCGTGCTTGTTTCGAATTTCGAGTTTCGTGCTTCGGATTTGACGGCGCGACTACTCGATCGCGAACTCCTTCTTGCGGGTGTTCATCTGCGCCTTGAGACGAGCCACGATGGAGGAGTGCATCTGCGAGACGCGGGATTCGGACAGGTCCAGCGTGGCGCCGATTTCCTTCATGGTCATCTCTTCGTAGTAATATAGGACCACGATCAAACGCTCGGCCCGTGTCAGTCCCTTGGTGAGCAGATTGCGCAGATCGCGTTTCTGAGCTTCGAGCAGAGGGTCTTCGCTGCGTTGATCCTTGACGACGTCGATCTCGCAGACATCCTTTTCGCTTTCGTTCTCGCCGCACTTGGTGTTGAGTGAGACGAGGCTGGCGGCATTGGCGTCGCGCTGAAGGCGGGTGAATTCCTCCATGTCCATGTTCAACTGCTCGGCCAACTCTTCTTCCGCCGGGCGGCGACCCAGGTGCATCTCCAGGGCGTGGGTGGCTTTGGCCAATTGGTGAGCGCGGGCGCGCACGAGGCGCGGCACCCAGTCCATGCTGCGCAGCTCGTCGAGGATCGAGCCTTTGATACGAGCGGCACAGTACGTTTCGAACTTCACGCCGCGGGCCGGGTCGTAGGCGTCGATGGCGTCCATCAGGCCGAAGATGCCGGCGCTGATCAGATCGTCCACCTCGACCTTGTCGGGCAGCTTGCTGTGCAACCGCTCCGCGGCATAGCGCACGAGATCGCGGTAGTGTTCCATCAACAGGTTACGATAGTAATTCTCCCGCGTCTTCTGATACAACTCCCAGATCTGATCGATCGTGAGTGTTGAGTCGGTCTTCGTTGCAGGTCGTGTCTTCACAGGGCGTCTCCGTTACGTCTAGCAGCACTCCATTGCTTTGCCGCGTGTTTCCATACGTCCACCAACTACCTGTCCTGCACCACCCATCCATCCGAACAGAACCTCACGTAATTCTTTGTCGGCCCAAAGGCCTTAAACTTTAGTTCAACCAGCGAACAACTTTTCGAAAGAAGCCCCCGCCGGCGGGGCGTTCGCTGCCCCGAACACCGCCCAGGCGGGCCGCCAACGCGCTCAGAGCGGAGGCGATTTGCGACTTGGGATAGGCCGTAACCACGGGTTTTCGGGACCTGACCGCGGCACAGAGTCTTTCATCACGCAGCAGGACGCCGGCGTAATAAAGATCGGCCTGAAGAAATTTGCGGGTCACTTCCGCCATACGCTCGTAGGTGCGCTTGCCTTCGGCTTCATTGCGGGCCATGTTGACGACCACGCTTATCGGTCCTTTGTACTGTCGCTTTATCAGGACCTTGATGACGCCATACGCGTCCGTCATGGCGGTCGCCTCGGGCGTCGTGACAACCAGGACATGGTCGGAAGCCATGCAGAAACCGATCACCGCGCTGGAGATGCCGGCCGCGGTGTCGATCACGACCACGTCGGTCTGACTCTGCAGGGTGCCGAGATAGTCGAGCAGGCGGCGTTGCTCGTGCTCGCTGATATCCGCCAGCCGATCCAGTCCGGAGGCGCCGCAGATGATCTGCAGGCCGTCGGGACCGGTCTGTACGATTTCTTCGAGGCGCTTGGTGCCGTTGATCACGTGCGAGATGTTGTACTTGCTGCGAATGTTCATCACCAGGTCGAGGTTGCCCAGCGAGATATCCGCATCGATCAACAGGACGCGTTTTCTGGCCGCCGCCATGCACAAGGCGAGATTAGCGGCAATGTTCGTCTTGCCGACGCCGCCTTTCCCGCTTGTGATTGCCAGCACGGGCGCGCTGGCCTGGCGTTTTTCGCGGGGGAGTTCCATTTTGACGGCGTAGTTTTCCATACAGCTCCGACCGGACGTGCCGGGTCAATCCACGTTCTCGCACTGTTCCTTCGGTTGATCCTGCCTCTGGAGCGTGACCGGAGTGAATCCATCATGAAGCCGGACGGCGTCGGCCTGTCTTCCGCATGCCATTTCCAATAGCCCTTCGGCGACCAGGCGGTTCAAGGCATTTTCCCGGCACAGCTTCTTCTCATACTGGACATAGGCCTGGTGGTCTGCGTGCAGAAGCGTATCGGCGTGTTCGTCGACGCTGGCACGCAACTCCATGGACCCGCTGGGGCCGAAGCGCACATTATCGGTATCGCGGAACACCAGACGATGAGATTGAAGGTGCTCGGCGACCGCGTGATCGAGAACCGAGGCGAATTCGGCCGCCGGCATATCCTGGGGTCGGAAGCCCGCTTCCTCGGCACTCTGAAGATTGCGGTACAGAACCTTGTGACGAAGCTCGGTGAAGCGGAGGATCTTCAGGAGTACTTCCGTCAGATTATCCGGGACAAGAGACAGCAGGTTCATGATCGCTCCTTCAATCTCAACCTGAATACTCGCTGCGAAATCGGATTCATCCTTGATCCTTTCGGTCCTTCGTATTGCCACGGCGGCGTCAGCGATTAGCGCCGCACGTCAGTCTTCCCTGAGGGGGTCTTCCGGCGACCCGTCTTCCGTCCCGCCGAGACCAGCAAGGGAGGGGGGCGCGACCGCCGCTCGCAACGCCACCTGCGGGCCGGCTGCCCGATCCTCCTGCTGGAGGACGCGTCGAATCTCCGTCAGGCTCATCGTCTGGCGGAGTTCTATGATGCGCGAGAGACGATCGAACACCGACTCGTCATACAGACGGTGACCGCCCTCCGTCCACTCGGCTTCTCGAATCAATCCCATGATCGTGTAGTTGTGAATCGTTTGTCGGGAGAAGGGACTATACCGAACCAACTCGCCGATACGGTACCGTTTGGCCGGCACCCCAAGCCGTGGATGATGCTCGCGATCGTTCATACACCCTGCCTGAGAAGGGGACCCGTTAAGGTCCAGTCACGCTGCAACTCTGAACAACAGACAATCGCAAACACGCTCTCGAACACCTCACACGCATTTCGATGACTGCCCAATATCTTCAAGCCGTATCCAACCACTCACCTGACCGCCAAAACCGCTCGGTGCGGTTCTTTCCGGTCGCCACCGTCCGACCACGTTGAACACGATTGTCACTTGCGACCCCAACACCGATGGGCCTGCCTCACAGATTACTGGAGCGACAAAGACCCCACCGGTTCTGCTGATGCACGTCGCACGTGACGAACAACAGCTTTTACATTTTGCATAATGTAAAATGCGCTTATCGGGCTGTCAACGATCTTCTTGCGGTTTTTGGAAAAATTTCCTTATTGTTTGGAGAGAGTTGGGCGAAGGGAGGGGCACGGCGAAGATGAGAATGTGGGTAGGGGGAGGATTCAGGCAGGAGTGTATGATCGCGTGAGCCTTCAGTGGTAGGCATGATCCTGTAAGTGCCGATAATGTCGAGAGATGCGAAATGCGGCTCGCACGTGAGGCGGACAGGTCGCGCCACCGACGTTTTTTGTCCAAATGGAAGTCTGAAACGGACGATAGAGAAAGCATGGATTTGCGCCTGTTCGCGTACGAACGGGTGCGGCATGGTACTGGGGGATGAAAGCAGCATGGATAAGCCTGAGGGCGATGCAGTCCAGGATACGCAGAAGGTGACACTTCTGGAGCAGTTGACGCCGCTGGCCAAGCAGATCAACTGCCTGGACATCAGTCGGGTCGCTGATGCGTGCATCACGAAGATCCCCTCGATGATTGGGGCGACACTGGCCTCGTTGTACGTTCTGGACGAAGCCAACGGCATTCTGCACCTGGTCCGGCACAATCATGCCTTTGCCATCAATAGAATCGTCTCGCTGAACCAGACGCCGCCGTCGCCGATGACGCTGGCGGTCAAGAGCAAGGAACTGATCCTGATCGGCGACATCGACACGCACCGTCAGCCGGTCATCAAACGTTCGCAGCGTGCGTTCGCCGAACACTACAGCACCCGTAATTGCGCGATTGTGCCCTTGATTTGCCATGACAGGGTCGTCGGCGTGCTCAACCTGGCCGACAAGGTGCAGCCGCCGCATTTCACGCGTGAAGATGTGGCCATGGTCGAGCTGTTCGGGCAACTTATCGGGGCGTCGATCGGCAACATCAAGTTGTTCGAGCGGATGCAGCGACAGGCGACGTTGGATGGTCTCACCGGCCTGATGAATCACCGGACCCTCTTTGAATCGCTGGAAAGGGAGCTGTTCCGGTGTCGTCGCTTTGGGGGCAAAGTCGCGCTGATTATGGCCGATGTCGATAATCTGAAGAAGATCAACGACGTCTACGGGCACCATGCCGGCGACAAGGTCATCCGAGAAATCAGCCATCGCATCAAGGAATCGGTGCGGCAGATCGACTTGGCCGCCCGCTACGGCGGCGACGAATTCGCCGTTATTCTTCCCAACACCACCTTGGACGAGGCGGTGATCGTGTCGCAGCGCATCGTCGAGGCCGTTTCGCAGTCGCCTTTGAGCTGGCAGCAGGAGCAGATCCCCTTGTCCATCAGTGTCGGCGTCGGCGAATACGGCCCGGACGCCAATCCCGAGGACATCACCAGCAAATCCGACTGGGCCCTCTATGCCGCCAAACAGTCGGGAAAGAACACCGTGCGCGTTTTCGAGTCGACGCACACGGATCAACCGTCCGCGTAACGCGGTTGTTGACAGGCGGCAGGTGAACGGTTAAGAATGTAGCGAGAAACGCGGTCCGCATCGGATGCGGCTGCAACAGGCTCGGTTCCGCGTAAGCAAGGACAGCGTCATGATAGCATCATTCGGGGCGAAGGCCATCCAGGACATCATCAACGCGGGCCACTTCGGACGCTTTATCTGGCGGTCATTGACCACGTCACTGCGTACCGCCTTCAACCGGACTACCTTCCGGCTCGTTCGAGGTCAAATCGACATCATCGGAGTCCGCAGTGTTCCGGTCGTGATGATCACAGGTGCTTTCGTCGGCATGACGCTGGCCGTGCAAGCCTATGACCAACTCGCTGGCATGGGCTTGGAGGAGCACCTCGGAGTATTGATCAACATCAGTGTCGTGAAAGAATTGGGGCCGGTGCTGGCGGCGGTGATGCTGGCTGGACGAGTGGGCGGGGCGTTGACGGCGGAATTGGGGACCATGAACGTGACAGAGCAGATCGACGCCGTGCGGAGCATGGGGACGGATCCGATCGCTTATCTCGTGGCGCCACGGTTGTTGGCGTGTCTGCTGCTGACGCCCATTCTCATCGTCTATGCGGACCTCATGGGCGTGATCGGCGGCGGCGTCATCAGCTTCTTGTACTTGCACATTAACAGCCGGGCCTATTGGGACTTCAGTGCGCAGAGCGTCGAGCTGTGGGATATTGCCGTGGGTGTGATCAAGGGTTTCTTCTTCGGAGGGGCCATCGCTGCGATCAGCTGCTACAAAGGATTCACGTGCCGGGAAGGCGCCCAGGGCGTGGGTGAAGCGTGCACCGAAGGATTCGTCAGCAGCTTTATCTCGATTCTGGCCCTGGACTTCGCCTTGGCCGTGATCTCGAAGAGCATTTACCTGACGTTCTGGCCGTTGAAGAGCCTCGTCTGAGCCGCGTGACAGATCAAAGGTGTTCACCGTGAAAGACAACGACAGTCCAACACAAACGATGCCGCCGGATGACCCGCCCGATACGGTTCTGGAGGCCCGCAACATCGTCAAGAAGTTCGGCAAGAAGCTGGTGCTCGACAACGTCACGTTGTCGGTCGAGGAGGGCAAAACGACGGTCATCATCGGCCCCAGCGGCTGCGGCAAGACGGTTCTGATCAAGCATTTGATCGTCCTGCAGAGGCCCACCTCCGGCGCGGTGCACTTCAAGGGACAGCGCATCGACAACCTGAGCGAACGCGAGCTGCAGAGCATACGCACCCGCTTCGGCTACCTCTTCCAGGAAGGCGCCCTGTTCGACAGCATGACGGTCGCGGAGAACATCATGTTCCCCATCCGCCAGCACCGCAAGTCTGTGACCTGGGCCCAGGCACAGGACGCGATCAAGGCCAAGCTGGCCATGGTCGGCATGGACGGTTTTCAGAATTCCTATCCTGCCCGTCTCTCCGGCGGCCAGCGCAAACGGGTTGCCCTGGCCCGGGCCATCGCCCTGAACCCCGAAGTGATCCTCTATGACGAGCCCACCACCGGCCTGGACCCGATTCGCAGCGATATCATCAGCGAGCTGGTGCTGAAGCTGGAGGAGGAGATGGGGGTGACGAGCGTGGTGGTGACCCACGATATGAAGATGGCCTACAAGGTGTCGGACCGGATCGTCATGCTGCACAACGGCAAGATCATCGCCGACGGCAACGCCGAGCACATCCAGAACCATCCGCACCCCGTCGTGCAGCAGTTCATCAACGGCCGGGTCAGCGAGGACGATCTGGCGGTTCTGCGCATGAGCGGCTCGATCGGCACTTCGCAGTTCCTGCCGCGTGATTTCGAGTAGCAATCCATCATGACCACCACTGCCTCCAGAATCGCCGCCGAGCTCGCTCCCCTGATAGGGGGTGACGTCTACTCCGACATCATTCACCGTGTCGCTTTCAGCACGGACGCCAGCAGCTATCGCCTCGTGCCGCAGTGCGTCGTGGCGCCGCGCACCCGCGACGATGTCACGGCGGTGGTCAACTATGCGGCCCAGCACAGCCTGCCGATCGCGCCGCGCGGCGCCGGCAGCGGCGTGGCGGGCGAATCGCTCTGCCGCGGCATCGTCCTGGACATGACACGCTACCTGAAGTGTATCCGCACCGCCGAACAGGGCGGCGACCTCATCACCTGCGAGCCCGGCGTCGTGCTCGACGACCTGAACAAGCAACTGGCTCTGCTGGGGCGCAAGATCGGTCCCGATCCTTCCAGCAGCAATCGCGCCACCGTCGGCGGCGCCTTGGCCAACAACGCCACCGGCGCCCACTCGCTCCTCTACGGCCACCTGGGCCGGCACGTCCGCAGCGTCGAAGCCGTCCTGGCCGACGGGCGGTTCGTCGTGCTGAACAACGGCAGTGACATCGACCAGGACCGCACGGGTCTGGCCCGGGATCTGTGGTCGCTCCTGACGACGAGCGCCGAGGTCATCCGCCGGGCGACTCCCGCCACCGCGCGGAACCGCTGCGGCTACAACATCGCCGATCTCTGCCACGAGGGCACGCTCGATCTGGCGAAGCTCATGGCCGGGTCGGAAGGAACGCTGGCGATTTTCACGAGTATCACGCTGGCCACCGTGCCTCTGCCCAAAGCCAAGGGGCTGCTCCAGTTGGAATTCCGGTCGCTGGACGAAATGGCCCAGGCGGTCCCCGTCATCATGGAGACCCGGCCCGCCGCGTGCGAGCTGATGGATCACGTGCTCATCGAGATGGCGGTGGATCAACTGCCGCAACATCGTGACATCCTGCCCGCCACGGCCGCCGCGGTGCTGCTGATCGAGCACAATGGCGATACCGCGGACATCGTCCGCGACAAGATCGACGTGACGGACAAGGCCGTCGGCGCCCGGGCCTTTGCCCGTACGATCATCACGCGGCCTGCCGACCAGGCACGCATCTGGAAATCCCGCAAAGACGCCGCGCCGCTGCTCTATCGCAAACGCCGCCGGGAGCACCCGGTCGAGTCGATCGAAGATACGAGCGTCGACCACACGCGGCTGGCCGAGTACGTCGCCGGGCGGTTGTGCGACGCACTAAAAACGCCGGCGGGCCACTCGCCCACGATGGTCCGCGTCGAGATCGGCGAGGGGGACGGCTGTTCGGCCGTCTGCGAACTGATTTGTTCATAAAGCCGCTTTGCGTTGGTCGCGCCGACCGTCCGAGGCGCGACCCATGCAAAGCGGCTTTATAACGCCAATCGTTAAAGTCCCGC
>CAYQXM010000015.1:0-66922 GCA_964421295.1 uncultured Pirellulales bacterium
AGCACCGCAGGGCCTGCTCGTAGTCGCCCCGGTCCTGGATGAGCACGCCGACGTTGTGCATGATGATAGAGGCGGTCTTCTTATCGACCTTGTGCATGATTCGCCCGTAGAGGGATTCCAGCAGCCTGCCAAAGCCCCATCTGTCGAGCAGCGGATGAGCGGCGATCAGGAGCGAAGCGGCTTGCTCGTATTGTCCGGCCTCGACCAGCAGCTCGAAGGCCTCGATCTCCGTCCAAACCGCCACAGGTGACTTCTGCTCTTGCGAGAGCAACTTGGTCTGGTTCGTGTAGAAGGCGGCGGCATCGCAGAGGCAGCGTCTCCATGCTTCTTGATCCACCTTGTCCCGGCAAAAGTCGCGAACGAGGCTGTGGACCGCCACGCCGGAGACTTGGCCATCATCATTCTGGGGGGTGAGCAGTCCCCAGGCGATCAACTCATTTATTGGCTCGTCAACGTCTTCCGCGCGTCGAACCTCCGGGATAATGGCACCATACTTGGCCGCGAATCCCTCTTCGCCGAGGTTGGCCACTTCATCAACTAGGTTCTCTCTTTCTCGTGCGAAGAATTCCTTGGCCGCGGACTGCTCGGCTACCCGCTCGCCGAGAACCCACTCGGCAGCCCTGTGGGGGACTGGCTTTCGGAAGGCGGCAAGACGGTTGAGGAGGTTTCTGGCACGGTCGGAGAGCCTGCCATAGTTCATCTCGATGGCGAGGAATTCACGCAGCTCCGTGTGGACGGTTTTGGCATCCCTCAATGTCTCGGCAAGGGGCCGGTGAGCGCAGTGGCGGTCCAGGACGACGAGGGCATAGGGGTGGCCGCCGAAGGTCTCGTAGGTCTTGAGCTTGGCCTCGAAAGAGGCGCCGCTGAGGCAGGGGAGTCTCTGCATCAGGCCGAGGGCCTCGGGGCGGCTCAGGTCATTCAGCGGGACCTGCTGTATGTCCCCGATGCGGCCGGAATCCAGGTCGAACAGGTAGCGGGTGGTGAAGAGGAACCGCGTGCCGGTGGCGGTTGTCTTGACCAGCGTCTTGATGAATGTGCTCAGGTTGGGATCGGTGATCTGGTGGCGCTCGCCGTTCTGCGCCGTCAAATGCGTCTCGAAATTGTCGAAGATCAGCAAGAGCGGCCACTGGCTTAGGACTTGTCCGAGAATCGCGCCGAGCTGGTCGGGCGGGACCGATTGGGCGATGAGCTGACCCAATACCTTCACGCCCTGTCTTTCGAAGTACCTGTGCAGTTCCAGCAGAATTGTCTCGGGCGCCAGGGCGGCACTGGTGCAATCGAAGGCATAGACCCCCTTGAAATTCCTGCGGAGGCGGGTGGCGATGTGACTGATCAGAGCGGTCTTGCCGATGCCGCCGATGCCGTGAACGATGATGGCGCGATGGTTCTTGGCTACGATCCCATCGCGGACGGCACGGTATTCCTTCCGTCGGCCATAGAAGCCGTAGGCGAGTTGAGGCAAGGGCAGATGGAAGCTGAAGTCAATCGTCGGCTGCCGGACTGTCCCCGCGTCCGCCGGCTTGGTCGTTTCCAGAGGCCGGCTATGGGCCGCGAGCAGGACCGGGCCAAACGCATCCGCCTGAATCGCGACACGTTCATCGCGCAAGAGGGCCCGGCGGGCGGAACTGACCGCAGTATCGAGCGATTGGCCTTCGACAAGGCGCGGATAAAGGTTCTCGGCCAAGATCAGGCCTCCCGGATCGGAGATGGAGAACTGCATGGCGAGCGTGGCCGGGATGCCGCGGCGCAACAGGCCGCGAGCCAAATCCTGAAAACCGCGCACGTTGACGGTCTTGGCTGTCTGGCAGCCGGAAAGGACGACCAGACGCAACGAGTGTTCGGCCTTCTCCAGCGATTGCATGATCTCGGCAACCGCCGTGGGTCTGCGCTTGCCTTCCGCGTCCTCCAGCAGCAGTCCGCCCCCGCCTTCCGGGGGGATGCCGTGGCCGGAGTAGTGCAGGATATGGCATCCGCCCTCCAGACTGCTCTCCAGGACGGGCAACTTCGCCTCGTCCTCCAATTCCAGGATGAGCCTACCCTGTCCCGAAGGGGTGTTCACTCCCTGGAGCAGGATTTCCTGTTCCTTTTCGATCTGGAGCCGCTGAATCTCCTCCAAGTCCAGCGGGGAGGACATCAGGGCGAGCATCTTCAGGGGCGCGGGTACGGCAGGCAGGGCATCCTGCACGGGGACGTCCAGGGGCAGCCGGGACACGCCGGTCTTCGCTCCGGCCGCGAGGAATTCCTGCCCATCGTGCAGCGTCTCCCAGGGGAGCGTCTCCAGGTCCTTCGCTTCGGGCGCAATCCGGATGCACAAGGTCAGGAAATCGCTGGTGTGCCGGGTCTTGTCCCAGAGGTCTTTGATTGCCGCGGTGAAGACCTTGTCGTAGAGCTTTCGGCCGAAGGCGGTTATTCGCTCCATGCGCCCCTGCGGGTCTCTCTCGTTCGGTTCGAGCTGGTTGATCTCGAACTGCGTGAGGTAGGAGAGATCGTACTCGAAAGAGGATTTGGCCAGAGGTTGGCTGTTGTCCCGCCGGAAGACTTCCAAACTGAATGCGTTCCTGTCCGTCTGCTTGATGTGAAAATCAAGTGTCGTCGTCATGCTGCTTCCCGTTCCTCAATTGCGGTCCCCGCGCAAGACTCCGTTGACGATGCACAGTTCACGTAGTCGCGTCACCCCACATCTTAGCCGCCGCTCAGCCCTTTATCAAGGTGAATCAAGGGAGAGGCGAAGTCGCGACGAATTCTCCCGCAGATGGGTGAACGACCTCTTCATGGGGACCATTATCCCCGGGCGGGGACGGAGGTAAAGAGAAATGCTATCGAACGGAAACGACAAAAGATAGGAGACGAGCGATGTGGCACCCCCGCCCTCGGGGGTGGAGCCCAACTTCCCCAGCCGAGGGCGGCTGGGCCACACACTACCCACTCACTTCCCCAGCCGAGGGCGGCTGGGCTACATGAACATAGAGCCACGGGTAGTCCTCAACGCGTTGGCAGAGGCCTTTACGGATCGGGTTTTCGCAGATGTACTGGACCTTGGCGGCCATCGCCTCGTCACGACGGAGCACGTGGTCGAAGGATTCATCCTGCCAGACAGGACTCTGGCGGTGAAGGGCACGATTGATCGTGTGCGCGGAGGCACCCTTGATGCTATTGCTGATCTCAGCCAGAGTGTAGGGGCGGCCATTCGTGTCACATAGAGGCGCGAATACCATGTGCACGTGGTCCGGCATTACGACAGCGCCATGAACGTGAATCTTGATGCCATCGTCGTGAAGGCAGTGATTCAAGATCATCGCGCGGATGGATTCGGGCAACACGAGATGCTCATGCGTGCAGAAGGTGAGGAAGATCGTCTTGGCATCGGCTTGCAGGTGTGGGAGATTGCGACGGTAACGCCTCTTCCCCGGCTTTGCCTGCGGCAGATTTGTCTGATGTGGCACCCCCGCCCTCGGGGGTGAGTCCTGAACTTCCCCAGCCGAGTCCGGCTGGGCCACATGAGGCAGCAAGCAATAAAAAAGGAAGGCCGCACCGAAGTGCGGCCTTCCGGGAATTGACGAGAGGCTGAGGGGCGCGGGGGCCGGGATTATGACTGCATGTCCTCGGTCTCGCGCTTGCTCTGCCAGACGGCCCAGGCGATGGCCACGACGCAAACCAGAGCGGCGACCAGGCCGATCTTCCAGCCGCCGACTTCGCGACCGTCGATGATGTTGTACTTGAGCACGACGCCCAGGGTCAGGAGGCTGACCATGTTCATCACTTTGATGAGCGGGTTGATGGCCGGGCCGGCGGTGTCCTTCAGGGGGTCGCCGACGGTGTCACCGGTGACAGCCGCTTTATGGGCTTCGGAGCCCTTGCCGCCGTAGATGCCGTCTTCGATCATCTTCTTGGCGTTGTCCCAGGCGCCGCCGGCGTTGGCCATGAAGACGGCCAGCAGTTGGCCGACCAGGATCATGCCGGCGAGGAAGCCGCCGAGAGCATAGGGGCCGAGGACGAAGCCGATGAACACAGGCGCCAGAATGCCGAGGATGCCGGGACCGATCAGCTCTTTTTGAGCGGTGCGGGTGCAGATGTTGACGACGCGGCCGTAGTCGGGCTTCTTCTTGCCGGACCAGATGTCCTTGTCGTGGAACTGCACGCGGCACTCCTTGACGATGAAGCCGGCGGCACGACCGACGGCACGGATCAACATGCTGCTGAAGAGGAACGGCACGGCGCCGCCCATGAGCAGGCCGATGAAGACCATCGGCTGAGCGACCGTCAGCTTGCCCGCCTGCTCGATGTACTGCGCGGCGGTCATCAGGTTGATCTTGTCTTCGCTGCCGACGGCGATGACCGCGATGAAGCTGGAGAACAGCGACACGGCGGCGATGACGGCCGAACCGATGGCGATACCCTTGGTCTCGGCCTTGGTCGTATTGCCGACGGCGTCGAGGTCGGCTAGGATCTGGCGGGCCCGCTTGTAGCTGCCGGGCTTTTCCTTTTCCATCTCGGCGGAGTCGTAACCCATTTCGCCGATGCCGTTGGCGTTGTCGGCGACGGGGCCGAAGACGTCCATCGAGATCGTGTTGCCGGTGAGGGTGAGCATGCCGATGCCGGTCATGGCGACGCCGAACGCGATGAACATCGGGGGCGTGCCGGCATAGCAGAGGACCGACAGCAGAATCGCCACGGCGATGACGATGATCATGGCGACGGTGCTTTCATAACCGACCGCGAAGCCCTGGATGATGTTCGTGGCGTGGCCGGTGGTGCAACTCTTGGCGAGACTCTTGACGGGGTTGTGTGACGTGTGCGTGTAGTAGCTCGTGACTTTGTTCAACGCGACGGCCAGGAACACGCCGATCAGGCAGGTGAGGGCCGGACGCATATCGAGGCCGGCGATGCCGAAGTTCGCCCATTGCGGCAGGTCAGCGGGAAGGCCGCCGGGGAAACCGTTTCGCGCCATTTCGTTGAGCTTGAAGTAGGCTTCATCGAATCGCAGATAGAAGTAGCCGAGTACGATGAAGCCGACGATACTGATAATCGAGCCGATCCAGAAACCTCGGTGCACGCTCTTGAGAGCCGTATCCGAAGTGTCATTCGGGCCGGCACGAACGGTGTACGTGCTGATGATCGAGCCGAGCACGCCGATACCGCGGACCAGCAGCGGGAAGATCACGCCCTTGTGCCCGAAGCTCGCCATGCCCAGAATCATCGCCGCGACGATGGTGACTTCATAACTCTCAAAAATGTCCGCCGCCATTCCCGCGCAATCACCTACGTTATCGCCTACGTTATCGGCTATGGTTGCAGCATTGCGGGGATCGTCCTCGGGAATATCTTTTTCGATTTTACCGACGAGGTCGGCACCGACGTCGGCCGCCTTGGTGTAGATACCGCCGCCGACACGCATGAAGAGGGCCAGCAGAGTGCCGCCGAAGCCGAAGCCGAGGAGGGCCTCATAGGCCTTCTCGCCGAAGATCAGGAAGATCATGGTGCCACCGAGCAGGCCCAGGCCGTCGGTCAACATGCCGGTGATGGTGCCGGTACGATAGCCGAGCTGCATGGCCTCGCCGTAGCTGTGCCGAGCCGCCGCCGCGACGCGGAGGTTACCCACGGTCGCCAGCCGCATGCCGACGAATCCGACCATCCAGCTGAAGATCGCGCCAACCATGAACGCTCCCGCCCGACCATACCGGAACGCCGACTCGGCGCTGGTATTGAGGAAGTAGAGCAGGACCGTGATGATAATGATCAGGGGTCCGATCTTCTTGAACTGGGCCCACAGGTACGCGTCCGCGCCTTCCCGCACGGCCGCCGCGATCTCCTTCATCTTCGCCGTACCCTGGTCCGCCCTCTTGACCTGGCCGACCAGCATCAGGGCGTAGCCCAAACCCGCGACAGCGATGACCAGCACGACGATCAGGCAAGTCCTCTCCATCGTGTTGTACTTCGCGTCGGTGAACACCGAGAACGGCTTGAATTCATGCTCTACGACCGGAGCCGCCGCCACCGCCGCAGGAGCCGGGACCGCCGGGGTCTGCTGCGCCCAGGCCGGACGCCAGAACAGGCCCGCCGCGAATAGCAGCATCAGCACAAACAGATAGGGCCGACGCAGGTTGCCTAACGAGTAGAACGCTCTCTGAAAGTACGACATACGATCCACCTACCAAAGAAGTATTGATTATTGATTATTGACGGCCGACGACCGGCTCCGCCCGCGCAGAACTCTTGCGAACCCCGCTTGGGCCGGGGCGGACAACATTGCCATAGTCGCATCATCGATCATCAATTAACTCAATGGGTGCCTGTGCCGTTAGCTGGCCGACGCGGAGCGCCACCAGTGGGCGTGCTGCACCTCCAACTCGCGCAACGGCGGGTAGGGATAGAACTTCAGACTCTGCTGGTCGCCCACGAAGAACCCCCGCCGGATGGTCCGGTAGAAGGCGTTCATCGCCGGGGTCCGATTGACCGTCTTGGTCGACTTGCCTCGGGCGTTCTTCACTTCATTGAGGCACGCCTTGATGTGCATCGGCTCGGTGTACGGCAGATACCCCGCCAAATTCCCCGCGTCATCCTGATCCAGCAAAAGGTCCGCAAAAAACAGCCGCGGCACACTTACCGCGTTGTTCGAATCCGTCATGAACCGGCAAAACGCCGACGGCGCCAGCGACGAGACCACCTGGGGCGACACCGGGCACAACTCCTGGTACATGTGCGGTCCCGCGACCTCGCCCCCGGCGTCGTAATCCGCCGCGTCGAGTCCCAGCGTCCTGCCGTCGGCCGTCGTCAGATACAGCTTGCCGATCACCGACGTGTCCACATGCTCCAGCACCCGGTAAATGCTGATATACTTGCTGCGTTTGGGACTGCCGTCGGGCCGGGGCACACAACGCGACTGGATGTCGCCGAGCCGGAAATAGTCGCTCTTCAGGCCCGGATCGACCTCGGCGAAGACGACATTCCCCCGACTCAACTTCTGTGTACCCACTGCCATATAATGCCCAAACGCTTCTGGCTCCAAATGAGACGCGACTAATGCCTCCAACCGATAACAGAGCAAGTAGTAATGAATGTCCATTGCCATTGTCTAACCTCCTGCGGTCGGGCCGCGTATGCGAAGCTAACCTGCATTGCAGAAGACAATCGGAACGGAAAGAGGGTGATTGTATCTGCTTCACGGGGTCCAGTCAACATCGCTGTGGGTTTTTGCCGACCGCAAAATGCCGCGACCCAATCCCTGTCGCGGACCGTCGCGTCAACGAATTTTGATCCCACATCGGCCATCCCGTCCGGTGACCTTCGCCCGCTTCCCGCCCGCACCCGAAAAACGCTCCCCTACGGCCCCGGACCCACACCCTCCAGCGGAGCTGGAGGAAATTCGAAGTACGAAGTTCGAAGCCCGACAACTCCGCCGCAGGCGGACGTCTGTTGCCCGGTGCCGTTCCGGAAACAATGACCAAAACCATAACTCCCCAATAACCAGAACGGCTCTGCCGCGTCCTGACGCCTCCGTATCTTGTCATGCTGAGCCCCTCGGCTTCGCTCGGGAAAGGCTGCGCGCAGTGAGGTCGAAACATCCGGCCCCGAACAAGCCATGTCTTGCACTCGCGACCACACGCCTCGACCGGGCTCGGAATGACGGAGAATCGGCGCTGAGTTGTGCTCTGTTTTGAGTTTTGGATTTCGGATCTTTGAATTTGTTTCGAATTTCGATATTCGGGTTTCGGATTTCAGCGGCCGGGTGGCAGCGGCAAACCCCGTTTGCCGATGGTGCCTCGATACAACGGTCAACGTCGCACTCGCTCTGCTATGGGCACAAATCCGCCCTTCCAGCCGGACAATCCGTCCGGTCGCAGGGAAGTTAAGATAGGCAAATTCCCCGAACAGCTCCCGGGCTTTTCCATCGTAGGCTTTGGCCGCTTCGATCTCGTCGTCGAACAGGCCGATGAACGTCTGCTGACCCCCCACACGAATACCCGCCTTCCACTTCCCGTCCTTGTTGCGATACACCCCTTTGAACCTCGACGTTCCCCCCACCGCCGGGCGGTTCCACGCATTCTGGGCCTTGTTGCAGAGCCGCAGATTGCACCTGCGATAGTTCAGACTATTCCCGTCGTGGTGGTCTACAAACTTCCCCTCCGGCGGGTTCATGATCAGCCGGTGCATGTAAATGACCTTGTCCTTCCGCGAGAAACACGCATACGCCTTCCGTCCGGTCGTCGCATGCCACTTGAACCCACTGAGCCACTCATAATCGCTCGCATCGACAATCGCAAACAGCCCCCGCGTCAGCGGAATATACCGAATGTCGTCGCTGGGCGGCACCGGCGGCTCCAGCCGCAGCGGCGGTGTCGGTTTTGCCCGATAGCTGCGACACCCTTCTCCCGCCGCAACATAAGAAAGCCGCCCCTCAAACCCCGGCACACAAGCACAAACCAGCTCCCCCGCCCCGCCGTTCCGGATGGTTGTCGCATACACGCACTCGCCACATTGTCTCGCCATGATCGTCGCCTCTCCAAAGGCCCCAGGCTTCAGGCGTCAGACCTCAGGCCAACCGAGCTCAACTTCCTCTTTTTCAATCATCAATTATCAATCGTCAATAATCAATGCGAGGGCCACCGTGGCCCTCTACAATGGGACGCCGCTAGCCTTATGTTGCTAGAATTCGTGCATTATTACTACATCTGTAGAACCGTAAGTCCTTACCCCGTCTGCACTAGAAAAAATCCAAGAATTCTGGAAAAGTGCGCGCAGGACGCTAGCCTTATGTTGCGAAAAACCTACGTAGTGCCGACAATTGTAGAGCGCTCCGCCGCGCCACGGAAACTGCGCAAAATGATACTCGGCGTATCACGACAGGCATCAGGCGGTAGGGAGGGGAGAACAGGGATCGGGGATCAGGGGGCAGCTATTCAAATCCACCATTAAAACTCAAACATCACACCTCCAAGTCCAACTCAAAACTAAGGACTCAAAACTCAACACTCGGGCCCACCCGTGGGCCCGCCCCGCCTTATGTTGCGAAAAACCTACGTAGTGCCGACAATTGTAGAGCCCTGGGCCGGGCCATGAAGACTGCGCAAAATGATACCCGCCGTATCACGACAGGCATCGGACCTCAGGCTTCGGGCGTCAGGGTTCTCTCCTCCAACTCAAAACTAAGGACTCAAAACTCAACACTCGGGCCCACCCGTGGGCCCGCCCCGCCTTATGTTGCGAAAAATCTACGTAGTCACGACAATTGTAGAGGCATCCGCCGGGCCGCGAAAAATGCGCAAAGGGATACATCGCATATCAGGGCGGGTTACAGGCTTAAGATCCTTGGCCAGAGGATGGTACCAACCCATTCTGCGACTCTGCCGTCAGGTCACATTTTGGGCCCATCCTGGCGGTGGCCATGCGCCACAGGTGGTCCCCAGCGCACCTGCGAGATCGCCCACACACTTCACCATCTTGCGGAAGGAACGGGAGAAAGTGTAGGCAGCAGCCAAGTCAAAACTCGCCGTTAGCGACGCTTGATCTGCGGTTTCGTGGTAGGATCGGTTCTTGGGCATGTATTCCTCCAATGCCTCCTTGGCACCGCGTCGTCCTTCGAAGTTCGCCATTGTGGCTGCGTCCGCGCGAATGCCACACTTCCCACGGAGAGACTCAATCGCTGCCAGGAACCAAGTCTCATATTCGCGATAGGCCAAAACCGCGAAACAGGGCATGGCGCCCGCAACAGCCTGTGCCCATCCAAGGATCATTGGGGCAAGATCTTTCGGGCATGAGTCATCGGAGTCAAACAAAAGCAGAATGGAGGCACATTGCGGTTGAAGTAACGCAAGCCGGACAGCGGTTTGCACACCGGTTTGCGTATGGAGTTCAGACCTTTTTCTGCGAATCGGCCTCGCGACGCCAATATCGAACAATCCCGCCTCAGTGAAGAGACGGCGAAGCAACACAGGCACAGCTTGGACATCGCCGTGCCCCTCCACAATCGGTTGGACGTTCATTCCAGTGCCTCAAAGAGACTCCCTTCTGCAAGTTCACGAGAGTCGCTGAAGAGCGGTGCCGGGTGCATTGCGTTGGATCGGAGCAACTCTCCCGCGCCCATCAGGTGTTGAGTCATTGCCTGCCGCGAAGCATCATCTGGTCGCAGAATGTGAGAAGCCCCTTCGTGCCAAACGACAATTCGTAAATGCTGATCCTCGATCCATTCAGCATCCAGTAGTTCGGGACTGTGTGTCGTGACAATAACCTGCATGGATCGACTGGCATGGCGAATCAAATCGAGAACGGCACCTAAGGCACCCGGGTGGATTGTGGCCTCAGGTTCTTCGATAACAAGTACTGAGGGCCGAGGAGACTGAAATACAGCCATTAGAAGGCCTAATGCCCTGAGCGTGCCATCCGACATGTTGAACGCTTCGAACAACAGTTTCTTGCCGGACGCCCATTCTTGCGTGAACTCAAGCGACAGTTTGTTGCCATGTTTCTTGGGCTTCACGGATGTAGTGTTGGGCACAATCGACTCTAGAATCTCCTGAACTCTGTCTTTCGTCTTTGAATCGCTACGCCCGATCTCCTGGAGGACACTTGCTGCATTTCCACCGTCCCTCCGGAGAACAGAACCACTATCTGGGTCCTGCATCTCTCGTAATCTGGAGGGCTCGATGGAGTATACCCGCATAGCACTGAGTGCCTTTAGGAGAGGCGCAAAGCGTTCATCGCCACCAATGACTGGGAGGGTCAGGGCCGAAGCTTCTACCGAAGGCTTCAGACCCTCAGCGTTCGTCCGAAATGACTTCTGGCGGTCGAACCACCATCGTATACCGTCCGCATAGCGAACCTGACATTGCTCTCTGACAACCTCGAACCCATATCCGGGGAGCGCCTTGACTTCAAACGCAAAACGCCCTCCTTTTACTCTGCCGTTCATCTCACCAAACTCAAAGGCTAATCCTAGGTTTGGGGGATAGCTGCGTCCAGAGCTCCGATTTCGAACCACAGAAATGCCGCCGCGTCTGTCAAAGACAGCTTGCAGGGGAGAGAGCATTGCTTCCGCCACGAAGCTGAACAAGTCCGCAAAATTGCTTTTGCCAGCACCGTTCCGCCCAACCAGGAAGACGGGATTGCTGAAATCAACAACGTCCGAAGGGAAACTCCGGAATCGCTTAACAATGACCCTCTTCACAACGCATGTCATGTTTCACCTTAGCACAGCTAGGGGGTGCATGCCTAACAACGGTCTTCGTTTATTTATAGAATAGTGCCCTTGCGATAGAAAAGCCAGTGCCAGTGTAAGATGATTTCAATTCCCTCGTTCTGTGCTCCGCAAGAGGCGACAACGTGGGTCTGTCGTTATCTGTCCCAAGTCACGACGACGCCCGCAATTCGGCGAGAATCAAATCCCAAATCCGGAACGGGACGGTGTCAGGTATTTCTTTCTCGCGGGAAGAACGGTCTGATGTCGCCGTTGCCGATGAGGCTGTTCAGGATTGTGAAGTTGCCGGTCTCGTAGCGGATGCGACCGGCGGGGATGGCGGGGTTGATGTGGAGTTCTTCCGCGAACTTCTTCACCCTTGCAGGTTCGGGATTGGTGACCAGTCCGGCGGCACGCCAGAGTTTGCCGGGGATGAGCCCGTTGCGCGCCATTCGGTCCGCTTCCTGCTCCTGGATGGACAAGTCGGACACATTCAAGTCATCGAAGAAACTCTGATCTACACCGACGTGCAAGTGCTTCGCCACATGAGCGATCTCGTGCGCCAGCGTGAACCAGAAATTGTCCGATCGGTCAAATCTCAGCGTCAGGGCAATCAAGGGCTTCCCATCCGGCATGAGCATGGCCGCCCCGTCAAGATAGGTGTTGGGCAGGTGCGATTCGATGACAAGATAGATACCACACTTACTGAGAAGTTCCTTCGCCAGCAATGGCCCCCGGTCAAAGTAACTCAGCTTCGCTATCTCACGAATCAAGTCCCGGCCGACGGAGTCGGGCTCGTAGTCACTGACACTCTGCGATCGAGCCAGGTGCATGACACGTAGCCGCCATGCCAAGAGCGCATACGTGTCGGTAGCTCCCCCTTGGCGCACATGCTGACGCATGCGCGCCGGTATGAGAAGCTCATCGCCAAATGGCTGAATGAACGACCTCATGATCTTCTCCGCGCACGCCCTGGCTTCCCGCACGGTGCCCTTGAAACTGATCCATTCCCGCTTCAGCATATCGGCAATCGGAAACCGATCCCACTCCAGGGTCTGCTCCGAGAGAGTCACGGCTTCGGGGTCGCCGATGAGCACTTCCGCCGGAATGCCCAGACCGCGATGCAGATTCCTGATCATAGACAGGCTGAGTTGACGCTTGCCGGCCAACACCTCGGACACTTTGCTGGCGCTCCCGATGAACGGGATCAGATCCTTCTGGCGCAGTCTCTGCTGCTCCATACGGAATTTCAGGGCTTCCAGAGGATCAGGCATCTCAATAGGATAATGTTGCTCCTCATATACCGAGACCAGCGTCGTCCACAAATCAAGCTCTTCGCCCTCGGGCGTATCGGGCTCGGCATCCATGAGCTGCGTGATGCGGGCCAGAGCCGTCTCATACTCTGCTTCGGTATGGATCGTTTTGGGCTTCATCAAACAGTCTCCACGTTGATTCTATCGTACTCCGTGTGAGTACCCATATAACGGACTTGTGCAATGCCCAGGCCGTAGTTCAACTTCACCACGAGCCGGTATTTGTTGCCGCAGATGTTGAACACCACCCTGTTGCCTCCGACGATGCTCGCGCTGCCGAACTTGGCCTTCACCTCGTTGGGCGAATGCCATCGGGCATTCTTGACCTCTGCGTGCCACGCTCTCAGTGCTTGCTCGCAATCAGGATACTTCCTGCGAAACGCGTCCAAAACACTCTTGCCAACAAGCCGCATTTCATTATTCCCTTTTTGGGAACTCCTGTCAATAGAATATACATAATATTGGGAACTTTTGTTCGCTGCGGTTGCCGAAAACCACCGACCGTCAGTATGACATGTGTAACCTCCCGCAAATCCAAGACATACGAGAGCATCCCACAGCAATACCACTGCCGATCATCTGGCAGAGACTGAGGATTGCGAACAGTCCCCTACTTCCGGCCTTGATCGATTCCATGCCTCCAAAACCGTCGCGCTCAAACCATATGGACCATTGTAGAGAAGGGGCTTGTCGGAGGCAAAGGGAAAAGGGGAGAAGTGACAAGAGACAGGCAACATGAGTAACGGTCCAGCAGTCAGTGGCCGGCCTTCTCGTGGAGGCAATAAAACACGAGGATGGCGGCGGGGAGGAAGAGCAGGAGCCAACCCATCAATTTGACGGCCCAGCCGGGGGAAGTCGAGGAGACCAGTCCGCACTTGGCACCGACCAGGCCCTCGCCCAATTCGTCGCCCCACCAGATGCACCCGATACTGAGCGCCAGCCAGAAGCCCGCGCCCAACAGACCCTCAAAGAGGTCCTTAGGAGACATCGGCTCCGAGGAGGGGCCGGTCAGGAAACAGGCGACCGCGATCACCGCGTAGATAACCACCACCGCTAACGAAATCCACCGCGAGATATCCATATCAGTGAGAAAGTGACAGTCACTTGTTCCGGTTCTTGGTCAATTCGGTGCCTCCAAGACCGCCATGCTCAATACCACCACCCCTATTGTAGCGGACGGGCCTGCGGGAGGCAATCTGTTCCTGCGCGTGCCAAAAGCACTTGACGTCGTCGGTGGACCATGGGACAATGTAGTCACATGATTGCTCTGTGTTGGAGGCTCGGAAATGGCAGGTCAGAAGAAGACGCAAGGGTTCAAGTGGTATTGGCTCCTCGATTTCGCTCCGTTCTTCAGTATCCTGTACCCGTTACACCTTGCGCTCATTCATACCCTTGGCCTCTTTTGGCGAGGCCGGGTTCTGTTCTTCGCTGCCTTTGCTCCCTTCGTCCTCGTTGTCTACGTCATGCAGTTCCGCGTGAGGAAGCGCATCGACGCCCATGCGGTTCCCGCCCCTCTATACTTCACGTTGTTCTGGATGATCGTTTTTGTCGTGGAAGTCCTGCTGAGGGATCTGGTGTTGGATACGTCCACCTACATTTGGGGCAGCGTCAAATGACTCTCGCCTGGCGGAAGGTATCCGCGTCTGCGCTGCCACGCAGCTTCCCTTGACACCGCCGGATAAAAGGCCTACAATAGTCGTAAATTGCAGGTGGACGGTGGTCTGGCGGGAGCACTGTCGCAACGAAGCTTTCTAACGGGAGGATCGATCATGCACATCGGGCTGGGCAGCGCACAGCGAGTGACAATCGTCGCCATTCTTCTTCTGGGTTCGGGCGCGGGGTGGGCGCAGACGGTCACCTCGGCCTCGTTCGGCAAGACGGCGGGCGGGGTGGACGTGACGTGTTACACGTTGACCAACGCACACGGCCTCAAGGCGAAGGTGATCGAGTATGGGGCCACGCTGATCGCGCTGGAGGTGCCCGACCGCGACGGCAAGCTCGCCAATATCGTACGCGGCTACGATAATCTGGCCTCGTACGTCTCGAACGCCTGGGTCGGCTCGACCGTCGGGCGCTACGCCAATCGCATCGCCAACGCCAGATTCACGCTGGACGGCATCGAGTACCGCCTCACCGCCAACTCCGGGGGCCACCAGCTCCACGGCGGCAGCGTGAAGGGCTTCCACAACGTCGTCTGGCACGGCTATCCCTACCAGACCGAGGCGGAGGCCGGCGTGCGCCTGACGCACGAGAGTCTCGACGGCGAAGAGGGCTACCCGGGCAACCTCACCGTCACGGTGACTTACGCGCTGACCAACGACAACGAGCTGCGTATCGACTACGGCGCCACGACGGACAAGCCCACCGTCATCAACCTGACGAACCACAGCTACTTCAATCTCGCCGGCTACGGCACGGGTGACATCCTCGCCCACGAGATCATGATCAACGCCAACTGGTACACCGCCGCGTCGGCGGACAAGATCCCGACGGGCGAGATCCTCACCGTCAGCGGCGGGCTGGATCTCCGCACGCCGCGGCTCGTCGGTTCCGTGATCTCGAGCGTGAATCGGGAGCAGCAGTACGACCACAACTACGTCCTGAACCGCACGTACGGCGCGTTGGTCCTCGCGGCGAGCGCCTACGATGGGAAGAGCGGACGGCTGATGGAGTGCTACACCGATCAGCCGGGGATGCAGTTCTATACGGGCGACAAGTCGGCCTTCTGCTTCGAGACGCAGCACTTCCCCGATTCCCCGAACAAGCCGCACTTCCCCTCGACCGAGCTGCGTCCCGGCGGCAAGTTCGAAAGCACCACCGTCTGCAAGTTCTCCACGAAATAGCAGGAAAACTCAGGGATAGGCGTACCAGGCGACCGATTCGTACGTCCAGACGTCGGGATAGAGGTCGATCAGCTTGTCACGCTCGCCGGCGGAGACGGTATAGAAGTGGTGGCCAAGCATGTCCGACCAGAACCGGTAGACGGGCTGGGCCTCGGCAGGACGCTCGTCTTCGGCGTAGACGTAATAGACCGCGCCTTCATCCTCCCAGACATCCGCATAGAGGTCGATCAGCTTGTCGCGTTCCGTCGCATCGATGGTGTAGAAGTGCCCGCCCAGCGCATCGGACCAGAACCGGTAGACCGGGGCCGTCCCCGCCGGCTGGTCTCCGGGGGCATAGGCATAGAAGGCGGGACCTTCATACTCCCAGACATCCGGATAGAGGTTGATCAGCTTGTCACGCTCCGCGATGTCGATGGTATAGAAGTGCCCGCCCAGGATGTCGGACCAGAAGCGGTACACGGGGGACAGCGGATGCGGATCGTCCACGGCCAGCGTGAAGTCGACCTTCACGTTCGATTGCGCAATCGTGGCGGAACGCTCGATGACGTGGGGCGACAGTTCGCCGCCGCCCGCGGTCAGGGCGTACGTGCCCGCCGGCAGCGCGAGGCGGTAGCCGCCGCTCGACCAGGTGGTGGTCTGAAACGTGGCCCCATCGGCGGCGCGCGTCGCGGTGATGGTCACGCCCTCGAGGCCTTCGCCCGGCGTGTAGAAGGAGTCCTCCGTTACGAGGGTGTCGTTGTACACCACGCCCGTCAGGAAGGCGGCGACGCCCGCGGTGGTCGTGTACGCGAAGTCCTCGGTGATCATCTCCGCGTTGTAGCCCGAGAAAGCGCCCAGGATGATCCCGGGTCCGATCTCGCGGAAGCTCGCATTCATCAGATTCACGCGATGTCCCCGGCCGGTGACACCCGCATCGACGAAGAATCCCTCGTGCTGCTCGGCAGTAACGGTGAGTACGTCGAATGAGGGCGCGGTGGTGCCGGACCAGGAGATGTTCTCGCCCCAGCCGGCCGGAGCCTGGAAGGTGTAACCCGCCGCGGTCATGCGGTCGCCCGGCGCGGAGCCGGAGGCGCCGGTGTGGCTGAAGGTGTCGGTGTCGATCATCCACTGGCTGTGCGCGCGGGCCGCGTCCAGAAGGTTCGGGTTCAGGGCCAGCGGCGGCTTGGGCGCGGACGAAATCGTGCCGGGCGCCAGTCCTTCATTCAGATCGATGCCGTATCGCGCCGCCTCCGCCGTCGGATTGGCGCGCGCCCGGTTGATCAACTCCAGCAGGTACTGCTCGTAGTCGTTCGGCGCCGCGGCCCTACTGTCGGGCACCGCGACCATCGCCACCA
Organism: uncultured Pirellulales bacterium; assembly: GCA_964421295.1. Classification (GTDB taxonomy): domain Bacteria; phylum Planctomycetota; class Phycisphaerae; order Sedimentisphaerales; family Anaerobacaceae; genus PLanc-01. The sequence goes on from CAYQXM010000015.1 coordinate 16,661, forward strand.
GGAACATCACGAACACCGGGAGAGTCCGGCCGGATCGCACTGCTCTCGTCCCGGCTTTTCCCCCCAACCCATTCAGAATGCAGTGAAACAATCCACTCTCCTCTGTACTCACACCATTTCTTATGGTACCCGATGCGGGATAGGCCATCCGCCTCCGGCAACAGGTACCTGGGGATCCCTCCTAGATCATGCTAATGGATTCCTTATACTCCAAATCACTTCCATTGTCTCCCCCAAAACGCGGTAAATAGGACCGGATGCACACGCGGTACTGGGAGAATACTCCGGCCGTCGGGCGTCGGCAGCAGCCGTAGAGACGCAAGATCCTACGTCTCTCTTACGGCCTGCGAAGAGAATATGGCGTATCAGGCGGAAAGAGAGGTTGTCCCGTTTTTGATGGGGGTTTCGTCGGGAACGACGATGCGAAACGTGCTGCCTTTGCCCGGCGCACTTCTGAGGGTCATCCGCCCACCCAGCAATTCCGCCCGCTCGCGAATGCTCAGCAGACCGAAGCCGACGACTTCTCTGACGGCCTCAGGGTCGAACCCCCGGCCGCCTCGTGCTACGTAGCGCAGCCGCGGCGTCAAGCAGGGCCTTCCCGGCGGGCGCGTTTTTCCCGTCGGGACGGGCGGCGCTCGGGCCTAGCGGACGGAAATGACCGCTGTATTGGCAATGCGATCATGCCAGCCGCGGGGCCGGCCTTTTTGGCCGAAGAAGGTGAGCCACTCGAAAGGTATGAAGCGACAGAGGGATCGGCAGAGAACCTGGCCCAGAGAGGGAGCCGTGCCATTCACGCTGACCACCTTGGTGCCCATGATCCATTTCCCCACGGTTCGGCCGCAGACAGCTTCCTGGAGGGAGTAATAGGCCAGGTAGATGATCGTCCCCAGCACCAGGGGATTCATGTCCAGAATGAATTCTGCCTGCCCCGTGACACCCATGGTGAAGCCGATCATGAAGCCGAACACGCGGCAGAAGACGATATCCAGCAGGAGCGTGCCGAAGCGTTGGACGGTCGAAGCCACGACCGGCGTCGGCGCCGGCTGAGGCGCCGCCGGGCAGGGACGCGGGTCATAGACCGAGGGCTGCTCGAAGGAGAGCGCGGTCCGCGTCGGCGCTTCCGCCGACAGAACGGCGGTCGCCTGGACGGCGCCTTGCTCTTCCTGCGGTGGGACGGCCGCCGCCTGCTCGCTGAGGCGTGCCCGCCGCGCTCGGCCCGAGGTTTCCTGCGGTGCCGCTTCCACCCACTCACCGCAGTGCATGCACTTCATGGCGGTGGCGCTGATTTCGCCCTTACAGAACGGACAAGTCCTGGACCCTTCGTTGCTCATAGATGGCCTCCCAATCTCGGACAACTGCACGGTCGGACAGGGACTGTCCCCCTCCGGCAAATAGCAGCGGTCCCCTGCTGGCGCTCCCATCGGCAGAAATAGGACGTGACTTTAGCGCGCAGTGACCTGCCGGGGAAGATCGGAAGAGCCGATCAGACGAGACAGACGATTATCCGACCCCTCTTGTTCACGGCTTGCGGAAGTTCCAGCGGGCCTTGTCACTCCTGGGGTCGAACCGGGCCAGTGTCGGTGTGCTGGCGCCCACCGCCGTCAGAGCCAGAGGGCCCTCGGCGTTGGGCACGGATTTGGGCATGATGCGGTACGTGCCGTCGATCAACTGGTCGATGCGCCACAGTTGTTCGGGTTGTCCGGTGAAGGCAGGAACCGCAGTCACCTCGGCCTCCGGCGTGGCGGACAGCGTGCGCTCCGTGCCGGCGATGGTGATCCTGAACCACGGGCCGCCGAGAGTGCCGCCCGCGCCCGGGACGGGCGTGATCGTCCACTTCTGGTGCGCTTGCAGCATGTAATCGCCGATGCGAACGGGGAGAACGCCGGCGGGCCAATTCCTGGAGACTTCGTTGACATCCTGGTTCGCAATGGCAGTCACGGGGCCACTCGGAGCGCCGAACATTCCGCCGCCGAACCCGCCGCGGCGGGCGCCCCGACCGGAGAGAGCGTTGGGATCCGTCGGCGCATTGGCGCCGCGCGTGCCTCTGCCGCCGCCCATGCCCATTTCCCTGCCGCGGCGGGCGCCGCCGACCGGGACACCGTCCACGCCCAGCTCCAGGGCGTAGCCGCTGCGCTCGGACTCGATTTCAAAGGTGCCGCCGGTGAAGTTGTCACCCGTGACAGGCCAGCCGTTCTGCCAGAGCAGGGCGCGGATGTCCAGGATGCTGCGCCCACCGCGGTCGAGGTCGGCTTCGTAATGGCAGGAGTATTTCTGCACGCCGTCGCCCAGGTCGATCAGGCCGAAGTGGCCGGGGCCGATGAGGCGACCGTTGGCGGCCACGACGAGCTTGCCGCCGCCTTTGAGCATGTCGATGCCCATGTTGTCGAGGTAGGGACCGGTCACCTTCCGGGAGCGGCCCACGCGGATGTTGTAGCTGGAGTTGGCGCCGTTGCAGCACGTGCCGTGCGTGCCCAGCAGGTAGTACCAGCCCTCGCGATACATCAGGGCCGTGGCTTCGCAGTCGATGGCGATGTTCACCGGCTCATTGCCCGCGACGCGCCGGCCCGTCTTCGGATCGAGCTCGACGAGGCGGATGTAGCCGAAGTAGGTGCCGTAGGTGAGCCACAGCCGGCCGTCGGTGGGATCGAGCAGCAGCGACGGATCGATGGCGTCGCAATCCTCGACGCCGTCACTCGAGGCGACCACGACAGCCTCGGAGTACTTGAAGTCGGGAGAATTGGGGTCGAGCGTTTTGTTCCACATCGTCAGAATCCTGCCGTTGTGCCCGCCGCCCAGACCGCCGCCGGTGGCGCCGTAGGCCACGAGGTAGCGTTCTCCGATCTTGAGGGCGTCCGGTGCCGCCCCGCCGCCGGGACGCACGCCGCCGCGGTTCCAGGTCCAGCCATCGACGGAGACCAGGCCCCCGCCGCCCGTGCCGAAAGTGTAGTACTTGCCGGCGCACTCCATGATGGTCGAAGGATCGTGGATGTAGGGCGCGCCGTCCAAAGCGAGGGCCGGACCGGACATCCAGAGACAGATCAGGCTGGGAACTACTGCAAGAAAGCGGAATTTCATAGAACCTCCCAGGGGACGGAAGTCCTAAGTTTTGAGTGTTGAGTCCTAAGTTAACTTAGGACTGAGGACTCAGAACTCAGGACTAATTCAGAGTGATATCTTTGATCGGGTCGCCCTTTTCATCGATGAAACGGACACAGAAATCGCTCAAGCCGGGGCCGTTGATGACGGCGCCGCGAATGACGTTGCGTCCCTGGTTGAGCGTGAGGCGCTTGGAGACGCCATCATCCATGACCATGCGCCGATCGCCGAAGAGGGTGACGGCTTCCTGGCCGTTGAGCCACCACATGGACGCCGAGTTGGAGCCGGCAGCCAGGCGCACGTTCAGCATCTCGCGCGGGCTGTCGACGACCGTCACGGCCCAGAACAGAACGCCATACTCCGGCTTGTTCAAGCCGTAAGCGAAACGAAAGAGCTTGACGTTCCAGGTCGTCGAGTCCAGGGCATGCCAGGCGAGCGGCGTGTCGGCCACCGTCACCGTGTCGCCGTCATGCGGCACGACGGTGAACTGGTCGGGGAAGTATTCGGCGTTGAACGTGCTCCGGATGAAGCTCTCATTGAATCCCGTATTGCTGCGGATCGACTGCTTGATCGGCTCGAGCAGCAGCCAGCGCTGGAGGAAGCCGTCGGGGTCCGGCGCCTTGGCGCCTGCGGTAGCCGGCGTGAAGTACGGCGCGAGGCTGCGACCCGCGGCACCGGTCGCGGAGTCGCCCACCGCCCGGCCCGGCGCAGCGGAGCAACCCTGAAACGCCAACACGATCAGAACGGCGGATACCGGCAGTACGATGGAGCGGAGTGTGTTCATAGTAGGCTCTTGCAGATTTCTGACTTTTGCGTATGACACGAGAACAGATCTTTCGTCGTGGGGACCAACGTACACAATCCCTGCCGCCCTGTCAATCCCCAGCCAGGATCAAGCCCGGATGGTGGCCCGTGAGGCTGCGGCCGCCGTCGGGGGTGACTGCGAAGGTGTCCTCGATGCCGACCATGCCGACGCCGGGGATGCCCTTCTTGGGTTCCAGGGCCAGCACCATGCCCTCGGCTAACGGCTCGTCGAATCCCTCGGCCAGCACGGGCAGATCGTCGATCTGCAGGCCAACTCCGTGCCCGAGAAAGTTGGCCCGGCGGGCGCCGAAGCCCATGAAGTTCTCCAGGAATGCCGGGTCCAGTTCCTTCATGACGCCGGTATAGATCTGCGAGGGGATGGCGCCGGGTTTGAGCCCCGCGGCCAGTTGGTGCTGGATCTCCACGCAGCGTTTGTGCGTCGCGATCACCTCTTCCGGCAGCGGCCGGCCGAACATGTAGACCATGGTCTTATCCGTGTGATAACCCTCCACGGCCAGGCCGATGTCCACGAACACCAGGTCGCCCGGGCTGAGCTTGCGGTCGCGGCTGCCCAGAATCGGCGCCGCGGGGCACAGACCCAGGCACCCGCCCGGCCCGTCGAAGCTGGTGGGATAGAGCGAATTGACCCCGAAAGCCAACTGCCCCACGGCGATATCCGCACCGAACGCGCCGAAACGGACCGTGCCCTGATGTCCCGCGCGAACCATAAGCGAGTACAGATCGGCGCCGAGCTCCGCCTCGCTCATCCCCGCGCGGAGCAGCACGGGGACCCCATCCTCCAGGACGCGCCGGTGGATGGCCCCGGCCTGTTCCAGGAGCGCCAGCTCGTAGGGACTCTTCACGGCCCGCAGACGAGCCAGCGTCGCGTCGAGGCCCGTGACCTCCCGGCAGGGGAAGTATTTGCGGAAACGCCCCAGCAGCGCCAACGGGACCACCTCGGCGTCGACGTGGATGACCTCCCGCGCGCCGGGGACCGCCGGGGCGGCGTCACGATAGCCCTTCATGGGCCGGATGTCCGGAAACGACGACTCGGCGCCGGCCCGCTCGAAGCTGCGGCGGACGCAGAACACGGCCGGGGCGTCACGGGGAATCAGCAGCACGCCGTCCTGCATCGTGCCGGTGAAGTAGTACTGGTTGATCCGGCCGAAGAGGGCGGCCAGCTCCCAACGCGGGTGCGCCGCGTCCATGCCGGACCGAAAACGCTCCATCCGGTCGGCCAGTTCAGTGACAGGTATCAAAGCCATGGCGATCTCAGCTAAGGTTACGCTTGGGTCCAACCTCCACCTCGGAGGCTGCCCAGTCGACCCCAGCATAGTGGAGAACGGACAAAGAGGGAAGCCCTTTTACCGGAACGACCGCCCTGACCAGGCGCCGGAACAACGGCTCGAACCGACGGGAATACGTGCCACATTCTCACAGAACGGCAGCGTGCGTCCTTGACAGTGACATGAAGGAAAGGTAGCGTGGGAGCCTTGCGACACGAGCATCAGACGCCGTTGCGGGTGGATCTCGTGCGGGTGGTGGCGCTGGGAGTTGCAGAACGGAGCTGGTACAGGCCGTCGCAAGGCCTCGTCCCTTTCTGTGGCGTGCGCAATCAGAGCTTGCTCGAGTGACCCTCGTGCGGCCTCGGGACAAGGTAGAGTATTCACTTACCGCGAACCTTAGTGCGAAAGGAGATTGTCCAGATGATTCGTCCGTGTGTTTCGTCCGCGCTCCGGGGCCTGGTGCTGCTCGGGTGCGTATTGTCCCTGGCGTCCTGTTCCGGGGGCCGCTACACGCCCAAAGCGTCGCTGGCCGAGGGCCTGGTCCGGAAGGTGTCGTGTCCGAGCGCAGTGGCGGTGGTCAACGGCCAGAGTGACAGCGTGGAGCACCAGCTGGAATTCGGCCGATACGCGGTACAGTATCAGGAGTTCACCCAGGCGGTGGTCGACGCCTTGAAGGGCGAGTTCGAACGCAACGGCGTGACGGTGCAGGAGGGGGCGGCCAAGACGCTGCGCGTCACGGTGACGAATATCACCATGATGCCGTCGGGGATGACTTACCGGGCGACGATTGAAGCCACCGTCGAGACGGGGGACGGCAAGGGGGCGCGGTTCCAGCCCAGCCGAGGTTCCTACGCCTCCGGCTTCAATCTGACGTTCAGCCCCATGAAGCCTATGGACGCCTCGTTCCGCGATCTGGTAGCGGCTATCCCGGAAAACGATGTCATCAAGGAGTACCTCGCGAAGTGACGTAGAATCTCGTGCTCGTTTCTATTACACTGGAGAAAGGAGAATCGCATGCGCCTCATGGGTTGGTTGGTTTCACTGGCGGCCCTGGTCCTGTTGCAGGGCTGCACCATCAGTCAGAACGTCAAGGGTGTGGCAGACAAGAACATCAAGCAGATCAAGATCATCGTGAATCCCGCGGTGCGGAGCCAGTATCTCGATGCCATCCAGACCTCCGTGGAAAACCAGGGAGTCACGGTGGAGGTGATCCCGGCCACGTCGCTCCCGAAGGACTCTCCCTATGCCATGACCTACACGGCCAACTGGGCCTGGGACATCACCATGTACCTCGTCTACACGGAAATCAACGTGTATGAGAACGGACAGGAAATCGGCAAAGCTGTCTACGATGCCCGGAGAGGGGGAGGCAATATGGGCAAGTTCATCAACGCGGAAAAGAAGGTGAACGAGCTGGTCACCGCTCTCTTCACCCAGAAGAAGCCCGACTAGCAGACGTTTTGCCGTCTCTCCCTGCGCGGCTGGTTCGGCTCATCGGGTTGATGCGTCGGACCAGCCGGGTAGAGAGATGGTGGCCTGGTAGTTGGAGGTGTTGTAGAGCGGATTCCGGCTGGGGCGGTAAAGACGCCCGGACTTGGGATTATCGGATTGGGTGTAGACCCACATCTGCCGCGGGTCCCACACGACGATCTCATCGCGGCCGTCGCCCGTGAGGTCCAGCACGGCGTAGCACATATCGGGGTGCCCATCGTCGGGGAATGTCACGACCTTGCGGCCCCACCCATCGCAGAGGCCGCCCTCGTCCACGTTGGCGTTGAGCACGAAGAACTCCTCCGAGCGCCCCGTCCAGTTGATCGGCAGGCACATGCTGCCGTACTGCGTGGGCTCGGCACTGTAATACACCCGGCCCTCGGCGTCGAAGAAGTGCAGGATGCCCTGGTTCCGCCAGAAGTTGATGGTCACGATCTCGAGGCCCGGCAGGTCGTCCCGGAAATTGGCGAGCGCGGGACTCTGCACGTGGCCCAGCCAGCGGTGTAGCAGCACGCGACCCTGCATGTCCGCAAAGAAGATGCCTTCGTCGCTGGCGGCACAGACGAGTTTCAGGTCCGCGCCGTCGCGCAGGCGCAGAATCGCGGCGCCGTCGGCGTGATCGCTCAACCGGCCGTCCAGACTCCAGAGCACCTTGCCGTCGTCATCGAAGAGCGTATACCCGACCATCAGCTCCTCCCGCCCGTCGCCGTCGGTGTCACAGGCATAGGGGTAATGGCCCGTGTTGCACGCCGCGTCCCACAACGGCTGGAGCTTGTCGTTGCAGGCCCACACGTGCTGGTAGCGGTCCTTGATGACGATGTCACTGTCATGGCCCACGCCGCGCAGGTCGCAGAAGTAGAGGCAATCGCCCAGGATAGGGCCCGCGCCGGGCGCCGCGGGGGTCGGCGCCTGAAACCGCGTCCGCCCCGTGGCGCCGTCCGCCACGATCAGCGTGCGATTCATACAATAGACGACTTCATTCTTGCCGTCGCGGTCCAGATCATGAATCTGGAAGGCCACATCGTTGGTCAGGTGCGTCTTCCACGCGTCGGGCGTCCCGAGCTGCCAGAGGCGCTTGCCGTCGAACGTCATGGCAGTCAGGCAGCTCAGCTCGCTATTGCGATCGGTCGGGCCGTGGTGGACGACCTGGCCGATCAGCACGTCGAGGGCGCCGTCGTGGTTGAGGTCGCCGAACCGGACGTTGCGGCCCACGCCGAAGCCTTCCGTCTGAATCTTCTTCCACACGACCGGCCGGGGATTGTCGGCCTGCAACTGCCTTTCCGTGTCGTCGCGCGCCCGCCGCGCCGCCTCGAACTTCTGCCGATCGCCGAGTGCAGTTGTGACTGTGACATCTGTGAACGCGGCGACGCCGTCCGCCGTCAGTCCGATCTTGCCGGAGGGGTACGTGGGATCGACGGCCTCCAGTTGGACGCGCCCGTTGAGGCCGGCGCGAATCGCCGGGCCTTTCACCACAACATCAACGCTGAGAACTTCGCCCCCCTGCCACGCGAAATCCGCCCGGGCGAGAATCCTCTGCGATAACTGGCGAAACGCCGGGCCATGGTCGATCAGCTTCAGCACGGCCTGGCCGGACTCGACGCCGAAGAAGTAGTGACACCGGTCGTTCTGATAACGGAAGAGGACGCCGCAGCGATAGGCGCCGGACTCGGGTTTGAGCAGCACGTGCAGTCGGTAGTCCTGCCAGAGGGCGTCCCCCGCCACGAGGATGGGGTAGGCATAGGCCAGATTGTTGGTGCCGGACTGGCACAGCCAGCGTTTGCCCTCGGCCCGGCGAATGCTCCACCAGCCCAGATCGTTGGACACGGACCACGCGCAGCGTGGCGCCGCCTCGGGCAGATAGTGATACTCCGTGTGGGCGCCGACGGCCGTGCTGAGGGGACCTGCTCGCACGCCCGCGAGATCATCCTGAAACAGAACGACCTCCCGGCGCGCCGGCGCACAGGAGCCCGCCGCCACAACCGCGATCCCCAGAAGGACGATGCCCTTTCTCATATCGGATCCCTCGTCTGGTCTTTTGCTGATCCCGCGTATCGAGCGGGATCATGGCGAATTCAGGATAAGCCCGGCACTGCCGGGATGCCACCGAATTCCCGAGAACGACGATGGCGGCGGAACCGAATTCGATTGCACGGAGCGCGCGGGATGGGTAGAAGACAAAGAACAGGTCGACCATTCGATACTCACAAGGATGTAGAGAGGTACACATGAAAACGGTCACACGCACGCCGGCGGGCTCTGCCCTGTTCCAGCTCTTCGCTTTGGCACTCCTGTGGGCGGTTGCGAGCGGGTGTGCGCTGGCACCGCAGAGTACCGGCGGGCGGGTCTACTATGTGGCGGCCGACGGCGACGACGGGAACTCCGGACGGTCTCCGGCCACGGCGTGGAAGACCCTCGAACGGGTCAACCGCGAGACCTTCGGACCCGGCGATGCGATCCTCTTCCGCGCGGGCGACGTCTGGAACGGTCAGTTGCGACCGCTGGGCTCGGGCGCGCAGGACAAGCCCATTCGCCTGGACCGTTTCGGCGCGGGGGCCATGCCCATCGTCAATCTGGGGACCGCCACGGGAGCGGGGATCAAGCTCGTCAACCAGGAGGGGTGGGTGATTCAGAATATGGAGGTCACCAGCGGCGCGCCGCCCGAGGCGGGGGTAGGACGCCAGGGAATCGTGATTCTCGCCGAGGGCAGTGGCGGGCACACGGGGCATGTGATCGTGCGCCACTGCTTCATCCACGATATCTGGGGGCAGCTCGGCGGGCGGGGCACGTTCACGGGCTACAACAGTGCGGCGATTTTCGTCGGGCCGGCGCAGGGACGGGGACGCAGCGAGGCAGGGGCGGACGATGTCACGATCGAGAACAACCGCATCGAGCGCATCGATCGCTGCGGCATCATCGTCTGGCGCGGGCACGACCGCATCGTCGTGCGCGGCAACGTCATGGAGAACCTGGGCGGCGACGGGATTTTCATGAACGGCTGCCGGGCCGGGATGATGGAGCGCAATGTCGTGCGGCGGTCGTGTCTGCGGACGGGCGACCCCGACCTCGTCATCACCGGCAACTACAATCCCCACTCCGCCGCGATGTGGATTCAGGACTGCACCGATACGGTCATGCAGTTCAACGAGGCGTACGACACGGGCCGCCAGCGCGGCAACGGCGACGGCAACGCGTACGACTTCGACTTCACCTGCCGCAACTGCATCGCCCAGTACAACTACAGCCGGAACAATCATGGGTTCCTGCTGATCATGAACCGCGCCACAGGCAATGTCGCCCGCTACAACATCAGCGAGAACGATCAGACGCACCTGGTGCAGATGCAGGGGACACTGTCGGAGGGGAACCTCCTCTATCACAACGTTTTCTACGTCGACTACGGCACGGCGGATATCGACTTCTACATGGGCAACGCCGAAGTCAGCGACGACAACAAGCGGCAGCTCGGCGCCCACTTCGAGAACAACATCTTCTACGCAACTGGACAAGGACGTTTCCGCACGGTGTACACGTACAGCAGCGCCCTGGAGCGGAAGTACCTGGACCAGGTGCAGCTCGCGCCGGTCACGCCGGGGGCTATCATGCGGCATAACTGGTACTTCGGACCGTGGCTGAATGGCGCGCCCGACGATCCGGAGGCGATGAGGGGCGACCCACTGTTCGTCGCGCCCGGCACGGGCACTGCCGGCCTGGACTCACTCGGCGGCTATCGTCTCCGCCCGGGCTCTCCGTGTGCCGGGACTGCGACCGTGCTCGCGAATCGCGGCACGCGTGACCTCTTCGGCGACCCACTGAAGACCGACACGGCGTCGTTCGGCGTCTTTGAACCGCCCGCCGCATCCCTGTGACACTGAAACCACTGTCTACTTGCTCAGGCAGGTTTTCAGGTCGCGCAGGAAGGCGCGGATAGCGCGCTCGGTGGTGTTCCAGGAACACATCAGGCGGGCACCGCCCAGACCGATGAACGTGTAGAAGTGCCAACCCCGCCCGTGCAGGGCCTCAATCACGGCGGGCGGCAGCTTCACGAAAACCGAGTTCGCCTGCCGAGGCAACATGATCTCGACCTCGGGGATTTGACGCAGTCGATCTTCGAGCAGTTGGGCGCAGTGATTTGCGTGCCGGGCGTGACGGAGCCACGCCCCGGTCTTGAGCACGCCGAGCCACTGGGCGGCGATGAACCGCATTTTGGCCGCCAGTTGGCCTGCCTGTTTGCAGCGGTACGCGAATTCCTCCGCGGGTTCGGGGTCAAAGAAGATCACGGCTTCGCCCAGGGCCAGGCCGTTCTTGGAGCCGCCGAAGCAGAGCACGTCGACGCCGCAGTCCACGGAGATTTCGGCGGGCCGCACGCCCAGCGCGGCCACGGCGTTGGCGAAACGCGCGCCGTCCATATGGATCTTCAGCTGGTGGGCCCGGGCGGCCTTGTGCAGGGCCTTGAGCTCCTGCGGCGTGTATACCGTGCCCACCTCGGTGGCCTGTGTCACGCTCACGACCCGGGGCTTGGGATAGTGGACGTCGGTTCGGCGTGTCACGACCTCGTGCACGCCCGCAGGGTTCAGCTTGCCGTTCGGGCCCTCCGCCACGAGCAGCTTGGCCCCGTGCGAGAAGAACTCGGGGGCCCCGCACTCGTCCGTTTCCACGTGGGCGAGCCGGTGGCAGACGATGCTGTGAAAGGACTGGCACAAGGACGCCAAGGCCAGCGAATTGGCCGCGGTGCCGTTGAACACGAAGAACACCTCGCACGGCCGGCCGAACATTTCCCGGAAGAGATCGCACACCTCGGCGGTCCAGCGATCGTCGCCGTAGGAGAACTCGTGTCCGGCATTGACCTTCTCCAGACAGGCCAGGGCCTCGGGACAGATCCCCGAGTAGTTATCGCTGGCAAATTGCTCATTGAGCCCCCGGGGGGCCGTCATCTTCTTCATCTGCGTGCGTTTTACCATACCGCAGAGCTTACCGGTGGGATGCAGCAAATCAAGTGGCATTCGTTGAGAAGCCCAACGCCACGCGCAGACAAGAAGGGCGGCGCCCCAATCGTAACCGGTGCTAATGCCGTCGTCCGTGGCGTGTCGCGATAACCGGGTGCCCCTCCCGAACGCCCGTGGTCCCCTACCCATGGAGTCGCTCTGTATTGTCCAGAATTGAATATGGAACTGTTAGCAGGAATATCCGCATATTGGCACTTTCAAGACCATTAGATGCATGTTTTTGGGACTATCCTGAAGTTGCGCGGGCAATCAAGGTTATATTGGGTAAGATGTTGATTGACATTGTAGGGTAATATAGGTAAACTGATCAAATGACGGTGGGCGCTGTCTGCGTGCACTTTCCGCACGGCCACCGGTGCCATCGAAAGATGACGAGTAGAGTTGACAGAGGAGAAGGGTTATGACGTTCTCGACGATTCGCCGGTTCGTATTGTGCCTCGGACTCGTGGCGTTACTGAGCAGCCCCAGCTTCGCAGCATTCAGCATCACGATGCACGAAGCGAATTCTACTGTGGGTAATCAGGCTTATTCCGGCCTCGTGGGTTTGCAGTTCGATGTCTTCTCCACGAGTTTCACGGTGTCAAGCCTGGGCGTCTACGATAGCGCCAATGACGGCATCCAGGGTGACGGCAAGACACTCACGACCGTCCTGTTCGACTCCTCGACGCGTGCCATCATCGCTTCGACAACGTTCGACACGACCGACGGCTCGGCGGTGGACAACTACCTGTGGCACGACATCACTCCGGTCACTCTGGCATCCGGACGGTATAGCATCGTGTCCTATGGGTTCGATTCCGACAACCCGCTGCACAACATCAACCTCGGTGGGGCGGGACCTGATCGGGCTCCCGAACTGGACTACGTCCGGTCCATTTGGAGCAGCAGCACCAACGTGGCCACGGCGGCTTTCTCCAGTGGGACTCCGGACTACTTCGATGCCCCGAACATGAAGTTCACGCCGGCCCCCGGTGCAATTATCCTGTGCGGCCTCGGCGCCGGCCTGGTCGGCTGGATGCGGAGACGCGGGACGCTGTAAACCCGGCGACGATCGCACTCGCTTGACAAAGAGCAGGGGCCGATGTCACTGAGACACCGGCCCCTTTTGTTGCGCCTGAGGCGAGGAATCGTCGGAGAAGATCACCGGTCGCCCATAAGATGGCGGATCTCCCCTTCGGTCAGCACGCGATTGTAGATGCGAAGATCGTCGATCGTACCGTTGAGGTACGCATCGGATGCGGATTGCGAGCGGCCCAGCCAATTCTGCGTGGTCGCGCCCAGATCTCTCGGCAGCGCGGCCGGGGCACCTCCCTGCGCGAGGTCACCGTCCACGTAGAGCGCCATCGCGGGTGCGGCCGTCGAGGTGTCGATCACGCCGGCCAGATGATGCCAGCCAACTGACAGCGCCCGAGTCCCCGACACACCTGCTTCGGCGCCGGTGGAGGTCTTGATGGCGAACCGCGGCATGCCGCCGGCGTTCCGCGTCGCCAGGAACATGTACACGGTCGAGCTGCTGCCGAAATCGAACACCCGCTGCCCATTCGAGCCCTGGCCGGTATGGTACACCCACGCGCCGGCGGTGCAGTTAGTCAGCGTTTTGACCAGACCGCTTCCGAACGCAGCGCCCAGATCCACATACGAGGTCGTGCCGTTGAACTGGACGGCCTTGCCGTAGCCGGCGAGGGAATCCACGAACGTCGCGCTCACGCCCGTGCCGGTGTAGCCGTGGTTCGAGGCATCCTTGAAGTCCCCTTCGAACGAGAAGTACGCCACCAGGTTCGCGGAGCCTGCGCTGACAGGCTGGACGACGGCCGGGGCGGACTTGTACAGCCGGATATCGTCGACATACAGCCGGCCCTTGGCGGAGCCCGATATGCCAAGGCTCAGCGTCTTGACAGCCTTGATTCCTGGGACGGCCGTCAGGTCGATATTCCACTGCTTCCACGTCGGAACAGTCAGCACGGCGGCGCTGCCGGGATAGTCGATCCGCGCGTTGTTGATCTTGACGTAGAGCTGGCCGGCCGTGTTGGCCGGGTCGCCACGGAAGTAGATAACCAGCGTCGCGATTCCGGCCCTCGTCCAGTCCTGGATCGTTCCATACGTGTACGTGGCCTCGGCGGACGCCGCCACCGAGTTGTCATAGTAGAACGGCATCGACTGGCTGCCACCCCGAACGGCCGTGCGTTCGGCGAAGGGGGCCGTGGCATGCCCGACCAGCGAGCCATTGGTGGTCGTGCCATACCCATCCGCCCAGGCGCCGTAGATGGGCTTCGTAGTGTCGTTGTAGCTTTCGAAGTCGTCGACCGTGATGAAGTCGGGCGTGCTGAAGCTCCAGACGTCACCCGTCCACGTCGTGGGCGTTTCGGCGGCATTGACTTCATCGACTCTCCAGTAATAGGTCGCACCCAGTTGGAGTCCCGACGGAGCATAGCTGGCCTGGGCCGGAGTCGCGATGGGCGTCGTGCTGCTGCGCACGGCCTCGGCGTCGGTGCCCAGGTACAGCTCGTGCGCAGCGGCGCCGCGTCCGGACCGCCAGTTCAGCGTGACACTCGGATCGACGCCGGTGCTGCCGGAGGCCGGTTTCGGATCCCGGGCGAAGGCGGCGATATGATAGAACCGCACTTCGGCCAGTCCGGCTTTCGGCAAACCGCCCCACGTGCCGGTCACACTGATGCGCACCGACCTGGCGGTCACGCCGCCGAAAGGAATCGTGGTGTTATGAGCATAGTCGGCCGTCCCCGGGGCCTGGGCGAATTCGAAATCGCCGAGCTTGGTCCAGGTCGTGCCGTCGAGCGAGTATTCGATCGTCGCCATTTGCACGCCGAAGCCCAGCGACGACTCATAGTCCGTGTTGTGGTTCCAGACCCACAGTTCGTAGAGCTTGTAGAGCCGGGCAAAGTCGTAGCGAATCCAGTTGGGGACGACCTTGCCGGTGGTGAGCCACATGGCCTTGTTGTCGGTCGAATGCAGATCGCCGGTCAGGCCGGAGCCGTTGACCGTATTCTGCGGTCCGTAGCCCGTGCCGGCACTCGAGGCGGTGGCGGTGATCTGAGCGGACTCAATCGCGTACGCCACCGGCTCCGCGGAGAAGCTCCAGAGATCGCCCCGCGTGATGCTGCCCGTCGTGGTGTTGACCTCGTCGATCCGCCAGTAGTACGTCTGGCCCAAAGTCAGCAGACTGGGGGGATGGTACACATTGGCGTCCTGCCCCTGGTTGACGAGCACGCTCCGTCCGTTCGCGCGATCGGCGTTGTTCACATCCTCCGCGCTCGTACTGAAGTAGACGTCGTGCGCCCCGGCGGATCGACCGGGCTTCCAACTCAGCACCGTATCGACCGCAACATCCGTCGCGTTGTTCGCCGGGGACGGTTTGGTGGCCTTGTCCGTGCTGACGATCACCAGCTCGGCCGTGCCCCACTTGCTCGGGTTGTGCGGCGGGGAGCTGGGAATGTGCCAGCATATCTGCGAGTCCCGGCCGCCGCCATCGTCATCGTCGTCGACGCCCACATCGATCCCGACGAGCTGCCCCTCGTGCGGCGCCGGGCCGTTGGGGTTGATCGTCGACCAGGGGAACTTGATCTCCAGGCGATAGCCGGGTGCCGTCTTGACAATGGCATAGCTGACGCCGGTCGTGATACCCGAATACCATTCGCTCGGCGCCTCGACGACGCCGTTGTTCCAGCGGAAGTTGAACTGAAAGTCGTTCTTAGCCGAGGTGTTCGTGCTCGTATCCTTGCTGTTGTCGCCATCGATGTACACCGAGACGCGGTCGTCGTCCCAGGCCGAGCCGGAATCCTGCACGAGGGACTCGTCGTTGACATCGACCAGGATGTACAAGCTCGTGCCGTCGCTCAGGCCCTTCCACACGACCTGACAATCCGCCGGGGAGCCGGGCGCCGAACCCTCAGTGGCAATCGAACCGACCTGCCCCGTGGCCAGCGACCAGAGGTCGTCGACCGCCCCGTCGATGATCGGGGCCTGGTCCGAAAGCAGCGGGATGGTGGCGTCCGCCGCTCCGGCTGGGGAGACGAAGACCGTCAGGCTCAACACCAGCGCTAACAGAAGCAAACGAGTCATCCCACCCGGAGCTTCCCTCATCCGACGAAAGGTTTTCGCTTCTTTGCCCATGACGGTCCTCCTTCAAAGAGATGCAGGAAAGCACGATCATCCGGCCTGTCAGGCCATCGACTTCGATCAAGTACGCTGCAGGGTGGCGTCCGCCCTTCTGCCGCTGTTGCCGAAAAGATCCAACGCCGTGCCACCTCCGATTGTGCTGCACGGTCCCTTTCGCTCCCGGCACGGGTGGTGTCTCTGAGTTTCCGCGTTGCCAGAGTTCTGGCCGGCCCGGGAACATACCACGTGACGAACCCGATTGTACTCCTCACCCACGACTGCTGCAATCGCCTTTTCACCTCCGCCCCGCTCCCCGCCGATCCTCAAGACCGTCAGGCTGTGCCGTGTAATCGAGGGTAGCATATATCATACTGTAGCAGTAGGAATGCGTAAGTCCTGCTCAGTTCCGGTAATATTGCCCGCCTTAACACAGATCATCATTGACATGGTGTTATAGGGAAGATACATTCGACATGTCTGCACTATTATTAAGATCGGCCGGATAGTCTCTGGGAATGCCACGTCCGTCATCAGGCCGCCGGGCACCCAGACTGTGGGCCTTTCACCAACTCGGGAAGGAGGAGGTTATGACCGCCGTGTCGTTATGCACCATCGTTCTCGCCTTGTTGGGAAGCACCCCCGGAGAGACTGCCGGCTGGGGTACAGGGTCCGTCAACTTCGTGGCCCATGTGACCACGGCCGAGCACCAGGAAATCTATCCGATGGGCACCGGCAAGTACACCGTCGAGGCCAACATCCTCCAGGTGATCGACGATCCCTTTGGAGTCCTGGTCTACAAGACGAACATCGAGATTTACTACAACACTGCGATGGGCCTGAAGTCGGGCGATACCATCGACGTGACCGGTACGTTCAACGATGGGGCCAGCGCCATTCCTTACATTGACCACGTCATCGCGACGTATATCTTCCGAAATGATAACTGGGAAGAGCCGGTGCCAGGCGAGCCGCCGGATCCCCTGGTGTGGCCTTCCGTGACCACCGGTTCGGCCAGCGCCACCGAGACCACCGTCACAATGCAGGGCAAGCTCGTCAACGACGGCGGCTTCTCATGCCGCTGCCGGTTCATCTATCAGGAATGTGCCGGGGCCGGATTCAATTTCGGCCTGCCGGTCTGGAGCACCGCGTGGAGCGAAGGCATGCGCACCGGGGCGACCCTTGGTGAGAGCGTGGCGGCCCTCAAGCCGGCCACCCGCTACTTCTATCGGATGGAAGTGGAGAACGAGTGGGCGAACAACTACGGCGTCACCGGCACCTTCGTCACGCTCACAGAGACGGTGCCCCCGATTCCCTATCCCGCCATCTGGTCCGCTGAACCCGACCAGGTCGATACGACGACGATCACGATGACGGCAGGGATCGAACGGGATCTCACGGGCCCCATCGAGTACGCTTTCGATTTCGTGGAGAGTCCCACGGGCGGCGCCGGCGGCTCGGGTTCGCAGTGGCTGTTCACGCCCACGTTTATGGACGTCGGCCTCAATACGAATCACCAATACGGCTATCGCGTCAAAGCGCGGGACGGCAACGGCAATGATACCGCGTATTCCGCCACGCGCTACGCGTACACCGATATCGAGACCCCCACCGACGTGACATTCGGCGAGATCACGACCAGCAGTATCAAAGTCAGCGTTGCCGGCACGTTCTCGGGTCTGACCCGCGGGCAATCCGGCCTCAAGCTGGAAAACGTCACGGCCGGTCAAGTTTCCGCATGGCAGCAGGACAACAGCCCGTGGCTGAGCAGCGGCCTGCTGCCGAACACGTCCTACGCCTTCCGGGCCCAGGCCCGCAACGGCGACGGCGATCCCACGCCCTTCTGCGAGGAGAGCAGCGTTTATACCCTGGCGGCCGTCCCCGGAACCGTGACCATCTCGCAGGGCCCGAACGGCCAGTTGATCGTGCGCTGGGCCGCCAACGGCAACCCGACAGGGACGCAGTACTGGTGCCAGAACACCGTGACGAATTCCAACTCCGGCTGGATCAACGGCACGCAGTGGTTCGACACGGGTCTGTCGCCCAACACCAAGTACGGCTATAAGGTCAAGGCCCGCAACGGCGACAACGTCGAAACCGTCTTCTCCGCCGTCGTGCAGGCCTACTCCGCCATCGAGACGCCGACCGGCGTCGTCTTCGGCGCGACCACGACGACCACACTCCAGGTGAAAGCGGACGGCACCGTGTCCGGCCTGGACCGGGACAACTCGGGTCTGCTGTTCGAGAATATCACGACCGGGCAGACCTCCGGCTGGCGGCATGACAACACCTACTGGACGAGCGACGGCCTGCAGCCGAACCAACCTTATGAGCTGCGCGTCCGGGCCCGCAACGGCGACGGCGAACCCACGTCGTTCAGCATCGCGGGCTATGTCTACACGCAGGCGATGATTCCCGGGACGGCCACCGTTTCCGCCAACGGGCGCCTGGGCCAGCTCTCCGTTTCCTGGAGCGCCAACGGCAACCCGGCGGGCACACAGTACTGGTGCCAGAACACCGTGACAAACGCGAACTCCGGCTGGACGACCAGCACGGAGTGGGTTGAGACGGGTCTGTCCGCCAACACCAAGTACGGCTACAAGATCAAGGCCCGCAATGGGGACGGCGTCGAGACGGCGTTTTCGGCCACCGTCCAGGGCTATTCCATCATCGAGACCCCGACGGCGGTGAGTTTCGGCACACCGGGCCCGACGACGATTCAGGTGAAGGCCAAGAATACCCCGTCCGGCCTCGATCGCGATAACTCGGGTCTGCTGTTCGAGAACATCACGACCGGACAGACCTCTACGTGGCGGCACGACAATGCGTTCTGGACGAGCGACAGCCTGCTGCCCAATCGGTCGTACGGTTTCCGCGTGCGGGCCCGCAACGGCGACGCCGTAGCCACGTCGTGGAGCGACTCGGCCTACATCTATACGTATGCCAATCCACCGACGGCGGGATCGTTCACGGGCATCACTTCGACCTCCATTCAGGTCCAGTGGGGCGTCAACGGCAACCCGGCCGGCACGATGTACATGTGCGAGAACACCACCTCCGGGGCCATCTCCGGCTGGATCACGGACACTGCCTGGGACAACGTCTCCCTGCAGCCGAACACGCCGTATACCTATCGCGTCAAGGCGCGCAACGGTGACGGCGTGGACACCGCCTGGGTCACCCTCGGCACGCAGTCGACGGATTACCGCTCCCTGACGGTCAGCGCCACCACGGGCGGCCAGGTCAGCGCACCGGGTCTCGGCACGTTCCGCTACGCCCCGGGGGCCACGGCGACCCTCACCGCCGCACCGGTCGGTGGCTATCACTTCCTCTGCTGGACCGGCACCGCCGTGGACGCGGGCCGTGTCACGGACGTCGGCGCCGCCCAGACCACCGTGCTGGTCGACGCCCACTACACCCTCGTGGCCAACTTCCTGCGCACGAAGATGTACGTGGATGGCCGCTCCCCCGCCGGCGGGGATGGCTCCACCTGGCAGAAAGCCTTCACGTATCTTCAGGACGCACTGGACGCAGCGCAGCCGGGTAACGAAATCTGCGTCGCCCAGGGCACCTATAAACCCGATATGGGTAAGAACGTCGTCGCCGGCGACCGTACGGCGAGCTTCAATCTCCCGAGCGGCGTCCGCCTCAAGGGCGGCTACGTCGGTATCGGCGCTGCCGACGCCGAGGCGCGTGACATCACGGTCTATCCGACCGTCTTCAGCGGCGATCTCAAGAGCGACGACAAAGCCGTCACCGATCTGTATGACCTCTACAGCGACTTCCGCCGCACCGACAACAGCCTCCACGTCGTGACCGCCTGGGAAGGGGACAGCGAAACGCTACTCGAAGGCGTCACCATCATCGGCGGCAACGGCGGCGAAGGCGCCGGCCTCTTCATCTATGGCGGCGGCCCCGTCCTCTCCCAGTGCACCATCCGGGCCAACCGCTCCGGCCACCAGACCGGCGACGGCCTCGCCGGCTGGGGTACCGGCGCCGGCGTCTCCTGCTATGCGTCGGAACCCTCCTTCGTGAACTGCCTGTTCCAGAGCAACTGGTCCGGCTACCAGGGCGGCGCCCTGTGCAGCATCGAGAGCAAGCCCAGCCTCGTGGGTTGTGCGTTCCGGCTGAACCAGGCCGGTCTGCAGGGCGGCGCCCTCTACACGGAAGACAGCAACGCCGTCCTGGTCGGCTGCGTCTTCCACGGCAATAACGCCGGGGACGGCGGCGCGCTCTACGCCGGGGAGGGCAGTGACGCCCGCCTGACCCATTGCAGCTTCTTCGGCAATGCCGCCGGCAGTGACGGCGGCGCCGTCTTCAGCGCCGGTCGGGATCTGCGGTTCATCAACAACGTCTTCAGCGCCAACCTGGCCCTTGTCTCCGGCGGCGGCATCGCCCTGACCCACGGGTCGGCCATCCTGACCAACTGCACGTTGAGCCGCAACTACTGCGAGCAGATCAAGAACGGGCAAGCGCTCGCTATCACCGACGCGGTGGCCGTCCTGACCAACTGCATCGTCTGGGACCAGGCCGGCAGCCTGCGGGCACCGATCGCCATCACCGGCACGGCGCAGAACATCGCCGAGGTGATCGCCTCCTACTCCCATATCGCCTTGGGCGCCGACGGCGTCGTCCGCAAGGGCAATGTCACGGTGAGCTGGGGCAGCGGCAACATCGCCCTCGATCTCGATCCGCGGTTCGTGAGTCCTGCCGGCGTGGACAAGATCGCGGGCACCGAAGACGACAATCTTCGCCTCCAGGCCGTTTCGCCGTGCCTCGACGCCGGCAACAACACGGCCGTGCCGGAGGATATGGACGATGTTGATGCGGATGCTAACAAGACCGAGCGGGTACCGTTCGATCTGGCCGGGCAGCCGCGCTTTGTCGATCGTGCCGCCGTCGTCGATACCGGTCTGGCCGACCCGCCGACGTACAAGGCTATCGTCGATCTCGGCGCCTACGAGTTGCCCGCACAATAGTCGCCGCGCTTCCGGGTACGGCTGACATTTCAGAAAGAACACGGGTGGCAGCTTCGGGGCCTCAGGCTTCGAGGTTGCCACCCGATTCTACAGGTGGATCACAAATCAAAGGGCTCGGAGTGGTCGTGCGTGTGGATGCGAACGTTCTCGCGGTAGACCGTGGGTGAGCCGCGGGAGAAACGCCGCTGCGTCCAGAGCATCTTCAGAGCGGCCACGGCCAGCGACAATCCGACGACGAAGAACACCGCCGCCGCCAGAAAGGCGAACACTTCGGGAAAAGCCACGATCACCGCACCGAATCCGATCAGGACCAGCCCGACCGTGAGGATGCCCATCGCCACCGTTCGCGACGCCTGCGAGAGCATATTCGTGTAAGAGTGGAACCACATAGCGGGTCCTCCCTTCAGCGGAATCTACGTAGAGAAGCGGGTCCCGTTCGGATGTCCGGGACCCGCTCTGTCGCACGAGGGAGGCTCTCTTTTTCGGGAGCCCCCTATTTACATTTTCTACGTCAATACATGCCGCCGCCCGGAGGCATCGCGGCCTCTTTTTTCTTTTCCGGGATCTCGCTGACCACCGCGTCGGTCGTCAGGAGCAGCGACGCAATCGAGGCGCCGTTTTGCAGCGCGGTGCGCTCGACCTTCGTCGGCACGATCACGCCCATCTTGATCATGTCCCCGTACTGCTTCGTCAAGGCGTTGTAGCCGAAGTTCTTCTCGGAGCTCTCCATCACCTTCTGGGCGACGATCGAGCCGTCGAGACCGGCGTTCAGAGCGATCTGCTTGATAGGAGCCACGACCGCCCGGCGGACGATATCGATACCGATGGCCTCATCGCCCTTGGTCTTGACCTTATCCAGGGCGGGCAGGGCCCGGAGCATGGAGACGCCGCCACCCGGCAGAATCCCCTCTTCGGCGGCCGCACGGCAGGCATGCAGCGCGTCCTCGACGCGGGCCTTCTTCTCTTTCATCTCGGCCTCCGTCGCGGCGCCGACGTTGATCTGGGCGACGCCACCGGACAGCTTGGCCAGCCGCTCCTGCAGCTTCTCGATATCGTAGTCGCTGGTCGAGTTCTCGATCTCGGTCTTGATCTGCGCGATGCGACCCTGGATGGCCTCGGCGCCACCGGCACCCTCGATGATGGTCGTCGTGTCCTTGTCGATCTTGACCTGCTTGGCCCGGCCGAGCTGCTGCGTTTCTACGTGCTCCAGATCCAGACCCAGATCCTCGAAGATCGGCTCGGCCGCGGTCAGAATGGCGATGTCACTGAGCAGGGCTTTGCGGCGATCCCCGAATCCCGGGGCCTTCACCGCGGCCACCTGCAACACTCCCCTCAGCTTGTTCACGACGAGGGTGGCCAGCGCCTCGCCCTCGACGTCCTCGGCGATGATCAGCAGCGGTCGGCCCTGCTTGGCCACCTTCTCCAGCAGCGGCACGAGCGATTTCACGGAGCTGATTTTCTTTTCGTGAATCAGGATATAGGGCTTATCCAGCACGACCGTCATGTTCTCCAGGTTGTTGACGAAGTGCGGGCTGAGATAGCCTTTGTCGAACTGCATGCCTTCGACCAGGTCGACGGTCGTTTCCAGGGATTGACCTTCCTCGACCGTGATGACGCCGTCCTTGCCGACCTTGTCCATCGCCTCGGCGAGTTTCTTGCCGATGTCGGCGTCCTGGTTGGCGGAGCACGTCGCGACCTGCTCGATCTGCTTGGTGGACTCGACGACGGCGCTCGCCTTGCGCAGCTCGTCGATGATCGTCTCGACCGCCATTTCGATGCCGCGCTTCACCTGCATCGGATTCGCGCCGGCGGTGATATTCTTGAGCCCCTCCTCGAAAATGCTCTCGGCGAGGATGGTCGCCGTGGTCGTGCCGTCGCCCGCCACGGTGGACGTCTTCGACGCCACTTCCTTGACCATCTGCGCGCCCATGTTTTCATAGGCGTCTTCGAGCTCGATTTCCTTGGCGACCGTGACGCCGTCCTTGGTGACGGTGGGCGAACCGAAGGACTTCTCCAGGATCACGTTCCTGCCGCAGGGGCCGAGCGTGACTTTGACCGCGCCGGCCAGCTTGCGGACACCCTCGCGGATGGCCGCCCGTGCCTCGGTTCCGTATGCTATCTTTTTCGCTGCCATGTTCTGCTTTCTCCTTCCCGACTTATTTCTCGATCACGGCCATAATGTCGGATTCGTCCATTATGAGGTACTCTTTGCCGTCCATCTTGATGTCACTGCCGGCGTAGCTGGTGAACAGCACCAGATCGCCCTTCTTGACCTGGACCTCTCTGCGGGTCCCGTCCTCGAGCAGCTTGCCTTCTCCGACGGCGATGACCTTGCCGCGTTGGGGCTTCTCTTTGGCCGTATCCGGCAGCACGATCCCGCCGGCCGTTTTCGCCTCTGCTTCGACGCGCTCCACCAGCACTTTGTCCGCCAAGGGTCGAATGTTCATCTGTTTAGCTCCTTTCTATTTTCCAATACTGTGTCACTCAGTCATAAAGCGAATAGATCGCTGTTGTACTTCTTGAGAAACAGTCGGTTCAGCACTTGCTGCAACAGGTCCATACTCACCGGCTTATCGATCACGCCGAACACGTCGAGCTGTAGCGCCTTGCCGAGCACCTCCGAATCCACCCGGCTGGTCAGCAAAATGCACGGCACGAGCGGATAATCCATCCGGATGATCTTGATGGTGGCGAGACCCGTGGACCGCTCCGCGTCCATATCGACGATGGTGGTGTGAATCCGCCGGTTGCTGATGACCTGCACGAACTCTCGCGGCTCCTGCGCGACAAGGAGGTTGACCCCCCGCGGCTTGAACAGACTCCGTACCGCCTCCGGCCAAGCCCAGTCGGCGGCACTCGCCAGCACATTCACTTCATCAAGTTGTGACCGTTCTGCAAACATACTCTATGCCGACAGGAGATTGAGCAAATACCATACCACGCCCAATTAAATCGCATCATCTCATGTAAGTGATGGCTTGTACATTAGTTACATTCCACACACTCCTTTCCCATCTTGCTGGCAGAATTGCAGTTCCCTGACCCCCTGCTGCCACGATGGCAGTCCTATGGGAATAGCCCAGCCACAGTCCTCGGCAAATGTCCTGTTCAAGGGGTACCTCCCGAGCCCATTCGGTCAGAAAGACCAATCCAGCGAATCACTGCTGAGCCCCTGTCGATCGTTTTGGCCCGACCCTGACAGAAGGAACATTGCGGCCGATTGCGTACCGGATACAATAAGGTTGTCCTTTTCTCAAGAGCTGCGTGTTCTCTGAAATGACACAGAAGCGAGGGGTTTTATCACCAATCATGGCACATGATCTCCGGGCCGGCGGTGTTGCTGGTCGGGGTGGGTTCATTTATTGGGAGCGTTAAGGAGAGAAGGTATGAACGAGCAAGGGACGGAAAGTCCGAGCAATCGTCGGGAAATGTTGAAGCTGTCGGCCACCGGGGTGCTGGGGGCGGTGGCGGCCGGGGCGATGATGCCGCAGGCGGCGCGGGCGGCGGAGACGGGCACGCTGTCCGACGTCTCGTATGCTTCGTGGATTCACGGGAACAGCATGCAGGTCGAGTTCCCGGAGCGGCTGGTGCAACGGAAGTGCATCGGACCCTTCATCCGCGTCGAGGGCTGGCCCGGCACAACAAACTGGTTCCATTTCTCAATCCCGACGCCGGTCATGATCGACGACGTGCGGCTGCGCGCCGCGTGCGCTATCGTCAGCTTCGAGACCGGTTCCGTCGACGCCTTTATCCGGGACGTCCATATCTACGACGGCAACGGGAGGATCGCCGAGCACAACGGCGTCAACCTGTCGGCGGCTAATTACTTCGCGCGGTTCGATATCGCGGCCAAGCCGGAGATCTGGCAGGGCATCGGCATCTCCATCGGCGTCGAGTTCGGCCTCCAGGCCCTGGATCACTGGATGACGTTCGCCTCGGCCGGCTGTGACTTCACGCGCAAGGCGCCGAAATAGGCGAAGAATCCTGCCGACCAGAATTGCTGGGCGGTGACGTGACCTCTAGCGTACGCCGACGGGGTCGGTGACGCGGAGACTGTCGAACCAGAATTGCATCCCGACGAAATCGTGGTACTCGGAGACGATCTCGCAACGGTCCACCGCGGACCAGTCGAAGGCGCCGCGTGGATTGTACCAGCCGTCGTCCCATGAGCCGCGGTCTTTGAAGTTCTTCAGCGGGATCCGGACGTGGTGCCACGAGCCGTCCCAGGGAGCCAGCGTCTGATCGATGGCGGCGCCCATGCGCCAGGGGTGGTCGGCCGCATCGCTGGTCTTGGTGTCCACGAAACGGACTTCGATCTTGCTGCCGGAGGGCGCGACGCCGCGGACCCAGAGGTCCAGGGCGCTGTCTCCCTTGACGAGCAGGGTCATGTCTTTGTTGGGCCGGAAGTCGAAACCGATGGCGGCATAACGCGGCAGGCCGGCGGCGTAGATGCAGTACGTACCTTCCTGCGGTTGCGTGCCGTCATAGAAGTCCAGCGTCCCCTGAGTGACCCAGCTCGTGTTCAGCACGCCGAGCCCGGCGCCGTCGCCATAGAGAGCAAAGCCCACGCTGTCGGGCGTCACGACATACGGCGTCTGTGCGGGGGCGGTCAATCCGAGCGCTTCGGCGAGCGGGACATTCAGGTCGTGCTCGAAAAGCTCGCTCGTGCCCGCCTGGAAGAGGCCGAAACCACCCTGGTAATCCCACATCGTCCAGGGGATGCCCTTTTCGGCGAAGTACTCGCGGACCAGCTTGTACCAGGCGACCCGCTGGCCGGCGTTGCTGTTGGGCCGGTAGACGCCGAACTCGCCGCAGAAGATGGGGACGTGCATCGTGTTCTGGAACTCGGTGGCGATATCGAGGAGCTGACGGACGTGGGCCGCGGTGCCGTCGGTGGCATAGGCCTTCAGGGAACTTTCAATCCAGGTCCCTTTCAGCGACTCGGGGCAGGCGGGCATCGCGGCGGCGCCGTACGGGAATGGCACACCCGCCAGCGGCACCATCGACGGGTTCGTCCAACTGGCGCCCTGGTGCGTGAACATGAAGGGGTCGTAGAAGTGGAACGAGTAGATCAGGTTGTCGTCCCGATAGCGACCGAGGGCCTTGAGGTTATTGTAGCTGCCCCACCCCGCGCCGGTGACGACGATCGTGTGCACACCGTCGATCGCGCGGATGGCATTGATGACCTGCCGCTGAATCTCCATCCATCGGGCGTCGTCGATGCCGTGCGGCTCGTTGAGGATTTCGTAGTAGAGGTACGTCGAACGGCTCTTGTAGTGCTCCGCCATCTGCGACCAGACAGGGAGGAGGACCTTGTCGACGTTCGGATCCGTGCTGGCGTCCACGTCGAAGGTGTGGTTGTCGAGGATCAGGTGAATCTTCAGCTCCTCGCTCCAGTCGACGATCTGGTCGAGGAAGTAAAAGAAGAGCGGATCGATCGTGTAATGCGGCGCGCCATCGGTCATGAAGTGCAGGTTGATGGGCAGACGGATCACGTCGCCGCCAAGGCTCTTGATATTGGCGAGATCCTGCTTCGTGTACTTGCTGAACTGGATCGTCCGGGCGTTGTCGGCCTGCAGCCAGTTCGTGAGGTTGACCCCACGATGGAACGCCACCGGCGGCGGCGTAGTGCTCTCGGCCCACGCGCAAGCGCACGCCCATGCGACCGCAAGCAATGCCGCTGCCGCTACCACCAAAGAACGCATGCCCGATCCTCCTGCAAACGCCCGAGGGCTTGACGGACTCTTCATACTCCTTCATTATCGTCCCGGCGCGCGACCGGTAAAGCAGAAAGCCCCCGGCGGCACCTGCCCACGCAGATTTTCGGACATTGACATTCCTCCCGTCCGATAGGAGCAACGCGGGCCCGCAGCCTTGTTTTCCTTGACTTCCGGCCCCAATTGTGATAGAATCACTCTTGTTCACAGGATGGATTGCGGGCATCTGGAGGCCACCGGGGGATTTGTCGCTCAGAGACGGACCGTCGCCGACGCAGGCGCTGCTGCCGCTCTGTGCCATCCGAGTCATCGGGGAGGGTTGGGTATTTCACCTGTAAAGGCCATGGGACTTTCAGCACCGCAACAGATAGGGAAGGTTCGCGTCTATCGCCTCCCGACATCTGACGCCGCGCGTCCCGTCTATAGTGACGGCGACATCGAAGAGACGCTGCAGCAGATGTTCCAGGGCGATGCCGCACGCGCGGACTCCGGGCAGGCCGCGGCCTACGGATCGTGGGCGGAGGAATACCATCTCTCCACGGTGCGTCACAACCTGCTCAAATGGTACCCGTTCAACCATCAGGGGAGCCTGCTGGAGATCGGCGCCGGATGCGGCGCGCTGACGGGACTCTTCTGCGAGAAGGTCAGCCGCGTTCTGGCCCTCGAATACAGCCCCCGCCGGGCCGGGATCACCGCCTTACGCCATGCGGGTCGTTCCAACCTTGAGATCATCGTCGGCGGTTTCCAGGATTTTGAAACCACCGAGCAATTCGATTATGTCACGATCATCGGCGTGCTGGAATACGCCGCCGAGTTCTACGGGGGCCGCAACCCTTACGAGTCGTTCCTGAAGCGCGCCCATCAACTGCTGCGCCCGGGCGGACATCTCCTGCTGGCGATTGAGAATAAGATTGGTCTGAAATACCTCACCGGCGCCGCCGAAGACCACACGGGCCGGGCTTTCGATTCGATCTACAACTATCCGTACTCCAAGAATGTCCGGACGTTCAGCCGGACCGAGCTGGCCGCGTTGCTCGGCGCCGCGGACTTCCGGCATCTGGACTGGTATTATCCGTTGCCCGACTACAAGCTGCCGCACGCGGTGCTGTCGGACGCGGTGCATCCCGGCAACACAGATCCCATTTGGGCCCTGGCGCCCGCGACGATTCCACACCTGCCGCGGCGCGAGGTGCTTTCGGAGAAACTGCTGGGCCAGACGCTGGCGCAAGCGGGCCTCTTCAGCGAGTTCGCCAACTCGTTTCTCGTCATCGCGTCGAAAGAGGCCGTGACGGAGGAACCGCGCTGCCTGCGTTTCTTCGGCTCCAACCGCAGCCGCCGACCGGCGTACCGGACGTGCGTCTCGATTCGCCTGAACCGCGGCGCCAAACAGGTCGTCAAAATCGCCGACAACCGGCAGGCGGAGGATTTCATCAATGAACTGCCCCTGCGCGAGCAACTCGCGCAGTCTTTCTTCGCCGGCAAGGCCACCGTGGTCGCCGGCGCACTTAACGGCACTGAGATTGTCTATCCCCACCTGGAATACCCTACATTGAAGGAGATGATCGCCCGCACCCTGGCGGACGACGACGCGGCAGGCGAACAGCGCCTGCTCGACGAGTATCTGAGCTTCGTACGCGGCCTGCCCTCGCACGACTGCGTCCCGGAGGAGTTTCTGCACGAGTTTACAGGGGCAACTCCAACCGCAGGGAAGGTGCTCCGCTGCCTCGACTGCGCCCCGGTCGATTGCATCCCCGCCAACATCTTCGTCGGCCCCGAGGGCTGGCACATCATCGATTCGGAGTGGACGCTGCCCTTCCCGATGCCGGTGGATTTCCTGATCTTCCGCGCCATCCACGCCCTTACGCACGATCTGCAATTCTACATCCAGAAGCGTGCCTCGTCCCGGCACCCGGTGGTGCGCCTGTGCGGCATGCGTCACCCGCACTACATCCCCGCCGACTGGTTCGACCTGCTGAACAATCTCCAGGTCCCCGGCCGGCAATTGTCACAATGGGAGGTCGGTTTCCAGAACATGGCGCTCCTGTCGGCCCCGTCGCGCCGGAGCCTCTGGTTCCCGCTCACGCGCCGCCGGCTCACCCACGTGAAAATCAAGGACGCCGCACGCCTGTCCGACGTCCCGTTCTACGTCCACCGCCTGCGTCGCCGCCTCGCCGCCTTGGCCCGCCTGCGCCGACGCCGCCCCGCCCTCGAACCCATCCTCACGCCGGCAAGCTGATCACGCGGCGGTTGAAGGAGAATGCGCGGCTATTCCTTTGCCCCGTGCTCGCGCAATAGCTTGACTATCTCTTCGTGACCTTCTTCCCGAGCCCATTGCAGCACGGTTTTGCCGGTTTTGTCCTTTCCGTTGATATCGGCACCATGGGTAATCAGAATCTGTACCATATCCTTGTCGTTACGATCTACCGCGAAATGCACCGGCGTCCAGCCAAAATCGACGGCCACATTGACATCGGCACCGTGGACCAGCAGTAGTTCTACTATGTCCTTATGACCGCCCATGACCGCCGCATGCAGCGGCGGAGTTGGACCGGGGCGCTTGGGATTGATCGCCGCGCCTTTGGACAACAAGAGTTGCACCGTGTCCTTGTCACCTCGACGTACTGCACAGAGGAGCGGCGTCGAGCCGTCGAGGTCTCGTGCATTCACGTCCGCGCCACGGTCGAGCAGAAGCGCTGCCACGTCTTTCTGGCCGGCGCAATGCAGCGCACTGCAGGAGTGCCAGACCATCTTCGTATTGGCATCGACGCCGTTGTCGAGGAATTCCTTTACTTTGGCAGTATCTCCCAGGAAGGCGGCGACGTAGAGGGTCGACACCGTGGCGCCCTTAGCCAGGAGGAGATTCACCAGATCCTTGTTCCCCTCCGCCACCGCATAATTGATGGGCGTCAAGCCGCCTCGTTCCCTGGCGTTCACGTCCGCGCCGCTCGCCAATAGCAGCTCCACCATGCCTTTGTTCTGTTGCGCAACGGCCCTGTGCAGGGGCGTCCAGCCACTCTGGTCGGGCGCGTTGACGTCGGCACCTTTGGCGATCAGCAACCTGGCCCCCGCGACGTCACCCTCCCGGGCGGCTTTGTGAAGCGGCGTGGGATTTCTCTTCATCGCGTCTTCCACGGCCGCACCGGATGTCGCCCCATGCGCACGCAGAAGATCGGCCACGTCTGTGTGGTCTCCGGAAACGGCTTCGAGCAAGGGTGTCCCAACTCGTGTTCTTTGTCCGCCGACGATACGCAACAGCAGAGCCGCTTTAGGCTTGGCATTGACGTTCGCACCCTTGCGAATGAGCAGTTCCGCTAGCGCAAATTCGCCGGCCCGGGCGGCTACGTGCAAAGGGGTGCGGCCATCTTCATCAGGGGCATTGACGTCGGCGCCCTTGGCGATGAGCAGCGCGGCGATTTCCGTCTGCCCGCTGGCCGCAGCTCGGTGCAGAGGTGTCTGGCCAACACTATCTGTCATCCGGAGATTCGCACCGTGACCCAGCAGCATTTCTGCTATGTCCTTCGCGCCGGCGCCAGCCGCAACATGCAGGGGTGTTTCGCCCAGACGAGTCTGCGTGTTCACGGGAGCACCTTTGGACAGGAGCAATTTCGCTGTCTCCAGATAACCGGCGCGCCCGACGGCAGCGTGCAGGGCGGTATCGCCATTCTGATCTACGGCATTGACGTCGGCGCCCGCCGCGAGCAGCATCTCCGCGATGCGCGCGTCGCTTTGACGCGCCGCCATGTGCAAGGGGATCCCGGAGCCGCGTCGGCCCCTGACATTAACATCGGCACCCCGGGCCAACGCCAGTTTCGCGATGTCCTTATGTCCGGTCCAAATGGCCAGATGCAACGTCGTATCGCCATCCCCATCCGGAGTATTGACGTCGGCGCCCTTGGAGATCAGCAACTCCGCGACCTCCGTTTGGCCCCGCCGAACCGCTTCATGCAGAGGCGTCGAACTTGAAACGCGCGGCATCCCTGGTTTTGAAACACTCATCACAGCCCGAAGATCAGCCCCCTTGGCCAGAAGGATTTGCACGACCTCCTTGTGCCCGCGGAGAGCCGCCAGGTGCAACGGTGTGCAACCACCTGCGTCACTGGCGCCCGCCTGCGCCCCCTGATCCACGAGAAACTGCACTACTTCCGTTTGCCCTTCAAGTGCTGCGTAATGGAGAGACGTGAAACTGTTCCTGTCGTTGACATTCACCTGATTGCCGTCGGCCGCCAGAGTCCTCACTTGGGCCAGGTCCCCAAGATAGGCGGCAAGATGAATGCTCTTGAGGTCGAGAGAACCAACACCCCTGGACGCGAGCACGGCGACCGTTTCTCTATGGCTGATGAGTCTGTCCGCCATGGCCTTGTCTACCGCGGTCCGACCTTCGTTGTCTGTTGCCTTCGGATCCGCACCCTTGGCGATAAGCAACTCCAGGATGTCCTTCCGACCGAACGACGCGGCCAGGTGAATAAGCGTCGTGCCGGCGCGATCCTTCACGTTGACGTCGGCACCATGAGCCAGGAGGACCTCGATGATGTCCTTCTGACCCGATGCGGCGGCGCTATAGAGAGGCGTCTGGCCGTAACTGTCCTTTTCGTTGGCGGGAGCACCTTGGGCGAGCAACAGCTCCACCATCTCCCGGTCCTTCTTGCGCGCGGCAATGCGCAAAGGCGTCTCGCCGCTGACGCCCTTCGCGCTGATATCAGCGCCTCTGGCGACGAGCAGTTTGGCCACGTCCGTGTGACCCGCTGAGAGCGCATCATGCAGCGGCGTCACACCCACAAAACCTTGCACGGTTCTCGTCGCATTCACCTCCGCCCCGCTATCGAGGAGGAGCGCCGCAACATCCCGACGACCGTTGAGCGCCGCGCGATGCAAAGGCGTGGCTCCCTCCTTGTCGACGAGGTTGACGTCACCACCCCTGGAGATGAGCAGGCGCACTTGATTGGCGTCACCCTCCGCGGCGGCGATATGAAGCGACTCGCTCGGTTGTCTTGCCGACTGCGCGTACGCGCCCGCAAGAATCGTCCATGTCAGGAACACACACGTTATCTCGATCGCCTTCATCGTTGGCACTCCCAGGAAGCAAGCGACTATTGCCTGTGCACGAGACTATTCTAAAAGCTCGTTCCCACAAAAGCAAGAGGGTACCGTGAGGGGCGGACCGTGCTTTATGGCGCATTGATTTCACTCGGCCGTCGTCGGATGGACCTGACCATTCTCGAGAAGGTAGTGCTGGTCGGCGGCATCGGGGGAGAATTCGCCGTGGGTGCAGACGATGAGAGTCGTACTGTTCCGGCGGACCAGGGTCGTCAGGCAGGTCAGGATGGACTGAGCGGTCTGGGGATCGACGTCGCCCGTGGGTTCGTCGGCGAAGACGAGGGACGGCACGTGGATCAGGGCGCGGGCGATGGCGACCCGCTGCTGCTGGCCAATGCTGAGCTCGGAAGGCAGGTGGTCGATGCGGTCGCTCAGCTCCAGGCTGTCGAGCATGTCACGCACTTGGCCCGCGCGCTGACTGCGCGTGAGGCGTGTGTGGATGAGGGCGGCTTCCACGTTCTGGCCCGCAGTCCAGGAGGAGATCAGGTTGAAGTTCTGAAAGATGAAACCCATCGTCTCTCGTCGCAGGGCCGCGAGTTCGCCCGCGGAGAGTGCATCGAGCGGCCGGCCCGCGATCTCGACCCGACCCGTCGTGGGGCGATCCAAACCCGCCAGGATTTGCAGGAGCGTCGACTTGCCTGTACCACTGCGGCCCTGGATCACGGCGATCCCGCCCCGGCGGATTTCCAGGCTCACATCCGAGAGTACGTCCGTCGTGCGGCCGCGCGAGGCGAAGCGTTTCGTGACATGCTGACAGGTGAGAATCGTGTCGGTCATGGCCAGAGTCCTCAGAAGCTACGCAACAAGTTGGACGGACGTTGGTAGGCCGCCCAGAACGCCGGGAAGAGACCCGCCAGCAGGCCGCCGGCGACGGACAGGAGAATCGCCAGGAGACAGACCGGCAGCCAGTTGATCCCGGAGGCCGGGACACCCATGGGGACCAGCCACCGCGCCAGTAGCCATGGCATGAGGGACGCGACGAGTACGCCGGCAATCAGCGCACCCCCAACCGCCTGCAGCACGGACTCCAGCACGATCTGTCCCATGATGCGATCGTTGGAGAAGCCCAGCGTCTTGAGGATGCCCAGCTCCCGCCTCCGTTCGACCAGGACCGACAACTGGGCGATCATGGCCAGGAGCACGGTGAAGATTCCGATCGCTACGATCAGGACCGCCAGCGCCGCGGTGTTGATGGCCCGCGCCCGGGAGGCGGGTTTGTAGCAGGCGTAGCTCGATATCACCAGATCGGGGTACAGCGATTTCACTTCCCGGATGGCCTGATCCTGCACGGAGCTGTCTTTGACTTCCACAAGGATCAGGTTGCAGTAGCCGGCCAGAGGGACATTGGGCAGTTGCGTTGCGACCAGGCGCTCGGCCTGGGCGTAGGGCAGGTAGATATCCGCGCGGGCCGGACGGATGCCGGGGTTGATGATGCCCTGGACGATGAAAGCCTCTCCTGCGATACGGAGCGTCTGGTTCACCTTGAGGCCCCGCAATTTGGCATAGGCCTGTTCCACGAGGACCTTGCCGGTGTCACCCTCCCAGAGGAAGCGTCCCTCGACGATATCCGTGGCCGCACAGCAGGTCGTGCCCACCACCATGGTGTTGTTCGGATCGAAGCCGCCAACGGTGAAGAGGTGGTCGTCGTTGGGGTCGCGGAACCGGTATTGCAGATAGCGCGCCGCATCGGCCACGGTGGGCACGGCCCGAATCTTCTCGACAAAGGCATGGGGCATCAAGTGGGTCCGCGTGCCGAACGCCACGAGTCCCTCGCTCTTGATCTGGCTGTTGGCCACGGCCATGCATGGTCCACACGCGGCCATGTCCGCCGGGGCAAAGGCCACGAAATGCGTCCCGGTGTGATCGAGGATTCCAGCACTGCTGCGGCCTGAGGCCTGCAGGACACCGACCAGCACCATCATGCTCGACACTGCCAAGGCATAACCCAGGACCGTTGTCAAGGTTCGCGCTTTGCGTTGCCGCAGTTCGCACCAGGCGTGTTGGAGGATCGCACTCATCGCGGGCACCTGCATGAAGTCCTCTTCGAGGAACGTCCCTTACGAGCCACCGCCATAATCGTATCCACGGATTGGCGATAGGCTTTCAAAGTCTCGGTCCATTGGTCCAGACAGGCCCGGCCGCGGGGCGTCAAGGCGTATTTCCTCCGCATGGGTCCGGTCTCGGGCGCCTCCACGCACGAGGAGACCAGGCCCTCTTCTTCCATGACCTTGAGAGTCCGATAGACCCCCGAGTGATCGGGCCCTTCCTCCGCCAGCGGCATCATGGCCTTGAGGCGCTCGGTGATGACATAGCCGTGGGTCGGCCCCTCCGCCAGCACGGCCAGCGCCGCCGGGCGCACGAGCTTGGCCAGCGATTTGCCGGTGCAGGCGCACGCGGTAAAGTCCATCATGAGACTCCTTCAACTATGTGAGTAGGTCCAATAGCAACGGATCATACCCCGCGTGCATGAAGGGGTCAACGAGATTTTCCTCCATGTCCGCTCTCCACCGCCCGGTCCAGCTTTTCAGATGCGGCTCCTCAAAGACGAACGCCCTTGCCGGACGGACATACTGTCCATCCTCAATGACGCCCTCCAACGCTCATGAGCATCACCTTTTACTAAACGCAGTGGCATGACCGGCGTTTCATTTTTCTGCCCCGAAATCTGTCAACGATCTACTCCGCCGGCGTGCGGCTGGCTTCGCCAGTATCGCCGTAGGCGCCCTGGTTCACCCGGCCGCCGTTGGGAGCAGGCTCCAGGGTGAAGACCGCGTTCAGATCGCCGGCGTCGATGCAAGGGCTGGTCACGTCGTCCAGCACCCACGAGGCGGTCTGGGGATTCCAGTGTCCGGCCTTGGACTTGAGGTGGCAGTCTCCGAGGACGTAGGCGTTTGGATCGGTCCAGGTGCCTGAAGTCACGAACAGTGGGTCGGCATCGACATTGCCCTGGCCCGTGAAGCCGCCCTGCACATCCGAGTAGGATACAGTGACATTGCCTTTGATCTGGGCATTGTTCACCGAGACCCCGTTGCCGGAGAGGATCGAATTGGACACCGTGATCCCGTCGCCGTCCAGAGCGTAGCCCCGGTTTTGGGTGATCGTGCCATGGGCGAGGTCGACCGTGCTGTAGACGAGGCGTCGGCCCTTCACGGGCAGCGAGGATAGACCTGTCCCGCCGTTGCCCGCGATGATGCAATGGTCCAGGCTGAGGGTGCTCTCATTGCTGACCTCGACGCCGCAGTCCCGGTTGCCCGTGATGACGCACGCACTCAGGTTCAGCTCGGCCCCCGCGCAGACGATGCCGTCGGCGCCGCCGGTGATCGTCAGGCCCTGGAGGGAGCGCAGGGCCGTCCCGGCGGACAGAGTCACGACCGCCGTGCTGCCGTCGCCCACGAGGCGGGTCAGAGACACCACCGCCGAATCCTGGGGATTGGTCGAGCGGATCGTCAGCGGGATGTTGGGGAGAGTGATGGTCTCTTTGTACGTGCCGGGTGAGACCTCGATAATGTCGCCGGACTGGGCGTAGTTGATCGCGGCTTGGAGGGAGGTGAAGCGCACGCCGGTGGAGAGATTGCCGATCGGACCGTTGGGATCGGGTAGGAAGGCCGTGACACTCACCCAGTAGATGTTTCTTTCTCCAGCCGAGTTGGCACGGGAAAAGAACAGATATCTGTAATCCGGGGATAGACAAGGGGAATCCTCAGATCCTGAGGTATTAAAGGTGGGTCCCAGGTTTCGAGGGGTAGCCCATCCCCCCAGGCCATCTGCAAAACTGACATAAAGATCCACCGCTCCAAAACCACCGGGGCGACCGGACATGAGGACCACATACTCCTCGTTAGGTCCGGGTACAGCCGCGCAATCATAGCTGTTGCTGTTTAGGTCGAGCTGGTTTTGGGCATCTGTAAACTGCCCCTCTGAAGACCTGATTCGATACAGATCGCATGCGCCCCGTCCGCCGGGACGCCACGAACACATCCACATGTTCCCAAGGCTGGAGATATGGCAACTGGCACTGCCATTCAACCCAGACGGATTGATGTTGACTGGGGCAGGCAGGGTCTCCGGACTGGACCACTCCTGTATCCCCGATCCAGCCGGGGACCTGTGGACCCTGTAGATAGTGGAGTCCCGGAGGAAGTACAGGGATTGATCATTGTCCGCCAGGCTCGGGCAAGAAGTCAGACTGTCTAAGTATGGGGCCTTCACGGGCGTGGTCCAGAGTCCACCTTCATATCTTGTGACCATAATTTGACCCGCTGGAGAAGACACATCGAAATAGCATTCCCGCCCGTCCTTGGTGAAGCAGATATTACCTTCACCACGGTTGGGAAGGCAGATCATCCCCGGCGCAAAAACCTTGGGCGTTAGTCCCGGCGGTTCCTGACCCATATAGGGCAGGGGACTGTTGCTGTCTGCCGCGAGGACCGGCATGGTCGCCCACAGGACGATCCAGCCGACTATTCTTGTCTGTCGAGCCTTCATGATTTCACTCCTCAATGATTAAGACTCCCGTCAGGCGGACACACTGTCCATCGTCAATGACGCCCTCCGACACGAACTGGAGTCACCGTCAACCCGGTAGCATGGCCGGCTTTTCAACCTTACCATCCCGGAATCTCTCGCGGCGTTTCATGTCTCTGGCGAATTACGTAGAAATAATCCAGAATAAAGTTGAAGCGCATAGGCCAATGTCGGGATAACAATGTCAGACGAGTCCAAATGGGCAAACAGACTGACGATCTCGAGATGATTCGGCAGGCCCGTCTCGGCAATCGGGACAGTATGTCTCGTCTCGCCGAGACGGCCCGGGGGAAGGTCTTTGTTTACCTGTACCGCGTCACGCTCAACTATCACCTGGCGCAGGACCTTTCACAGGAGACGATCCTGGAGATGCTGAAATCCCTCCCACGATTGAAGATTGACGGCGCCAGTCTATTCTGGTCTTGGCTGTATCGCACGGCCCTGGGAAAATTCCAGCACCACTTCAGATGCCAGGGCGATCGGAGAGTCGAGCAGAAGACCGTATTCAGCGACGCCGAACTATTGGACCACATCGGCAAAGACGACCAGAGCGGCCTGGAAGCACTCTTGCGCAAGGAGCTTTCACAAGTGGTCTTCAAGGCGATGAGCGGGATGAGGATCGCGCACCGGAACGTTCTGACGTTGCGGTGTTTCAACGATATGTCGTATGCCCAAATCGCCGCGGTGATGGGCGTTTCGGAAATACAGGCCCGGTTGCAGTTCTTTCGTGCCAAGCAGTCGCTGAAAAAACAACTGGCTGAAAGTGGATACAAGAAGGAGTATCTGCTGCCCGCACTTGGCTTGTTTGGCACCATCACGGGTTTTTCCGTTAAATCCGCCGCGGCAGCTGCCCCTGTGGGTCCGGCCGCGATGGACATCGGCGTGCCTGCCGCCGCCCTTGGCGTCGCCACCTCCAAGACAGGGATTCTCATGATTGCCGCTGCGTTGATGGCGGTATCGGCGGGTGTCGCGACGGTTGCAGCGCGAAAGGAAATCGCCGTTTATCCTCCTCCCAGCAGGATGCTCTCAGGCCCCGCGGCTGCCGCAGTATTTGAGAGTCCTTCGCGTCTGCTCTTTGCGGCCGACCCGGACAACAACGGATGGAAGGCGGCGCATCATCTGAAGCCAACGGAACCTGCCGTTCCCATTCGACCTGAAGACCTCCTCCTGGGCCATCGCAAACGCAGCTTCGCCGATCTGGCTGTAATCCTCCCGCAAGGGCACACGCTGGTCTTCCGCTTTTCCGGCGAAGTCGCAAATAGTCAGGGGACAAGCATCTGCTATGAGGGAAGGATAACCGGCAAGCTGCCTCGCCTGGTCGTTGGCGACGGCGTGTCACGAGAAGTCGAGGTTACCTCCGCGCCGAGCGTTGAGAATCTTGAAAACGGCTATCAACTGATTGGTTATGACATTGCGAATCTGCCCTACAAGCCCCGCACGGTGGTTCTCACCGGAGTCGACAACGCGGGCCCATGGGGCGGCGTCGAACTTTCCGGGGTGTGGGCCAGACTCTCCAGGTAGGCCGTGACCTGTTTGTCTACTCCACCACCGTGCGGCTGGCCTCGACTGTGCCGCCGTAGGCACCCAGGTTCGCCCGGCCGCCGTTCGGCATCGGTTCAAGGTTGAAGACAGCGTTCGGATCGCCCGCATCGATGCACAGGCTGGTCACCTCGTCCAGGATCCAGGCGAGGGTCTTGGGGTTCCAGTGGCCGGCCTTGGACTGGAGATGATAGTCTCCCGCAACGTAAGTGTTCGGATCGGTCCACGTGCCGGAAGTCACGAACAGTGGATCGGCGTCGATATTACCCGGGCCTGTGAAGCCATCCTGTATGTCCGAGTATGATATGGCGACATTGCTGCTCTTGCTTTGGATGTTACCAGTTGTGAGACCGTTGCTGCAGAGGATCGAATTGGTGACTGTGATCTCTTCCCCGTCCAAGGCGCAGCCCCGGTTCTGGGTGATCGTGCAATGAGCGAGATTGACCTTGCTGTAGACCAGGCGCCGGCCCTTCACAGGTACCGAGGACAGGCCTGCCCCGCCGTTGCCCGCCACGAGGCAATGATCCAGATTCAGTGTGCTCTCCTGACTGACCTCGATGCCGCAGTCGCGGTGGCCCGTGATGACGCAGGAACTCAGACTCAACTTGGCCCCGGCGCAGACGATGCCGTCGGCGCCGCCCGTGATGGTCAGGCCCTGGAGTGAGCGCAGGGCTGAACCCGGCGCGAGTGTCACGACCGCCGCGGTTCCATCGCCCGTGGCGCTGGTCAGCGAGACGACCGCCGAATCCTGGGGATTGGTCGAGCGGATCGTCAGCGGGATGTTGGGCACAACGATGTTTTCTTGGTACGTGCCGGGCGAGAT
This sequence comes from uncultured Pirellulales bacterium, assembly GCA_964421295.1. Classification (GTDB taxonomy): domain Bacteria; phylum Planctomycetota; class Phycisphaerae; order Sedimentisphaerales; family Anaerobacaceae; genus PLanc-01. The sequence continues at coordinate 55,127 of CAYQXM010000015.1, forward strand.
CGAGATGACCTGGCCCGACTCGGCGTAGTTGATCGCCGTCTGAATGGAGGCGAAGCGCTGCCCGGAGGTGAGATTGTAGATCGGCCCGTTCGGATCAGGCAGAAACGCCCCGACGCTGACCCAGTAGATATTCGTATCTGTAGAGGCATCCTCGCGGGAGAAGAACAGATATTTGTGGTCCGGCGAGAGGGATGGAACCGCGTCATGCTTCGATGAATTGATGATCGGCCCCAGGTTCCTGGGCGCGGTCCAGCCGCCTTGGCCGTCCGGGAAACCGATGTAGAGATCAACGCCGCCGAAACCCCCGGCGCGGTCGGAATGAAAGACCACGTAGTCCTCGTTGGGCCCCGGCACGGGCTGACAATCAGCGGACGAGAGATTGAGGCTGGCGAGGTTCGTAGCCTGCGTGAACTGCCCACCGGCAAAAGAGACCCGCCACACATCGCACCCGCCCATCCCTCCGGCACGGTGCGAACAGATCCACAGGTTCCCCAGGGTGGAGATGTGACAACTCCACTCGGCCGCGCTGGAACTGGCCGGTTCCGCCACGAATTCCGGCTGGGACCATCCTTGGGCGGTTCGGCGGACTCTCCAGATATCCATGCTCCGGTTGAAATACAGGGTCTGATCCCCGTCCGCGAGATCCGGGCACAGGGATTGAGTGTTGGAGAACGGCGCCACGACCGGTGAGGTCCACTGTCCGTTCTCATAGCGCATGACCAGGATGTGAGCGCTCGACCAGTCCGCGGCGCGCACGGCGAGATAACACTCCCGCCCATCCTTGCTGAGGCACAGACTGTGCTCGCAGCGGTTGGCAACGCTGATGAGTCCGGGCGCGAAGAGCTTGGGCACGAATCCCGGCGGCTCCTGGCCCATATAGGGCGGGACACCATTGCTGTCCGCCGCAAACACAGGACAGGCTGCCAGCAGGACGATCCAACCGACCATTCTTGTTTTTCGAGCCGTCATGATCCCACTCCTCGAACATTGAGACTCCCGCCAGGCGGACACAACGTCCATCCTCAATGACGCCCTCCAACGCTCATGAGCATCACCTTTTACTAAACGCAGCGACACGGCCGGCGTTTCAATTTTCGCCCGGAAATGTGCTGATTGTCTACTCCATCGGCGTGCGGCTGGCTTCGGTCGTGTTGCCGTAGGCGCCTAAATTCGCCCGACCGCCGTTGGGCGCGGGCTCCAGGCTGAAGCTCGCCGTCGGATCGCCCGCATCGATGCAGGGACTGGTCACGTCATCCGGAACCCAGATACTCGCGTTGGCGTTCCAGTGGCCCGCCTCTGACTTGAGATGATGATCGCCGGCGACGTACGTATTCGGATCAGCCCAACTGCCCGATGTCACAAACAGCGGGTCGGCATCGGTGTTGCCCTGGCCCGTGAAGCCACCCTGCACGTCCGAGTAGGAAATGGCGACGTTGCTGCTCTTGCTCTGGACGTTGCCTGTCGCCAGGCCGTTGCCGGAGAGGATCGAATTGGACACCGTGATCCCGTCGCCGTCCAGGGCGTAGCCGCGATTCTGGGTAATCGTGCAATGGTTGAGGTCCACCTTGCTGTAGACGAGGCGTCGACCTTTTACGGGCACCGAGTACAGGCCCGCCCCACCGTTGCCCGCCAGGATGCAGTGATCCAGACTCAGCATGCTCTCGTTGCTGACCTCGATGCCACAGTCCCGATTGCCCGTGAGAACGCAGGAGCTCAATTTCAATTGCGCCGCGGTGCAGACGATGCCGTCCGCGCCGCCGGTGATCGTCAGCCCCTGGAGGGAGCGCAGGGCTGAACCCGGTGCGAGTGTCACGACCGCCGAGGTTCCGTCGCCCACGGCACTAGTCAGGGAGACGACCGCCGAATCCTGGGGATTGGTCGAGCGGATCGTCAGCGGGAGATTGGGCACTACGATGTTCTCGTGGTACGTGCCCGGCGCGATCGAGATGACCTGACCCGACTCAGCGTAGTTGAGCGCCGCCTGGATGGAGGCGAAGCGCTGGCCGGTGGAGAGATTGTAGACCGGTCCGTTCGGATCGGGCAGGAAGGCCTTGACACTCACCCAGTAGATATTCGAATCATTGGAGGTCTCGCGGTTGAAGAACAGATACCTGTAATCCGGCGATAGGGAAGGGCCTCCTTCACTCCTTGAGGAATTGATGATCGGCCCCAGATTTCGAGGTGCTGTCCAGCCGCCATGGCCGTCGGCAAGACTGATATAGAGGTCTATGCCTCCGAACCCACCCGGGCAGTCGGACTGCCAGATGACATACGCCTCATCCGGTCCGGGTACGGGGTAACAGTCACTGGCCGTGGTGTTGAGGCTGCGAAGGTCCGTGGCCTCGGTAAACTGCCCGTTTGCGGACTGGATCCGCCACAGATCGCACTGACCTACACCCCCTGTGCGCCAAGAACAGATCCACATGTTCCCAAGGCTGGAGATACTGCAACTGGGCGCGCCCTGCGGTGAAGTGACTGGGGCAGGCACGACCTCCGGTTGGGACCAGGCCTGGATCCCCGATCCGGTCAGGGATCGGTGGACCTTCCAGATACTGCGGTCTCGGCTGAAATACAGGGATTGATCGTTGTCTGTCAGGGACGGGGATTGGGATTGACTGTTTGAGAACACCGCCTGTACCGGAGAGGTCCATTGCCCGTTCTCGTAGCGCGTGACCATGATCTGGACGGTCGACCAATTGGCAGCCGGAACGGTGATATAACATTCCCGCTCGTCCTGGCTGAGGCAAATGCTGTGTTCAAATCGGTTGGGAAGGCTGACGAGCCCTGGGGCAAAGACCTTGGGCGTCAGCCCCGGCGGCTCCTGGCCCATATAGGGCGGGACACCATTGCTGTCCGCCGCAAACACAGGACAGGCTGCCAGCAGGACGATCCAACCGACCATTTTTGTTTTTCGAGCCTTCATGATCCCACTCCTCGAACATTGAGACTCCCGCCAGGCGGACACAGTGTCCATCCTCAATGACGCCCTCCAACGCCTTTACTAAACGCAGTGGCATGACCGGCGTTTCAATTTTCTACCCCGAAATCTGCCAACTAGCTACTCCGCCGGGGTGCGGCTGGCTTCGGCGGTCCCACCGTACGCGCCGAGATTCGCCCGGCTGCCGTGCGGAACAGGCTCTCGATCGAAAGCCGCACTCGGATTGCCCGCATTGGTGGTGTCGTCCAAGACCCAGGTGCAGGTCCTGAGATTCCAATGGCCGACTTGAGACTTGAGGTGGTAGTCTCCCAGGGTGTAGGTGTTCGGATCGGTCCAGGTGCCCGCGGCTGCAAACAGGGGATCAGTATCAATGCTCTCCTGCCCGGCAAAGCCGCCCTGGACGTCTGAGTACGATACATAGAGGTTGTTGCCCTTGATCTGCATGTCCCCGTTGCTGTAGAGGATCGAGTTGGCCACCGTGATCCCATCGCCCCCCAGGCCATAACCTCCGTTCTGGATCAGGCGGCACTGGTTGAGGTTTACCTTGTTGACCTTGACCAGTCCCCTGCCCCTGGTCTTGGGTACGGACCGAAGCCCGGCCGCTTTGTTGCCGGCCACGATGCAGTGGTCCAGACTGAGGGTGCTCTCTGCAGGTACCGGGCGAGAGCTGGAGACAATCGCCGGACTGGGCGCAGTTGACCCCGGTCTGGATGGAGCCGAAGCGCTCACCGGTCGAGAGATTGACGACTGGGCCATTTGGATCGGCAATACGGATCGAGCATCCACCCAGTACACATCATGGTCGTGATCGGGAGTCCAGCGGGTGAAGAAGAGGTACTGGCCATCTCGCGAGAGCATCGGGAACCGTTCCATCCGGTCCGTATTGATTGGTTCGCCCAGGCTGACGGGATCGGTCCAACTGCCGTCCGCCAGGCGGCTGATGTAGAGATCGCCATCACCGCGGCTGGGATCGCGCCGGTCCGAGGAGAACAGCAGGTAGCTCTCGTCCGGCGCAATGAACGGTGTCCAGTTCAGGAAGGGAGGAAGGTTAATGCTGCGAGGGAGCAACTCCGGTTTTGCGTACTCGCCATTGGCGAGCTCCGTCCGGTAGATGCCGTAATCGTTGAGCGGACCGGGCGTGTAGCCCGTGAAGTAGAGGGTGCCGTTGCGAGTGAAAGAGGGACCACTAACCGATTTCAGTTCAGGAAAGACGGTCAGGAGCCCCAGGGATCTTCGTTCGCTCCAGCCGTTCCCCGTCTTCTCGACATATACGATGTCGTAGACTCTGGAGCCGCCGGAGGGTGGCGGAGCCGCGTCCGCCGAGCCGAAGTAGAGACGTTTCCCATCGGGTGAGAAAACCGGCCCGCCATCGACGAATTTGCCCGAGAATGGAGCCACGGTCGGCACCGACCACGTGCCGCTTTCGCGCCGCATGGTCATGATCACCTGCGGCTCCCCTTTGTCGGGCCACCGCCACAGGGACCAGAAGACCTCGTTGCCGTCCGGCGAAAATGCCGGCGCACTGTGTTCGAGGTGGTCGGTCGACACGATCCCGCGGGCGAAGACCTGCGGCGTGGCGCCGGGTGGAGGCTGACCCAGATAGTCGCACGCAACTTGAGACCTTGTGTCGAGCTTGCCCCCAAGGTCGGTGATCCGAGACCCGGCTTCCACCTGGCCCTTGGACACCTCCTGCGCCAGGAGCACTGTGATCAGTAGTCCGACAGGCGTCAACCGCGCTTTCGTTTTTTCACCTCCGGCTCCGTTGGAGAATCAGGCGATGTTGTCGCCAGCGTTTGCTCCCGGACGTAGTGGAATCGCTCGCCGATTGCGATTCCTCCCTCCGGATAGAACACCGGAACGTTGCGGGCCTTCAGAACTGCGACGCACTTCTTGTGTTCTTCGGTGACGAGGTCGTCGCCTATCAAATAGATGGCCTTCGGCGAGAGCTGGTCCATCAGGTAGAGGTAGGGTTCGTAGGCAACCGTGATATGACGGCCCGTGATGGGCAGGATCGCGATGTCGATCGGACCGAAAGCCTTCAGGGCGTCGATCTCTTTACGGTATTTCTCCACCTGGGAGGCGCTGTTGTTCGGGGCCGCGTGAAGTCCGGCGTGGAAGACCTTCACTCCATCGGCTTCGACGAGATAGCCAAAGCCTTCCATGCCGGGAAAGTAGCGACGCATCGCCGTCGTATGGACCCCGATCCCGCCCACGGCGAAGGCCTCGCCGGGTTTGGCGAGTCGATAGGGCGGAATGTCCCCTTCGGGCGCGGCGTCGCCCACGAATATGAGATTGGAGGGCCGAGGGGCGGTCGGATCGGAGTCCAGTATGAAATCGGCGCCCGGCATTCGCTTCGCCAGCCTGGAAAGGCCCATTCCAGAGGCAAACACGGTGATCCTCTGACCTGCCAGTTCGTCGGACGCCAGATGCCCGTTAGCCAACCCCGACTCCGGTGATTCATTTATCCGTACCGGAGGACGGAAGAGAAGCAGGTGTTCCTTCGTCTTCACGGCAAAGCTGGAGCAAGGGGAGCCGCCGCCCATGTACCAGAGATAGGCCTCGCCTTCCTTGAGGGCTTCGGTGAGCTGCGGCGATTTGCCGTAGTTGGCCTCGACGATGGCGCTCTTGTCTGCTCCAGCGGTGATCAATGCATCGGCCGCCTTGCGATGGCCGTGTCTGGCGGCATAGTAGAGCGGCGTATGACCATACTCGTTTGTGGCGTTGACCCCTGCGCCGTGCCTGATCAGGAGCGGCACCAGATCCGCGCTGCCCCTCATGGCCGCCAGATGGAGTTCGGTGTTGCCGAAGCTGAATTCCTGAAGTCTCGCTCCGTTTTCGAGGAGCCACTTGGCCATTTCCTCGTTTGGACCTTGATAAATGGCCATTTGCAGGGGAGTGCCTTCCAGGGTGTTGACGTTGATGTCTGCGCCGTGATCGATCAGGAACCTGGCTTTCTTGAGGTTGCCCATCTTGGCGATACCGCTGAAGATTGTCCAGTTGCGATGGGTAGATAGTTTCGCGTTGATGTCGGCCCCCTTGGCAAGGAGACGTTCAGCAAGATCGACGTTGAAATCCTCACGCGGATGATCGATGACCCCGTACAACGGTGTTACACCTATCTTGTTCCCGGCGTTGACGTTGGCGCCCCTGTCGATGAGGAAATTGGCGACCGCCGCCTGAGATGCAGCGCACGCCCTACCGAGCGATGTGTCGCCATTGTTGTCTTTCGACTCCAACAACGTTGGATCGGCTTCAAGGAGCGTCTTCACCTTGTTCAGATCGCCGCCAGCGGCCGCGTCGTGGATCTCTCCCGCACGCAGACCAGCGGCAAGGAGGCTCATCCCGGCCAGGATAACCGTTATGTGGACTACTCTGACAGACTTGAATGTTCCCATGACCTGTTCCTTTCCTATATCTGTTTGGACTCCCATCAGGTTTAAGGAACAATCGTCAAGGGAGACGGCGATGTGCTCGCCTCGGTGGTATTGCCGTAGGCACCCAAGTTCACCCGGCCGCCGTTCGGAGCAGGCTCTCGATCGAAGGCCGCACTCGGATCGCCGGCGTCGATACACGGGCTGGTCACCTCGTCCAGGACCCAGGTGCCCGTACGCGGATGCCAGTGACCGGCCTTCGACTTGAGGTGGTGATCACCGGGGACATACGCGTTCGGATCCGCCCAACGGCCGGACGTCACGAACAGCGGATCGGCGTCGATGTTGCCCTGACCCGCGCAGCCGCCCTGCACGTCGGAGTACGATATCGTGACATTGCTGCTCTTGCTTTGGACGTTCCCGGTCGTCAGACCGTTGTCGTAGAGGATCGAGTTGGCGACGGTGATCTCGTCGCCGTCCAGGGCGTATCCGCGATTCTGGGTGATCGTGCAATGACTGAGATCCACCTTGCTGCAGATGAGGCGTCGGCCCTTCACGGGGATTGAGTACAAAGCCGTCCCGCCATTGCCGGCGATGATGCAGTGATCCAGACTCAGCGTGCTCTCCTGACTGACCTCGACGCCACAGTCTTTGTGGCCCGTGATGACGCACGAACTCAGGTTCAGCTTGGCACCCGCGCAGACGATACCGTCGGTGCCGCCGGTGATGGTCAGGCCCTGGATGGAGCGTAGGGCTGACCCCGCCGCGAGTGTCACGACCGCTGAGGTTCCGTCGCCCGTGGCGCTGGTCAGGGAGACGACCGCCGAGTCTTGGGGATTGGTCGAGCGGATCGTCAGTGGAATGTTAGGCACGATCAGGTTTTCTTTGTAGGTCCCGGGCGAGATGGAGATGACCTGGCCCGCCTCGGCATAGTTGAGCGCCGTCTGAATGGAGGCGAAGCGCTGCCCGGAGGTGAGATTGTAGATCGGCCCGTTCGGATCAGGCAGAAACGCCCAGACGCTGACCCAGTAGATGTTCGTGTCCGTGGAGGTGTCGTCGCGGCAGAAGAACAGGTATTTGTAGTCCGGTGAGAGATAAGCGGCCCCTTCGTGCTTCGACGAGTTGATGATCGGTCCCAGGTTGCGGGGGGCGGTCCACCCGCCCTGACCGTACGGGAAGCTGAGGTAGAGATCCGCGCCGCCCAAGCCCCCGGCACAATCGGAATTCCAGATGACGTAGCTCTCATCCGGTCCCGGTGTGGGCGAACAATCATTGCCCGAGGTGTTGAGGCTGCGCAGATTCGTCGCCTCGGAGAACTGACCGTCTACCGGCTTGATGCGCCATAAATCGCACACCCCGGCCCCGCCGGTACGATGCGAGCAGATCCAGGCGTTGCCGAGGTCGGAGATGCAGCAACTCCACTCACTCTGGGCGGAGCTGATGGGGTCAGGCACGGCCTCGGGCTGAGACCACCCCAGGCCCTCTCTGCGGACCCGGTAGATGTGGCGGTTCCGGCCGAAATAGAGAATCTGATCGTTGTCGGCCAGGCTGGGCGAGAGCGATTTACTGTCGGAGAAGGAGGCCAGCACCGGAGTGGTCCATTGCCCGTTCTCGTAGCGAGTCACCATGATCTCATATACGGTCCAGGCCGCATTGCGAATCATGAAATAGCACTCCCGCCCGTCCCGGCTGAAGCAGAGACTGTTGTCGCAGCGGTTGGCCACACTGATGAATCCCGGCGCGAAGATCCTGGCCGTCAGTCCCGGCGGCTCCTGGCCCATATAGGGCGGGACATTGTTACTGTCCGCCCCGAGAACCGAGGATGTCACCAACAGGACTACCCAGCCAATGGTTCTGGTTACGTGCGCGTTCATCTACTTGCTTCCTCCTTTCATATCGGACAGAAAAGCTGCCATGCCGACCCAGTAGACATCCGCCTCGGTCGGGGTTTCACGGACGAAGAAGAAATACTTCTGATCCGGCGACAGATAGGGGCTGGTCTCGTGGTCCGGGGAGTTGATGGCCGACCCCAGGTTTTTCGGCGTGGTCCATCCGCCCTGGCCGTCGGGGAAACTGATGTAGAGGTCCATCCCCCCGAGACCGCCGGGCCGATCGGCGCTGAACACCACATAGGTTTCATTGGGGCCCGGCACCGGGGAACAGTCCAATTCCGGGGTGTTCAGGTTACGAAGGTTCTGGGCCTCGTTGAACTTACCGTCCGCGGACTTGACCCGCCACAGATCGCACTTGCCCACGCCGTCGGGGCGCCACGAACACGTCCAGAGGTTCCCCAGGCTGGAAACGTGACAACTGAACTCTTCTTTAGGAGAGTTGGCCGGCGCAGCCAGAGCTTCTGGTTGGGACCACCCTTGCGTTGTCCTCCGGACTCTGCAGATATCCAGGTCCCGGCAGAAGTACAGGGTCTGATCGTTGTCGGCCAAAGATGGGCACGAGGAGCGACCGGTGGAGAATGGCGCCAGCGCCGGTGAGGACCACTGTCCATTCTCAAATCGCGTCACCATGATCTGCGAGGTGGACCAGTTTGCCGCGCGCACCCTGAAGTAACACTCCCGGCCGTCCTGGCTGAGACAGATGCTGCCTTCGAATCGCTTGGGGGCACTGACGAGGCCCGGAGCGAAGATCTTGGGCGTCCGTCCCGGCGGCTCCTGGCCGAGATAGAGCGGGGCCGTATTGCTGTCTGCTGCCACACTTGGCAGTGCCGCAATCGGGTCGGACAGGAAAGCCTGAACGCTGACCCAGTAGATACTCCCCTCACCAGCGACATTTCTGCTGAAGAAGAGATACTTGCCGTCGGGTGAGAGCGAGGGGGCGTCTTCCCAATCCGGCGTGTTGATGGCAGGGCCCAGGTTCTTCGGACTGGTCCAACCTCCCTTGCCGTCGGCGAAAGCGATGTACAGATCACCGTTGCCGATGCCACCGGGACGATTGGATCTCAGGATAACGTACTTCTCGTCCGGACCCGGGACGGCCGCGCAATCGCTGGCATCGCTGTTGAGGGCAAGCTGGTTCTTGGGCTCCGTGAATTGTCCATCCTCGAAACGTAGCCGCCACAGATCGCACTGGCCGAGTCCGCCTTCACGCCACGAGCAGATCCACATGTTGCCCAGGCTGGAGATATCGCAACCCACGTTGCCGTTGGCGTCTGGCTTGAGGTTCACCGGGGCGGGCATAACCTCCGGTTGCGACCAGCCCTGCCCGGTTCGTCGGACTTTCCAGATGGTGTATTTCTCATGGATGAAGTAAACAGACCGATCGTTGTCCGCCAGGCACGGCCCGTAACACTTGTCGTCTGAGAATGAAGCCGGCGCGGGCGGGGTCCAGTGACCATCCTTGTACTGGCTGACCAGAATCTGCCGGGATTTGGAGGCTGTGGATACGTTGAAATAGCATTCCCGGCCATCCCTGGTGAAGCAGATATTGCTCTCGCCACGTTGAGGAAGACTGACCACCCCCGGCGCGAAGACCTGGGGGACAAGTCCCGGCGGCTCCTGGCCCAGATAGAGCGGGACCGTGTTGCCGTCCGTAGCCAACGCCGGCGCCGCTGTGAGTATCACCCAAGCGATTGTCACTCGCATTTCGATTCTCATCTATTTGCTTCCTTCTTTTCTCGTGCCGGTGGTCTGATTCGGATCGGACGGAAAGGCTTCCACGCTGACCCAGTAGATATCCGCCTCGGTCTTGTTCTCACGCGCGAAAAACAAGTACTTGTGATCCGGCGACAGATAGGGGCTGGAGTCATGGTCTGCAGAATTGATGGTCGGGCCGAGGTTTCTCGGAGCCGTCCATCCACCCCGGCCGTCGGCAAAACTGATGTAGAGATCGTTGCGTCCGAAACCGCCGGGGCGATCGGAGGCAAAGACCGCGTAGGTCTCGTTCGGGCCGGGGACGGGATAGCAGTCGAAACCCTCGGTATTCAGGTTGCGCAGGTTCTCGTCCACGGTGAAGCGTCCGGCAGCCGAACGTATCCGCCATAGATCGCAGTGTCCCAGTCCCCCGTCACGCCATGAACAAATCCAAAGGTTCCCCAGATCGGAGACGTGGCAACTCCACGCAGGCTTCGGCGAGCCCACAGGTGCAGGCAGTTGTTCCGGCGGATACTTCCACCCAGCTTTCGAGTTGGGCAGCGAGCGCCGCGTCTTCCAGATCCGGCCTCCCGAACCAATGCAATACAGAGATTGGTCATTGTCCGCGAGACTCGGACCCATGCCATAGGAGAACACAGCCGGTTGGGCCCACCTGCCCTTCTCAAAGCGCGTAACCATGATCTGAGAACTCGACCAATTGGCGGCACGGACGGTGAAGTAGCACTCCCTGCCGTCTTTGCTGAGGCAGATGCTATGCACGAACCGGTTGGACGTACTGATCAATCCGGGGGCAAACACCTTTGCCACCAGTCCCGGTGGCTCCTCGCCCATGTAGGCCGGGACAATCACCAGCTCGGCGGCCAGACTTCGCAACGCCACAAAAACGACCACCCAACCAATTGTGCCTGCTGTTCGCATCTTCCGTAAGTTCTATAACGCAGAGCGATAACATTCATTTCAAAAAAGCCTGCCAATTTGTGTGGTTTCCCTGGACTGCGAGTGTGTATGATTATCAACTAACCACACGCGGGCCTCCAAATAGCGAATCGCAAATGGCAAATCGTGGGCAGATTCAGTATAATGCGTGGTCTTGATAGTCTTTCAGGAGAACCGTATGGCTTTGCGCGACGTCGCGTTTCAGAAGTGTATCAATCCCGATTGCGGGGCTGAGTTTGACTGCAAGGAATCGATCTTCAAGTGTCCCAAGTGTGGGGACCTGCTCGATATCCAGTACCGCTGGGACAAGATTCGCGTACCCAAGAAGCTGAGCGACTTCCGCAAGCGGTGGTCCAAACGCGACAAACCCCTGGATTTCTCCGGCGTCTGGCGTTTCCGCGAGCTGCTGAGCTTCTGCCCCGACAAGTTCAAGGTCACGATTGGCGAAGGCCAGACGATCCTTCAGCAGAACCGCCGGATCGCGGAGCAGATGGGCATGAAGCCGGACTGTTTGTACCTGCAATACGAAGGGCTGAACCCCTCCGGCTCGTTCAAGGATAACGGTATGGCGGCGGCGTTCAGTCACGCCATGATGGTGAAGGCCAAGTCGTGCGCCTGCGCCTCGACGGGCAACACGTCGGCGTCGGTGGCACTCTATGCCCAGAGTTGCGGGCTCAAATGCACGGTCTTCATCGGCTCCGGCCGGATTGCGTTCGGCAAGCTCAGCCAGGCGATGGATTACGGGGCTCAGACCATCCAGATTCAGGGTGACTTCGACGACTGCATGAAGCAGGTCCAGGACGTCTGCACGAAGCTGGGCCTCTACCTGCTCAACTCGCTCAACCCCTTCCGGCTCGAAGGCCAGAAGACCATCATGTACCGCATCATCGAGGCGCTTGGCTGGGAGGTTCCTGACTGGATCGTCGTCCCCGGCGGCAACCTCGGC
>CAYQXM010000016.1:0-66091 GCA_964421295.1 uncultured Pirellulales bacterium
GTCGTCAATGAAACGTTCGCGCGCCGGCACTTCCCGGGTGAGAACCCCGTCGGCAAGACTTTCATCTCCGAGCATCGCACCTTTCAGATTGTCGGCATGGCCCGGGATACCAAGTACAATCGCATTCGGGCCGATATCCCGCCGGTGATGTATCTGTCTCAGCGCCGACACGACGCCGGCCGCTCCACCACCTTTGCCGTGCGCTCGGCGCTGCCGCCGTTCTCTTTGCTGCCGGCCGTGCGCCGAGCTGTGGCGGCGGTTGACTCCGATCTGCCGCTGTCCATGATCAGGACGCAGGAACAGGTGCTTGATGAATCGGTCGCGGCGGATCGGCTCTTTGCGTCTCTGGGGGGTGCGCTGGCCGGCTTGGCCGTGCTGCTGTCGTGCATCGGTCTTTATGGTCTGATGGCCTACAACGTAGCGCGTCGTACGCAGGAGATCGGCCTGCGCATGGCGCTCGGCGCGACCCGGCGGAGTGTGGCCTTGCCCATCCTTCGCGAGGCGCTGTTGCTGGCTTTGATCGGCTTGGGTATCGGTGTGCCGGTGGCGCTGGTCCTGACCCGTTTCATCAAGAGCCAGCTTTACGGCGTTGCCCCGACCGATCCTGTCACCCTCGCAGCCGGTGGGGTCTTGTTGATCGTGGTGGCGTTGTTGTCCGCGTGGATTCCCGCTCGCCGGGCGGCGAAGGTCGATCCTATGACGGCGCTGAGGTGCGAATGAGAACGATGAGGGGAGTCATACGATGACAATGCTCTGGAGTGACATCAAGTACGGCCTGCGGATGCTGCGGAAGAATCCCGGTTTTGCGGCCGTTGCCATACTGACGCTGGCATTGGGGATTGGGGTCAATACGGCCATCTTCAGTCTGCTCAACGGGGTGTGGATGCGGTCGTTGCCCGTACGGGACCCGCGTCAACTGCGCGTGGTCAATTGGAGCGGCCACAACGCGGCGCTGTCCTATTACACCGGAGGAGCCAGCAGGCAAGGACGTGACGGTGCTCGCATCGACGGCTCTTTTCCCTACCCGGTCTACCGTGATTTCGAGGAGCGGATCGAGGGGTGCGCGAACGTATTTGCCCTCTATAGTCTGCCGGCATTGACCGTCGTGGGACCGGACGTCGCGACCACGACCAACGGTCTCATGGTCTCCGGAGGTTTCTTCGATGGTTACGGCGCCGGGGCTTTGATCGGCCGCACGCTCGTACCCGACGACGAATCGCCCGAGGCTGACCCTGTCGCAGTGATCACCTATCGCTGGTGGGAAAGGCAATACGATCTCAATCCGCAGGTCCTGGGGCAGATCGTCATGGTCAACCGGCATCCATTTACCATTGTCGGAGTCATGCCGCGTTCCTATCGCGGCCCGGAGATCGGCGACATGGCCAACATCTATGTGCCCATGTCTGCTCAACCGCAGTTGAATCCGTCTCATTCTCTCGATGCGCGAGACCACTGGTGGGCCAACATCATGGTCCGCCTGGAAAGTGACGCCGAGGAGTCACAGGTTCAAGCCGCCATGGAGGGTATCTTCCTGCAAACCCTCGACGCGCCGGGCCAGAAGACACGTATGGACAACCCGCATATCATTCTGGAAGACGGCAGTCGCGGGCTACTGGGTATGAGGCAGAGAATCGCTATGGGCTTGTTCGTGATCATGGTTGTCACGGGCCTGGTGCTGTTGATCGCCTGTGCCAATCTCGCCGGCCTGCTGCTGGCTCGGGGCACGGCCCGTCAGCAGGAATTGGCGGTACGGGCCGCGATGGGTGCCGGACGGCTCCGACTGATTCGCCAACTGTTCACCGAGAGTCTGATTCTGTCTCTGGCCGGCGCGGCGGTCGGTCTACTGTTGGCTGTCTGGATCGAGTCCGTGGTGGTGAGTCTTGTGCCGGGCTCGTTGGACAACTTCCATTTCGACGTAGGCATTGACGTGCGGGTCCTCTCGTTCAGCCTGGGCGCTGCGATACTCACGAGCCTGCTGTTTGGCCTGCTCCCGGCCCTGCGTGTCGCCCGGCCGGACTTGTGTTCTGGACTCAAGGGACACCGGGCCCTTGGTGTCCCGGGCTGGCGTCTGGGCAGAGCCCTTGTGGCGGCCCAAGTCAGCCTGTCGGTCGTGCTTCTCGTGGGCGCCGGGCTGCTGCTGCAGACACTCGTTAACCTGTATCGCGTCAACGTCGGCTTCAATACCGATCGGCTTCTGGTCTTCGGCGTCAACCCTCGCCAGGCGGGCCGCGAGGGCGCCGATGCCATGCAGTTTTACGACCAGGTCCAGTCTCATATCGCCGGTCTTGCGGGCGTCAGAAGTGTGGCTCTGTCCAGCACCAGTTTGCTGGCCGGCCGGCGAGCCAGCACCGGCTTTTCCATCCCCGGGCGCGTGCTGGAGGGCAACCAACGCATGCAAGCCGATGTGATGGACGTCAGCGAGTCGTTCTTCCGGACCCTGGGCATCCCTCTACTGCGTGGGCGGGCCTTCGACGAGACAGACATATCGTCGCAACCACGGGTAGCCGTCGTCAATGAGACCTTCGTCCGGGCATTCTTCTCCAACGAGGACCCCATTGGGCAATCGTTCCGCATGGAGACCACGGACTACCATATCGTGGGCATCTGTGGCGACACAAAGTACGACCGTCTCCAGCGGAGTATCGAGCCCACCGTCTACTTTTCGCACCGACAGGCGATACCGGGTTCGGTGTCCTTCCAGGTTCGCACAGCAACGGAGCCCTTGACATTGGTCCCTGCCGTCCGGCGGATCGTCGCCGACCTGGATCGCACGATCCCCGTGGAAAACGTGTCAACTCAGGCGCAACTGATTAAGGAATCCATCGCGCCGGAACGGTTGTTCACCCTGCTATGTGGAGCGATGGCCGCTCTGGGCACACTCTTGTCATGCATCGGGCTCTACGGACTGCTGGCGTTCATGGTTACGCGTCGCACAAGCGAAATCGGCGTTCGTCTGGCCCTCGGCGCCCGGCCGCGTGACGTTGCCTGGCCGGTCATACGCAGCACCCTGTGGCTGGCAGGCTTCGGTCTGGTGGTAGGCATCCCCATCGCCCTGGCGCTAACGCAAGTGTTCCGCGGCCTCCTCTTCGGCGTCATGCCGCACGACGCGATAACACTGGTGGCCGCCGTGCTTCTGATTTTCTCCGTGGCCTTGCTGGCGGCATGGCTGCCCGCGCACCGGGCGGCGCGGGTCGATCCCATGGCGGCCCTACGATGCGAATGAGAATTGGGGAACGATTATGATATGGAATGATCTCAGGTACGCTATCCGTCAGCTCCTCAAGAGTCCCGGCTTCGCTTGCGCCACCGTGCTGATCCTGGCGCTGGGCATCGGCGGTGTCACGGCCATGTTCAGCACCCTGTATACGGTAATGGTTCGACCGTTGCCGTATGCGAATCCGGACCGCCTGGTGCTGGGCCGGGCTACGTACAACGGCGGCATCAATCCCTGGCTCTCGGGCCCCGACTACGTGGATTACCGTGAGAAGAGCCGGTCCTTCTCCGCATTGGAGCTGTTCTTCTGCCGACCGTTTGAGGTCACGGTGACGGCAGAGCAGGGCGTCCAGCGCGTCGCAGGACTGCCCGTCAGCGTGGGGTTGCTTCCCGCCCTCGGCGTGAACATGTCCTTGGGGCGTCCCTTCGCGCCGGAAGAGGGTCGGGACGATGCCCCGTCGGTTGTGATCGTCAGCCATGATTACTGGCGGGACCACCTGGCCGGACGAACGGAGGCGATTGGCGGTTCGCTGGTCATCGATGGCCTTCCGCGCACCGTTGTGGGTATTACGCCACCGGAGTTCCACTTCATCTATGACGTCGATGTCTGGTTCCCCGTGCGGCCCCAGAATATCGGGCCCCGGCGCTTCAACAACTGGTACATTCTTGGCCGGCTCGCGGAGGGCGTGACTTTGTCTGAAGCGCAGAGCGACGTGGACGTGATCGCGGCGCAGTTGGAGAAAGCCTACCCCGATACGAACGCCCACAAGGGTCTGCTCTTGACCCGTCTGCAGGGAGCGTTTACCGAACAGTATCGCACGAGTTTCAGCCTGCTAGGCATGGGCGCGGGGGCGGTTCTCTTGATCGCCTGCGCGAATGCCGCTGGATTGCTCCTGGCGCGGGGCGCCGGACGGCACAGTGAGTTGACCGTACGCACCGCGATGGGAGCTTCGCGTTGGCGGATCATGCGTTTGCTCCTGGCCGAGGCTCTGGTGCTGGTGACCGGCGCGGGGTTGTTCGGAGCGCTATTGGCTGTCGGCATACAAAACACGTTGCTGCGCCTCATGTCGGTCGAGACGCTTCTGCTCGGCCGGGTCGGGCTGTCAGGTCCGACACTGCTTTTCGTGCTTGCGGTTACCGTCACGACCGGCGTCGCGTTCGGCATCCTGCCCGCGTGGCGGGCCCGCCGGATCGATGTGGCACACGACCTGCGGGCCGGCGGACGCGGCTGCGTGCAGCACGGCACGCAATTGCGTGGAGGCCTCGTCGTGGCGCAGATTGCGATGTCCTTTCTCCTGCTCGTCGTCGCGGGTTTGCTCATCCGCAGTCTCACATCGCTGCGTCAGGCGGACCCGGGTTTCGATTCACGGAATCTCCTGACGGCGGAAGTCCCGCTGCCCGAACGCGGATACTCCGTTACGCAGCGTGTTACCTTCTTCAACACGCTCCTGGATGGCATGCGATCCTTACCTGGTGTGGCATCCGCGGCCGTTGTCAGCCAAGTGCCGCTTCGTAATCCCCACAACAACATCGATATCTATGCCGTCAGTGCCCCGCCGACGAATCCAGCGGACAGTCCCACGGGCAACCAGCGTGCCGTCTTGCCCGGCTACTTCGAGACCATGCATATCCCACTTCTGGCGGGACGGGACATCCAGCCCAGGGACAGCGAATCCGGTCATGCGGTGGTGATCAGCCAGTGCCTGGCACAAACGCTCTTTCCCAACCGCGATCCATTGGGCCAGCAGGTGATCATCGACCGGGATACCAAGGTGGCCTGGGACGTCGTGGGGGTCGTGGGTGATGTCAAAGACAGCGACCTGCGTGAAGAGGCGGCATCGCGCGGGACCTTCTTCCGGGCTTATGGTCAGGTGACCCCGCTCACGATGCGTCTGGTCATCCGCACGACAGGTGATCCGCTGGTGATCGTGGCTCCTCTTCGTACTCTGCTGCAGAAGATGGATTCACAGATTCCGCTGGCGGGACCACGGACGATGCAAGAGGTCATGGCGAACGCGACCGTGAGTGAGAAGGCGCAGAGCACGTACTTGATGGCGTTCTCCCTATTGGCCCTGCTCTTGGCCGCCATCGGCGTTTACGGGTTGCTCGCCTACCTCGTAACCACCCGCAAGTCCGACATCGGAATCCGCATGGCCCTGGGAGCTAGGCCCGGCGTGATCCTCAGCATGATCCTGTGCTATGGGATGAAGCTCGCCGGCCTGGGCATGGGGTTCGGGGTCATCGGAGCCCTCGGTCTGACTCAGTTTCTTCGCAGCCAACTCTTCGGCGTGGGCCCGGCGGATATCCTGACCTTCGTCGGCGTCGTGATGCTCTTGAGTGCGGTCGCGACTGTGGCCTGTGTGATCCCGGCCCGCCGGGCGGCGCGGGTCGATCCGATGACGGCGCTGAGGCAGGAATAGGAGACGTCGATGAGAGCGCTGTGGCATGATGTGCGCTATGGACTGAGAATGCTGGCTAAGTCCCCCGGCTTCACGGCAGTGGCGGTACTATCCCTGGCGCTGGGTATCGGAGCCAATACCGCCATCTTCTCATTGCTCAACGCAGCGATTCTTCGCGCGCTGCCCGTACGCAATCCGCACGAGCTGCGTGTGATCAACTGGACGGGCTTTCATCCCGTCACATCCAATTACACCGGCAGTGGCATGCGCCGCACCTCCGGCGGTGGCCAGGTTGCGGCGTCTTTCCCCTATGCTACCTATCGCGACTTTCGCGATCGCGGCACGGATTTTTCCGAGGTGTTCGCCTTCTGTCCACTCTTCAGTTGCACCGCTCTCACGCCCGCCGGGGCGACGACTTCCGATGGGCTGATGGTCTCCGGCAACTTCTTCCAAGGCTACGGGGCACAGGTGTTGATCGGGCGCACGTTCGCGCCCGAGGATGATCGGCCGGATGCGGCACCGGTGGCCGTCATCACCTATCGCTGGTGGGAACGGCAATTTGGGCTTGATCCCAACGCTGTGGGACAGACCGTTTCGCTCAATAAGACAAGCTTCACCGTTGTCGGCATCCTGCCCCGTCACTACGTCGGCCCAACCGCGGGCGACACGACGGACTTCTACGTACCGATGTCGGCCCAGCCGCAGTTTCGGCCGGGCTATCCCCTGGATTCGTACAATCACTGGTGGGTGGAGATCATGGCGCGGCTGGCCCCGGGTGCGGACGAGCGCCAGGCCCGGACCTCTCTCGAGTCGATCTTCGCACAGACTCTCACCGCCCCCGGCTCGACCACGAAAATGGATCGGCCGGGCATTCTCCTGGAGGACGGCAGCCGCGGACCCCTGATGAGCCGGCAGCGTTTCGCCGAGCCGATCTATGTGCTTCTCGGTGCCGTGGGTCTGGTCCTGCTCATTGCCTGTGCGAACCTCGCCAGTCTGCTGTTGGCGCGGGGCGCCGTACGTCAACACGAGTACGCTGTTCGATCAGCCATCGGCGCGGGCCGGTGGCGCCTGATCCGTCAGTCATTGACGGAGAGTCTGATTCTGGCCTTGGCCGGCGCGGGGGTCGGGCTGCTCTTTGCCGAATGGGGCAAGTCGGTTCTGATGAGCACGCTGTCCAGTTACCTGGGCGCGTTTCATCTGGATGTACGGACAGATACCCGCGTCCTGGTCTTTACCTTCAGTGTCTCACTGGCAACGGCGCTGCTGTTCGGGTTCCTGCCAGCCGTGCGGGCCGGGAGAGTCGATCCCCTGGCAGGACTGAAGGACCGCACCGCTATCGGAGCACCTCGCCTGCGCCTGGGGCGCACGCTGGTCACTATTCAAGTGGCGTTGACTCTGCTTCTGGTGGTAGGGGCGGGGCTGTTCGTCCGCACGTTTGCCAACCTCAGCCGCGTCGATCCGGGTTTCGACACCGAGAACCTGCTTACGTTCCGGCTCAACGCCGGACAGGCCGGCTACAAGCAGCAGCGACTGACCGAGTTCTGCGGAAGTCTGAGCCAATCGCTGGCGGCCATTCCCGGCGTGCGGGCGGTGTCGTATTCCAGTATGACCCTCCTCGGCGGGGGGATGGCACGCAGCGGCATTTCCATCCCCGGCCGCATTACCAAGCCGGATGAGCACCTCCAGGCCGATCAACTGATCGTAAGTGACACATTCTTCTCCGCGGTGGGCATCCCGTTGCTCCAGGGACGGACGTTTCAGCCTTCAGACGCATCGGAGTCAGCGCACGTGGCCGTCGTGAATGAATGTTTTGCCCGGTCGTTCTTCGCGGACGAGAATTCGTTGGGCAGGATCTTCAAGCACGGCAACATGGACGTGGAGATTGTCGGGATTTGTGCCAACGCCAGATACTGGAACTTGCGCAGCGAAGTCCCGCCGATCATGTATCTGCCGCACGCGCAGTGGAGAGAAGGCAGCATGTGTTTCCAGGTGCGGAGCGTTTTGCCGCCGCTGTCGCTGGTACCGGCTGTGCGTAGAACGGTTGCGACTTTGGACCCAACGATCCCACTGACCGACGTCCGCACGCAGACCGAGCAGATTGATCGGCAGTTGACGCTGGAACGCCTGTTCGCGGTGCTGTGTGGCTTCATGGCGCTGCTGGCTATGCTGTTATCATGCATCGGTTTATATGGTCTGATGGCCTATAACGTGGCCCGGCGCACCAACGAGATCGGCGTTCGCATAGCCTTGGGCGCCCGCCCGCAGGACGTGGCCTGGCCGGTCGTGCGCGGGGCGTTACGGATGACGGCCCTCGGCGCGATCCTCGGCGGAGCAGGCGCCTTGGTCCTGGCGCGACTGATCCAAGCCCAACTATACGGCGTCGCGCCTCATGACCCCGTGACATTGGCGGGTGCGATTCTGCTCCTCCTGATGGTTGCCGCCGGCGCCGCGTGGCTCCCCGCCCACCGAGCGGCCCAGATCGACCCCATGAAAGCCCTGCGCGCAGAATAGGAGAGTCCCATGCAAGTACTTGTTCAAGACCTCAAATATGGCATCAGGACTCTCCTGAAAAGCCCAGGCTTCACCCTCATCGCCGTGGCTTCGTTGTCACTGGGCATCGGAGCCAACACGGCCATCTTCTCGCTGCTCAACGCGGCACTGCTGAGAACCTTGCCCGTGCGGCAGCCACACGAACTGCGTGTGCTCAACTGGGTGGGCGATTCGCCTCTCAACATGATGACGAGCGGACGGACCGAGAGTACGCCGGGCGGGCTCACGACCTCCGACGCCTTCTCCTACGCGGCTTACCGCCGGTTCCGCGATCGTGCGGACGGCTTCGGCGAGGTGGTTGCGTGTTCGCAGTTGTTCCCCGGCGTGACGTTGACGACTCACGATGGTACGCACGCTGTTCGTGGCCTCATGGTATCGGGCAACCTGTTCCGAGGTCTGGGACTCGCAGCCATCGAGGGGCGAACGATCCTGCCGGAAGACGACCAGCCGCAGTCGAGCCCTGTGGCCGTGATCTCGTACCGGTGTTGGGAAGAGTGCTTCGGTCGCGATCTTGGGGTCATTGGACAGGCGGTGGCACTCAACGGCAAGAGCTTCACCGTCATTGGTGTACTGCCTAGAGACTTCCTTGGTTTGTCGTACACTCGCAGCGATGTCTATGTCCCCTTGTCGGCTCAGCCACAGTTGCGCCCGGAGGTCTCGTTGGAGTCGGACAGGAATTGGATCCTCCAGGTCATGGCCAGACTCCGGCCGGGTGCGAATGAGCCACAAGTGCAGGCCAATCTGGCTGTCCTCTGGGGTCAGACGGTCGCGGAAGACAACTACCCGGCATCTCACAAACTGCCGGCGCTCGTCCTGGCGGACGGCAGCCGTGGGCTTCAGATCGTCCGCCAGGATTCTGTGAAATCTCTGCTCATGCTCATGGCATTGGTGACCATCGTCCTGCTGGTGGCCTGTGCGAACCTCGCGGGCCTCCTACTGGCACGCGGGGCCGCACATCAATCCGAAATGGCCCTGCGCTTGGCGCTCGGCGCCGGCCGATGGCGCCTCCTGCGACAATCGCTCACAGAGGGCGTGCTGCTCTCGCTCGCCGGCGCAGCGTTCGGACTTCTGCTGGCGTCGTGGGCCAAGGCGCTCCTATTCGGCCTGCTGTGGCCCGCCGAGACGCCGGTCGATCCGAAAAACGATTGGCGGGTCTTTGCATTCACCCTGGCGGTGTCTCTGGCCGCGGCTCTGTTCTTCGGCCTGTTGCTGGCCATGCGTGCCGCGCGCACGGATCCGATAGCCAGTCTCAAGAACCGATCGGCTCTTGGATTGCCGCATCTGCGTCTCGGAGAAGCGCTGATCTCCACACAAGTGGGGCTCTCGTTATTGCTGCTCGTTGGGGCAGGACTCTTTGCACGGACATTGATCAATCTCCACCGCGTGGATACAGGCTTCAATACCAGGAACCTGCTGGTCTTCCAGTTGAACGCGTCTCAGGCCGGCTACAAGGACGGGCAACTGGTGGGTTTCTACGAGCAAGTCCGCATGGCGCTAGCGGGCCTGTCGGGTGTCCAGGCGGTGGCGAGTTCGAATTTGCCTCTCCTGACCGGCTGGATGAACAACAGCATGGCTTACGTGCCCGGGCCCGCCGCGACGTCGCAAACAGGCACACCCATTCTGGGACTGTCCGTGAGCGATTCGTTCCTGTCGACGATGCGTGTGCCCTTGTTGGTCGGCCGCGACTTCACGGGGACCGACAATCAGGATGGGCCCAAAGTCATCATTGTGAACAACACCCTGGCTCGCACCGTGTTCCCGAACGAAAACCCGGTCGGCAAGGCTCTGCGCATCAATTCAACGGACTACCAGATCGTGGGAACCTGCGGCGATATCGCCTATGCCAGTATCAAGAAGTCTCCCGAGCCGACGGTCTTCTTTCCCTATCGGCAGCGTCCGAGTGCCGTGAGCCGCATGTACTACGAAGTACGCACCGCGATGGATCCGATGGCTCTGGTGCCGGTCGTGCGAAAGGTCGTGGCCGATCTGGATCGCAATGTCCCGTTATCCGAGATCAAGACGCAGGCGATTCAGCTCGAGGAGTCCATCGCCCGCGAGCGATGCTTTGCCTCGCTGACATCCACGTTGGCGTTGCTGGCGTTGCTGCTCTCATGCATCGGGCTCTATGGCCTGATGGCGTACGACGTTTCCCGCCGGACGGGAGAGATCGGCATCCGCATGGCGTTGGGGGCGGCGCCGACAAACGTCTTGTGGGCCGTCCTGCGCGAGGCCTTGCTAATGATAGCTCCCGGAATTGCGGTCGGTATTCCCGTCGCTCTGGTTATCATGCGGATCATCCGCAGCTATCTGTTCGGGGTCGAGCCTTACGACGCAACGACCCTGATCGGTGCCGCGGTTTCGCTGCTGGCCATTACGATTCTGGCGGCTTGGTTCCCCGCACGTCGAGCGGCGCAGGTCGATCCGATGGTGGCGCTGCGGACGGAATAGGAGATCTCCCATGTCGACGCTCGATCAAGACCTCAAGTACGAGCTGCGGATGCTGGTCAAGTCCCCCGGCTTCACGGTCGTAGCCGTGCTGTCGTTAGCCCTGGGCATTGGGGCCAGCACTGCCGTGTTCTCCCTGGCCAACGCCATCCTGCTGCGATCGCTGCCTGTGCCCAACCCGCACGAGCTGCGCGTCCTGCACTGGACGGGCACAAATCTGCGTCTCTCTTCCTGGAGCGGCGGGGACACGTCCTATCCTCCTCCCGTGTTCTTCCGTCTGCGCGAGCAGGCCGCATCACAAGCTGACGTCTTTGGATTTGTCCCGCTCGAGAACATCATCGCGCGCTCTCAGGGTGAGGTATTTCCGGTTCACGGTTTGATGGTTTCGGACAACTTCTTCTCCGGCCTCGGCGTGCAGCCTCTCATCGGGCGATCGCTGTCGGCGGGGGAAGACTATGCCGCAGCCGGAACGAGCGTCGTGATCAGCTATGACTGGTGGGAGAAGCACTACGCTCTCGATCCCGTTGCGCTCGGGCAGATACTCACGCTCAACGGGACCGGTTTCACGATCGTCGGTGTACTGCCGCGCGGGTTCGTGGGTGTTCAGCCCGGTCGCCCGGCAGCATTCTACGTTCCGATGGCGACCCAGTCGCAGTTTCTCTACACGGCGATTACCTCGAACTTCCATTGGTATGTTAGACTCATGGCCCGCCTGAGGCCCGGCACCAGCGACGCACAACTCCAGGCGGCATTGGAGGTTGCTTTTGCGCCCGCCGTCGCCGAGTTCATGCAGGAACCGCGGATCACCATTGAGCCGGGGCGTGGCGGCGAGACCTACGATCGTAGCCACTACCGCCGGCCGCTTCTCGTGATGGCGGGCGTGGTCGCCTTGGTCATGTTGGTGGCGTGCGCTAATCTTGCCGGCTTGTCGCTGGCGCGCGGCGCCTCGCGTCAGCACGAACTAGCCGTGCGGGCTGCCCTCGGCTCCGGCCGCTGGCGGCTCATTCGCCAATCGCTTACCGAGAGCTTGGTGTTCGCACTGCTAGGCGGCGGGCTCGGGATTCTGGTTGCCGTCTGGGCCCGGACCGGCTTCGCCCGGTTGCTTGCCGGTTCCGCAGGGGACTTGCACTATGATTTTTCGCTGGATGCCAAGGTGCTGGGCTTCACTCTGGCCTCTGCACTGGTGACCGCACTGTTGTCGGGATTGCTGCCCGCCTTGCGGGCCGGCCGCATCAATCCCGTGCACGGACTCAAGTGCCGGGGGGCACTGGGTGCGCCGCGATTACGTGCGGGGAGGATCCTCGTGGCCGCCCAAATCGGCATCTCCCTTCTGTTATTGGCCGGTGCCGGGCTTTACGTCCGCACGCTGGTTAATCTCGTCCGCGTCAATGCGGGATTCAATGCGGAGAAACTCCTGCTGTTCCGCGTCAACATCCGCGGGGCCGGCTATGCGACCGCAGATCCCGCCCGGTTCTATGCGGGGGTGCAGGACGCGCTTGCCGCGATCCCCGGTGTCCGCGCGGCGAGCCTCGTTGAGTTTCCATTGTTGAGTGGCTCAGGTTCCTCTGGGAGCTTCAACGCATTCTCAGGCCGTCCGGCGGTTGATGGGACGAGCATGAACGCCTGCCGCTTGACGGTCGGCGAAACGTTCTTTTCCACCCTCGGTATCCCGATTGTGCAGGGACGCGGGTTTAGCACAACAGACGTCGAGGGCGCGCCCAAGGTCATCGTGGTCAACAATGCCTTTGTGCGGAAATACCTGCCCGATGAAGATCCACTCGGCTTGGCAATACCCGTCTGGGGTGCAGACTGGCAGATTGTCGGCGTATGCAGCGACATCAAATATAGCACCCTCAAGGAGGAGGTTCCGCCGACCGCGTATTTCCCATTCCGGCAGCGGTTCTACTCCCGGTATCGGGAAAGCCATCTGCGGACTCCCTGTTTCGCAGTCCGCACGGTGCTGCCGCCGCTAGCCCTCGTGACCGCCGCGCGCAAGGCGGTGGTTGCCCTCGACCCTGACGTGGCGGTCACCGACTTCACAACGCAGGACGCGGTGCGCGACAGGAGCATCAGCCAGGAACGACTCTTCGCCGCACTGTGCGGCTCGCTCGCCGGCCTGGCGCTGCTGCTCTCGTGTATTGGTCTGTATGGGCTGATGGCTTATCACGTTGCACGCCGGACCAGTGAGATCGCCATCCGGATGGCAATCGGTGCAACCGGGCGTCACATTGCCGGACCCATTCTCCGCGAGGCGCTCCTGCTCGCCGCCATTGGAATTGGCGTCGGTTTGCCTGCGGCATTTGCCGCCACTGGGCTTATCAAGAATCAGCTTTATGGCGTTGAAGCAAACGATCCGATCACCATGGCAGGAGCTATAATCGTCCTGGTTACCGTCGCCGTAACAGCTGCCTGGCTCCCCGCTCGTCGAGCGGCCAAGGTGGACCCTATGGTGGCGTTGAGGTGTGACTGAAATGAAATCGTCAGAAGACAAGGGACGGGTGTCGGCTCGTGCGGATAGGGCTGTGAAGCAGGTGGCGGACAACATTGTCGCGGCCTTGCGCAAAAAGCACGATCCTACCCGCGCCCAGGCCGTCCAGCATTACTTTCGGGAGGAGATCGTGGCGCTGGGTGTGGATGCGCCTACGGTGCGGGACCTTGTCAAGAGGCAGATGAAGCCGCTCAAGGGAGTCTGGACGCTTGATGATGCCGTCCGGTGCTGCGATCTGCTGGTGAACGAACCCGAGATAGAGGTACGGGTGAGCGGAGTGCTGGTGCTGGGCACGTTCAAGAAGGCTTTCACGCCGGTGCTGATCGCTCCTGCCTACAGATGGTTGCGGACGCGGCTGGACAACTGGGCCCTGGTGGATTCGCTCAGCAGTCTCGTGTTGAGCCCGTTGCTGGAGAAGTATCCGGAGGTGGGAGCGACGCAGGCGTCGCCCTTACAGGTGTGGTCGCGGGACGAACGTCTGTGGGTCAGACGAGCGGCTCTTGTGACTCTCGTGCCTTTCGCCCGGCACGGCAAGTACCTGGACCTGAGTTACGAATTGGCGCGCGCTCGTCTTGGCGATCCCGAGGATCTCATGCACAAGGCTATCGGCTGGTTGTTGCGTGAGGCAGGCAAGACCGATACGCGTCGTCTCCGTCACTTCCTCCTGCAGCATGGACCCGAAACTCCACGCACAGCGCTCCGCTATGCCATCGAGCACTTCCCTGCTCAAGAGCGGGCGAAGACCATGGCCGCTACCCGCGGAAAACGACATACAAACAAAAAGGTTTCTCAACGGAGAAGAAGTTCATGATAAAGATGCGCAACGTGCAGAAGCGTTACAACACGGCGGCCGGGTTCACCTACGTGCTCCAGCAGATCAACCTGGATATCCAGGCGGGGGACTTCGTGACGATCATGGGTCCCTCGGCGGCAGGCAAGTCCACGCTCCTGAACATCATCGGGATGCTGGACCATGATTTCGAGGGCGAATACTACCTCGACAGCCAGGCCGTGCATACGCTGAAGCCCAAGCAGCGCCAAGCCTTGAACCGGCAGTACGTGGGCTTCGTGTTCCAGGCTTTCAACCTGCTCGACAGTCTTACGGTGTACGAGAACCTGGATGTTCCGCTCTCTTATCGTAACGTCAAGGGATCCGAGCGGGCGTCGATTGTCTGTGACACGCTGGACCGGTTCGGCATCGTCGGCAAGAAAGCTCTGTATCCCAGCCAGCTCTCCGGTGGCCAGCAGCAACTCGTGGCCATCGCCCGCGCTCTGGTGGCCAGCCCCAAGCTGATCCTCGCCGATGAGCCGACGGGCAACCTCCATTCCGAACAGGGCAAGGCGATCATGGAGCTGTTCACCAGGCTCAACCGCGACGGCACGACCATCATTCAGGTCACGCACTCCGAGACCAACGCCGCCTACGGCAAACGCATCATCCAGCTCAAAGACGGCTGGATGGTGAAGGATTGATGCGATGAACGCACTGTGGCAGGACACGCGGTACGCGTTTCGGATGCTGAAGAAGAGTCCGGGTTTCACGGCGGTGGCGGTGTTGACGCTGGCGATTGGGATCGGGGCGAACATTGCCATGTTCAGCGTGGTCAACGGCGTGCTGTTGCGGCCGCTGCCGTTTGCGGACTCCGACCGCTTGGTTGTCGTTCAGCAACGCAGCAAACAGCAAGGGTGGACGACCGGCTGGTCGTATCCGGACTTCCTGGATTGGAGAGAGCAAAACCAGGTGTTTGAAGAATTCGCGGCCTATACCCCGCAGGAATTCGATCTGATCGAATCCACAGGCGCCGGCAAGATCAACGGCGCCTTTGTTGCCGGCAATTTCTTCTCCCTGCTCCAGACCTCCGCGTGTCTGGGGAGAACCTTCGTCAGAGAGGACGAGCAGGAGGGCGGTGAACGAGTGGCCATCGTCAGTCACGACTTCTGGCGCAATCGATTTGGAGAGGACAAGACCGTCCTGGGTCGTACGATCACGCTGAATGACAGGGCCCACACGATCATCGGGGTGCTTCCACACGGCTTCCGCTATCCCGAGTTCCTCGGCGACGCTCAGGTATGGACCGTCCTGAGTCCCGGTGGTGATCGCGAGTTCTGGCTGAACAGGCACAATTGCTGGCTTGGTGCGGTGGGGCGTCTCAAGGCAGGCATCTCGATGGGACAGGCGTTGCCTCAATTGAACGAGATGCACAAGCGGATGACATCGGCCAATGGGACGGCCCAAAGTGAAGTCCTGATGTACGGTCTGCACGAAATGGTCGTCCGGGACGTGCGCTCGACACTCTGGATTCTGGCCGCCATCGTGGGGTTCATCCTGTTCATCGTCTGCGCCAATGTGGCGAACTTGTGTCTGACTCGTGCATCGGCAAGGGACAGAGAAATGGCCATCCGCGGTGTTCTCGGCGCCGATCCGCTCCGGCTGCTGCGTCAATGCACGACGGAGAGCCTGCTGCTCTCGCTCCTCGGCGGCGGGATGGGGCTGATCGTCGCCACGTGGGCCACGACGATCTTCAAGGTAAGGATTGCCGACCTTGTCCCCATGTCAAACGCGATTCGTCTCGATCCGGGTGTTCTGCTGTTCGGGTTGGGTCTCTCTCTGCTGGTAGGGGTCCTGCTGGGCGTCACCCCGTTCTGGTTCGTACAGCGCTCCCGTCCGACGAACGTTCTGATGGAACGGAAGACTGCATCAAGGCATCATTCTCTGCTTTCGAATGCCATCATCGGTGCACAAATCGCCATGGCGCTCGTCCTATCCATCGGTACCACGTTGATGATTCGCAGCATCCTGGAGCTTTCATCCACAGACACCGGGTTCAGCCCGGACAACGTCATCGCCTTCGACGTTGGCATACGGAGAATGAACGAGCAGCAGCGCTATCAGTTTGCGCAGGTCTTTCTGGACCGATTGAGAGTCCTGCCCAACGTCAAGAGCGTATCGACGGATTCATCCATGCCCTGTTCACCGCAGGCCAGTAGTGCTCCTGTCAGCGTAGAGGGTTATACGCCCCCGGATGGAAAACCCGTCCGCACCGTTTGCCACAACATCAGCACAGACTACTTCAAAACCTTGCAGGTATCGATCCGTAGAGGCCGTGACATTTCGCCCGTGGAGCATCAGAGGAAAGACCCGGTGGTGGTCGTCAGCGAGAGCCTGGCCCGCCGGTTCTGGCCGGACAGAGACCCCCTAGGCCGGGAAGTTATCTTCTGCCGAAAGTCTTACCAGGTGATCGGAGTCGCGGCCGACATGATTCAAGGCAATGTCAGAATAGACAAGCCGAACCATCTGTTCCTGCCGTTTGACGCCGTAATTCCTGACGCGAAATTGAAGATCGTCATCCGGACGCAGTCCGATCCGGCGTCGGTCATCGCGCAGGCCCGGGCCGTGCTCCGGAGTCTCGATGCGACGCTGCCGCTCTCCGGCGCCGCCACATTCAAGGCTCAGATGAACGAGTGCATCAGCCAGGAGCGCTTTACGACGGCATTCTTGACTTTCTTTGCGTTCATCGCGCTGCTGTTGATTGTTGTCGGTATCTACGGAGTCGTCTCTTACGCAGTCGTGCAACGGACACGCGAGATCGGCATCCGCATGGCGTTGGGCGCGCCAGGGACGAGCATTCTGGCCATGGTCCTCAAACAGGGCCTGTTGTTGTCGGTGGTCGGCTCGGCAGTCGGTGTCATTGGTGCACTCGGCCTGACCCGGTTCCTTGCGAGTTACCTGTATGAAGTCAGCGCCACCGACCCGGCGACATTCGGTTTGATCCCCTTGTTGATCACCGGCGTCTCCATGCTCGCCTGCTGGCTCCCCGCCCGCCGGGCGGCGCGGGTCGATCCCATGGTGGCGCTGCGGTGTGAATAGAATTGAAAGCAGAACACAGGGATTCACTCTATGAAATGGATCAACGTTGTCGTGGCGTTGTCTTTGATTGCCGGTTGTGGGGATCTGGACGATGCGGGAACGCCGGACCGGCGGGAGCGCAGTGCACGGTTCGATCGTGTCGAGGAAGTCAATCTCGTGTCACAGTCCCGGTCGCGACCGGTAACGGTGGAAGAAGCGACCCGGCGGATCGTGCAGGAGGTGACGGAACCCAATCAGTCCCAACCCGCCGTGTCGCTGACCCTGGACCGGGTGCGGGCGGCGGCGCTGAGGAACAATCTGGATCTGAAGGTCGATCTGGTTGACCCCTCCATTGCTCTGCGGTCCGTGGATGTCGAGCGGGCTAAATTCGAGAGCTTCCTCTACGGGTCCACTGGCCTCGGGAGAGAAGAAGCGGCGGGAACGGGCGAGGTCTCCAAGACGTGGGATGCCGAGATTGGCGTCCAGAAGCCCTTACCGACGGGCGGATCGATTCAGGTAGGTGTGCCTTTTGCGAGCACCGTTGAGGACGGGACGGAACAGGCGGAAGCGGCCGCGAGCGTCAGCTACGTGCAATCTCTGCTGCGCGGCGCCGGAACGCGTGTCAACACACAGTCCATCCGCATCGCCGTGCACGAGTGGAACATCGTCAGCGCGCGCACGAAGCTGGCCGCCATTCAGTTGCTGGCCGGGGCGGATGTCACTTACTGGCGGCTGTACGCGGCCAAAAAGGAGCTGGAGGTGCGGCGGGAGCAGTACAAACTGGCGCAGAATCAGCTGACGCATGCCCGCAAGAAAGTCGCGGCGGGATCGGCTCCCAAGATCGAGATCGTGCGTGCCGAAGCGGGTCTGGCCAGTCGTCTGGAAGCCGTGATCAGCGCCGAGACCTCGTGGCAGGATTGGGCCCGGGAACTGCGGCGCGTGATGAATGACCCGAATCTGCCGCTGGAATCCGCGGCGGAAATCGTCGCCCGGACGGAACCCAACCCGCTGGGTCTCGATCTGGACAAAGAGGAACTGGCACGCCGGGCGCTCGTCGCCCGCATGGAAATGGCGGCGTTGGAGCAACAGTTGACGATCGATGATCTGAAGCTGGAGCTGGCGCGCAATGCGGCGCTGCCGGACCTCACGTTCAGCTACACGTACGCGGCCCGGACGGGCAACGATAGCGTAGGCGATGCGCTCAGGGATGTGACACGACATCCTTGCGACGATCATGCGGTCGAGCTGTCCGCCGTGGTGCCGCTGGGCAACGCGGCCGCCCAGGCGAGAGTTCAGGCCGCCCGGCTGACGCGGGTGCAGGACCGCCTTTCCCGGGAGCGGCTGGAACAGAGCATCCGGCAGGACGTGTATGAGGCGGTCAGTGACCTGGACGGCAACTGGCGTCGTATTCTGGCCGCGGAGCAGGGAGTGACGGCCGCCTATCGGGATTACCGGGTCGAGCAATCGCAGTTTCAACTGGGTCACCGGACGAGTACGGATGTACTCTATGCTGCCACTCGTCTGGCCGACGCGCAATTGAGCCGCATTCGTGCGTTTGTCGATTACGAGATCGCCCTGATCAACTTGGCGCGGGCCACCGGTACGCTGCTCGGGCACGATCACATCATGCTGCAGCCGATGGAGCTCGACGGCAGTAGGTGACGTGCATCAGTTTTTGCGGAGGACCGACAGCAGGATGTGCACCTGACGGTTGGACGACGGCAGCTCTTTGCTCCACGCGGCCGTGTCGGTGGTGCCCCAGGAGACGACGCTGACGCGGGTGTCGGTCAGATGACTCTGGATCTGTTGCGCGACGATACGCGCCCGTTCGGCGGCCAGAACCCATTTGTCCCGGAACGTTCTGGCATCCGGCGCCGCACCGACCACGACGACCATCATGCCTTCCAGAGAGCTGGAAGCCTTCAGATCGGCGCAGAAGCGGGCCAGGTAGCGTTCGTCCTCGGGCCCAAGTTCCGCGGCGCCGGGTCCGAACACGATCGGCGCAGTGTCGCACAGAGCCTGTGAACCCCCGACCGACGACGGCGTCGCGGCAGCGCGGGTCTGCAACTGGCGGAAGAGTCTCTTGGTGCGCTCTTCGTCGGCATCGATCACCCGTTGTCCGTCGGTCTCCTCTTTGGCACCATCGACGGCATAGCGACGCATGGTGCGTTCGAAGCCCAGACTCTTCCTCTCGCCGAGCACGCCGGGAACGCCGTAGCTGGCGATGGAGTCGCGGAAACTCTCGATCGAGCGTTCGAAAACGCCCATGCCCGTTTCGCAAAGCGTGCCGCTGCGCGACGTGGCCATCGTCAGCAGCATGACGAAGAACGCCATGAGCAGCGAGATCATGTCCGCGAAGGAGATCATCCAGAGGGGCGCCTTCTCGCCTGCTTCTTCTTTAGGGGGTGCCTTTTTCATGGGTCGATAGCCCCCACCAGGAAAGTCACTTGAAGCCGGCGGTGTTCACTCTCCGTGGTCTCCACCGCGCCGGGAGCCACGTTGATCGAGGTTTCCGGAACGCCTCGGTCCACCAGGTAGCGCACGGCGGCGATGGCTCTCTGGACGCCCAGGTTGTCGGAGCCGGAACTCGATTCGCTGACGACAATCGGGCCGTGGAGACGTGCGGCATAGGCGGCCACCAGGTCCAGAAAGGCCCGGCCCTGCGCGGATAGCGAGGTGCCGGTGCTCCAGAACATCTCTTTCGACTCGGCCGTGAAGACCTTGTGCGTCCGGAAGTCCGGGGCGTGGGTCGAGCGCAGGGAGCCCTTCTGACCCGCCGTCACGTCGAGCGTGGGTGTCTGACTGTTGTCTTCGGACGAACCGGTCGCACTGAGACCTCTGCTCATATCGTCGCCGGAACTGTCGAAGACGCCATGACCCAGCAAATCGCCGTAGGGAGCCAGGACAACCATAATGGCGCTGCGCAGCTGTTTCTCTTCTTTCGGGCCAAAGGACGAGAAAGTGGTCAACATGAGAAAGAACGCCATAAGCAGCGACATCATGTCGGCAAATGAAATCATCCAGAGCGGCGCACCTTCGCCGCCGGATTCTTCTTCCTGTTGGGCTTTCTCTTTGGCCATTACGCCGCCTTTGCTTTCACCAGTTCGCCTCTCTCCTTGTTGGAGAGGAAGACCTGGAGCTGTTCGCGGATGACCGTGGGATTCTCACCCCGCGCGATGGCACACACGCCTTCCATGACCATCTCCATTGAGATCGTCTCCGCCTTGGAGTGGAGTCCGAGCTTGCCGCCGAGGGGCAGGAAGATGAGGTTGGCCATGGTCGCGCCATAGAACGTGCATACGAGAGCCACAGCCATGCCGTGTCCGATCTGGTCGGGGCTCTGCATGTGGCTGAGCATCGAGATCAGACCGATCAGGGTGCCCACCATCGCGAACGACGGGCAGGAAGCCCCCATGAAATCCAGGATCTTCTTGCCGATGGCATGGCGCTCCTGCATGTACTGAATCTCGAGCTCCATGACTTTCCGCATGTCCTCTTCGGGCTTGCCGTCGATGATCATCTGAATGCCCTTCTTCATGAAGCCGCTCTTGATGCGGGGCACTTCCTGCTCGAGGGCCAGCGCGCCGTCGCGACGGCTGATAGCGGCATAGTTGCCCATCTGCTGAATGACCTCGTCCGGGGGCGACGTTTTGGTGAAAAGGGTCTTCTTGATGACGGAGAAGATCCCCAGGAACTGCTTCATGGAGAAGTGGATCATCGTCGCGCAGGTCATACCCCCGAACACGATGGCGATAGCGGGTATGTTGAAGAAAATCTTCAACTGTCCTTCATACATGATGGTCCCTATGATGACGGACACACCCAGGATGGCACCAATTACCGTTGCAAGATCCATAATGTCATCTCCGTTGCTTCGGCGAGACAAATCCTTTTGCGGCGGCCGATTCCGGACCGACTCCGGACGCAGCCACAGCAGTTCGTCCTCCTTCTTCGGCGTTCCGCGTGACGCACTTAAGCACGATCCGGGGTCCGGGGGCAGGGCATATCACACGAGTGATGTCCTTGTCGCGATCGGTCGCGACGCCAGGATCTTGGCCCCATAAAGAGGCGAGGACCGGTTACCACGCGGCTAGCGGGTTCGTTTGGAAATGGGTGAACTATTTCGACTTGTAGCCGGTCAGTCGATCTGAAAAAGAGCTTTTACCGGACGCGAGACGGTGCTATAATGGCAGAAGTTGGTGTCTGTGGTGAGTGGTTCCGTCATTTGTCGTCAGGGAGTGGGTGATTCTGCCGACTCTTCCATAAGCCATAAGCCCCTTCGGCCTATCTGGGGCGACATGTGGCGAAGCAAACCGGGACACCAACGCCGGAGGTCGCAGGTAATGTCGCTGTCTGCTCACGGCCGAACAAGGACATTCTGTAGACGATTCCTCCGGGGCACTCAAACGCTTGTACTCTGCGTCGGAGCTCCCCCTCAAGCAGTCTATTCTCATTTCTCGAAATGGTGTGAATACTTGGAGATAAGGAGAACCATCATGCGGAGAGGTGCAATCTGTTTGGCGGCACTCGTACTCATGCTCACGGTGGGGGACGCGGTTCAGGCCGGCCTGTTCAATCCGCCGCTCAAGAATCCCAGTTTTGAATCGCCTTCACTGGGCGCCGGTCGCACCAGTCGGTGGTCCGCCAGCATCGATGACTGGATCATCAATGTCTCGGGCTGGATCTATCTGGAGGATGGTTCGTGGTTTACCACTCCCGACGGCATCAATGTCCCCAAGATGTGGAACGGGTCCAACCTGTGGCAGCAGATCGGGACCTGGGATCCAGGTATTGACTACGTGATCACGATGTGGGTGGGCCGGAGCGACACCAGCTCGGCCGTTCGGGTTTCTCTCTACGCCGGCGGAGACGTGTCGCGCCTGCCGACATCGGGCTACGGAGAGATCGGTGACACCGTCGCCGCGACGGCGCTCGCCGGTGCCAGCGTCGACCTGACGCCGACGGTGGCCGTGGGCAACAGCCAGAAGATGAGCGCCAAGCTGAACACGGGGACCGGTCGCACGGCTGGGGAGGCCCTGTGGTTGCGTATTGAGAGCATCAGCAACGACGGAACGGCTACCTACGTGGATGCCGTGGCTGTTGAACTGGCGGTGGATCCGGCGCTGGCTTCATCGCCTGCGCCTGCCGACGGGGCGACGGATGTGCCTCCTGCCGTGGTTCTGAGCTGGAAGCCGGGGGTGTTTGCCGGCAAGCACGATGTCTACTTCGGCACGAGCTCTGCGAATGTGAGCGCCGCGACGGTCGGTGATCCGCAGGGCGTGCTGGCCAGCCAGGGACACGACGCCAACAACTTCGACGTGGGGCATCTCGTCCTGGGGCAGACCTATTATTGGCGCATCGATGAAGTGAATGCCACGGCCGACAGCACGGTGCACAAGGGTCTTATCTGGAGCTTCACCGTCGAACCTGTTGCCTATGCGATCACGGGCATCACCGCCACCGCATCCAGTGCAGAAACGGGCAAAGGGCCGGAAAAGACGATCAATGGCTCCGGATTGACCAACGACCTGCACGGCACGGACACGAAAACCATGTGGATCAGCAGCAAGAACGGACCGCAGCCCATCTGGATTCAATACGCGTTCGACCGGGTCTATAAGCTGTACGAGCTCTGGATCTGGAACTACAACAGCGAATACGAGTCCCTCGTGAGTTTCGGGTTCAAGGACGTGACAATCGAGTATTCGACCAACGGGACGGACTGGACCACTCTGGGCGATTTCGAGTTCGCGCAGGGCCCGGGGGCGGAGGAGTATGCCCATAGTACCGTTGTGAATCTGGGCGGTATTGCCGCCCGGCAGGTCAAGATCGTCATGAATGCCGGCTGGAGTGTCGTCAATCAGTACGGCCTCAGCGAGGTGCGGTTCTTCTACACGCCCGTGTACGCACGCGCGCCGCATCCCGCGACCGGCAGCACGAATATCGATCCCTCTGTCACTCTCAGCTGGCGCGCCGGCCGGGAGGCCGTCTCGCACAACGTCTACGTGAGTGAGGACGGCAACGCTGTGGCCAACGGGACTGTCCCGGCAGTGACCGTGACGAACACCAGCTACGCCCCGGCCCGTCTTCAACTCGGCGCGACCTACTACTGGAAGGTCGAGGAAGTCAACACGGCTGCCATCCCGAGCGCCTGGGCCGGTGATGTCTGGAACTTTGCCACCCCGAGCTACCTGACCATCGATGACATGGAGAACTACAACGACAGCACCAATCCGATCTTCAACGCCTGGCTCGATGGGTATGGCACAACAACCAATGGCGCCACGGTGGGTAACGATGCGGCACCGTTCGCCGAGCAGACGATCGTTCATGCCGGCAGTCAGTCGATGCCGTTCAAATACAACAACACCGGGACTTATACGATGTCCGAAGCCACCCGAACGTTCCCGGAGGCCCAGGACTGGACGCGGGCGGGCATCCAGACGCTGGTGGTCTTTTTCCGCGGGGTGGCCACGAATGCCACCGGTCAACTCTACTTGAAGATCAACGGCACGAAAGTGAGCTTCTCCGGCAGCACCGCCGCCCTGTCCACGGCCCTCTGGAAGCAGTGGAACGTGGATCTCGCCACCGTCGGGACCAGCGTGACGGCGGTCAAGACGTTGACCATCGGCGTGAGCAGCCCGGGCACGGGAACACTCTATCTCGACGACATTCGCCTGTACAAGACGCCTCCGACGGTGGCGCAGCCCGTGGATCCGGGTCCGGCCCATCTGAAGGCGCACTTCACGATGGAGGGCGAAGTGAAGGATGTCTCGGGGCATGGCTCTGCCGGTACAGGGACGAACATCACCTTTGCGGATTCCATGACGGGCTTGGGCAAAGCCGTCCAGTTCAACGGCACCACGGCGTATGTGGAGATGAATGCCTCGTTCAGCGACTTGCTCAGTACTCTGGCGGATTCGACCTTCAGCCTGTGGGTGAACTTCACCAATACCGGCACTCAGTGGCAGCGTGCGTTCGATTTTGGAACGGGCTCCACCGTCTATATGTTCCTGACCTCGCGCAACGCCAGCAACACGGCTCGGTTCGCGATCACGAAGACCGGCAGCGGCGGTGAAGCTATGGTTAGCGCGCCGAGCGTGCTTGCTACCGGCTGGCACCTGGTGACCGTTGTGATCGAGGGCGTGTCCATGAGGCTGTCACTCTACATCGACGGCAGCCTGGCGCAAGGCAATCAGACCACGAGCATTCTGCCTAAGGACCTGGGCAAGACCACGCAGAACTGGTTGGGTAGGTCGCAGTATACGACCGATCCCTATTTCAATGGCATGCTCGACGACTTCCGCGTCTACGATCGGGCGTTGTCGGAAGGTGAGGTCCGTTACTTGGCCGGAGACCGGCTCTAGGCGCCGACCGGGCCGGCGCGGAGCACCGGGTCCGTTCCGGGCGACACTGATACGGCCGCAAGGAGGCGCAGGATGCGATTTGTCTTGCGGTGTTAGTGATGTCGGTCCCGAGGCCGCGTCAGGTCAAGTAATGTGCATAACAGAAGATCGGTTGGACGATACAGTGACAGGCGGCAGTGTCCCCGTGATGCGGCGGGGGATGGGAGCCGCGGCACACTTCTACAGCAGGGTCGGATTTCTTGGCGTGTGGCCAAGTTCAATGCAGTGTGTTTAGGTGTGTGTAGGAGGAAAGACTATGAGTAGGTGTGGACGGCGTTTACCCTTGGTCGGGCTGCTCGTATTAGTTCTGGGGAGTGCGGCTTACGCCTTCGCTCCGGATAGCGACACGAGCCTGGTGGGTTGGTGGAAATTGGATGATGGTAGCGGTACAACCGCTCTTGACTCCTCCAGCGGCAAACATAACGGCACCTTGACTAACGGACCAGTCTGGACGAATGGTCACTACGGCGGCGCGATCCAGTTCGACGGCGTGGACGACTACGTGGACACGGGCTGGAACGACAATCTGGCGACGTGGACGATCGCCTGCTGGGTCACCAGTTCCGCCGCCCCCTCCTCCTCCGGCGCCCCCAGCGGCCCTCTGCATCGGGAGGGCAACTACCAGATCAACTGGAATCATAACGGCGGCTGGGCGGGATATCTCGGCGCCAACATCGGGGGGTCGTGGATGGGTACCACGTTCGGAACCCTCGAGGCCAACACGTGGTATCACCTCTGTGGGACGTTCGACGGCGCGAACATGACGGCCTATACCAACGGCGTACAGGCCAGCACGCTCAGTGCGTCGGGAACGCCCTCCGCGGAAAGCAGCACCTTGAAACTGGGACGGCACGCGGCCAATACCCAGTACTTCGGCGGCCTGGTGGATGATGCGCGTGTTTACAATCGCGCTCTGATCCTCAGCGAGATCAAACTCGTCATGATGAGCAGTGGCGAAGGACCTGCCACGAACCCGAGTCCGAGAGACAAAGACACCGACGTGGTCCGGGAGGTGAATCTGAGTTGGACGCCCGGTCCTTTGGCCGGTACGCACAACGTGTACCTCGGGACGAATTTCGACGATGTCAATAGCGCGACGACGAGCAGCCCGCTGCTGGTTTCCCCGGGCCAGACCGCCAGCACGTACGATCCTCCGGGTCGCCTGGATTTCGGCACGACCTACTACTGGCGTGTCGATGAGGTCAATGCGACCGCCGATCAGTATGTGTTCAAGGGCACGACGTGGCAGTTTGCCACCGAACCGTATGCCTACAAGATGACCGGCATCACCGCCACGGCGTCCAGTGTCAGCAGTGCCACGAACACCCCGGCAATCAACATGGTCAATGATTCCGATATGACGGACGATCTGGCCGGCGTGAACAACAAGGCCATGTGGCAGAGCGCCAAAGGCCAGTTCCCGTTCTGGGCCCAGTTCGATTTCGATGGCTTGTACAAGCTGCACGGGATGAAGGTCTGGAACCACAATACCAGCTATGAGAGCGTGCTCGGTTTCGGCGCCAAGGACACCGTGGTGGAGTACTCTCTCGACGGGGCCACGTGGACCAAGTTGGGCGATTTCCAGTTTGCCCAGGCCACCGGCGAAGAGAATCAGGCCGCCAACGTGATCGTTGCGTTCAACGGCGTAGTCGCCAAGTCCGTGAAGATTACGATCAACAACGCTTGGCGGCGGGCCGACCAGACCGGTATGAGCGAAGTCCGGTTCTATTACCTTCCGGTGATCGCCCGCGAACCGAGCCCGGCTCCCGGCAGCACCGGGATCGATCCGACGACGCTTGCTCTGAGTTGGCGGGCCGGACGTGAAGCGGCTTCGCACAACGTGTACCTGGGCACCGATGCCAACGCCGTCAAGGCCGACACGGTCCCGACTGGAACAGTGGCTGCGGCGAGCTACACCCCCTCGGGCCTCCAGTTGAGCGCGACTTACTACTGGAAGATCGAGGAAGTGAACACGGCGGAGATCCCCAGCAATTGGACCGGCGGCGTCTGGAACTTCGCCACCGCGGACTTCCTGTCTGTGGATGATATGGAAAGCTATAACGACGGCACGAACCCGGTGTTCGATGTCTGGATCGATGGCTACAACACCAGCGACAACGGCGCCGTCGTCGGCCACAACTCGCCGGCCAACAACACCTTCAACGAAACGGCGATCGTCCATGGTGGCAAACAGTCCATGCCGTTCACCTACGGCGACAGGAACATCACCACGTCCGAGATCGCCCGCACCTACACACCGGCGCAGGATTGGAGTGTCGCCGGCATCAAGACGCTGACGGTCTTCTTCCATGGTGCCACGGCGAATACCGCCGGCCAGTTCTACGTGAAAGTCAACGACGCGAAGATCACCTATCCGGGCGACGCCTCGATTCTGTCGGCCCTGGTGTGGAAGCAGTGGAATATCGATCTGTCCGCCGTCGGTAACGTCAAGGCCGTCCAGACCCTGACCCTCGGCGTCACCGGCTCGGGCAAGGGCACGCTGTACATCGACGATATCCGTCTGTACAACACCGCCCCGATCGTGCCGGCACCGGTCGATCCGGGCACGTCGAACCTCGTGGCCTCCTACGCGATGGAAGGCGACGCCAAGGACAGCAAGGGCGGCTATGACGGCACCCTGAACACCGTCACCTTCGCCGATTCGATGCTGACCACCATGGGCAAAGCCGCGGTGTTCAACGGCACCAGCGGGTACATCGATCTGGGCACCACGTTCGGTACCGGTGTCGTCAGCAAACTGACCAACTGCACCGCCGCGGCCTGGGTGTACTACACCGGCACCGGCGCCGTCTGGCAGCGGGTCTTGGATTTGGGCACGGGTTCGACGGTTTACATGTTCCTGACTACCCGCAACGCCAGCAGTTTCCCGCGGTTCGCCATCACGACGGCCGGTAGCGGCAGTGAGTCCGGCGTGACGTCGTCGCGAGTTCTGTCGGTGGGCTGGCACCAGATGACGGGTGTGCTGGACGCCGCGGCCATGACGGTCGCGCTGTACGTGGATGGCACGCTGATCGGGTCGGCCGCGACGACGAAGCTGCCGACGGATCTGGGTGCGACCACCCAGAACTGGCTCGGCCGGTCCATGTTCAGCACCGATCCGTATCTCGACGGTATGCTTGATGAAGTCCGGATCTACAACCGCGCCCTGACCGCCGGTGAAATCGGCTATCTGGCCGGCGATCGGTAATCCGTTCCGCAGAAGCTGTCATTTCGGTGGGCTGAGTCGAGAGCCTCTGACGCACCAGGCGTGCAGGGGTTCTCCTCAGCCCACCTTCACATGTTCTTCCCCATTTCGATAGCGCGGCGCCGTGAAGACTCAGAGACGGGCGCTGCCATGTGTATTCGGTATCGTGATCATCGTCTGGCGTGTGGCCAGCCATACCTGTCACAATCTCAGCATTTGTGAAGGAGGATACGATATGAGCAAGCCGGCACATTATTTTCTTCTGGTGGGACTATGCAGCCTGATGCCCATCACGGCGGTCTATGCATTCAGTCCCAACAACGACGCCAGCCTGGTGGGCTGGTGGAAACTGGATGACGGCACGGGAACAACGGCCCTCGACTCGTCGGGCAAGGGCAACACCGGCACTCTGACGGGGGGGCCCACCTGGGTGGCCGGCCATCTCAAGGGCGCGCTGGAATTCAACGGGACCAGCCAGTACGTCGAGTGCGGCAACGGCGCGTCTCTGAACGTGACCGCACAAGTCACGCTCTCCGCGTGGATCTATCCGACGGCCGCGGGCAACGGTGCCCATCAGCATTTCGTGACGAAAGGCGATTACTGCTACGCGTTGAAGCACAATACGGGCAACTACATGGAGTTCAACATCTACGATGGCACGTGGTACACGGCGCGCGGCCAGGTCGTGACGTCGGCGGCCTTCAACAACGTCTGGCACCATGTCGCCGGGACGTATGACGGCACGACCCTGAAGATGTATGTGGATGGCGCGCTGCAACCCACCTTCGGTGCGGAAGCTCACGTCGGCGTCATCGCGAACTCCACCACCACCGTGACCCTGGCGCGGGACAACAGTACGAGCGCACGCTACTTCACGGGCATGATGGACGACGCGCGGATCTATAGCCGGACCCTGACCGATGGGGAAGTTCTGGCGGTCATGAAAGGGGCGGAAGATGGCCCCGCCACCAATCCGAAACCCGACGACAAGGCCGCGGACCTGCCGCGCGAAACGGTTTTGAGCTGGACCCCCGGTCCTTTTGGCGGGACGCACAACGTCTATTTCGGGACGAACCCGGAGGACGTGAACACCGCCACCACCACCAACCCTCTGGGAGTTTTGGTGAGCCCGAGCCAGGATGCCAATACCTACGATCCGCCGGGACGCCTGGAGTTCGGGCAAACCTACTACTGGCGCGTGGATGAAGTCAATGCGACCGCCGATCACACTGTCTACAAAGGGGGGCTCTGGCAGTTCACTGTGGAGCCGTTTGCCTATGCGGTTCTGGCCCAGAATATCACCGCCACGGCTTCCTCCATGGTGGCGGTATCGAATGTCCAGAACACGATCAATGGCT
Organism: uncultured Pirellulales bacterium; assembly: GCA_964421295.1. Classification (GTDB taxonomy): domain Bacteria; phylum Planctomycetota; class Phycisphaerae; order Sedimentisphaerales; family Anaerobacaceae; genus PLanc-01. The sequence goes on from CAYQXM010000016.1 coordinate 28,912, forward strand.
CCGGGGTGACGGGCGATCTGCACGGAACCACCTCCTCGACGATGTGGACATCGGGGACGAACGCCCCCCAGCCGGTCTGGTTGAAGTATGACTTCGACCGGGCCTACAAGCTGTACCAGATGCTGGTATGGAACTACAACATGGACTACGAAACGATGCTGAACTTCGGACTCAAGGATGTCACCATCGAATACTCCAGCGATGGGACCACCTTCACGAAGCTCGGTGACTTCGTCTTCGCGCAGGCGGACTCGGCTCCCGACTACAAGTACAACACGGTTGTTGATTTTGGCGGCGTGGCGGTCAGATCCGTGAAGCTCACCGCCAAGAGCAACTATGGCGGCAAGCAGTACGGCTTGAGCGAGCTGCGGTTCCTGTATATTCCGGTCCAGGTCCGTGAGCCTACCCCGGCCGTCGGCGCCACCGGCATTTCGCCCGACGTCGTTCTGGGCTGGCGTGCCGGACGCGAAGCCGCCGCGCACCAGGTGTACCTGGGCACCGATCCGAACGCTCTGCCCTTGGCCGGTTCCGTCGCTGCCACCAGCTACGCGACCTCGGGTCTGAGCTTGTCCGCGAAATACTACTGGAGAGTCGATGAAGTCAACGCCGCCGAGGCCATCAGCACCTGGGCAGGTGACGTCTGGAACTTCACGACCAGTCCCTTCATCGTCGTCGACGACATGGAAAACTACAACGATACCACGAACAAGATCTTTGACATCTGGGTCGACGGCTACAACACACTCACGAATGGGTCGGTTGTCGGTGTCAATGACGCCCTGACCACCGGCACCTTCGGCAGCACGGCCATCTATCACGCCGGCAAGCAGTCGATGCCGCTGGCCTACGGCCGGGACGGTATCACCAATTCGGAGGCGACCCGAACGTTTACGCCAGTCCTGGATTGGACCAAGAGCGGCGTTCAGACGCTCGCGCTATACTTCTACGGCCAGGCGACCAATGCCACCAATGTCCCGCTGTGGATCAAGCTGACCGATCAGAACGGCAAGAGCGCTAAAGTGAGCTTCGGTGCGGCGGCCGGTGAAGATGCTGCGGTTCTTGCGGATCCGGCTTGGACGACCTGGAATATCCCGCTGAGCAGCTTCAGCGGCATCAGCTTGTCGAAGGTCCAATCGATGACGATCGGTCTGGGCACCGGCACGGGCGCCGGCACGCTGTACATCGACGATATCCAGCTGTACCCGCCGACGACCGCGACGACGGTCACCCGGACGCTGATCGGCTGGTGGAAGCTGGATAACGATGTGAAAGACAGCTCCGGCAACGGCAACAACGGTACCATCGTCGGCACCCCGACGTACGTGGCCGCGGGCAAGATCGGTGCTTCGCTGAAGCTTAACGGCACGGCCGACTACGTCGACTGCGGCACGGCAGCGATCTTCGACATCACCGATCAGGTCACGCTCTCGGCCTGGATCAAGCCGGCCAACTTCGCCAACAGCGCCTATCAGACGTTCATCAGCAAGGGCGACAACGCCTACGTGCTGGCCCACACCAACGGCAACCGGCTGCAGCTCGCGATTTATGACGGCACGTGGTACTCCGCGAGCAGTGAGGTCGTGGCTTCGACGATGAACAGCACCTGGCATCATGTGGCCGGGACATATGACGGAACGCAGATACGGCTGTACTTGAACGGTGCGATGGTTGCCAGCACGCTGCGTACGGGCGTCATCGCCACGAACACGTACCAGCTGAGTCTGGGACGCAACTCCCAGAACACTGGTCGCGCGTTCAACGGAGAACTGGACGATGCCCGGGTCTATCACGGTGTTCTGCCGACGTCTGAGATCAAGAAGCTGGCTAATCCCTAAAGATGGGCGGCCAGCAGTTTTGATGAGTTGAAGTGCTCCGTGGCTCCGGCGGTTCTCCGTCGGGGCCACGGCTGTTTTGTAGATCACTCTGTTTTCTGTCGCAAAATACTCCGACGGGCCACTATATTGGGAATGTGGATCGAGAGCAGTTTGTCAGGGTGCTGTGCGATGGAAACGGATCGGTATTACGTGGAACGTTGCCGGGATGGCCATCCGGACGACTTTCGCCACCTGGTCAGGCGCTACCAGCCGGTACTGCTGGCCCATCTGGCCGGCAAGCTGGGCCGACACGACCTCGCGGAAGAGGCGGCACAGGAAACGCTCGTGCGGGCGTACTTCAAGATGGAGAACCTGAAGGAGCCCGCCAAGTTCTTCGCCTGGTTGCTCGCCATCGCCGACCGCGTCGCGAGCGAGCAACGAAAAAAGGAACGCGTACGACGACAACGCGAGATCGTCCGTGCCTCCAGCGCAGAGACGCCCGCACCCGAACTGTCTCAAGACTACCATCTCGAAGCGGCGGTGGCCGGGTTGCCCGAGCCCTATCAGCGCGTGGTTCTCCTGCGCTACTACGGCGGTCTGTCATGCACACAGATCGCCGCACAACTCGACACACCCTTGGGCACGGTCACCAAAAATCTGTCCCGGGCTTATGCCCTGTTGCGTGACACCCTGCAACACGGGCGGGAGACTGACGAGGTGCAGCGATGAATTGCGCAGAATGCAAAGAGTTCCTTGTTCCTTATCTTGAAGACGTGCTCGACGCCACGCGGCGCCGTGCGCTTGATCAGCATCTATCGACCTGTCCGGCATGCCAGGCGGAGTGGCGGGAGCTAACGGCGATTCAGGGCCGGCTCGTTGCGGATGCGAAAGCCGTCACGGGCGACGTCGAGGCACACGTGATGAATCGAATCGTTCGCGAACAAAACGTCAGGCTCAAGGCGGCGCCAAGCGGCACGGGGCTTGCCATAAGGAGATTTCTCATGACAAATCCAATCATAAAAATAGGCATTGCTGCGGCAGTGATCATCGTCGCGGGGATCGGCATTCACGGCATGGGCAGCGGAACGCCTACCTTCGCGGCCGTGGTCCGGTCGATCATGGAAGCGCACACTGCCACGTTCAAGGTGCTGATAAAGATGGAGGATCAGCCTGTGCAGACGGTGGAAGGCAAGTTCATGCATCCGGGTCTGGAGCGACAAACGATGTCTGCCGACGATGCGGCGGGAGGCGAGTTGGTGTTCATCTTCGATTATGTGCAGGGTAAGGCCCTGGCGCTGGTTCCTTCCCGCAAATCGGCGATGAGGATGGAACTGGAGAACTGGTCGGCCGAGCAGCAGGGGAAGAAGCTGAATCAGTTCGAGGAGCTCCGCCGGCGCATCCGGCAGGCCCAGGAGAATCCGGATGAGTCGGTCCAGTACCTCGGTGAGTCGCAGATCGACGGCCGCAAAGCTGTCGGGTATCGTCTGGCGGAGACGGACACGGACACGACGATCTGGGCCGATGCCGCCAGTCTGCTTCCCCTGCAGGTCGAACACGCGATTCACCAGTCGGGAAAGAAGATGGGCTCCATCGTGATGATGGACATCCAATTCAATGTCCCGCTGGACCCGACCGAGTTCAGCATGGACGTGCCTCCAGGTTACACGTTGAATACAATGCAGATGGATGCCTCGACGCCGCGCGAAGCGGAGTTCGTCGAAGCGTTGCGCATCTGGACCACTATTGCCGGCAAGTTCCCGTCTGGACTCGACCCGCTGCCGGGCAGAGAGCTTGCCGACGTCCTCCGTCAGGACAAGAGCCTCAACATCGATGACGTGAACAACTTCAACGATCCGGTCGTTCAGGCCCGCCTGCAACTGGTGCTCAAGGTCATGCGGGGATTCCTCTTCGTCCAGAACCTGTCGTCCGACGGCATCCGTTGGCACTACGCCGGCGCCGAGGCTACCGTGGGTGATGCTACCAGACCCATCTTCTGGTATCGTCCCCCAGACGCGCCGATGTACCGAGTGATCTACGCCGATCTGAACGTCAAAGACGTTGCGGAAGATAATCTGCCTCAGTGAAGAACGTGAGGACAACCAGTATCATCCCTCCGGCCGGACAGTAGCGTCCGGCCTTTTCTTTGCGCGGCCGGGCCGGATGCGATAAAATGCCGGAAAATCGGATTCTCGTTAATGTGCGCCGAAGGGGGCCCTCTATGTAGGTAGGGGCGGCCCCCTGTGGCCGCCTTGGGCAGGCACAGGGGCCTGTCCCTACGATGGTTGCAGCCGGAACTTGAATTCGAGTAGTCGTTTCAGTGAAAGTAGTTGTCCGTTGTCCGACAGCCGATTTCAAAACCTGGTCGATGCCCACGGGCGGAACGTTCTGAACGTGGCGTTGCGTGTCACGGGCGATGTCCATCTGGCCCAGGATGTATACCAGGAAGTTTTCCTGGCCCTCTGGCGCTGCTGGTCCTCCTGCCGCGAGGATACCGCTTGGGGTGCGTACCTTTATCGGGCGACCGTGCGCAAGGCGATCGAACTCCTTAAACGCCAGCGTTCCGGTGCGATTCCGCTGGAGGATGTCGGCGCTGCCGTCGACAGCGCCCCCCATCCCGGCCATACGCTGATGCTCGACGAGCTGCAGCAGCAGCTCAATGCATCGTTGGCGAAGCTGCCCAAGCGTCAGGCCGACGTGTTCGTCCTCGCGCGCATCGAAGGGCTCGACCACGGGCGCATCGCCGAGATCCTTGGCTGTTCGCGCAACACGGTAGGTGTTTCTCTGTATCGGGCCGTCAAAAAGCTGGCCCGTGCCATGAAGGCGTATGCACGTGAATGCCGTGGTGAACTATGACCGAACATGAGCACATCTCGCATCGACTTGTGGAGTTCGTGCTGGGCACATTGCCTGGGCACGAAGCCGCCCAAGTCATCGCCCACGTGTCCGGCTGTGATGAGTGCCGCGTCGAGCTGAAACAGCTCGAGGTCGTGCTCGCTTCCGCTGCGCAACGCCGGCATCTGTCGGTTGATGATTCCATCTGCACGTCAGCCCGCGCTCGCCTCATGGCAATGACCATTCACGCAAACTCAAATGCCGCGGCTCCGTCGGAGGTTCGGTGGAGTCTGCGCCTAAGGAGATGGTTCATGACAAGTGCCGTAGCGAAACTCGCAGTGGCGGCGGTGGTTGCGATTGGCGCCGCTCTGTTTGGTGTGTCTCGGGTGAACAGGCCCGACCTTCTGAGCAAGGCTTGTGCCGCCGAGCAATCGTTGTTTGCCGGGACGAAAATCGTGCATATTCAGAACGAGATTGTGGTATCCGCTTCTCTCGGCGACAGCAACGAGGCGTTGAACAACGTGTGGCTGCCCATGTGCTCCGTCAAAGGTGATGGCAGCCTGAAGTTCAATCAGTTGCAGCTTTCCGCGCAGCCGGAGTCCTATATCGTGACGGATCATTCGTGGTATGATCCGGCGACGGCCCGGTTTGCCCGCATCCTGAAAGCCAACGGCAGCGTCGTCTTCGCCAACGCCTATGACGGCCAGATGGTCTATACGAGTCAGTCCAAAGCCGGAGGTGGTCTCCAGATCGCGCCGGAGACCATCACGGCCGCCTTCAAGCCGCCGCTGAGCCCTGCGGAGTACCTGGGCCTCGCCGCCGGGCTGCAGACATCATTGGCGGAAAAGAAGACAGAGGTGCAGGATGTCACCGAGGGCAGGCTTCCCGACGGCAAGTCGGCCCATGTCTTCAAAGTTGGGACTCCGGACCCCAACGGCCGGCTCGACACGTACTGGCTGTTCAAGGTGCGCGACGAGGATTCGACGATCGCGGAAAAGGAATTCATCATGTCGGGCAGAACCCGGCTGCTCATCCGCCGGGCGCTGACCGAGTCGGTCGATGCCCCGGGCGTGGCGTGGAATCTCGACGGTCTGGAGGGGCTGACGTCAGGCTCGTCGCCGGTCTCTGTCACGCCGGACATGGTGATCCCCAGCGTCTCCATTGAACACATGGTCAACACGGCCAAGTTCGAGACTTACACCTTCGCGGTTCGACCCGCCTGGCTTGGCTCCATCGACATCACCGACGCCATCGATCCCGCCAGCCCCGGCCAGCGGATGTTCCTGCTCGTGGCTCGCGCCGACGATCATCGTCACCTGGTCTTCGTCCAGAGTCCCAGCTACAATGCCATGCTCGGCCCGCTGGTCAAGCAGGGCACGGTCGTCTACACGTCCCCCAACGGCTTTAAGGTCTGGGGCGGCGGCCGGGACAAATGGCTCGCCGGAATCCTGCTCCAGAGCGCGGCGCACATCATCAAGGACCCGCCGGCGGAGAATCGCACGGGCTATGTCCTCGAATCGCCCTCCGGCACGTTCCCCGCTCTGGCCGTCAATGGGCCGCTTACCGACGCTGAGTTGCACGCTCTGATTGACAGCCTCGTCCCCGCCAAACAATACCTGGAGGCCCAGAAAGCGACTCAACCGAAGAAGTAGTTGCTCCTCCCGTGAGACTATTCTGAAGGCCAGGCCACCAGGCTTGGCCTTTTTCTTTGCGCACCTCATACGGAATCTGTCGCCGGCGGTGTGTTATAGGCGAAAGAGGGCTCTCTCGATGGTAAACTGGTGACATGCTGGAAGACAGGCTGCTAACCTGGCGTTTCAAACGCGGCAGCGCCGAGGCGTTCGAGCGGATCTATCTGAAGTACAAGGACGATCTGCTCCGCCTGGCGGTGGTCTTACTGCCGGACGTTCACGCGGCCGAGGATGTCGTGCACGACGTCTTCGTCCACGTGGCGCAGTCGCGAGCCGGCATCCGAGTCGCAGGCAATCTCAAGAGCTTTCTGGCCGTCTCGGTGGTCAACCGGGCCCGGAATTACCGTCGCGGCGAGAAACGCCTCGAAAGTCGTGCCCTTTGTAGAGACGCAAGATCTTGCGTCTCTGCCCAACCGACCGCGCGAGAGCCTGAGCCGTGGGCGATCCTGAGTGAAGAGCTTCAGCGACTCAGCGAAGCGATGGCCCAACTGCCGGATGAACAGCGCGAAGCTGTCGCTCTTCACGAGGGGGTGGGAATGACCTTCCCCGAGATCGCCCGACTCCAGAATGTCCCGGTCAACACCGTGCAAGGCCGATGCCGGTACGGACTGAACAGACTTCGGTCCCTCCTGAATTCGGAGGACAAGAAATGAGGCCCACAAGTGAAATCAGAGCCCTGTTGAAACACGCCGGCATCCGCACGAGCGCGTCGAGAGACCAATCCGTCCTCGCCGACGCCCTCCGCGCCGGCGGACTGAACCGGGACAACCGCTCGACTCGCCCCGAACCGAGCCTCTGGAGAACGATCATGAAAAGTCGAACAACGAAATTCGTCACCGCCGCGGTGATTGTGGCGGCAGTCATCATCAGTCTGTCGCAATTCAATCAACCCGTTGTCAAAGCCGTGGAACTCTCCGATATGACGCAGGCCATGCAACAAGTGCCATGGATGCACTACTCGGGCTCCATGCAGACCAAGACCGTGACAGGCAAGGCGGAGACGTGGATGGGCTTCGACGCCAAAGTCCAGGGCGCCGCCATGCCTGACGGTAAGGTGACCTTCTGGCGCTATAAGGAACACGAACGGGCGGAGTACGATCCCAACACCAAAGCCATTACCCTCACCTACTTGCCAGAGGACGATTCTGCCCCTCCGATGTCGTCTCCGGTCCAGATGTTGGAGAGCACGAGCAAATTGCTCAAAGACAGGGGTGCAGAAATCGTCACAAAGACAGGTGCTTACAGGGGACGAAAAGTCCAGGTTCAGGAGATGTCTTTCTCTGTGCCGGAGTCGGGCATCCCTCATTGGGCAACCACTCTGTATATCGATCCGCAATCCAAACTTCTCCTGGGATACGGAGCAACGGCAAAGGATGCCAATGGTGTGGTTGTCTCTCGGGCCGAATGCACCTGCGACTATCCGCAAACCGGGCCGCGGGACATCTACGACCTTGGTGTGCCGCGTGATGCGCGTATCGTGGACAAGACGCCGACTCCGGATTTCAGCAAGGTCTGGGAGGAATACAAGCGACGACGCGCGGAAGCAGTCGAAGAATACGCCGCCATCATCGTGAACGCAAATGATGACGGCATTGTCGGTTGGCTTGACGTGGACTACAAGTCGGGGTCCAACAGCCGCCACGAGTCCCACTATGTCTTTCTTCAGGATGAACCACGAAGCCAACTCTGGCCGCAATATAGAGAGCAACTCGGCAACACGTTCGAGTCCATGCTCGCGTGGACTCGCCAACGCTATGAAGATCCCCGTTCCGGCCGGCTTCAAATCGAACTCAACAGTGGCAAGAACAGCTACACTATTGTGCGAAGCGAGAACGGCACGTGGGGCGAATTGGCCAAACACGCCACCAACGGTAGTGGCGCATCCTTCCTTGGGTCTTGTGCCTGGCCTCCAATCGTCCTTCCCACCGCGCGCATCATCGAGGATGACTACTCTCGACAGAACGAGCTGATCTGCGTCGAGGAGTTGAACCAGGGAGAAGTGGTAGGTTCCTACCCGCCAGTGCTGCCGAGGCGCGTCCTCCATTATCTGGACCCGGCGCACGACTACCTGTGTTACCGGCTCGTGACGGAACAGCGTCCCGACGCCGTTTGGCAAGAGAACAAGAACTGGCTGGCCGGCGTCGATCTGGACAAGGTACCCGGTGGTTCCATCGAGATGCAGGAGATCACGGCCGTTGTCCAGGCGAAGAACGGTCACTGGTATCCCAGAACGATTGTCACGCGCTGGATAGGACTCGCGAAGAACGGGAAGACCCCGCCGTCCACACAGGGAGTCTGCACTGTTCACCTGCAAATCCCTCCCATGCTCCCCGAGGGCATCTTCGAGGTCGATGGGCTGCCCAGTAGCGGGTCGGGGTCTGCCAAAGAAGGCCATGGTATCTCGTTTGAGCAGGCCAAGAACGAGACGCTGGCCGCCATCCGGCAGAGACAAGTGTGGCCGAAATCTCCTGAATCCGTGAGCAAAGCATTCTGGGCGGCCAGAGCCCAAAAGGATTATGCCGAAATGCAGATGCTGTGGCCGGGCTCGGCCTCATTCAACTGGCCCCAGATATGCCAAAATGACCCCAATGTAGAGTACGTGTTCGGAGAGTCCCGTGCGGATGGTACGGAAGTCCCCTATGCAGCCAAAGACTACTTTGAGAAGAACCACAAGCACAATCTGACCATGCGGTTGAAGAAGCTCGATACGGACAAGGGGCCGCGCTACTACATCGTATCCGGCAATTGAGTGTCACATGGGTTCCGCGTGCTCGGGGCCGGCGGAGGGGTGCCCCGGGGCGGGGTGGTAAAGCGGGTGGTAGCGGTTGGTGATGGGGAGGCGGCGGTCTTTGCCGAAGGCTTTCGGCGTAATGCGCGGGCCGGGCGGGGACTGACGGCGCTTGTACTCGTTGACGTCCACCAGGCGAATCACTCGCTCGACCTCTGCCGTGGGCAGGCCCATCTGGATCAGCTCGCGAGCGGACTTGTCCTCCTCGACGTAGCCCTTGAGGATCGTGTCGAGCAAATCATAGTCGGGCAGCGAGTCGGCATCCTTCTGGTTGGGGCGCAGCTCGGCGGTGGGCGGACGCTTGATCACGTCGATCGGGATCAGCTCCCGGCCGGCTTGCTTGTTCATGTGGTCGGCCAGGCGGTAGACGAGCGTCTTGAAGACGTCCTTGATGACGGCGAAGCCGCCGGCGGTGTCACCGTAGAGCGTGCTGTAGCCAACGGAAGCCTCGCTCTTGTTGCCGGTGGTGAGGACGAGGGCGCCGATCTGGTTGCTCAGGGACATCAGGACCGTCCCGCGGATGCGGGCCTGGAGATTCTCGTAGGCGGTCCCCCGCTCGTTCCAGGCGGGACTGGCCTTCAGCGATTCGTTGAAGGGCGTCAGGATCGGCTCGATGGGGATCGTGAGCATCTCAATGCCGAGATTGTCCGACACTTTCTTCGCATCGGCAATCGTTTCGGAACTACTGAAACGCGATGGCATGGTAATGGCCACAACATTCTCCGGCCCGAGCGCCGCGACGGCGATGGCAGCCGTGATGGCGGAGTCGATCCCGCCGCTCATGCCCAGCAGGACCTTCCGGAAACCGTTCTTGACGGCGTAGTCGTGTGTGCCGAGCACGAGGGCGCGATAGACCTCGTCGAGCGGATCGTCGATTTGCGGCGGCCGCGGTTGCACGGGGCTGATTGTGACATGGCCGGCCTGCCCATCAATGTCGGCGAGGAGCAGGTCTTCCTCGAACGGCTTGGCTTTGGCGACCAGCTTGCCCGCCGAGTCGATCAGCAGGCTGTTGCCGTCGAAGACGAGTTCATCCTGGCCGCCGACGAGATTGCAGTAAGCTACGGCGCAGCCGAACGTCTTCGCATGGGTGGCGGCAATACCGATCCGGTCCTGGACTTTGCCCATGTGGAAGGGGGAGGCGGAGATATTGACCAGCAGGTCGCGATGTCCGGCCGCGTGCAGCGAACGAACCAGCGAGTCCGTCTCCCACATATCCTCACAGATCGTCAGAGCAATGTCGAGGCCGGCGACGCGGATGATCACGGGACGCGCGCCCGGTTTGAAGTAGCGGCGCTCGTCGAAAACGCTGTAGTTGGGCAGCGCACACTTGTCGTAGGTCTGGACAAGACGTCCGTTCTCGATAACGGCGGCGGAGTTGAAGGCGTCGGTGCCGCTGCGGCGTGCAAAACCGACGACGAGGGTTTTCTCCGGACAGGCGGCTGCCAGTTGCTCAACGGCCAGGCGATTCTCTTCGACAAAATGCTGTTTGTAGACGAGGTCTTCCGGGGGATAGCCGCAGATGGCGAGCTCCGGAAAGAGCACGAGATCCGCTCCCGCCTGAACGGCCCGGCCCCAGAAGGCCTTCATCTTTTCCACGTTGCCGGCCAGATCGCCGACCACCGCATTGAATTGACCCAGTGCGATTCGCACGCGAAACAACTCCACAACAAGATGATCCTCCTCCGGGCAGTCGACCTCACCTGAAGGTCAACAGCCGGGGATTCGTCTATTGTAGTGTTCCGGGGGAGTGGATCAATCTTTATTGCGGGCGGAAAAAGACACGGGCCGCGGGAGGGTACCCGCGGCCCGCCTTCCAAGGTAGGGGGGGTATTATTCCGAGCGGCGCTTGCGGGCCGATGCAAGGCCGCGATAGGGTCATTGCCAAAGAGTTCCCCCCAAATACAGAAACCCGGTTGGCTGCCCAAAACTAATGCTCATAACTGAGCGAGGGTGTCACGTAATTGCCGATACTTCTGCTCGTGTTCTTTTGAGTGCGTGTCAAGCACCCCCCAATCCATCTGACGTCACGTTCGCTACGACGTACTTCAAGTACTATATCCGATTGGCGATCCAAAGTCAAGAGAATTGGACCGGGGGACACCGGGAAAGTCGAGCCGACGCAGAAAGCGGCGATCCGGCGGAGGTGACGCAGTCATTATCGGATGCGGGGGCGCTTTTCTTCCAGGCTATGACGAGGCTGTCGCCCAATTCGTGTCCGAACAGTCGGCGAGAATGCGGCTCTGCGCCCATAGCTGGCATTGTGGATAACCTGTTGATAACTCGATATCAGTACACTATTGGCAATTAGGCAGACGGTGATTGGCGGCGATCAAACTGGCACCATGATCCGTTCACCACTAACGGCAAGGATAGATTGGGTTGTTGGGGTGAGTTAAGTGTTTGTTATTCAATGGATTAGATACACACAGGTGGCGAGGGAGAGCAGGTGTGCGGCGTGCGAAAGCCGTTCACCTGTGCTGGGAGGGGTGATTTGGCACGATCTTTGCCAAGAAGAGTGGGGCTGAGAGGTCTGTTATTTACTTAGTGGATAAACCGTAGAAAAAGCAGGATTCGCAATCTGTGGTTGAACGACGGCTCCAGCGGGTGCGGGGATTCGATGTGGTCAGCAAGCCGGTTGATTTGAGGACAACTTCTCAATGATGGCGGGCAGTTCCGATAAGAACCGTACTCGTATGGCGCCAGGTGGCGTCGGCAAGCCGGTGTTGGTGTAGGCGTCCTTCAGAACCGCCGTCATGCCGCAGTCCAGTGCCGGGCGGATGTCCCTGCCGACGCGATCTCCGACGAAGGCAATATGCTCCGGCGGCTCGCCGATTCGCTCCGCGGCGATGTGGAAGATCCGCCGATCCGGCTTGCGGATGTGGAACTCGTAGGAATACATCCGCATGGGAAAGAAGTCGAGAATGCCCAGCTCCCGCATGTGCCGGTCGAGCGAAGTACGATTGACGAAGGTGTTGGAGACGATGCCCATCTTGAGCCCTCGCTGCTTCAGAGCGGTCAGCGTCTGCCGCAGGTCGGGTTCGACGGTCGCGATCTTCGTGAGAGGCTCGTACCAGAGCCAGGCCAGGTGCGCCCACTGCTCGTCGGAGAGCTTCACGCCCTTGCGGCCGCTGACGGTCTGCAGAAGTTCCAGGGCATCGAAATCGCGTCCGGTCACATTGGACAGGAAGTAGCGGGCCCTCAGATGGAACAGATTACGCAGGAAGTACCAGATGAAGACGCCGTGAGGTTGATTCTGCTCGTGAAGATAGGCGTGCGAGGCCCGGGCCGCATCGTGAAACAGCCGCGCAGTGCGGAGCTTCCCGAAGTTGATAAGGGTGTCCCCCAAATCGAACAGCACTGCTTTGATCGTGCGACAAGGCATCTATACGGTGCCCAAGCGGCAGATTGCGTCTGCGCCGGCATCCTCCGACCTCGTGCTTGCTCTACTTCTGCCTGACCGGCGGCAGCTCGTTCCCGAACGCCTCTCGAATCCAGGCGAACATCTCCTCGTCGGAGATGACGGAGATACGATCGGCGGCGTACTCAGCATCGATGCGGTCCTTGATCATCGTGATTCGAGGGTCGTGCTTGGGTATCGTGATGTCGTACTGGCTCTCGACCCAGTGTTTGATGCCGGCGGCACCGCTCTTATCCGTAATGGCAACGCCGACCTGGCGTTTCAGCAACTTCTGGGTGTCGAAGCAGTTGTAGATTTCCTCGTTCTTGAGCAGGCCGTCGGCGTGAATCCCCGCCCGCGTTACGTTGAAGTCCTTGCCTACGAGCGGATAGTTCGACGGGATGGAGAAACCCAACTCTCTGTGGGCGTAATCGGCCAGGTCCGTGATCGCAGCATAGTTGACGCCGGGCAACATCCCCTTGATCTGGGCGTGCTCGATGATCAGAGCTTCGAGAGGTGAGTTGCCGGTACGCTCGCCGCAACCGAAGATGGCGGCGTTGGCGGCGCTGCAACCGTAAAGCCAGGCGGCGGTGGCATTTACAAGCACTTTGTGGAAATCGTTGTGTCCATGCCATTCGAGCTGTGCTGGGGCGACGCCGATCTTGCGCAGGCCGGCGACGAGCTTGGGCACGCTCCGCGGCAGGGCTGCATTGGGCCACGGCACCCCGAAGCCCAGTGTGTCGCACAGACGCATCTTCACGGCTTTCTTATACTGGTCGCCCAGCTTCAGCAGTTCATAGGCAAACGGGAGAATGAAGCCATCGTAGTCGGCCCGGGTGATGTCCTCGAAGTGGCATCGCGGCAGGACACCATTGTCGAGGGCCGCCTTGACGATCTCCAGATAGGAGGCTAGGGCCTGGGATCGGGTCTTGCCCAGCTTCAGGAAGATGTGATAGTCGCTGGCGCTGACGAGAATGCCGGTTTCCTTCAATCCCATCTGGGCCACGAGCTTGAAGTCGGCGGCGACGGCACGAATCCAGCCCGTGATTTCCGGGAACTTGTAGCCGCGTTCCTGGCACAACTCGACGGCCCGGCGGTCGCGGTCGGCGTAGAGGAAGAACTCGCACTGGCGGATCAGGCCGGTGTCGCCGTCGATGGCGTGAAACAAATCGTAAATGCGCAACACCTGCTCCGCTGTGAACGGCGGCCGGGCCTGCTGGCCGTCGCGGAAGGTCGTGTCGGTGATCCAGATGTCATCCGGGATCTCCATCTCGACCTTCCCACGCTCGAATACCATCTTGGGAAACTCGCTGTAGGAGAAGACATCGCGGTACAGGTTCGGTTGCGGCGTGTCCACCAGTTTGGGACTCTTCTGTGCCATCGTGTATTTTCTCCAGGTTGCCGAGTATTTAGCCGAGGTGGGAATCGAACCCACACGCCCTTGCGGGCAGGGGATTTTAAGTCCCCAGCGTCTGCCTTTCCGCCACTCGGCCGGGGCGTTCTACAGACCATCTTCGATTTCTTGTTTCCTATTTGTTATCTGCCCTTTATAAGTAGTAAATCCCAAATCGTAAATAGTAAATCGCAATATGAGGTTGGATTGGAAGGCCCGACGCAGACCGTAATTCCGCTAACCCGGATACAGAAGCTCATTGCCGAGCGGATGTTGCTGTCCAAGCGGACCAAGCCCTGTTTCTACCTGGAACGGCGTGCCGACGTAACCGTTCTGATGGCCGATCGCCATAAGTTCAGCAAGCAGCTCGGCGTCAAGGTCACCAGCAATGCTTTCCTTATTCGGGCGCTGGCTCTAGCTGTCGCCCAGCATCCCCTGGTTCTGGGCCGACTGACCCATGACCCTGCGGAAGGAGCCCAGGTCACTGTTCCTGACGCGATCAACGTGGGTTTTGCCGTCAATAGTGCCCAAGGGCTGGTCGTTCCGGTGGTTCAGATGGCCAACGCTCGCTCGCTGGCACAGATCGCCGAACAGGAGCAAAGCCTGACCCGCAAAGCCCGCAGTAATAAGCTGACCCTCAGCGAAATCGAAGGGGAGGCTATAGCGTTGAGCAACCTCGGAGCATACGATATCTACTCGTTCCTGGGAATTGTGCCGCCGGCCGCCAGCACGATTCTGGCGGTGGGCAACGTCCTGCAGCACGTCGTGCCCATCGCGCACGGTTTCGCGGCCCGGAAGATGATGAGTCTGACTCTGGCGGCAGACGGTCGCATCGTCGATCCTCCGTACGCCGCTCGCTTTCTACAGACCATTGCTGAACGGTTGGAAGACCCTGAACGACTTCTCTAGGAGGAACACACGATGAGTCATGCCGCTCGAATCAGAGTCGTATGTGCAGTTGTTGTGGCGGTGCTGACGTGCAGTCAAAGCGTATTCGCCGCGGCGGCGAGGACCTTCACCCTGACTGGACCCGCGGAGCTGCTCTGGCCGGCCGGTGCCCCGGGGGCCAAGGGCGAAGCGGTGGGCGACAAGCCTTCCCTGACCATCTACCTCCCCGAGAAGGACAAAGCCACCGGCGTAGGCGTGGTTATCTGCCCGGGCGGAGCTTACGGGCACCTGGCCCTGGATCATGAAGGACAGCAGGTGGGCAAGTGGCTCAACTCCGTCGGCGTGGCGGGATTCGTTTTGCAATATCGCCATCACGGCAGCGGTGCCGGCTACGGCCATCCCGTCCCTCTCCAGGACGCTCAGCGCGCGATTCGCACGCTGCGCAGCCGGGCCAAGGAGTGGGGACTCGATCCCAATCGCATCGGCATCATCGGCTTCTCCGCGGGCGGACACCTGGCCTCAACGGCGTCCACGCATTTCAACGACGTCGTCTACGAGGCCAAGGATGAGATTGACAAAGCCAGTTGCCGGCCCGACTTCGCAGTTCTGATCTACCCCGTGATCACGATGCTCCCGCCGTACACGCATAAAGGGTCGGTGCAGAACCTCCTCGGCGCCAACCCCGACAAAGAGCTGCTTGAGAAGCTCTCCAATGACACGCAGGTCACGCCACAGACCCCGCCCACATTCCTGGCAAGCACGTGGGAGGATACGGGCGTGCCGCCGGAAAACACGATCCAGTACTACCTGGCTTTGCGCAAGGCGAAGGTCCCGGCGGAGATGCACATCTTCGAGAAGGGCGGTCACGGTATGGGTCTCGGCCGGGGCGGACTGGCATTCTCGAACTGGCCGCAACTCTGCGTTGAGTGGTTCCGCGCTCGCGGCTTGATCGCAAAACAGTAGTCGAATTCAGCAGCGATCAGATTGCCGGCGCCGGGGGCTCGTTCGAAGCACTCGGCGGCTGCGGCGCTGCCTGCTGAGGGGCACTCATCTCGACCGGCTGCGGGCTCTCTCGCGCCGGGGACGCGATTTCCCGGATCTCTATCGGGACAGACTCTCGCTGTGCATCCGCCTGCTGCGGCACCGGCGTAACCTGCGGTTCGGCCGGCGGCGTCTGCTGATTCACCTCCGCAGGCTGAGCGGGTGCGGGCATGACATCCGGTTGCGGAGCCGGAGCGGCGTTTGCCTCGGGCTGTGGCTGTGCCACCGATTGAGCCGGCGGTTGCGGACTGCTTTCCACGGGCTGCGGCGGGTTGGCGGCCTGGGCTTCCGCCGGGGCGGGAGCGGGCTGAGCCTGCTCTGGCGAGGCCAGCTGCTGTTGACCTGCGGGAATGGCGGGCAGGCCGACGAAGAAGCGGGCGATGTTGCGATAATCCTCCGCACCGTTGCAGTCGGAGGCATACTCGAAGATCGTCTGGCCGTAGCTGGGGGCCTCGGCCAGTTTGATGTTGCGGCGCACGTAGGTCGGCAGCAACTGGGCATCCGCCCAGGCGCACGCCGTGCCGCGGGAGTTCGTGAGAAACCGTTCGATATCCGCGCGGACTTCGTTGGGCAGGGACGCGCGGGCGTCATACATGCACAACACCACGCCCGTGACCTTCAGCTCGCGGTTGATGCGCTTGCTGACCAGGTCGACCGTCTGGAGCAGCTTGCCAAAACCCTGCAAGGCCAGGAAGTGCGGCTGGAGCGGGATTAATACTTCCTGCGAGGCCGCCAACGCGTTGAGTGACAACAATCCCAACGACGGGGCGCAGTCGATGAAGCAGAAATCGAAGGAGGCCACGCAGGGTTGCATGGCTTCGCGCAGGATGATCTCACGACCGACGACGTTGACCAGCTCCGTCTCGGCGCCGACGAGATTGATGTTGGCGCCGAGCAACCAGAGATTCGGCCGGACCTGCTTGAGGCTGCTCTCGAAGGGCGCGGATTGCGTCAGCACTTCGTATCCACCGGCCTCGACGCTCTCAGGCTCGATGCCCAAGTGGATGGTCAGGTGGGCCTGGGGATCGAGGTCGATCACGATGACCTTGCATCCCATCTCCGCCAGGGCGGCTGCGACGTTGACGGTCGTGGTGGTCTTGCCGACCCCGCCTTTCTGGTTCAAAACTGCTATTGTTCTCAATCCGTTGACCTCAAGCTTCGGTGGTTGTCGTGTTCTCCGGCGTCAGCTTCTTCAGGACGGCATCGAGGACGCCGTTGACGAAGGGGCCGGACTTCTCGGTGCTGAACCGCTTGGCCAGCTCAATGGCTTCGTTGATCACCACTTTGGGCGGAATATCCGAGCAGAACTTCAATTGATAGACGGACAGACGCAGGATGCTCCGATCGACCGGTGACAGTCGCGAGAATTGCCAGCGGATGGCGGCCGAGGAAATCAGCTCGTCGCATTCGGTGACATTGTGCCAGGCTCCGACCGTCCACTGCTGGGCCAGCTGCCGGGTGCGGGCATCGTTCTCCGACAGGGCGAAGAATTCCGCCGGCAAGCGTTCGAGCAGGTCGGATCCCTGAACGTCCAGCTGATAGAGCGCCTGCATGGCGAGCTCTCTGGCTTTCGTTCTCTTGTCGGCGTGGGTCATAGAAGTATCAGTAGCTGAATCAGTCCTAAGTTTTAAGTGTTGAGTCCTTAGTCAACTTAGAACTGAGGACTCAAAACTTAGGACTTCCTTCGATCTATATTTGTTTCATCACGTGCACCATCTCCATGGCCGTCATCGCGGCGTCGGCGCCGGCGTTGCCCATCTTGGTGCCGGCCCGCTCAACGGCCTGTTCGAGGGTGTCACAAGTGAGGACCCCGAAAACCGCGGGGACGCCCGTATCATAGTTGATTTGTCCGACACCACGGACGACCTGCTGGAAGACGGCCTCGTAGTGGCCGGTCTGGCCCCGAATGACGGCGCCCAGGCAAATCACGGCGCCGTACTGCTTGCTCTCGGCCAGCTTCTTGGCCGCGATGGCGATCTCGCACGCTCCCGGCACCCAGACGACGGTCATCTGCTCGTCGGCGGCCCCATGACGCTGGAGGCAATCGATCGCCCCGCCCAGAAGCTTCGACGTGATGAAGTCGTTGAAGCGGCTGACGACGATGCCGTACTTGTCTTTGCCGGCTTCGATCCGGCCCGTGATTTCCTTGATCATGGTTCAACTCCAGCCACTGATCTGTGTGCCACTCGTATCCCAAACAGTTGTCCGAACATTATAAGACGATTGGTGTTTCGTTTCCACAAAAACAGTCCAACCGCCCGGCCCGGGCCGCAGGAAACAGCCCTGAGCTGCACATAAAATCCCGTTTGATAAGATATTAAGATCAATTCATCTGCACAATAGCGATTCCGGCCAAATGCCTCCACGTCCGGCGAAAAAAACCGCTAAGGCCCCTCCGCACTTCGGGCGATAAAACCCGCGGCGATCAGGCGAAACGGCGACAAGGCGGTTCGCGGGTCGCCCAGCGTCGCCAAAGTCCGGTTCTTCAGCTACCTGGAGGTAGAGTAGTTATGCTGTTTGATGATATGGATTCAGGGCCCTACGACAAGGCAGAACAGCAGGCGCGTCGGGCTTTCGAGCTTTACGAGGACGGCAAGATGGCTCAGGCGCTGGTGGAGCTGGAGTCGGCCCTGGAAATCAACCCGACCAACAGTGCCTGGCACTTCAACAAGGGCCTGACGCTCGACGCCATCAGCCGGTTCGATGAGGCGATCGCCGAGTACGAGCTGGCGCTGGAGTTCAGCTCGGACGACCTGGAAATCCTCAACTCGCTGGCCGTCGACTACACCCGGACCGGTCAGTACGACCGCGCCATTTCCACCTTCGAGTACATTGAGCAGCTCGATCCGAAGTTCGAGCCTTCCTACTGCAACCGGATCATCACCTACACGGAGATGAGTCTGCACGATCTGGCCGAGCAGATGTTCTATCTCGCGCAGCAGATCGAGCCCGACTGTGCTCTGTGCTACTACAACATCGGCAACAGCCTTTTTGCCCGACGGCAGTTCAAGAAAGCCGTCCGGTGCTGGATGAGGACGGCGGAGCTGGAGTCGACCCATCCGCAGATTCACTATCGCATCGCCCAGGCCCTCTGGTCGGACGGTGACCTGGCCCAGGCGAAAGAGCACTTCCTGGCTGAACTCCGCTCCAATCCGGGCGACATCGAGGTCATCATGGACTTTGCCCTATTCCTCCTGGAGCAGGGTGACGTTGAAGCGGCCAAGGAGAAGTGCCACCGCCTCCTCGAACTGCATCCGGATCATGCCCAGGCGTTGTTCTATCTGGGCGAAATTGCCCTCGATCAGGGCGATCCTTACGAAGCGGAGAAACGATTCCAGGAATCGCTCAGCAAGGACGTGGCGCTGGCGGGACCCCACTATCGCCTGGCGCAATGTGCCGTGGCGGCGGGGCGGATGAAGGATGCCAAGGCCCATCTGCTGGCCGAAGTGGATCTCGATATCCAGGACGCCAACACCCTGGTCTCGATGGGTTCCATGTTCCAGACGTTGGGCGACAACAGCCATGCGACCGACTGCCTGCTCAAAGCCACGCTCCTGGACATGCGTAACGCCGATGCGTATTACTACCTTGGCGTCAGCACGGCCAACAAGGGGCAGCTCAACGAAGCCACCCAGTTCTTCTGCCGGGCCATCGATATCGAGGAGAACCATGCGGGAGCGTTGCGAGACCTCGCTTTCACCTATCTGGCCTGTGGTCAGGCGGACAAGGCCGCCGAGCGGATCAAAAAGGCCCGGACGCTGAATCCGCGCGACACCGAGCTGCGTATGCTCGACTACAGCATTCGCTTCGTCCGCGGCCTGAACCGGATCAAAGGCGTGGTCGCCCGGCTGAATCCCCGACGCAACCGCAAGTGATTTACTATTTACGAATTACGATTTACGATTTAACATAGGGGTCAAGTGTAA
Source organism: uncultured Pirellulales bacterium (assembly GCA_964421295.1). Classification (GTDB taxonomy): domain Bacteria; phylum Planctomycetota; class Phycisphaerae; order Sedimentisphaerales; family Anaerobacaceae; genus PLanc-01. The sequence continues at coordinate 48,682 of CAYQXM010000016.1, forward strand.
ATCGAAAATCGTAGATCGTAGATAACAGGGCGTGTGCCGTGAAGTGTCCTTTCTGCAAGGAAGACAGCGACCGGGTGATCGATTCGCGTTCGAGCGATTCGGGGCGCGTCATCCGGCGGCGGCGTCAGTGCCTGCTCTGCAAGAAACGCTTCACCACCTACGAGAAGACCAGCGAGAGCTTCAAGCTGCACGTCATCAAGAAGGACAAATCGCGCGTCCCGTACGACCGTGACAAGGTCATCTCCGGCGTGCAGAAAGCCTGCTACAAGCGTCCCGTCTCGGCGGAGCAGATCCAACAGGTCGCCGACCGCGCGGAAGAGGACATCTTCAAACGCTTCGACAAGGAAGTGACATCCGCCTTCATCGGCGAATGCGTCATGCGGCACCTCCGCGACGTCGACCAGGTGGCCTATATCCGCTTCGCCAGCGTCTACCGCCAGTTCCGCGACGCCGGCGAGCTGATCGACGAAGTCAGCAGAGCCATCCAGGACACCGACTCCACCGAGCAACTGAAGTTGTTCGATCCGTAGCGGAAACCGGCCCCAGCCGCGCAAGGAGAGGAGACATGACCAAGAGAAGACTCGTGGAGTTGTCGCTCATCGCGGTGATGGTTGCGGGCATCGGTTCGGCGTTCGTCGTGTGGAGGCCACGCGAAACCCAAAGTCTAATCGACCTCACGTCCGAGGAGGAAATACCCAAGGTAGCCGCACAACTGGGCGCCTGTCGTTCCCTGGAGGCCATCACGCGACGGTTCGGCTGCTACACCGTCACACCCGAGAAAGGCGGCATCTCGACCATCGTGAATCTGTCGCCCCGTGCACTCGGGCATAATACGTACGTTTCTATTTTTCCTGACGGCCGTTGGATTGCGTGTGTTGGCGCTTTTGGATATGGAGAGGGAAAGCCCCTCGTTACGCGGGATAGCACAGGAGCAATACGTGCCTTCACGTATGTCGCTGGAGGGCGTCTGCGACTGAAAGCTGACACCCTGGAGAAGGCATACGAGGAACTCTCCGGGCGTGCCCACGAAGTGCCCATAGGCAGGTAGTATCCCTCGCCTCGGGGGCTCCTTCTACATCATCGCGCGGGTGACGGCACGTTCATGGTCTTCGGACAGCTTCAGAGAGGGCAGGGTTTCGGCGACGAGCTGCTTGGTGCGGCGGGTCGTGACGGGGTTTCTCAAAAGCGTGACGAGAACCTTGCGTGTGTCGGCGCTCGTCATGCGGTCGGCGGGTCGGCCGCCGACAGGCTCGTTCCGGCGCATCTCGGCCACCGAGCTGACCGGGTACAACTGCTACGGCTCGGTCAGATCGGACTGCGACGCGATACCGTTCAGCGTCTCCGCCTGCTGGTTGGGACCCTGCATCTGGCCGGCGTCGTCGATCGCTGGGATGTACTTGCCTTCGGGTTTGGGGTGCCTGGCCGTGTCCTCGTTCTCGCTATTGCAGCCCACCGCCAGAACGACAATCACCGAAGCCGGTATCAGGATCTTAATCGTGTTCATCCTCTATCTCCTTTTGTTTCAAAGTCTTGCGCTCTGCTATCTCACAAGGGCCCACTATCCATCGTTGTACGCTGGACTATCCGCCGGTGGTTCGGCAAAAGACCGTAGTTGCTTCGCGTCCAAATTCTGCCGCAAATTTCCCCTTGACAGAATAGTACGATATAGTACATTTCTATATAAAACGATTATCGCGAGAAGACCGACAGCATGTGCGACATGAGAAAGGGTGAACGATGAGCCATCCGGACGAAGCGAAGGACAAGATTCTCCGCACGGTTGAGAAGATCAACATGACATTCAAACGCGGGGCCGGTTTCAAAGACCTCGAATCGTGCCTTCACGACGACGCTGTTCTGGCGCTCCCCGGCTTTGTCGCCCGCGTGCAGGGCAGGGAGGCTTGTCTGAAGGCGTACGAAGACACGTGTTCGCAGATGAAGATCGAGACGCTCGACGCGTCCGATGAACACGTCGACGTGTTCGGCTCGACCGCGGTGGTGTCGTACAAGTACAATTGCACGTGGGGATATCGTGACAAACGGCTCGATGACGAGGGCCATGAGATCATGGTCTTCATTCGAGACGGGCAGGATTGGCGGATGGCTTGGCGCACCCTCATCCCCGGAGCGTGTCAGATGGAAGCTTGTCCCGCGCAGGAAACCGGCGCCGGTCAACCCTCCGGCAGGGACGTCAGGCAGCTTTGCCTGAACATCATGTCAACGGCTCTCGTGTGTGATTTGGCCACCGTCGATGAACACGGCTTTCCGCGTGTCACGACTGTCAACAACCTGCGCTGCGCCAAGGAATTTCCGAACTTGGTCACGCTGCACGAGGAATCGGGCAATCCGTTCACGGTCTACATGAGCACGAACATGCAGTCCCACAAAATAGCGCGGATGCAGGCCAACCCCAAGACATCGGTGTCCTTCTGCGACCCGGTCAGCAGCATCGGCTTCATGCTGGGCGGCGAGATCGAGATCGTCACCGATCAAGACCTCAAGAACCGCGTCTGGCAAAAGGGCTGGACCATGTTCTATCCCGGCGGGCCTGAAAGTCCCGAGTACGGCCTCATCAGACTCCAGCCGCGGGTGATCGAGGGCTGGTGCCGGAATCACAGGTTCGAGATCCGCATCCCAGGTTAATCGAGGAGAAGAGAAACGATGGCTCTGAAATGGCTGTGCGGATGTCTCTTGGGCGTCCTGACGTTGACGGGTGGTGCGGAGAAAACTTCGCCTCCCGAGTACGGCTCCAATTCAGCCGAAGGCACCTACGCGCAGATCAGCGGCGTGCGCATCTACTATGAGAGATACGGGCAGGGTGCTCCTGTTCTCGTCCTGCACGGAGGGACATCAAACATCGCCGGACAGGCGCATATCATCAGCCTGCTCGCTCCGCACTACGAGGTTATCGCGGTCGACAGCCGAGGCCATGGCCGGTCCACTCTGAACGATCAGCCGCTGAGTTATCCTCTCCTGGCGGATGACATAGCCAGGTTGCTGGATGAACTGAAGGTGGGGCCCGTCACCATCGTGGGGCACAGCGATGGGGGCACCGTCGGCTACATTCTGGCAGCCAGGCACCCGACGAAAGTGCGTGCTCTGGCCGCGAATGGCGCTCACTTCCGCAAGACCGGACGTGGCGGGCTGACGCCGCAAACGCTCGAATGGTTCAAGACGCTCACACCGGCGGTATTCGAGCAGTGGGGCGGCCGCAAGTCTTACGAAAGACTCAACCCCGAGGCGAACTGGGAGCGCTTTGCAGAGAAGGTCAAGGAACTCTGGTTGAGCGAAACGAATCTCGGGGAGGAGGATCTGAAGGCCCTCCGCTGTCCCGTGCTCATCAGCCACGGCGACAAGGACACCTTTGTCAGCCTCGCCGACATCGTGTGGATGTACGAGCAGATTCCCCAGGCCGATCTCTACATCGCCCCCAATGGCAAGCACAATCACCCCCGCGAGCAGATCGAGGCCTTCGGTCCCATCCTGTTGCGCTTCCTGAATCGTGTTCACGCGAAATGATCCGTAAGATACAATGAAGCACTGTCGATGATACTCGAAAGGAAATGCAGATGAAGACAGCATTGAAAGTTACTCTGGTTCTGGCATGTGTATCGGTGGCATGGGCGGTGAGTGGCGGATCCCCGAATGTGCCTGCGGATCAGCAGAAAGCGATCGAAAAGGCCGTGCTGGAAGTGCACGCCAAAATTGCGGAAGCGGAGAAGAACCGGGACATGGACAAGTTCTTCTCGTTCATCGTGGACTTCGACAAAGGGTGTATCATCCAGGATGGAACGCTCTTCAAAACCCGCAAGGAAGCCCTCGATGTGGTCAAGGCGGGATTCCAGGGATTGTCCAAGGTGGAGCGGAAGTACGACCAGACCTACGTGACGGTGATCTCGCCCGAGGCAGCGCTGGTCACCGGCACGGGCACTGTCAGCGTCACGACCTCCGATGGCCAGACTCTCGGCGGTCCGTTCGCCGTGTCGATGGTCTTTGTCGTCCGGGACGGCCAGTGGAAGCTGCTGCAGGGACACTACTCGACGCCCAGTCCGCGTTGAGGGCTCTTTGTGGGAGAGAATCATGGAAAGACCATGCTTGAGTAACAAGGACGAATACCCGGATGACAGGGTTCTGGCTCGTTATCTCGAGGGCGCCAAGGCCGCGTGGGATTCCTTCATGGGTCTGATCGAGGGAAGCTACCCCTCGTTCGGCGGCGCGTGGCGGTACTACAACGACGGCAAGAGCTGGCTCTACAAGCTGACGAAGAAGAAAACGACCATCTGTTGGGTATCGGTGTGGCCCGGCGCGTTCAAGACCACATTCTACTTCGGCGACAAGGCCGCCGAGTTGATCACGGCGAGCAGGCTCAAGAAGGAGTACATCGACCAATTCGTCGAGGGGAAGAAGTACGGCAAGATCAGGGGCGTGACTGTGGTTGTCAAGAAGGCGGCGGACTTGAATGCGACCAAGACGCTGATCGGAATCAAGGAACGGTTGAAGTAGCCACGCCGACGGGCGGTCACTTTCTCCTATGACGATGAAGCAACAGAAACAGGCGGGCTTTCTCCTGGCCAAGATCCACCAGTTGGGTGGACGGGTCTTTGCCCGGCTGATGAAGAACTACGGCATCGATCAGATCAACCCGGCCCAGGGGCGAATCATGTTCGCGCTGTGGCAGCAGGATGGTATTCCGATCAACGACCTGGCCCAGCGCACCAAGCTGGGCAAGTCCACGCTGACCAGCATGTTGGATCGCCTGGAGAAAGGCGGGTTGCTGCGCAGAGTGCCGTCGAAGGAAGACCGTCGTAAGATTCTCATTCAGCGGACCGACAAGGACAAGGCCCTCGAGAGCTTGTACGTCCGGGTCTCGGCGGAGATGCATGCCGTCTGGTACAAGGGATTCACCGAGCCGCAGATGGAGCGATTTGAGAGCGACCTGCAGCAGATTCTGGACAACCTGTCGGAGTTCGAGAAGGGCCTGTAGCGTCGCAGGAGATGCCGTATGGCAAAAGACATGGATCAGGAACGCCACTTCACGGGGTACACACCGAAGGCGTTTCAACTGCTCAAAGACATCAAGAAGCATAACGACAAACGCTGGTTCGAAGCCCATCGGGCGGACTATGACCGGTACGTGCTGCAGCCGCTGCGTGACATCGTGACCGATCTGTCGGATTCCATGCTGGGGATCGACTTATCCTTTGAAGTGGCCCCGGCCGTCGGCAAAACGATTTCGCGTATCTATCGTGACACGCGCTTCTCGAAGGACAAGTCCCTCTTTCGCGACTGCATGTGGATCGTGTTCAAGCGGTCCAACAAGGACTGGGCCAACTGGGGCATCGGCTATTTCCTCGAAATCAACCCCACCTGGTACCGCTTCGGCCTGGGTTTCTACGACGCCGCTCCCGCCGTCATGGCCGAGTTCCGCCGGCGGATCGACGAAGACCCCAAGGCGTTTCTCAAGGCGATTGCGTGGTTCGACAAGCAGGACACGCTGCAACTCGAAGGCGAGACCTACAAGCGTCCCAAGGGACCGGACAAGCCCGAGCCGATTCGCACGTGGTACAACCACAAGAGCTTCTATCTCTGCTGCAACCGCAAGATCGACGAGGCCATCCGCACCCCGCGTCTCGTCGACGACCTCACCGCCGCCTTCACCCCCACGGCCCCCCTCTACCACTACCTCCTCTCCACGATTAGCGCCGCTCTGAATTTGAAGATATAAGGATGACCGGCTTAGGATTTATGATTTACGATTGATTATTGATGATTGGCCTGCACGGCTTTGCCTAGTGCTGCGCCGAGTACAGATCGGGCGCAAACGAAACGGCCGATCCGGACTATCCATCCAGTCCCGACCGGCCGCACTTGTCTCTTATCACTTGTTTCTTGTCCCTTACAGCACAATGACGACTGTATTGCTCGGTTCCCCTTCGCCCGCCTTGTTCACCGCAATCACGCGGAACTCGAATTCCTTGCCGCGCGGTTGATCGATGAGAAATGCCTCCGTCGTGACGGCCGTCGCTACATCTGTCCACGGACCTGAAGGCCGCTCGCGTCGCACGACGCGATAGGCGCTGGGCTTGCCGCCTTCATCGGGCGCTTGCCACGTCAGATCGACCTGGGCTTCCTCCTGCCGCGTCACCGCCAGCAGTTTCACCTGCCCCGGCGCCACCAACGGCTCGGGGGCCTTGCGGCCGGACCAGCCGATGATCTTCAGCAACTCATCGTTGCCGCTGACGGTGTTCTCCGCGTAGCGGATGTCCTTTCTCATCGCTTCGACCAGGAGATCGAACGACTGATCCTTCAGCACCGTCGCCTGCTCCGCCTGGGCCTGGGTGGTGGTGAGGTGATTCTTGGCGGCCGTGTACCCATTCCGCAACTGCGTCAAATCGGCGACCGGGACCGGCGGGGCCGGATAGATTTCCGTGCCGCCCGTGAATCCGGCAATCATCTGATCCGCCAGGGTCGCTACATTCGGTTCTGCATTGGGGAACTTGCCCATCGTTAGTCTCCTTTGATTGTCCGCCGATGCACCCGGGGTTAGACTCCCGGCGGGGGCATAATCGGCTGTCTTCCTCGAATCGGCGCAGCGACCGTCGCTGCGCTGCTGTGCACGAATTCTTGTCGCGACAAATGGGCAACGAGTGAGTCTCAAAAGCTCGCTGCCGTCTTCCGTCGGCTCTGTCGGAAAGGCGATAGGGGGGCTTTAGCGGAAAAGAAGAATTTTTCCGCAGTGATAAGGGACAAGTGATAAGTGAGAGGGGGCCCCGAATTGGCTTCCTTCGACAGTCCCTGGGCCGTTGACTGCATGTCGTTGTGATAGTACCATGATCGTATCAGAAGAAATGGTCCAACGGAAGGGGATAATATGGCGAACCCGGAACATCTGGCGATACTTCAAAGGGGCGCAGCTGCTTGGAATGCTTGGAGGCAGAAAACGCCCACCGTGACGCCGGACCTCTCTGGTATCAGTTCCCGCGAGCATTTTCAGAGTAGGACCATGCTTGGCGTGAGCCTCTCTCGCGTGAACCTGTCTGGTGCTAACCTCTCCGGCGTGGATCTCACTGGGATAGACTTTAGTTATGCCCACCTTGACAATGCAAAGTTAGCCAGTGCAGGCATGCGCGATGCAAATCTATACAAAGCAACTCTGAAGAGCACAGACCTCCACAGTGCCGATCTTCGGTCTGCGCAAATGACTGGGGCCGTTCTTTCCGGGGCTTGCTTGGCAGGTGCTGATCTCCGGAACGCATGCCTTTTAGGTTCCGATCTGAATTCCGTTGACTTCGTCGGCGCCAACCTCCGTGGGCTCAACTTAGAGGGTGCTAACCTCAGCCTTGGAAGCCTCCAGAACGTTGACATGTACGGGGCCAACCTGCGTCGTGCGGACCTGCGCAAAGCGGACCTCCGCAGTGCGAACCTCAGTCATTCCGACTTGAGTCAGGCAGATCTCTCCAAAGCTATTATCAATGGAGCAAGTTTTCGAGCCAGCCGTCTCGAGAAATCAACGGTGCAGGAAGTGACACTTGGAGCTGCGTACCTGAGCGGCACCTACATAGATGACAACATGGCCGCTGATAAACTCCAACTCCCGGAGATAAGTTTCCGAGAAGCCTACATGGTCCAAGCAGATTTTCGTGGAAGCGATCTGACTAGGGCCGATCTCAGCGATACCGATCTGTCCTATGCGGACCTACGATGGACTCATCTTAGTTTTGCGAACCTTCGCTGCAGCAGGTTGGATTGGTCTGACCTCAGGAACTCAGATCTCGTTCATGCTGACCTTTCGAAGGCGTCATTGACCGGCTGCAAGCTATATGGAACAGCGAGAGACGATTGGATCATCAAAGGGGTCACATGCAAGTATGCCTTCTGGGATGCCAAGGTCAAGGATCAGACACCACCGGGCAGGGAGTTTGAATCGCACGAATTTGAACAGCTTTACGAGTGGCTACCCGCGTTCGATTACTACTTCGAAAATGGGTTCAGGCCGTTTGACCCTTTGATTATGGACCGCGTTGTTCAGGACATTCGCAAGAGAGTCCGGGCCGCCGATCTGCGAATTGAGATGATCTCTGTTCGCGGATTCACACCGTTTATTAGGTTTACTGTTGCGAAAGCCCAATATGTGCAGGAAGTAGAACCGCAGGTAAGGAAAGATTATGCAAAGTATGTCGAACATCTGGAGTCAGAGATAGATTGGCTACGGAGACAGCTTGCCGATGGCAACAAAGCCGCCGGCCTCATACTCAAGGGGGCAATTGAGAGGATTGGTCACAAGGTGCACGTGGGAACCGGCGGGATTGCCGTCGTGGATGGCCAGGGTGTGACAATTCAGATGTTTCGAGAAAAGGCCGAGGAACTCAAGACAATCGTGCAGGATGCCTCCGCCAAGAGCACGCGTAAGCAGCAGGTTAAGAAGAAGCTCGTCACCGTTCTCGATGGAGCGGTTACGGGTATCGCCAAAGACCAGCTTAAGGATACTGCGAGGCAGATTTACGAGTTGGGCAAAGATCTGGGACCAGTGATTGCCAGAACGGCGGCATATGCGTTCTTCAAGAGTCATTTTGGGCTGTGAGGAGAAAACGGCAAGTGAGGAAGCTGCGGCGAGGCGGCGAAAATTACCGGGTACCTCTGCAGACACGAGGCGGAAAACGTCACCGGAAGTACCGAGCGATTGGAATGGCTGAATCGATTTCAGCGTTCATGATAACCTCACTTCAGACTTCTGCCGTGGCGGCCCCTGCATTCCTCGATTGTTTCATCGTGCCAAACGACAGGGATGCCTTCCTCTAGGAACATCTCCTCAATGCGTTTCATGCGCTGGCTGTCCTTTGGCCGTTTGGGAAAGATGATGCCGGGGCATACACCCTTGTGCTCACCGGACGGAACGTACCTGCCATTGAGGATTTGGGATTCGATGTAGCTCCATATCTGGCGAATCTGTCTTTTGACGTTGCGGCGAATGTTCTGGTCCTTAATTCTGTCCCAATCAGTTGCTTTGACCTCAACAATAGCAACTGAACCTTTGGGGTCATCGTCATTGACGAAGACATCCACGCGCCCTGTGCGACCGCCGAACTTCACGATGCGGCGCTCGACGTGAACCTCACCCTCGGCCTCCCGACGCCATTCCGACTGAATGAGCTTGTGAAAGGCCTTGCCACGTCGGAGTTGAATTGGCTCGTTGTGTGCGTCTGCCATTTTGCGATCCCGGCGCAGCGGATCGGCTGTCATTCTTTTATCGTTATGGAAATCTGCGGTGTCTGCGATTCAGTCTGAGAAGCCAAAAGAATTGCCTTCTTTCCCATGAACTGACCGGAACCCCATGAGACTTTCACGTCGCCCAAGATGCCGTGTTTCAAAGGAAAGGGTGAGACTTCGAATTTGCATCTGCCCCTCACCTCAATTGCCTCAATCTGTCTCAGTACTCGGGACGGTTCCTTCAGCGCATACAGCGGCTGCCCGTCGACCCCCCTTGGATTTGGCCATCCCACGCGAAAGCTCTTGTGATCGGGAGTGCCATCGTTCGCTATAGCATCACCCACTTTGGATTCAAGACACCTCTTAAGGAGATCATTGAAGACCCCGAGGACTCCGCCCGTGGCGGAATGTACGCTGTCATCTGGAAGAACAACGAGTTCGTCTGCGGGAAGTGCATCAGTCTGCGCCACGCGAACAAGAACCTTCTTAGGGAAGAGCCACATTACTTTGCACCAGACAGTGTCCAGTCCTTTGAAGACGCTTACTACTACATCTTCAACTGCCTCGTCCAGCGTAACGGTCCGGATATTGAAAGATTGTGCCTTCTGGATTGCCTGTGCAGAGAACCCGTTGCGCGAGACTAGGACCAGCAGATTGGTGGGCAGACGCTCGTGCTTCGTCTTCATCGCTTCTACCCAAGCGACATCAGCGCGCCTTTTCCTGTCAATGCATTCGACACTGATAATAAGAGAATGTGAGCTAACTTCTGTCTCGATGCAGATGTCAACCTCACGATCTTGGTCCGTAACCAGATCACGCAGAAACTTGGACTCAGTTACGATAGAACCTGGGGAGACCTGTTGTTTTATCAGGAAAACCAGATTCTGAAATGGATTGCTTCGCTTGGGCATAATTGAATCCTGTTCTATTGACGGCAGTCAACCGAGATTCCCTTTATGCAGCGGCCTCGTCCTCGTTCTGGTCGTCTTCGATACCGGCGTCCAGCGTGAATAGATCGACTGGCGGCAGGGCCTTCGAGCCGAGATAGCCTTCCAGCGATCCGTGAATGCCGCTGATATTGGCGATCACCGTCTCAATCTGCTTTTCGCGGTTCTTCCAGATACGTTCCATGGCCCGCTTTTCTTGATCCAGTTGTCCTTTCATCCGGACGAATGCGTCGGCGATAGCGCGAATCTGCATGACGAATTCCTGCCCGGTGACGTATTGGAAGATCACGTCTTTGAGAGTGTTCTGATTGGCGCTAAGCGACCTCTCACGCGCCGCCTGGATCAAAACGAGCCTCAACGCCGCTGCGAGGCTTGAGCATGAGGCAAAGTCCGAAAGCCATATCCCTTCGTACAGACCGAAGCACCGGATTTCTTTCGGCAGGACCACCGAAACGATCACCGCCAGTTCAGCGCCCGCTTCCTGCTGATCGCTCTTGAGCTTTTCAATCCATTTGCCGGAGAATTCCTTGGTGCGCTTGGATTCCCAGAGTATTTTGCCGCATTCCTTTCCGGCGGCGTTGCGCACGATCTGGATGATGTCCCCACCTTTTTGGCCCTTCTTGACCTCCGCAAAGAGATCGAATGGGAATGCCTGCTGCAACGAATCCTGCAGCGCGCCTTCCAGTGCTTCGCCCTGGGATTCCTGCGATCCCTGCTCTGCCTGGCGCTGAAGATCGTTGATCTTCCTGGTCAGGGCCTCGATCTTGTCGTCCTTCTCGCGCAGCTTCAGAACCTGTTCTTCAGCAGCCTTCACGCCTGCCTCTTCGGAGATTCTTTTACGCTCGGTGGCGAGCTTCCGCTCGACGTCTAATTCGATAGCCGCTGCTTTCTCCTCTAGCTCTCTTTGACGCCGTCGCAGGTCGAGTTCCTTCTTGTTCGCCGCGGCGATCTGGGTGCGTTTCTCCTGCAATTCTTGTTCGAGAGCCTTCGTCTGCTCGGCTTGCTCGGCGAGAATCCTGGCTTTCTCCTGCTCGGCAATCCTCTTGCGTTCCTCCCGCAGTTTCACTGCCACTTGGTCGTCGATGTCGCGAGCCTTGGCGTCGAGGTCCTTGGCCTGTTGGGCCAAAGCCTTCCTTTGATTCTCGATCTCAACGGCTTTCTTGTTGCTCTCCGCGTCGAGCTTTTCGCGGAGGCTTGTTTCGATTTGGCTGGTCAGTGCTTCGGTCAGTGGGATGTTGGCTCCGCACTTTGGGCATTTGATGTTCTGGTCAGACATAGCTGTAAGTTCCAATGACACCTTCTCAACATATAGTAGCTTGGTGCAGGCAAAGAAACTGGAATCCGACGATTTTCTGCAATACCGATTCTGGAGAAGCTGAAGTATCGGGGATTCTTATTTCTCTACAGTCCCTCCGTTGCAGCTGCGAGGCTCTTAGTATCTTTCCACTCGACAGCTCCACCCGGGACAGGTTTCGCGAAATCTATCAGTCCCTCCAAGAGGCACACGATAGTCTTGGCGAGATCAGAGTCATGTTTGAGGTTACTCAAGACATTGTAAGGCTTGTCGGCAGTCACCTCCTCATCCAAGTATGCTTTTTCAAAATTGGGCACGGACGCAATCAATCGGGTCGCTGTTGTTGCCTTTCCCAGTTCTGTCTGGATGGCTTCATTCAGAGCCCAAGCGGGGTTCTGACATGTCTTGCCATTCCGTTGACATGTTGGCCGGTCACTGTCATGCAGAACCGCGTAGGGTGCACAGAATTGATTCAGAATCTTGCATAAGGACACGATAGTTGCTTTTCCTCTCGCCCGGACAATGTGCACGCCCTGATATTTCTTCGGATGCAGTCCCATCACGTGCGTGAAGGCCGTATATTCAGTATCTCCTTCAACCACGATCGTTCTTCCCCCAAAGAAGAACTCGGCAACATATGGGTCACACATGTTCAGGAGCTTAAGTCGGTCTCGGTCGTTTCCGTCGAACTGAGCTTTAGCTGGCCGAAATATCGTCGTCCCAGTGACATTACCGTCAGTTCTCCTTTCCACGCGAACAATCGACGTGTGATCTCTTGCGAAATCGACGAAGCAAGGCGAATGCGTCGTGACCATTACCTGCCAGTTACCTGTGCTTGTTGGCAGGCTGTACAGGAGATCACAAGCCTCTCTGACTGCACTTGGGTGTAAGCATATCTCTGGTTCATCAAGCAGTAACACATGCGGACGCTTTCCTGTGTTTGTCTTCTTCTTCGACTCGGATTCAGCCAAGAGCCGTATCGCCGTCCAAAGGAGTGTTCGTCGCGCTCCACTGCCTTGCCGACTCACAGTACTCTGGTATCCATTAGTTGGCCCGATCAACAGTTCTGGATTGGACTTGAAGAGATTGAGGGCTTTGTCAAGATCATCTTCCGGCTTTGCGTCGAAGATGACACAGTGGTCAGGGAAGACGCGACAGATGGACTTCGTCAGCTCCTTTTGAACGGCGACAATCTCCTCCTGGCTTTCGGCTACGATCTTCTTCTGGAGAGCCGCGATTTGGGAAAGAAGCGCAGCATAGTCCGATGTGGCAGTGTTCTTCGACTCAGCTTGGTGACTCTTTATTCGCTCCCTGATAGCTGTCATCAGCACATCGACTATTTCACCTGCTTGCTTGTCGGGTGACGCAAAGGCATCGATCCTGTGAGGCTGCGGCCGTCGGGAATTTGCCACACCGGCCGCTCCCCATGGTACTTTCTCCTTATCACCGTCGGTTGCCCACCTTCCTTGTTCAACATTGAAGCCAAAACGGACCGGTGCTCCTGGAGCATGCCATTGCCAACGCTCCTTGATAAGCATTTCGCCTGATACGGTCTTCTGGATCCATTCCGGGCCTGGACTATTGTCATAGACAATCGTGTGCAACTCTATCTCAGGCAAGGCAGCGGGATCGACTTTGCTAGAAGGGAAGTCATCAATACTCAGATTCCCTGCGCTGGAACCATCAGACATTATCACTTCATAGGCCTTGAGGATGGAGCTCTTGCCAACGTTGTTGGGACCGACCAACACAACAATGTCATCAAGATCGATAGAGACAGGCGTGGTCCCGATGCATCGGAAGTTCTTGACAATCAACTTGTCCAATCGGGGACGCTGACCTAAGGGAGTCTCCGCAACTGCCTCGGCCTTTGAAGCTCTCTTTGCCATAGCACTGCTCCTTTTTGGGCCTGACTGTGTATTCAGGCGACATCTCCTTCCGGTGATCAATTAAGCCGGAACCGGAAATCGAGGCTCGTCCGAAACCGGCGGCTTCCACTTGCGACATAGTTCTATGTAGCTTCCCGCACGCAGGGCCATAGAAGTGAAGACAGTCTGTCCGCCGCTGGCATAAGTTCGCCTCAAAACGAAAACACCCGCAGCTTGTGTCAACCATGACTTTGTCCCCGCAAGGGTCTCAACCAGTCGCTACTAACCCTCCATTGTATAATCAGTCACCGGAGACGCCAACCGAATTCAAGCCCGTGACATATTTTTTCGGGGTTTTCTCGCCCTGACTTTCCCTGAGTTCCTCTTGTTTTCAGCCCTTTCCCATAGTATGATTGTATCCCGGTTGAAGCTGACGCGGATTTTGGAAGTGTCTATGGCAGGAATACGTCTGCAAACGAGGCGGATTACCTCGTGATTGTTATTAGCCCGCTGCTCCCTGGGGCTGGCAGAGTACATCAGCTGGCTCATGATGATTGATGAGCCTTTCGTGCCAGGTTCTGTTCAGGGCAGTACCCTCGGTTGTTTGGGCCAATGACAAACCATGGCAAGGCACAATAAAGAGGAGCTCACCGACTGATGGAAGACACTTTTCTTGCATTCTTGAAGACATTGAAAGAGGATGAACTCTGTGAACTGGTGCTGATTCCGCTCCTCTATAAGATGGGCTGCCTGGAAATACGCAACACGCATGGGATTCTTGAGCGTGGCAAGGACATCGTCTTTTGCATAAGCAGCCCGTTGGAGGGCAATAGATTATGTTGTGCAATAGTGAAGTGCATTAGACTGTCGGGTTCTGTGTCGGATTCTAAGTCGATTCACGAGGTTCTGTTTCAGGTGCGGCAGGCTCTTACCATTCCGTATGCAGATCCGTTTGCCGGAGAGAACAAGAGAATCGACAGGGTTTTCGTTTTCGCTCCATTTGACATCCTGCCGTCGACAGTAGAGAGCGTAAAAGGTGACCTTGATAGTAGTGGGCTTGCAGCGAGGGTCAACTTCATTGATGGCCCAAGGCTCGTTTCGTATATCAAAGAGTATACACCATCGTTGTTGACTTCGCTACCGGTTTCTGAGACACGATACCTCAACTCACTCTGCTTGCGCTTTCTCCAGACTAACCCACTGGGCACGGAGGCATCTGAAATAGATCTGGATTTGCTTGATACGTATACAGCTGGCATGGTTGCGCGGATAAATAAAGAAGATGCTGAGCATATGTCATTCGCTAATCCAGATGACTTGAGACAAGGAGAAGACCCTCGCCCCGTCTTTCGCCAAACTCCTTTCATGGTCATCTTGGCTGACGTCGGAGCCGGCAAAACAACGCTGCTCAAACGAATGGTGTTGACGTTGGCTGGCTACTCGCGGGAGACTGGTGAAGTGAAGCCGCAGGGGCCGATCCCACTATTCGTGGCCATGTCACACTTTCCGCAAAGTGCTCTTGATTCATTTGAGGCCTTTACGGCTGAACTCGAGGCATATATCCAAGAAGCACCCGCCCTGGCGAACTTCACGGTCGATCAGGCGAATGAATACGTTCTCATGCTCGACGGATATGATGAACTGCAAGGATTCCATGATAAGGCGGCCAAGTACATTAGCATGCTCCCCGCACTTTTTCCCAAGGGTGTGATAGTCACGTCAAGACCTTCGCGCGTTCCGGATGTTGAATGGCCGTTCGTGTTCTATCGACTCAATCCCTTCACCAGTAATGATGTCACGGAATTCCTGAACAAGTGCTTTCGCAAGAACCTGAATAAGGCGTCGCTTCTCAATAAGAGGATTATGGAACTGCCTCCTTTGAATGCATTTTGCCGCACGCCATTATTGTTAACTCTCTATGCGATCCTCGCGAGTAGGCAGCCGGTGGATCAATTGCCAACTCGGAAGGCGGAGGTGTATAAGTCCATAGCGGAGATGCTTCTTGGGAGATGGGATTCACTCAGAGGGGTGCGCAACAATTACCGAGTTGTCGAGAAACAGCAGATGCTGGAACTTATGGCAAGTCAGAACCATGCGGCTCATCGAAGAAGCTTCTCGAAAGCGATGTTTCTCGACAGAATCCGGGACGTTCTTGCTGCGCATCAGACTGTTGCAGTGACTGATCAGACGGCGGAAGCAGCCTGCAACGAGATTCTCTTTCGCAGCAGCCTCATTCGTCCCGATGGACGGGGGACCTTCGAATTCTCCCATCTCTCATTTCAGGAGTTCTTCTGTGCATGCAGATTGCAGAGAGATACGGAAGTCAGAAGCAAGCTAAAATTGATTCTAGTCGACGATTGGTGGAAGAACGTACTGATCTTCTACTTCGGGCTAACACAAACCATGGACGGACTGATGATACCTGCGCGGATACGAAAGCAGGGGGGCCAAGGACTTCGCTTGATGGAATACTTGGCAGAAGCGGAATTCACTCGGCGGCCCGCCAAGAGCCGAATTCTGAGGCTTGTAGCGAGTGATTTGCTGTCGAGCAGAGGACTCCCAGAGAACGCTCTTAATGCGTGTCGCCAGATGGGCGACGAGATAGTCAGTTTAGTGACATATGAAATTATGAGGGCGCATAGCTTTGCGCTGCATTCGAAACAAGAGAAGAACGAAATCGGGCGCAAGGCTGGCAACTACATGGCTTTCCTCCTGGGGTTGGACACGCCAAAGTCCCACAGCGAGTTTCGGGCGCACATTGATCTTGTGAATGTAGTTGCCATGAATGATCTTCTATTCCTTTGCACGGATCTCCTCAGGCACATTCGCGACTACACTGACCTGGATAGTCTCAGGCAGATGCTCGAGATCATGTTTCACGAAACGAAGTCTTACGTCGGAGGCAGGATGGATAGACGAGACCAGCTCCTCCATTGGCTGGACGTATTCGAACAAGAGTTTCGGAGTTGCCCCGTCCCCACCAGCCATCCAGGGACTATGTTGCCGGTGAGGATCGAAGAGCTGATCCGGAGAACGCGAAATATGCTAATAGGAGGACAGAAAAGCGACAAAAAGGGGCGTCGGTGAAAACTAACTGCGAGAATCTGTATGCTTCGCGGATCAATGGCCCGGAGGAATAGACGGCGATATCCCGACATATTAGCTCGCATACGTCCCGCATGGAGAAGCTCGTTCTCATGAGGGTCTCTTCCCCCTATTTCTTGACTCTGGTCTCATGTTACTTGGTTACCATTGCCTCCTTGCTCACTGCCTGGGGGACAATAGCAGAACAATTGCCGGATCGGGACAATACAAAGGAACGTGCCGTGAGACAAAGGACAGACGTCAGGCTCGGAGTCGGATGTTTGAGGGCTTATGTGCTCGGGGGCATCCGGCCGCGTTTTCCAAACTGCGGGAATTTGCCAAATGCGCGGCTAGCGGCTAGATTGTCTGCGGTTTTTCTTGTTGATGCGATACACGCTGTTATAATGACTCCTGGCTGGGAGAAATCAGCCAAACGAAATCTGAAACACTGAGATTTCAGACGCTCCATCTCAAACGGTCAATTTGAACTTAGGAGGCGTTTGGAAGGCTCGGTGCTCTCTTTTTATGCAGAGAGGGCACCGGTGCTTTTTGTGCTGATGAGACTAGGCAGCGGGGGCCGCTGGGTCATTTTCAATTGATGATTGATAATTGACGATTGGCTTCCCTTTCGCGTATTTGGCCCGCTCGACTGCGCTCGGGGCAGGCTTCTTATTTCGCGGTTTGTGCCTCCCCGGCTTCGCCGGAGCAAGCCGTCCGATAGCGTTTCTTCGCGGTCTTCCCGTTCGACTTCGCTCAGGGCAGGTTGTGTTCTGTCCTCTGACCTCCGATCTCTGCCCTCTGTCCTGTGCCGAGGCGGCGGGGATGAAAGAGTGATAATCGATTGGCGATCAGAGGTGGAAGGGGGCTTACGCGAAGAAGGACGCGGCCTGTTCGTCCCAAAACCAAACAGAATATGTGACAGATCAAATAGAATATCTCGCAGATGAAGCTTCATGATAACGTAAGGTATTGTTCGCACATTATACTGGGACGTGAAAAGGGTCCCTTCT
>CAYQXM010000017.1:0-42595 GCA_964421295.1 uncultured Pirellulales bacterium
TCCACCAGATCGGCATGATTCACCAACTCCGGGGCGACTACGAGCAGGCCCTGCGGTGCTATGAACAATCCCGAAAAATCGACGAAGAGCTGGGTGACCGCGCGGGACTCGCAAATTCGCATGGGCAAAGCGGAAGCCTGTGCCAGGTTCGGGCCGATTACGAGGGCGCAATGAGACACTACGAGGAGGCAGCAAGAATCTTCGAAGAGCTGGGTGACCGCGCGGGCGTCTCGAAGTCCCTCCACCATATCGGCATGATTCACCAACTCCGGGGCGACTACGAGCAGGCCCTGCGCTGCTATGAACAATCCCGAAAGATCAAGGAAGAGCTGGGCGACCGCGCGGGACTCGCCAACTCGCACGGGCAAATGGGTAAGATGTGCGTTGACACGAAGAGATATGCCGACGCCTTCGAGCACTTCCTTATGGCTTTGGCGATCTTCAGTGAACTCGGTTCACCGAATCGGCACTCGGCTGCAAGTGACCTCAGAAACGTGCGCGGACAATGGGGTGCCGACAATTTCGATAGAGCGTGGCGGGAGAAGACAGGCCAAGAGGTGCCGGAGTGGTTGACGAAAGGCCCTGACAAAACGGACGGTACAACAAAGCCAGTTTGACGGACAACGAGAGAAAGGAGCGAAGCGATGGGTAAGATCATCAACGTGCGGTGCAATGGGACGGACAGGCACGTCAACGCGGTCGATCTGGACAAGGTGCTCCCCCCAACGTCGATCTTCAAGAGCATCGACACCAAGGCGGTGCGTGACATTCCGGACCGCCTGGTGCTGCCATGCCAGACTTGTACGGCGGGCAAAGTCATTGTCACGCGGCAGATGATCGAAGAGAACCTATAGTTGCAGGAGTTCACAGGAGGTACATCATGGCGACGCAAGGGAAGGTGTACGACAGCGGTCCGAGCCTGCCGGATGACGAGTTCTGGCTGACGCAGGGCCGGAAGGGAGTCGAGGAGTCGCTGCCCGCCATTCGCGAGGCGGCCAAGAACCTGATGACCGGCTTGGGCGCGCTCCAGGGCATTTATGTGGCGATCCTGGGCTTCGGCGAGTTCGCCAAGCAAATGTCCCCACCGGCGGCGGCATTGTTCGCCTTGCCTCTGGCCATTTGGCTGGTCGCTCTGCACAGTTGCCTGACCGTCATGAAGACGAAGGAGTATTCTTTGAACGTCTTCGCGCCCGACCGGATCAGAGACAATCATGAACAGGTGCTCAGAGACAAGCAGCGAAACGTGACCTACGCCTTCTGGGAGTTGACGGTCGGCTTGTTCCTGGCGCTGCTGCTCCTCGCGTTCGCTCCCGAGCTGCGCGCCGCCCTGCCGGCCCTCCCGCCCGCGGTCAGCCGCTGAAAGCCGGACTTTGGCCGAACTCGTGGGTCTGCCTCTGTTCAGACTCTTGGGGGAATTCCGAGGACACCTCTGCCCAATCTATGAAATCGGCGTAATCTGTGGATAAGAAGGAAGTGACAAGTGACAGGCGGAGAGTGGTAAGGGTAAGTATGAAGGTTGATGTCTGATGGTTGACGTGAGGAGTGATTCTTCACGGGCTTCATGTTCTCCGTGGTGGACTTCGCAGGAGGTAGAGACTGCATGGGCCGAGGCCCATCCTACAGATGGCCAATCTGTGACATCTGCGTAATGCGCGGATGGGCGGTGGTCGAAAACGATTCGCCTCACGGCGTTACTACGAACGGGGCGAGGGCACCCTACGCGACTGATTTACTGTGCTTATTTACCTACTTCTTGGTCGCCTCCGGCGCTGGGACTCCGCTGAGAGGATAGCTGGTCACCGTCTTCCAGGCGAGTTCCTGGAGCGCCTTGTTGAAAGCCTCGTCGAACTTGGGATTGTTGGTCTTCTTGAGGACCGCGGGAATTGGCAGACCGACGGGGCTGCGGCCGTAGAGGGTGGCGAAGTGCAGATAGGCGTTCAGCGCCACCAGCGCCGGGGTCGGGTGACCGATCTGATCCAGGAAGAGTTGCGACTGCTTCTCCAGGCCGGGGAATTCCTTGCGGATGATCCGGGCGCGCAGCTCGGAGTTGGCCTGGGACGTGGGGATGATGAAAAGCACGGGGTGGCCGAGGCGCTCGTTGATCTGCCTGACCTGGGCTTCGAAAGCCTTCTCGCACTCGGCATTCAGGGTCTTGAGGTCTTCCTCGGTCGTCTCATCCCACCGTTTCAGCTTGCCGCTCATCATCAGGCCCATGGACTGCCGTGCCTTCTGTCCGTCGTTGTTGAACCCGGCCCAGTTGTTCTGAACGAAGAACCGCATCTGGGGGTTGTTCAGGATGCCGAGTTTGACGAATTCCTCGACGCCCTGATCGGGCATGTCCATGGGGGACATGACGAAGTCATCGGTCTTGCCGGCTTTGAGAGCCTGCTTGGCCTGGCTCAGTTCCTCGGGCTGGTCCCAGAACTGTTGGGTGCGTGAGAAACCCATCTTCTGGGTGGCCAGGGTGTGGTCCTTGATACCGTAGTTCCGGACGATCTCCGCCAGCGGGCCGGGCACATCCCACATGAGACTGTGGGAGGCGTAGAACATGTGTCGCCCGGCCGGGACGTCCGCCGACTTGGCGGCCGCCGCAGCGGCGGGTGGATTCGTCGTGGGAGTCTCCGCCGCCGAAACAAAGGACACCAGAATAAGACTGACGGCGCTCACGGTGGCGAGAAGACGCATGAAGTTGCGAAGCTTCTTCATTTGCATAACTCCATTCTTCCTTGGACTGACGCATGTGAAATCACGAAGCATGGTGCAACTCTATCGGACGGGAGCCTTCCGCGTCAACGGACGGCTTGGAGGTATCAACAAATGGCACGAAAGGGACACGGAGCCACGACTGTGGTCCAGGCGCGCGGTTTTTACGTGGTCAGGTACCGTATGGACCAAGGCCCATCTTACGAATGCCGAATCTGTGAAATCTGCGAATGCACGGTGGTTGAAAACGAAACGGCTCGCGGTGGCACTATGAACGGGGGGCTTCCGTCCGAGAATGGGAAAATGGGGAAATCGGTGGAAAGCGAGGTCGATTTTTTGGCAAAACGACGATCCTGCAACGTAGAATCAGTGAGCATTTGTAGGAACGGGCAGTAGCCTTTCGAGGATTGTCTGCCCCAGATGAGAAGGAGAGAAAAACGTGAATTACTTCAAAACTACCGTACTCCTGGCCGTGCTGACGGCGTTGTTCGTTGGTATCGGCGGCCTGATCGGCGGCCACGCCGGCATGTTGATCGCCCTGGTGATCGCCGGGGGGATGAACTTCATCAGTTATTGGTACTCGGACAAGATCGTCCTGGCCATGTATAGGGCACAGCCGGTCGAGGAAGCGCAGGCGCCGGGGCTGTATCGGATCGTGCGTCGTTTGGCCGAGAGGGCCGGCATGCCGATGCCGAAGGTGTATATCATTCCCACCGATTCGCCCAATGCCTTTGCCACGGGTCGCAACCCGCAACACGCGGCGGTCGCGGCGACGGCGGGCATCCTGCGGCTGCTGAACGAGGATGAGCTCGAAGCCGTCATGGCGCACGAGCTGACGCACGTCACCAACCGTGACACGCTCATCAGCACCATCGCGGCGACGATCGCCGGTGCGATTACGTACGTCGCGAACTGGCTGCAGTGGACCGCCATCCTCGGCGGCAGCTCCGATGACGATGAGCACGGCAGTCTGGCCGGCACGCTGGTGCTGGCGCTCCTGGCGCCGATCGCGGCCCTGCTGATCCAGACGGCGATCTCGCGTTCGCGCGAGTATGCCGCCGACGATGGCGGCGGCCGGCTGTCGGGCGATCCCATGGCGCTGGCCAGCGCGTTGCGTAAGCTGGAACAGAGTGTGAAAGTCCGGCCGATGGCCCATGGCAACCCGGCCACCGCGTCGCTGTTCATCGTACACCCGTTCCACGGCGGCCTCTCCGGCCTCTTCAGCACGCACCCGCCGATGGAGAAACGCATCGAGCGTCTCCAGTCCCTGGCCCAGGAACTGCGCCTCACCGCGCGATAATTCCCAAGGGGCCCCACCCCTGGTGGTTGGTAACAGGACCGACGGCTTTAACCGGCCGCATCGGTCCTTTTTCTTTATGGTCTGTTTGGCCCAGGCGCCCCCCCGGAGGAGGAGGTGTCGCATCGCACACGGGAATCCAGAAATCAGGGACAGGCCGCAACAGCAGGGCACTTTTGTACACCTGTCGTGCCGGCACAGCAGTCCATTCCGCCGGGTTTTCACCATAAAGATGCGAGAGGATGTAGAAACCGGCGCCGGTTGCGCTATTCTCTTTGGGGGGATGGTTGGTGGCTGGAAAGGTTGAGGAAAGTGCGCCTGTTGGGCGTGAGGCGTCGGGCAATGGTGGCCGGATGGACTGCTTGAATGGTCAATATCGGCAAGATAGCATGTTCAGCGAAGCCTTGCGAAGGCCGGTTGTGGTTTGTTCTCTTTGGCAGGGATTGAGCAATGAAACGGATGCGGGAAGTCGTTCTCGTTCTGGCAGGCATGGCGGTGCTGGGTTTCATGAGTCTGGCACTGGCACAATCGGGGCCCGATGCACTGGAGCAGGGGTTCAAGAGTCCGCCGGACTCGGCCAAGCCGCGGGTCTGGTGGCACTGGACGGGGGGCAACGTCACCAAAGAGGGGATCACCAGGGACTTGGAATGGATGAAACGCGTCGGCATCGGCGGCGCACAGGCGGCCGACATTGGCATGGGCGGTGGGCAGACGATCGACAAGCCGGTCAATTTCTTCTCCGACGCGTGGTTCGACGCCATCAAGCACGCGGCCTCCGAATGCGACCGGCTCGGCCTGGAGATGACGATGTTCAGCTCCTCCGGCTGGAGCCTGACCGGCGGGCCGTGGGTGAAACCCGAGCAGGCGATGAAGAAGCTCGTCTGGAGCGAGACGAACGTCGAAGGTCCACTCCAGTTCAGGGAGAAACTCCCGCAGCCGCCCTCGAACACCGGGAGTTTCGGCGGGCTGCGCGGACTCAACACCGGACGCGGAGGGGGTGCCGCACGTGGCGGACGCGGTGGTGGGCCGGCGACAACGTTCTATCAGGATAGCGCCGTCATCGCGTTTCGCACGCCGGCCGATGAGATGTCGATGGAGCAACTGGCTCCGAAGGTCACTGCCAGCAGCGGCACCGAGATCGATGGCGCGGCCATGATGGACGACAATCTCATGACCGCAGCCAGCGTTGCCGCAGGGCAGGATGGCACGGCGTGGATCCAGTACGAATTCGCCCAACCGATCAAGGCGCGCGCCGTCACGCTCATCGGAGGGGGCGGCGGCCGCGGCGTGCCGTTCGGGCAGATTCAGGTCAGCGACGACGGCACGAACTTCCGGACGGTCGTGGAGACGCCCGGCGCGGTGCAATATCGCGCGGGCAACCTCAAGACCTATGCCTTTCCCGAGACTCAGGCGCGTTTCGTGCGGGCGCGCATGACCGGCGGCGGCCCCGGCCCCGATGGGGCGATCTTCCAGACGCCGCCCGCCCCGGCCAAGATGTATGGGCTGGCCGAGTTTATCGTGCATACCGGCGCCCGCGTCGATCGCTGGGAGGAGAAGGCCGGGTTCAACCTGTTCTATGAGTACGAGGTCGCGGCGACCCCGCAGGTGCCGGCGGCTTCATCGATTCAACTGGCGGATATCGTCGATCTGACTTCAAAGATGGACAAGGACGGCAACCTGAACTGGGATGTCCCGCCCGGCAAATGGACGATCCTCCGCACGGGCTATTCGCTGGTCGGCTCGATGGTACGCGCGGGAACGCAGGGCGGGGCGGGTCTCGAGGTGGACAAGCTCAACGCCAAGCACGTCGAAGCGTATTTCCACGGCTACATGGACCCGATCAAGGAACGCCTGGGACCGCTCGTGGGCAAGAGCCTCAAATTCCTGGTGATGGACAGCTACGAAGCCGGCATGCAGAACTGGACGGACGACATGATCGACCAGTTCACCAAGCGCCGCGGCTATGACCCCCGGCCGTACCTGCCGGTGCTGGCGGGGCGCGTCGTGGCGAGCGCCGATGCGAGCGATCGCTTCCTGTGGGACTTCCGCCGGACCCTCGCCGATCTGCTGGCGGAGGCGCACTACGGCACGATGGCCAAGTTGCTGCACCAGTACGGCATGGGCCTGTACAGCGAAGCGCCGGGCGTCTCGATGGAGATCCTGGAGGACACGCTGCTGACCAAGAGCTTTGTGGATGTCCCGATGGGTGAATTCTGGATGGGCCGGATGCACCCGGCGCCGGAATACTACGTGGACGTCCGCATGGCGGCCTCCGCGGCCCACGTGTACGGCAAGCAGTTCGTCGCGACCGAATCCTTCACGGGCGGCGCTTATGACCCGCCCGCGCGATACAAGAACCTGGCTGACTACTGGTACGCCCAGGGCGTCAATCGTATGATCTTCCACTCCTCGAGCCATCAGCCGCTGGACACCAAGCCCGGCAACACGATGGTCGGGACGCATTTCAACCGCAACATCACCTGGGCCGAGAAGGCCAGGCCGTTCCTCGATTACATGGGCCGCACGCAGTTCCTGCTGTCGCAAGGCCTGTTCGTGGCCGATTTCGCGTACCTGCTGAACGAAGGCGCGCCGTCCAGCCAGCCGTTCTGGGGGGCCGGCTTGCAGCCCACGTGTCCCCAGGGCTACGACTACGACACGATCAACGCCGATGCGCTCCTGAATCGCGCCAAGGTCAGTGGCGACGGCCGAATGGTCCTGCCCGACGGCATGAGCTATCGCGTGCTCGTGCTGCCGCCGACTCTCGACCGTATGAGGCCGGAGCTGTTGCGCAAGATTCGCGAGCTGGTGGCCGGCGGCGTCACGCTCGTCGGACCCAAGCCCAGGCTCTCCCCCAGTTTGCAGGGCGGGTCGAGCGCGGACCTGGAAGTGCAGGCACTGGCCTACGAAATCTGGGGCGATCTCGACGGCGCCCAGCGCAACCGGCGCTACCTGGGCAAGGGCCTCGTCGCCTGGGGCCTGCCGCTCGAACAGGTCCTGGGATTGGTGACGCCGCAGATGGAGAATCCGATCACGGGTGCGTTGCCGCCGGAGTTCTACAATGTCTCGATCAAGCTGCCCCCCGATGCGGAATTCGCCGGGCCGCTGGACTGCAATATCGCCTGGATTCACCGCCAAACGAAGGACGCTGATTTCTATTTCGTCGCCAATCGTACGGACCGGGCGCAGAACATCCAGGCCCGCTTCCGCGTGGCGGGAAAAGAAGCCGAACTGTGGCATCCCGACACCGGCGTCATCGAGCCGGCGGACTATGCCACCGCCGGTAACCGCACGACGGTGCCGTTGCGTCTGGCCCCGCGCGGATCGGTGTTTGTCGTCTTCCGTCGTGCGGCCGCCGCTCCGTCACGGACATCGCCTCCGCGCGTGACGACGACGCTGGCGACGGTCGAGGGGCCGTGGGATGTCACGTTCGAGCCCAACCTCGGCGCGCCGGCGCGGATTCAACTTGCCAAACTCGAATCGTGGACAGCCGACGCGAATGAAGGCGTGAAATACTTCTCCGGCACCGCCACTTACACGAAGGTAATGCAAGCGCCGCAAGCCTGGTTCCCAGCGGGGGCGCAGCTCACGCTGGACCTCGGTGACGTCCGGGATATCGCGGAGGTTTCCGTGAACGGCAAGATGCTGGCGACGCTGTGGAAGCCCCCGTACGTGGTCGGCCTGGCCGATGCGCTCAAGTCAGGCGAGAACAAGCTGGAAATCAAGGTTACGAACCAGTGGACGAATCGCCAGATCGGCGACCGCTCCGCCCCGGCCGACAAGAAAGTCTTGTCATCGCCCGCCGGCGGACGCGGTGGCATGGGCGGCTTCGGCATGCGGGGCGGCAATCAGGCCCCGCCGGAGTCCGGCTTGCTCGGTCCGGTTACAGTCAGCTCTACCATCAGTCGATGAATGTGCATTGTGAAAGGATAGATCCCATGAGAATCACCTGTTGCTGTCTGGCATTTCTGGCGGTGTGCGGCGTCGCACAGGCCCAGATCGCCGATACGAACGATGAAGTCATCGCGAAGATTCCCGTCAACTACACCGAAGCGCACGTCGTGAAATATACCTTGCCCGATCCGCTGAAACTCGCCAACGGCGAGCCGGTGCGCGACGCGGACACGTGGATGAACAAACGCCGGGCGGAGCTCATCAAGCTGTTCGAGGAGAACGAATACGGCCGGGTGCCCGCGACGGCGCCGAAGGTGACGTGGCAGGTCGTCAACACGGATGCGAGCGGTCTGAACGGCAAGGCGATCGTGAAGCAGCTCGCCGGACGCATGGGCAGTGAGCCCAACGGTCCCGCCATCGATGTCACGCTGTACCTGCCCGCCAAGGCCGACAAGCCCGTTCCCGCGCTCATCAATCTTACGTTCAGCTTCGGTCCGGCCCGCGGCCGCGGCCGCGCCGCAACGACTCCCAGCGCGCCGCCGACGATGGTGATGGGCCAGGCCGCGGCCCCGCGTGGCAATGCGCCGGCAGGTCCCGCGCGTGGTCGAGGGGGCCCGATGCCGAGGATGCGGGATGTCGCCGCCGATATGATCGCGCACGGCTTCGCCTATGTCACGATCAATTACAGCAGCATCGAGCCCGACAATCAGAAGGGACTGGCGGCGAATCTCGCGCGCGGGCTGGCCTTGAAACCCGGACAGACCGAACCGGCGCCGGACGAGTGGGGCGCCATCGCCGCGTGGGCGTGGGGCATCAGCCGGCTCGTGGATTACCTGGAGACGGAAAAAGCGGTGGACGCGAAGCGCATCGCCATCACGGGTTGCTCCCGGCTGGGCAAAACCGTCATGTGGGCGGGAGCGCGTGACACGCGCATCGCGATGGTGATCGACAGTTGCTCGGGCGAGGGCGGTTCGGCCATCAGCCGGCGCAATTACGGCGAGACGGTCGGCCATCTGGTCGCGCCGGGACGCTTCCCGTATCAGTTCTGCGCCAACTATGCCAAGTGGGCCGACAAGGTCAACGAAATGCCCATCGATGCGCACATGCTGGCCGCGCTGATCGCGCCGCGCCCGCTGCTCATTCAGACGGGCACTACGGACAAGTGGTCCGATCCCTATGGTATGTTCCTGGCCGAGGTGGCGGCGGAGCCGGTCTATAAGCTGTTCGGCAAAGAAGGGCTGGGCACAACCAAGATGCCCGCCGCGGGCGAACCCGTTCTGCACACGCTGGGCTTCATCATGCACGAAGGCGGCCACGGCTTCGTCGACAGTGACTGGGACGTGTACCTGAAGTTCATGGAGATGCACCTGAAACCCTAAGCGCGAACGCGTGATTCAGAAGAGGCTTCTGGGTGGCAGCGACCAATACCGTATTCTTCCACACGCCGCTGCCACCCATCCCAAGACTTTTATACGTACAAAAAGGATGGTTGGCAATGAGTCGCATGAGTGAACTTCTGTGTGCGTGTGTTCTGGGCCTGTTCCTGGGTGCTGCGGCCCAAGGCCAGGTGAAGACCATCGCGAGCAACGAGCCGAACGGCGGGCCGGTGGATTACGCGACGTTCAAGGACCCGCCCCGCGAGTTCTGGGGGCATGCCTGGTTCACGTTCAATCTGCCCGGACTGACGGCGGACCGCGTCAAGAGCATGATCGGGCAGGCCGTCAAGGCCGACTCGTACGGCGGGTATATGATCACGCCCGACGGCCGGGGCGGCTTCGGCCGGAGGCGCGGCGCCGCCGAACCGAACGGCCCGAAGGTCTCGTATCTCAATGACGAGTTCTTCAAGCTCTACAAAGTCACCATCGAGGAGGGCCTGAAGAACAACTTCCCGATGGACATCCTTTACGACGAGGATCAATTCCCGACCGGCATGGCGGGGGGCCTGTTCTACGCCAAGTACCCTGATGACATCCAGAAGAGTCTGGAGAAGGTCGAGAAGGATGTGACGGGGCCCGGCAAGGCGGAGCTGACGATGCCGCTGGCCAATCCCCAGGCCAGGAACCTCTACGTCGGCACGGTGGCGATGAATCTCGACACGCTCGAATGCGTCGATGTCACCGCGCAGACCGCGCGTGACAACATGACCTTGACCTACCAGGCCCCGGCGGGCAACTGGAAGGTGATGGTATTCTATCTGGATGCCTCGCGCCGGCGCGGCGTGTGCGATTACCTCGACGCCAAGGCGGTCGACGGACTGATCGAGGTCATGTACGACGCCTACTACAACAACCTCAAGGAGTACTTCGGCAAGGTCATCAAGATGACGTTCTACGACGAACCGTCGCTGCACAACAGCGTCGCGGGGCGGCACTGGACGCCGGGGTTCAATGAAGGCTTCCAGAAGAAGTACGGCTATTCCCCGATGAAATACTACCCGGCGCTGTGGTACGACATCGGCCCCGAGACGGCCGCGGCGCGCAACGCGCTGCATGGCTTCCGCGCGGAATTGTACGCGGAGAACTTCGTCGGCCGGATCGCGGCCTGGTGCGAAAAGCACGGCGTCGCGATGTCGGGACACATGGACCAGGAAGAGCCGCGCAATCCCGTCGGCACGCAGGGCGACCTGATGAAGATCTTCAAGCATCAGCAGATCCCCGGCATCGACGACATCTGGTTCACGGGCCGCTCCAACGGTTCGTACAAGGTCATCGCCTCCGCGGCGTTCAACTACGACCGGCCCCTGATGATGGCCGAGACGTACGCGGCCTATCAGCGGCCGTACACGGATCCCAATTGGGTGCAGCGGACCGTGATGGATCAGCACGCGATGGGCGCCAATGTACACGTGGACGGCCGGCCCGTCGGCGTCAAGCCCGTGGCGATGGGCCAGTACATCGGCCGCATGGAGTACCTGCTGCGTCACGGCCGGCACGTGGCGGACATCGCCGTGCTGTACCCGATCGCCTCGCTCCAGGCCCAGTACACTTTCGCCCAGCCCGTCAGCGTCGAACCCGTCACCGGCGGACGCGGCGGCGGGCGTGACTCCGGGTTCTACTACGCTCTCGAAGGCGGCATCCCGGCGCCCGAGAACGATTACATGGACCTGGCCGAGATGCTGTTCCGCGGCATGCGGATCGACTTCACGTATCTGCATCCGGAAATCCTGGAGAGCAAGTGCCTCGTCGAAGGCAACAAGCTGGTCCTCGACAACAAGGAGAACCGCGAGGAGTTTCGCATCCTGGTCATCCCGGGCGGCACGACGCTCTCCGTCGCGACGGCCCAGAAGATCCTGGAGTTCTACCGCGCGGGCGGCACCGTCATCGCCACCCGCACGTTGCCCACGAAATCCGCCGAGTTCAAACAGGACAGGCAAATCCAGCAGATCGTCGGCGAGATCTTCGGCGTCCCCGCTTACGGTCCGATGACCGCGGCGATCCGCGCTTTCACGGACGACTTCAAAACGTACTTCGCGAATCGCAACGACAAGGGCGGCAAGGGGTACTTCTGTCCGCAGCCGGAACCGAAGATGATCGAGGCGTTGCTGAAAGAGGCGCTGCCCGTGCGCGACGTGAACGTCCAGGCGCCGTGGCTGTGGCCCGTGCCGCTGAACAAGGACTACGTTGGAGCGCTGACCTACATCCACAAAATCAAGAGCGGTCGCGACATTTACTTCTTCGCCAACTCCACGAATGCCGCAGTGGATGCACCGCTCGTGCTGCGGGGCAGCAAGAAACTGGTTGTCTGGGATCCCCACACGGGCGAGAAGAAGCCGCTGGAGGTCACGGCCGCGGAGGTCTCCGGCCAGCCCGTGACAAATACCCGGCTGACGCTGCCGCCGCTGACGTCCGTGTTCTATGTAACGGAGTGACAACGCCACTGACGCCGAGAACGAGAGACCTCGTGCGATTCCCGTAACTGTGTGTGTGGCGGGAGCAGGGGTTGATATCGGGTGGCGGCGGCAAGGCCCGCCCTGAGGGGAGCCGATAAGGGCGGCGGCGTATCGATGGTTTCACCCATTCCCCATCGGTAGGCCCAAGGCCCTGTCGCTGCCGCCCACCTGTATCCGGGGAACGGCCGGAGGAGTTCGTTCAGCAAGGAACAATCCTGGTCCTGAAAAAGCATGGAGAGGGCCGATTTCTGTAACCACACCCTGAATATCGCCCACTGAGAGGCCAGAAGGGTTCTATTATATGAGGAGGTCTCTATGCGGAAACGACTGCTTCTCGTGTTGCTGATCATCGGGCCGTGGGCGCCGGCAGCCGACGGTGAAGCGGATCTCTACGATGAGACGGTGTTGCGGACCATCAAGCTGGAGTTCTCCCAGGCGAACTACTGGACGATCCTGACCAACAACAAGAACAGCGACGACAGGAACGGCACCCAGACGAATACCTCGGCCACCATGACGGTGGACGGTGTCGTGTACCCCGGGGTGGGCGTGCGGTTCCGGGGCAATATGGCCTCCTACCAGCAGATCGGCGCCTCACAGAAGAAGTCCTTCAATATCAACATCGACGACACGGACCCCAACCAGAACCTGATGGGGTACACCACTCTGAACCTGCTGAACGGCGCGATGGACGCCACGTTCATGAAGGAAGTGCTGTACACGAATGCCTGCCGGCAGCAGATGCCGAGTCCCAGGGCCAATTTCGTGATCCTGGAGATCAACGGCACAAACTGGGGTGTCTACGCGAACGTGCAGCAGATCGACGGCGAATTCACCCGGCAGTGGTTCCCGAGCAATGAAGGTACGCGCTGGCGCGGGCTCGTGGACAACATGGCCGGCATGGGCGGCGGCTGGGGCGGGGGCGGCTGGGGCGGCTCGGGCAACAAGTCGGCCCTCAACTGGCTGGGTGCCGCCAGCTCGGCGTATGCCGCGGCCTATGGCCTCAAGCACAGCGGGCAGGCCGATCCATGGGCCGGCCTCATCCATACGTGCGATGTCCTCAACAATACCGCTTTGGCGAAATTGCCGAGCGTGCTCGACAGTGTGCTGAACGTCGATCGGGCACTGTGGCTCTGTGCGTTTGAGATCGTGTTTGCGGATGAGGATGGGTACGTCGAGAAGGGGGGCGGCGACTACTACCTCTACTATGAACCGGAGACGGGACAGATCAACCTGATCCAGTTCGACGGCAACGAGAGCATGAGCAAGGCCGGCCTGTCTCCCTTCGAGCGTGCCACCGATAGCGCGCTGCCTCTCATGTATCGGCTCGTCGGCAGCACGTCCCTGCCGTACCGCCAGCGCTACCTCGCCCATGTCCGCACGATCATCGATCGCTATCTGACCGACGAATACTTCGCTACGAAGATCGACGCCTACCGCGCCCTGATCGAGGAGGCGGTGAAGAACGATACGAAGAAGCTGTTTACGTACCAGCAGTTCGTCAACGGCATCACGACGCTGAAGAATTTCCCGAAGAGCCGCCGCACCTACCTGCTCTCGAATGGCGAGGTGGCGGCCAAAGCCCCCGAAATTACGGCGGTGGACGCGAACAGTCCCGAGGCCGGCGTGCTGCACGTCACGGCAACGCTCGGCGCCGCCGTGGCGCCGGGAAACGTGCAGTTGCACGTCGCGGTCGGGCCTTTTGGCTTGTTCGCGGCGACCCCCATGCTCGACGACGGGGCGCACGGCGACGGGGCGGCCGGCGACAACGTCTTTGGGGTCACGCTCCCGGCGTATCCCTCCGGCACGGTCCTGCGCTATTACGTGCAGGCAACGCCCAAGCAGCGGGGCCAGAACGCCGTGGCCTTCAACCCCGCCGGGGCTGAGTACGAGGTTTACCGCTACATCGTGACATCGCCCACCGCCGCGGCGTCCACGGTGGTGATCAACGAGGTCATGGCCAAGAATGTCCTGACGTGGGCCGACCCGCAGGGACAGTACGATGACTGGATCGAGCTGGCCAACGTCGGCACGGAAACGGCGGACCTGTCGGGCCTGTACCTGACGGACGACCCGAACGATCCGCTCCAATGGTCGTTCCCCGCCGGCGCCACCCTCGCACCGGGCGGCTTCCTGCTCGTCTGGGCCGACAGCGACGAGAACGACACCCCTGGCCTCCACGCGAATTTCAAGCTCTCGTCCGAGGGCGATACGATCTGGCTGTACGACGCGAGTGCCCGGGGGCACGCGCTGCTGGACTCCGTGACGTTCACGGCGCTCGAAGCCGATCAGGCGCTCGGCCGCTATCCCGACGGCCAGGGCGTCATGCAACCCCTCTCAGCACCGACGCCTCTGGGAGCCAACGCGCCGCCCAACGACCCGTAGCACCCAGGCTGCCGGTCGACGTTTACACCTCGTCGCAGACCCGATGTCTCCCGTATCTGTTGCGATCACCTGAAGTGAATGGATGGCTCAGAAATGTGGTGGTCTGACAGAGATTTCGTGAACATTTCGGCTTCCCTGCCTGCATACACTTGACAGCCTTGGTGGAGCGGCATACGCTGATGTCGAGGTACTGACGTGCAGTGGCCGGCCGGCGCGTCCGTCCGGCTATCCGGGTACCTGGACGCTTCAGTCTTTTGCTACGGGAGGTTTCTCATGGCGGGCAAGTTCGAACTCAAGAAGAGCGACAGTGGCCAATTCATGTTCAACCTCAAGGCGGCAAACAATCAGACGATCCTCACCAGCGAACTCTATCGCGACAAGGCCGGCGCCCAGAACGGCATCGAGTCCGTCAAGAAGCACGCCGGTGCCGATGCCAACTACGAACGCAAGACCTCCAAGAAGGATGAGCCGTTCTTCGTCCTGAAGGCCAGCAACGGCCAGATCATCGGCAAGAGCGAAATGTATTCCTCTGCCGCGGCCATGGAGAACGGCATCGCCTCCGTGAAGGCCAACGGGCCCAGCGCCGCCGTCGTTGATCTGACAGAGAAGCAATAACGCCTGCAACAGAGAAGGCCTCTCCGCCCCGCGGCCGACGACCGCTCTGAAGGGACGCCTTCCCTACTGTTTGGCCATCGAGTTGATGAAGGTATTCGCCTCGGCGATGGACGCATCCATCTCTCTGATCAGTGAGGCCACGTTCGACTCGATGGAAACCAGCTCGCCTTGGAGGGAGGCGACGGCTTGGGCGTTCAGATTGTGCTTCAGGAACAGGACCTGGTCGCGGAAAGCTGCCAGAACGGGGGCGATTCTCTTTTCGGCCTGTGCCATCGCGCCGATGAGTTGATTGTATCGGCTGCGTGTTTCTTTGAGCTTCTGCTCGCTGGAGCGGCGCAGCTCTTTGTTGGCGT
This sequence comes from uncultured Pirellulales bacterium, assembly GCA_964421295.1. Lineage (GTDB taxonomy): Bacteria > Planctomycetota > Phycisphaerae > Sedimentisphaerales > Anaerobacaceae > PLanc-01. The sequence goes on from CAYQXM010000017.1 coordinate 15,134, forward strand.
ACTGATCCAGTTCCGATTGCCACTCCTTGAAGAGCGCCTCGGCGACCTCTTTCACGCTGGCGATGCGGTCCGTAACCTCCTTGGCCCGGTCCTCGCTCTTGCCCAGCTCGCTCTTCAGTTGATCGTACTTGGCCTGCAGCTCGCCCGAGGGGACCTTGACAACCGAACTGAATTTCTCCAGGGCGGTCTTGAATTGCTCTTTGGCGCCTTGCTGGGCATCGCGGGCTTCCTGGACACGGTCCACGAGGATGTCCCGCTTGTGCTTGCCGAAGGTCTCCATGGTCTTGTAGTACATGCTCTTGCAGCCCGTCGGGAACACGACCAGACCCGTGACCACGACGACCAGACACATCCGATATGAAAACAGCTTCACCATCTTCTCTGCCCCTGTCAAAAGCGGTAGCAGTCACCGGAGCAATGCAGCCGCGCCACGCGAGCGCTGACTGCATTGCAGCCGGGGACTCGAGAAAGCAGTCTCTCGGCAATGTTGGCCGTGCGAGACCGTTCCTAACCTATTTTGCTGCAGACTCTGTCTTGCCGAACGGCATGCGGAACTGGCTCATGCGGTTGATGAAGCGAATGACCATGAAAATCGTGAAGGCGACGATAAGGAAGTCGATGACATTGTTCAGGAACAGACCGTAACGCATCTGCACGGCCTCAATCGCTTTTCCGTCGGCGCCGACCGAAGCCGCCTTCAGTGTCAGGGCCAGGTCTTTGAAGTCCACGCCGCCCAGGAGCATGCCGATCGGAGGCATGATGACATCGTTGACCAGCGAATTGACGATCTTGCCGAAGGCAGCTCCGATAATAATGCCGACGGCCATGTCCAGAGCATTGCCCTTTACCGCAAATTCCTTGAATTCCTTCATGAGTCCCATGTTCTTCTCCTTACAGAGGTGCCTTCATCCATCCAATAGAACAGAGCATATGTTTTGCTGTGGAATGATTCTGATGCGTGAGAGAAAACGAATCACGGTTCATGATCTGCTCTCTTACACTGGGCCCAACCCTTCTGAAAGTTGTAGGGTCATTGTACCGGCGCGACGGGTGGAGTCAAATAGAAAGCCGGGGGGGGTTAGAGCTGCACGATCTCGGAGAGGCCCTCGATCTGTTTGCCGGTGAGATCGCGGATCCTGGCTTCGAGCTCATCCTGCCAGGTGGCGGTCTCGCGGCGCAGCGTCTCCTCGATGCGCCGGCGAAACTCCCGGCGCATGCCGGTGACGCGGGAAGGCCACAAGACCGTCTTGAGGACCCAGGGCGGTGCCCGCCACGTATCCGCGAGCTGCCGGGCGCGGGCCGTGCCGTAGCGGACCGCCAGGAAGGCGACCACGGCGCTGATGACGGCGCCCGCCACCAGGCCGATGGGTCCGGCGGCCAGCAGGTGGAGGCCGCCGCCGCCGAGGATGGCGGCTCCGGTGGTGGCGGCCAGGCCGACGACGAACCAGCTCACGAGGTCCATGATGCTGCCGTACAGGTCCGGTGCCTCCGGCTGCCAGGGCTCGGCGCCCGCCGCCTGTCGCGGGGCGGCGCCCAGGACGTTCGCGCCGAGACTCAGTCCGTAGGAAGCGAACCAGTCGCGCAGACGTTCATCGAGCTGCCCCGGCAACCCCAGGCGCAGCGTCTGCATCCGGTTCTCGATGATCTCCCGGAGCCGGGCCTCGTTCGCCTGGATCTGGGCGGAGAGGGAGTCCCGCAGGTCCCGGACCGAGCCGCCGTCCTGCCGGAACTTGTCGAGGATCGGGCGGATGATCTTGTCGAATACTTCGACCGTCACGTCGTCCGCGACCCCGCCCACATAGCTGGATGTCACTTGTTCGACCAGCGGCCGCACCTCGGCCTGGCAGAAGCCCGGCAGGTCGTGACGCAGCTGCTCCCGCGTCGTGTCGAACTTCTGCTGCAACGCAGGCAGCAGCGACAAGCCCTGGGCGATCACCGCGTAGGGCCGGTCGCTGCGCATCAGGCGGGAGGGGTCCACGCCGAGGGCGTCGGTCACGACGTCGTAGACGAAAGGCCACTGGCTGCTGCCGCCCGCGAGGATCACCCGGCGGATCGCCCGCACGTCGACGGTCTTCTGGGCCAGACCCTGGGTGAGAGTGGTCCGGAACCAGTCGATCAGATCGACGGACTCGCGCCGCACCGTGTGCCGCCCCATGTCCTCCAGGTGCCGCACGAAGGTCGGGCTCGGCGTGTAGCGGCGGGCGCGTTCGAGGAAAGCGGGCCAGTCCATGTGCCGCAGGCTGCCGTAGCGGCCGACGGACTTGCTGACTTTCTCCGTGCGGTCCCGCGCCATGGTCAGCGAGAAGAACTCCTTCACCTCGCGGCATAGATACGAATGCACGTAGTAAATGTCACCCGTCTGCTCCAGGGCGGCCCACGCGGCGGGGTTCTGCTCGAGGAACCACTGGAAGAACAGGTCGTCGAAGAGCCGGCCGCCCAGCTCCATGTCGCCCCAGGAGTGCGTGACTTCGAGGCCCTGGAGCAACGCGAAATCGCAGGTGCCGCCGCCGAAGTCGATGACCAGAATCCCGTGCTGCGCCTCTTCCGGCGAGAAATCCTTGCGCCAGAGGTGGTAGAGCAGGGCGCCCATGGGCTCGTCGATGAGCCGCACGTCGCCGTATCCCGCGGCGCGGGCGATCTGGGATAACTGGTCGCGAAACGCGGCCCCCGCCTCGCTGGGGACGCCGAAGATGACGTCCGCCTGCAGCGGATCGAGGGCCATGTGCTGCCGCTGGGCCTGGGAAACGACTGTGCGCAGGAAATCGGTCGCGGCGCGGGCCGCTTCCACGCTGTCGACGATATCGGGTTTGAACTGCGTGCGGAGTCGCAGGCCGCGGCGTTCCTCGGGGGTAACTTCGCCAAACTCGTGGAGCGCGGGCTCGCCGACGAGCGGCGCGCGGTCGCCGCGATAGAGCAGGGCGGTGGGCAGGCCGTCGCGGCCGGTGCCGAAATCGACGCCCACGGGTGAAATCTGGTCCGCCGGACACTTGCTGAAGTACGTGTTCGTCGTCCCGAAGTCGATGGCCAGAATGCTCCGTCGTTCCATGCTACGCCCTGTCACGCACCTTTCGGACCAGTCCGCGCTGCACGATCCGGCCGCCGAAGATCACGGGGGGCCGCTCGACGGCGACCCGATCGCCCGCCAGGATGTCCCCGAAAGTCTCGTACTGATTCTGGAGGTCCGGCTGCCAGACCAGGAGTTCTCGTTCTCCCGCGGCCGCCTCCAGAAAACGCGGCAGCCCTTCGAGACCGGCAAAACCGCTGTTCTTCGCCTGTTGAATGAGCTCGTGGGCGACGACGGGCAGCGCCTCGCCCGTCGCCTGGTGCAGGGAGGCGATCAGGCGGCCGATCTTCTGCATGGCCTTGGCGACGTCCGCCTCGACGGGCGGGCCGCCCGCACGGCCGGCGCACAGGAAGGCGAGCACCGGCACGGCCCCATCCACGTATTGCTCGAGGAAGGCACGCACGGTCTGTTCATACTCGCGGCGCGCGGCGCCGTGCAAGGCTTGGGGCCGGGTGAAGATCCAGGGCAGGATACGCCGGAGCAGCCGCAGACGGGCGAGGCGCTGCGTGATCAGTACGGTGAGCCACGCCCCGAGCGGGCCGCCCAGCAGCAGACCCAGGTCGCGCATGTCGAGCGTGATACGCAGCACCGACGCCAGCGCCAGCATGCCGGCGACCGCGCCCACCGCGGCCGCCAAGGCCAGCGCGACAGTTTTCGTTTCCTGGAGGGTGGGCGGCTCGGGAAGCGCCGGCGGGTGGGCGATCGCATCGAAGGCGAGGATGATTTCTGCAACGGCCGTTTCGTCGAGCTCCTGCGTATCGGCCAGTGCGGCGAGGGTCGCCCCCGAGAGCAGATCCTGCTTCAGAGCAGCGCGGGCCCGGGCGCGGGCCGCTTCGAAATCGCCCGCGGTCCGGCTGGGGACCGCATCGAGAACCGCGAAGTACTCGCTCACGGCCCTGTCGACGATGTCCCGGCGCCGGCCGGTCATCGCGGCTTGAGCGTGCCTCACTTTTTGTTGCAGATCGAGCATATCCGACATTATATACCATAGTCGGCCCCGGCGACAAAGCATTGCCGGGCGTGCTTGCATTTTCCGCTCGGTCACGGTAAGCTTTACGAAGGATTACGGACGATCGATGCTGAAGGCTCTCGGGAGTTAGGTCTGAGAGAAACATGGAACCGCAGTTGAGCAGTCAACACGTTCATCGGGTAAGCCGGTGTCGGTGCATTCTCCACCTGGCGTCGGGCCTCCTCTTGCTATCCGCCGCCTGCCGCACGAATCCCGAACCACGTCCGGTGCTCGCCGCCATAGCCGCGTTGCAGCATACGATGAGCTACAGCGCCGACGTCGAGGCGCCCGGACTCGAAGACGCTCCCCTGATCACGGCGACCTTCGCGGCGCTGAGCCGCTGGCCCCAGAGCAGCACGCTGGCGTCGGTGGAATCCCGGGCACAGTTGATCACGGTCGTTCCCGCGCGCACGGTGGTGACCCCCGTGGCCGGGCTGCTGCGGAACGCCCGGGTGGGCATCACGCAGGATGAGACGCTGTTTCTGTCGCAGGCGCCGGGCCATCCCACCGGACGCCCCTTCGTGAAAGAGCTGTCGGGCGTTCTGCCGCACGGCGTCTGTGCGAGCTTTCGTGTGCGCCAGAAAGAGGACGGTGCGCTCGAGGCCGCTCCGCAGATCGAGGTGCAAATACGCCGGGGCGCTGAGCCGAATGCTGCCTGGGCGGTTTCCCTGATCATGACCGCCGCTCCGCAGGATGTCCCGGCCGCGCACCTGTTGACGACCGAGACGATCCAGTTGACACCGCTGCACCTGGAAGAACAGGACCGCCTGGCGATGATCCTGCCGTCTCCGTTCGGCGTCGAGGAGTTGAAAGCGTTTGGCGTGGTGATCGAAATGGGCCCGCCGCCGCAACGGGGGACCGCCGCGGCCGATCGGTATGCACGGCTCGTGAAGGAGTGCCAGGACGATCTGTCGGCCCAGGCCGGCGGCCGTGCCGCGCCGCAGGCGCCGAACTTCGAGGCCGGCAGGCGGGGCCTGGACGAAGCCATTCGTCTGCTTCAGTCCCCCACGTATATGCGGCAGGCGCTGCTGTATCTCGCACAGGAGATGCGCATGCCTTTGACGGAAGACATTGCCCTGTCGGCGGCGGACCGGATCGTCTTCCGGTTGGCACGTGCCGACAGCAATGAGTGTGCGCCGGACGCCGGCCGGGAAGTCGAGGTCCTGCGCGCGCGGCTGGAGAAAGCGGCGTATCGACTGCTCGCCGAGGCGATCGCGGCGGACCCGGCCCCGCTGGAACTGGAGGCCATCGCCATCCGTCACGCCGGCGAGGTCGGCCGGCATCCTTCCGTGCTGAAAGAAATCGTCGCCACGGCGGCCGATCCGGCGGATCTCGAGCAGTGTCTGGTCCAGGAAAACCTCATCTACCTGGAAGATATCTCGCCGGCGGCCCGGACCCGGGCGTTCGAATGGCTGACCGCCGGCCGGCGGGCGCCCGCCGGATATGATCCGCTCGCGCCCTCCCAGGAGAGACGCCGCGCTTTGAACCGGGCCCTGTCGCCGCAGCCTTAGAGTCAGAGGAATGTCCCGTGTGGCCTAAAAAGAAGACAATCGCAGCACCTTCGGATACTCCCGGCGGAACACCGCGCGGCACGCCGCTGCAACGCTGGCGCCGACGCCTGCTCTGGGGTGGCGCCATCGCGGTGGTGGTGCTCGTGGTGCTGCGTCTCATCCTGTGGGTTGCACTGCCGTGGATTCTCAATAAGACCGCGCTGCAGTACGGGCTGCAGGCCCGGTACGAACGGCTGAGCCTCTCCCTGCTCACGGGGGATGCCGAGCTCTGGCATCTCGCGATCGTGCCGAGTGACGCGAATACGCCGCTGGCCGATATCGAGTATTGCCGGGCGGAAGTCTCCCTCCTGACCCTGCTGACAGGCCGGCTGGTCGTTCCCCGCCTCGAGGTGGACGGTCTGGATGTCACTCTGACCCGGGCCGCGGATGGCACGTTCCCGCAGTTGGGGGCGTTGCTGCAGGTCCTGCGCGAACGGCAGACGGCGGCGCCGCAACCCGCGGCCCGGACCGCGCCGGTCGCGAACGCGCCGCGCGAGTTCGACCTGACGCCGCCGCTGCGGCTGGACGCGATGCGCTTCCAGAACGTCCAGGTGCGCTACCGGGACGAGAGCGTGACGCCGGCCTTCGAGACCCGGCTGGACCTGAATGTCCGGCTCTCCGATCTACGTTCGGACAAACGCCGGACGCGGTTCCAGATGATCCTGTCTTCTCCCCCGGTGCTGGATCAATTTCTGATCGAAGGCATCGGCGCCAGCCAGGCCCGGGAGTTGCAGGCGGATGTCCGGGTCACTTTCCAGGGCCTGCACCCGGGAGCGGTGAAAGACTACCTGGCCGAGATAGGATTGGCGCCGGACGCCCAGGACCTTGCCTTCTCGTGGGAGGGATCCGTGGGAATTCAGGCGCATCCCGTTCCGGAGCCCAACGACGTCCAAGGGCCGCCGAAGCTGGCCCTGGCGGCGCACTTCGAGTCGAAGAACGCGGCTCTGACCGTCGACGACGTGAAGCAGTTCACCCTCCACCGTGTGGTGGTGGATGCCAACGTGCCGCCCACGGGCGCGGTGCAGGTGAGCCGGGTGCAAGTGGGCGACGGCACGCTGCACGCCTGGCGGAGAGCCAACGGCGCCCTGTCTGTGGCCGGTTTGCAGTGGCGGGGTGGCGTACGGGCGCCAGCGGCGGCGCCTCCCGAACGCCGCACGAAGGCGGCCCCCGGCGTCTGGTCGGTCGACAGCGTCGAGGTGCGCGACGTGCGTTTCCTGCTGCACGATGAGGCCGTGACTCCGCGCACCGATCTGGTGTTGGACGTCAATGGGCTGACTATCGCCAGTGCGGGTCTGCCGTCGGGGGAGCTGGGGCTGATCGCGTTGGTGCGTGCGCCGGGAATTCTGGATCGTTTTCAAGCCGCCGGGACCGTGGCGTTGTCTTCCACGCACAGTGGGACCGTGCTGAGAGTGTCGGCGACCGGGATCCGTCCGGAAGCGCTGCAGCCGCACCTGCGGAGGCTCGGGATCGAGTCTCTTTATAAGAGCGGGACGTTTGCGTGCGATGTGAATGCGGCCTTCACGCAGCCCCCGGGCGAGGCCCTCCGCGGCTCGGCGTTCCTCACGAACATCCGGCTGCGTGACACCGACGAGCTGTTCGGCCTTCAGACCATCGGCGTGCAGGGTGTGACGATCGATCCGAATTCCGGGGCCACGCGCATCGAGCAGATCGAGATCGCGGGCCAGCGTCTCGCGCTCGGGCGGGACGAAAAAGGCCATCTGACGGCGCTGGGTTTTCGCTTCCTGGGCAACTCGGCCCCCGCGCAGGCTGAACAGGCCGCAACGCGCCCGACTCCCGGCGGCGCCGCGGGGACCGGCCGCATCGAAATCGGTCGCGTGTTCTGGCACGACAACGCGCTGACCTTTGTGGATCGGACGGTCACACCCGCCCAGACGCTCTCCGTTGCGGATGCGGGACTCGAGCTGACGAACCTCGCGCTGGGCGGCGCGGGCACCCCGGCGGCGCTGCGGGGTTGGCTGCGCAGCCCCGGGACGATCGAACGGGTCGAGTTGAATGGATCGATCACGCCGGAGCCGAACGCGATGTCCTTCGATCTGGGCCTCCGCGGTGAGGGGCTGACGCTGACAGAGGCGGCGCCGTATCTCCAGAGTGCCGGATTCGAGTCCACCATAACCAGGGGGACCATCGGCGCCAAACTGAATGGGCGCGTCGGCTGGGCCCATGGAGGGCTTCAGTGTGCGGCGACGTTGCGCGACGTGGCCGTCAAAGATGGCGAGGAGGAATTGGCCGGACTGAATCGGGTGGACGTGGCCCAGCTCGATCTGACCGATGCGGGGGTCCGGGTGGAACACATCGCGATTGAGCAGCCTCGGCTCAGGCTTTCGCGGGAGGAGTCGGGCGCCATTTCCTTCATGGGTCTGCGCACGATCCCCCGAGGCGGGGCGGCAAAGGCGGGAGAGCCTCAATCGAAGAAACCGGAACCGGCGTTGCCCCTCCGTCTGAGTCGCCTGGACGTGAACGACGCCAGGGTCGAGTGGTCCGACCGGGCTGTGACACCCGCGGTCGCGCAAAGCGTAGCGGCGGACCTGGCGCTGGCGAACTTCACTGTTGGCGTCGAGTCGCCTCCGGCGACGTTGGACGTCGCCCTCCGCGCACCGGGCCTGGTGGAACGGGCGACGATCGCGGGACAGGTTCAGGCCGGACTGTCACAACAGACAGTCGCGGTGAAGGTGGAGGCCGGCGGCATCCGTGCCGCGACACTGCTGTCGTATCTGCCGCCGGGCTGGAAAGCGGCGCTGGAGCCGGGACAATTCCGGGCGCAGGTCACCGCCGAGGCGGCGCCACATCCGGCGGGTGGCGAGTGCGTGCGCGTCACCCTCACGGACGTGGATTATCGCGGGACCTCGGCGCCGGAGCCGCTCCTGCGTTTCGATGCGGCCGAGCTGGCGGTCGAGCGGTTTGACCCGAACGCCCGGCTGGTGGCCCTGCGCGAGGTGTCCCTCAAGGGACTGGAAGCCACGGTCGAACGCAGGGCTTCAGGCGCGATCAGCGTCATGGGCCTCGATATGAGCGCCGCGGCGCCGGCAGAGGGTCCGACCGCGGCGGTCCAGAAGGTGAGCCGCCCGAGTGGGCCGGCGCGCGCCGTGCCGCGGTTGCCGCTGGTGTCTCTCGAACGGTTGTCCCTGCAAATCCGCAAGCTCGCGTTCAAGGACGACGCGGAGCCGAACGCTGTTCCTCTCGTGGCTTCGGACCTCGAGATTCGCAACGCCGAGGCGATCAAAGTGCTCGGCGACGATCCCGAGGCCTGTCCGCCGATCCAGATCGGCGTGCGCAGCAGAATTCAGCCGTTGACGGACTCCGCGGAGTTGAACCTGGAGCTGTCCCCGTTCACGGCCCAGCCGCAAGTTACGGCGCAATGGGATATCACGCGGATTCGGGGCGCGGGGCTGACGGCGGTGAGGCCCACCCTGGCGGCCGCGCTCGACGCCAACAGCCTGCAGAACGGCAGGATCTCGGGGACGGCCCAGCTGACGCTGCACCTGGACCGGCGCCACGTCACCGAATTCGATTTCGGCAAACCCTTCGGCGTGGACCTGACGCTCAAGGCCCCGATGTTGAGCGACGCGGACAAACAAACCGTGCTGGCGGGTCTCGAGGAACTCCGTGTCACCATACCGAAGCTCGACCCGGCGCGTGGCAGCGTTCAGATCAAGGAAATCGCCGTGGTCAAGCCGCAGGGCGCGATCTCGAAAGAGGCCGATGGATGGCACGTGCTCGGGATGGTGCTCAAGCCTTCGACAGGGGCAAAGGCCGACGCCAACAACGTAGTGGCCCAAGCCTCCCAGACGCCGGGTAAACCCCTCGAAGTGCGCGTCGATCAGGTTCTCATCAATGGGATCGATTTCAACTTCACGGACCGGACGGTGGAGCCGCCGCTGTGCTTGCCTCTCAAGGGTCTGGACGTGGAGGTGCGCGGATGGGCCACAGCCGGAGCGGAGGTGAAGGAGCCGATGCGGTTCAACGTCGTGGCGACGGCCGGGGAGGTGGCGTTGCCGGGAGCCAGGGGAGAGGTCAACGAACCGTCGCGGTCCGAGAATCGGCTCCTGTTCCAGGAGATGACCGCCAGCGGCCGGCTGACGCTGTATCCGCAGCCCGAGGGATGGGTAAAAGCGGGATTGAGCGGACTGGAGCTGGTCGACTTTGCAGGGACAGCCAAGCAGAAAGGCGTGACACTGCGCGACGGCATTTTCGATGCCAGCGTCGACGTGCGCTTCCACAAGGATCAAACGGTGTCGACCGATGCACGCCTCGTGTTTACGGACCTGTCGCTGACGGAGCCGCCCGAAGGGTTCCTGGCGAAGCTGCTGGTGCTGCCGGTGTCGCTGGATACGGCGTTGTTCATTCTCCGCGACGCCGGGGGCTCCATCCGGCTGCCACTGTCGTTCCAGATCAACGAGGACGGTCTTTCCGGCGGGCAAATGACGCAGGCGGCGGTTGGAGCCGCGGCCAGTCTCATCGGCGGTGCGGTGGCCGGCTCGCCGTATCGTGTGGCCGGGACGATCGGCAATATTCTGGGTGTGGAGAAGGAAGAAGCCACCGGCGCCGAGACGTACGTGGTGAAGTACGACGCGGGTGTCACCACGCTGTCCGAGGAGCAGATCGCGGAACTGGTCAAGATTCGCGAGCGGCTGCGGCGCGAGCACGATCTGACCGTCACCGTGCGGCATCAGCTCGGTGAAGGGGACATCGGAAAAGCCGGTGGACTCGTCAATCCTTCCGCGGCGGAAACCCAGGAGTTGCTCACGCGGCTCCGGCAGGAGCGTGCGGAGCTGGTGCGTACGAGAGCGGAGCTGGCGGGCGAGGCCCGAGCCGTCTATGCCGCGGGCACCCGCGAGAGTGCGATGCTCAAGACGGGGCGTCTGCAGGAGGTCGAGACCCGGCTCGGCCTGATCGAGCGGGCCTTGGACGATCTGCTGGAGACGCTGCGCCCCGGCGCGGAGTCGGCTGCCAAGAGACGCACGCGTGACGCCTGCATCGCCATCGGCAAAGCGCGCCTGGAGACGGTGGGGAGCTATGTGCGCAGCGCCGAGACATCGGAGGAATCCGGGCGCCTCACGTTCGTTCCGCCGCGGTTCAGCGAGGCGGACGCGGCCGGGAGCAGTTGCATCACGCTGACGCTGTCGAAGACCAAGGCACGCTAGCGGGGGCCGAAAACGAGGGGGGGCCCGGTCAAACCCTTTACAGGAAGCCCGGCATGAGGTATCTCTGAGGGGATGTTTGGCGGTCTAAACAGATATCGGTTGGCTCTGTGAAGGAGACGTGATCCTATGAAGATAAGAATCCTGACGCTCGTATTGATCGGCAGCCTGTCGGCATCGTGTGGGGCGGCCAACAGTGCGGTGACCGTGAAGGCCACCAACAAGCTCGCCCTGGCCAGGAGCAGCCAGACGATCGAGCTCTCCGCCAAGGATTTGGCGCCGCTCGGCGAGAAGGACCTGACCAAGATCCACGTCAAAGACGCCGCGGGCAAGGAAGTCCTTTGCCAGGCAGTGGATACGGATTTCGACTCCCTCCATAAACCTGATATCGTGATCTTCCAGGCGGACTTCGCGGCGAGCGAGGCCAAGACCTTCACCGCGTCGGCCGGCGCCAAGCTCGTGTACACCAAAGAGCAGTTCAAGGCCCACGGTCGCTTCGTGCGGGAACGGTTCGATGACTTCGCCTGGGAGAACGACCGGATCGCGCACCGCACATACGGCAAGGCCCTCGAGACCTGGCAAGGCGAACCGCTGACCAGCAGCACGATCGACATCTGGTCCAAACGCACACCGCGGATGGTCATCGACGAGTGGTACATGGCGGACAACTATCATGCCGACACGGGCGACGGGGCGGACTTCTACTCCGCCGGGCCGAGCCGGGGCTGCGGCGGCAATGGACTGTGGGCAGGGGACAAACTGTGGGTCTCCAAGAACTTCGTCGATTCCCACGTCCTTGCCAATGGCCCGATCCGCATCATGTTCGAGCTGGTCTACGAGCCGTTCGATGTCAATGGCGTGAAGGTCTCGGAGGTCAAACGCATCTCGCTGGACGCGGGACAGCAGTTGGATCGGTTCCAGAGCACGTACAAGCCGGACAAGCCCACGGCCCTGGTCACGGGCATCGGACTCAAGAAGGCCGGCGGCGAGAAGAAGGAGTTCAACGCCGAGCGCGGGTGGCTCGCCAAGTGGGAACGGATGGACAAGAACGCGGGCAATCAGGGTCTGGCAGTCGTCGTCGATCCCAAGCTCATCGTGAAGCAGACCGAGGATCAGCGCAATCAGCTCGTGCTGGTGAAAGTGCCGCAGGATAACGTGGTGTCGTACTGGGCCGGGTTCTGCTGGGACAAGGCGGGACCGTGCCCCGACGAGCAGGCGTGGAAGACATACGTGGACCAGTTCGCCCAGGGCGTGCAGTCACCGATCGAAGTCACGGTATCCGCCCAGTAAAGTGAAATCAAAGTGCGCCTTAGAATTCAGAAACACGCCGGGTTCAGGTGCGTTTGTGAATTGTAGTGAGTGCATTTTTGATTCTTGATGTAGAAAGGATGGACGATGCTTAGTAAGAATCAAGCCGTCGCGTTGTTCGGAGCAGGAGTACTGACTTTGGTCTGCGGATGCCAATGCCTGGCCCAGACGAAGGAATTCAGCAATTGGCCCGCGGGCGCTGCGCCGGCCGAGGTCGGGAAGCGCGTGGCGGAGAATTTCGTGGTTCGCAAGTTCGACTTCCAGACGAATTCGCGCCGGCAGTACGTGATCTATCCCGAGGTCTGCACCTGGTACGGCTCTTTGACCGTGGCCAAGCTGATCAACGATCCGAACCTGACGCAGCGACTGGTCGCGAAGTTCGATCCATTGCTGGGCGCGGAGTCCAAGCGGATCGGTCCGAACGCCCACGTGGATTACCGAGTTTTCGGCGTCGTTCCGCTCGAAATCTACATGCAGACGAAGGACAAGCGCTACCTGGAGATCGGGCAGGGCCTGGCGGACAAGCAGTGGGAGAATCCCACGGACGACGGAGTCACACGCGAGGCCCGGTATTGGATCGACGACATGTACATGATCCCGGCCGTGCAGGTCCAGGCCTTCCGCGCGACGAACGACGCGAAGTACCTCGATCGGGCGGCGCTGGCCATGGTGGCCTATCTCGATAAGCTCCAGCAGCCGAATGGCCTGTTCTATCACGGCACCGACTCGCCGTTCTTCTGGAGCCGGGGCAACGGCTGGATGGCGGCGGGCATGGCGGAACTGCTCAGCTCTCTGCCCGAGAATCACGCCAAACGCGCCCGGATCATGGAGGGCTACAAGAAGATGATGGCGACCCTGCTCACGACGCAGGATCCCAACGGGACATGGCACCAGCTCATCGACAAACCGGACTTCTGGCCTGAGACGTCGGGTACCGGCATGTTCGCCTTCGCGATGGTCACGGGCGTGAAGAAGGGCTGGCTCGATGCCGCGACCTACGCCCCGGCCGCCCGCAAGGCCTGGCTGGGCCTCGTCAGTTACATCGACAAGGATGCCAATGTCCGCCAAGTGTGCCAGGGCACCAACAAGGGCGACAGTCTCGAATACTACCGCAATCGTGCGCAAAACACGGGTGACCTGCACGGTCAGGCCCCCGTCCTGTGGACCGCGACCGCGCTCTTGCGTTAACCAGGTCATTGCCGTACCAGAAAGAGACTATGAGGTCGTTGCGTATCGCGCTGTTGGCAGCCGTGTTTCTCGGCATCATGAGCGCAGCGGCCTGGGGCCGGGACGCGCGCCTTCTGACGGCACCGGATCGGCCGCCGGAACGACGTTGCCCAGGCGGATTGCCCGACATTTCATCCACAACATCGCCATGGCAAGGGGGCTCCCCGTTTCAGGGAGTCTTTCCTTGTCCATCGGCGTGTATTTCAGTATCATAAATGCCGCTGTTCCAGACATCGGCGTATGCAGAAAGGACAATTATGAGCAGGATCGTGTGTGGCGTGGCGGTGTGGGCAATGGTAGGCATTTTGAGTGCCGGATGTTGGGCACAGGGGACGACTCAGCCGAAGGCTTTTGCCGAGTGGCCGGCGGGGGCTTCGCCCGTGGAGGTTGGCAAGAAGATCTCCAATCACATGCTGCCGCGCTGGAAGATCACCCGGCCGGGGGTGCACTACGCCGAGGACTCGACCTGGATGACAGCCCTGAAGTTCGCCGCGATGACCAGGGACGAGGAACTCAAGACTCAGCTCATCAAGCGGTACGATCCGATCCTGGACCCCAACGGCCGCAGGCTGATGTCGCCCGTACGTCACGTCGACCACACGATCTTTGGTATCGTGCCGCTGGAAATCTACATGCAGACCAAGGATAAGCGCTACCTGGAGATCGGCAAATCGCTTGCGGATCGGCAGTGGGAGCATCCGGACGCCAACGGACTGTCCGAGGAGACGCGCTTCTGGATCGACGACATGTACATGATCACCGTTCTTCAGATCCAGGCCTTCCGGGCCACCGGCGACAAGGTCTACCTGGACCGCGCCGCTTTGGAAATGGTGGCTTACCTGGACAAGCTCCAGCAGCCCAACGGCCTGTTCTTCCACGGGCCCAAGTTCCCGTTCTTCTGGGGACGCGGCAATGGTTGGGTGGCGGCCGGCATGGCCGAGCTGGTCAGCGAGCTGCCGGCGGATCATCCCAAGCGGGCCCGGGTCATGGAAGGGTATAAGAAGATGATGGAGTCCCTCCTGAAGTACCAGGACCCGAACGGCATGTGGCATCAGCTCATCGACCATCCCGAGTCCTACACGGAGACCTCCTGCACCGCGATGTTTGCTTATGCTTTCATCACCGGAGTCAAGAAGGGTTGGCTCGCGGAGGCCTCGTATGCGGAGCCTGCCCGCAAGGCCTGGCTGGGCCTGCAGAACTATATCGATGCCGAAGGCAACGTAGACAAGGTTTGTGTCGGCACAGGTCAGACGAACAGTCTGGATTTCTACCTGAAACGGCCCACCCAGAAAGGCAACCCCCACGGACAAGCCCCCGTACTCTGGTGCGCGGTGGCGCTGATGAGGTAGGAGACGATGAAGAGAACGACGATAGCGATAGTGAGTGTACTGGCGACGGCGCTGACGGTGAACGCCGCGGAGACGCCGAAGCCGGTGAAGAATGCCACGCTGGAAATCATGCAGAAGGTGGCGGACTGGCAACTGGCTAATCCATCGAAGCATAGTCCGACAGATTGGACGTGTGGTGCGCTCGACACGGGCATGATGGCGCTGGGCGATTTGTCCGCCAATCCCAAGTATCGTGACGCCATGTTACTGATGGGCCGGACGAACGAGTGGAAGCCTGGGCCCAGGATTTATCACGCGGACGATCATTGCGTCGGCCAGACGTACTGCGAGCTGTTCTCGCTCTATCATGACCCGACGATGATCGCGCCTCTACGCCAGAGATTCGACTACATCCTCGCGAATCCTTCCAAAGGCAAGGTTCAGGAACAGATCAAGACGCCAGGGGTTCCAGGCGGTGTCATGCGGTGGTGGTGGTGCGATGCGCTGTTCATGGCGCCGCCCGTCTGGGCCAAACTCTATGCCGTCACGGGCGAGAAGAAGTACCTGGACTTCATGATCAAGGAATGGTGGGCGACCTCCGACTACCTCTACGACAAGGACGAGCACCTCTATTTCCGGGACGACACGTACTTCACCAGGAAAGAGGCGAATGGCAGGAAGGTCTTCTGGAGTCGCGGCAATGGCTGGGTGATGGGCGGACTGGTGCGCGTGCTGCAGGTCCTTCCCGCCAACCATCCGGATCGCAAGAGGTTCGTCGAGCAGTTCCAGCAAATGTCCGCGGCCCTGATCGCCTGCCAGCAGGCGGACGGCTTGTGGCGCTCCAGTCTGCTCGATCCGAACAGCTACCCGATCCCCGAAACGAGCGGATCCGGCTTCAACTGCTACGCGCTGGCCTGGGGCGTCAATCAGGGCATGCTGGACCGGCAGAAGTTCGAACCTGTCGTCAAGAAGGCATGGGCCGGTCTGACCAGCTACGTGGCCGCGGACGGCAAGCTGACCCACGTGCAGCCGATTGGCGCCGATCCGAAGAAGTTCGATCCTGATCTCTCGGAAACCTACGGCATCGGCGCGTTTCTGCTCGCCGGCAGCGAGCTGTACCGGATGCAGTTGCTCAGTGAAGTGCCGAACACGACGACCAGCGCGATGAATGAGCTGGACCAACTGAATCTGGGCAAGATGGTCGAGGTGTCGATCGCAGACCTGATGGGGCAATTCCCCCAGGTGGCGGCGCAGAGTGTCGCCGTCATGGATGAGGTCGCGGCACGGTGGATTGCTTCGAAGCTCGTGGATGCCGACGGCGATGGGCAGCCGGAGAAGCTGGTGTTTCAGTCGGATTTCCTGCCGAAGCAGAGCAAGAGCTTCGTGATCTTCATGGGTATCGACCGGGCGGCGCAGCCGGCATTGGATAGCGGCAGGAAATGAGCTTGCCGGATTGGGGTCAAGATGCTTAACAGAATGATCCTTTGTCACCCCCGCGCAGGCGGGGGTCCAGGATCATTCGTGAGATTACTGGATTCCCGCCTGCGCGGGAATGACAATGTCGGGTCCCACCGAGGCTCCGAGCAAGAAGAAAGAGTTCTGTAATGAAAACGATTCAAGCTGCGGACTGCGATGCCTACCGGCGTATGACGTCGGAGGAGCTGCGTGCGAAATTCCTGGCGCCGGATCTGTTCCAGCCGGGCCGGGCCGAGTTCTGCTATACCAACGTGGATCGTGCGGTGGCCGGGGGCATCGTGCCGCTGGGCAAGCCGCTGACGCTGGAAGGCGGCCGGGAAATGGCGTGCGAATTCTTCTGCGAACGCCGTGAGGCCGGGGTGATCAACCTGGGCCAGGCCGGCACGATCACCGTGGATGGGACCGCCTACCAGGTGGCCCCGCGCGAGTGTGTCTATATCGGCCGGGGAAGCCGGACCGTGACATTCGCCAGCGACTCCGCCCAGGCGCCTGCCATGTTCTACCTGGTGTCGTACCCCGCCCATGCGGACTACCCGACCACCCATGCGACGATCGACAAGGCCAACCGCGTCGATCTCGGATCGATTGAAGACGCCAACAAACGGACGATTTACCAGTACATCCGCCTGGGCAAGATCAAGAGCTGTCAGCTCGTCATGGGCTTCACCGAGCTGCACGGGGGCAGCGTATGGAACACCTTCCCGCCGCATACGCACGACCGCCGGACGGAGGTCTACTGTTATTTCGATCTGCCGAAGGATGGGCTGGTGTTCCACATGATGGGCGAGCCCACCGAAACCCGCCACGTCATCATTCGGGAAAAGCAGGTTGTGCTCTCGCCGGAGTGGTCGATCCATGCCGGCGTCGGGACGGGCTCGTACAAGTTCGTCTGGGCCATGGGCGGCGAGAACCAGGTGTTTGAGGACATGGACAAAGTTGACATCGGAAGGATGCAATAAAGATATGGGCAAGATACTTGAGAAGTTCAAACTGGACGGCAAGGTGGCAGTGGTCACGGGTGCGGCACGGGGATTGGGGCAGGGAATGGCGCTCGCGCTGGCGGAGGCCGGGGCCGATGTCTCGCTGGTGGACGTGATCGATTGTGCCGAAACGGCCGCCGCCATCAAGACGCTGGGCCGCAAGAGCGTGACAACTCAAATAGATCTGTGCGCGAAAGGCGCGCCGCAGAAGGTTGTCGACCAGACGGTGACAGGTTTGGGACGCCTGGACATCCTCGTCAACAACGCTGGTATCATCCGCCGCGCCGAGTTCCTGGAGTTCTCCGAGAAGGACTGGGACGACGTGATGAACCTGAACATCAAGGCCGTGTTCCTGCTCAGCCAGGCAGCCGTCAAGCAGATGGTCAAGCAGGGCAATGGCGGCAAGATCATCAGCATTGCCTCGATGCTGTCGTTCCAGGGCGGCATTCGCATCCCGTCCTACGCGGCCTCGAAGAGCGGCATCGCCGGACTCACCCGGCTCATGGCCTGCGAGCTGGCATCGAAGGGGATCAACTGCAACGCCATCGCCCCGGGCTACATGGCCACTGACAATACCGCGCCGCTCCGGGCCGACGAGAAACGCAGCGCCGCCATCCTCGACCGCATCCCGGCCGGACGCTGGGGCACGCCCGAAGATCTGCAGGGCACCGTGGTTTTCCTGGCCTCGTCCGCGTCGGATTACGTGAATGGGTATATCGTCGCCGTCGATGGCGGCTGGCTGGCCCGCTAGCACAGTCCGACGTCGGTTGAGTGAATGAGAGTTCTTGAACGGGAGTAGAGCCAAGATGAATCGCCAATCACAGCGTGTTGTCGTCGCAACAGCCCTCGTGCTGGGAGCGCTTTCCGTGTGTGTTTCGAGCTGCGCAGCCCAGACGCCGGCGCCGAAGAGCTTCGGAGGTCACCAGCCCCTGGAGTGGTCGGTCCTCATGGCGGATTCGGAGATGCCGCGCATCCAGCGGCCCAGGTGGGACTACACGATGGGCCTGTTCACGCTGTCGCTGCTGAAACTCAACGAACGCGTCGCGAATCCGGCTTACGTCGAGTTCACCAAAAAGACCGTCGGGTCTCTGATCAGTCCCGATGGCCAGATCCAGGGCTACAAGCTCGAAGACTACAACATCGACAACATCAACGAGGGTAAAACCGCGCTGGCTCTCTATCAGCTCACCAAGGAAGAGAAGTATCAGAAGGCGGCGGCCATTTTGCGCAAGCAGCTCGACACGCATCCCCGCACCAGCGAGGGCGGTTTCTGGCACAAGAAGCGGTACCCACACCAGATGTGGCTCGATGGCCTTTACATGGGCTCGCCTTTCTACGCCGAGTACGGCAAGCTCTTCAATGAGCCGGCGGCTTTTGATGACGTCGCCAAACAGATTCGCCTCGTCGCCGCACACACGTACGATCCCAACACCGGCCTCTTCTATCACGGCTGGGACGAGAGCAAGCAGCAGGACTGGGCCAACAAGAAGACGGGGACATCCCCCAACTTCTGGGGCCGGGCGCTGGGCTGGTATTCGATGGCGCTGGTGGACGTATTGGACTTCCTGCCCGCCAATCATCCGGCCCGGGGCGAAATCATCGCCACTTTGAAAAAGGTTTGCGACGGCGTGGTCAAGTATCAGGACCCCAACAGCGGACTATGGTATCAGGTTCTCGATCAGGGCAAGCGCGAAGGCAATTACCTCGAAGCGACGGCCTCGTGCATGTTCGTCTACACGATGGCCAAAGGCATGAATCGCGGGTATCTGTCGCGTGACTATATGCCGGCGACGCTGAAGGGCTACGAGGGCATTGTGGCCAAACTCATCAAGGCGGACGACAAGGGCCAGGTCAACCTGATCCAGTGCTGCTCCGTGGCGGGCCTGGGCTACGGCCGCGACGGCTCCTATGCGTACTACCTGAAAGAGCCCGTCGTGCGGAACGATCTCAAGGGTGTCGGGCCTTTCATCCTGGCCGGCATCGAGATGCAGGACCTGCTGGGCCTGTCCTCGACTCTTAAAGCGACGCCCAAGACGACACAACCCTAGCGCCGGCGTTACTTCAGTTCCGGCGTGGTCCACGGGATCCATCTGTCGCGATCCACGATGGTGTACTTGGAGCGCAGAATGTCCGTCGAGGGGCCGTCGTTCTTGCCCAGCAGGAACTTGTCGAGGTACGCCTCGAGAGCGGGCGTGAAACTCGGATGCCATGAACAGTGGTTGACGTTCTCCTCGACCGCGCCCATCCGGTCCGGCACGCCCAGCGCCTTCCAGACTTCACGCGCCGCCAGCGCATCGATATGAGCGGCTTCAGCGCCCATGCGCGGGACCTGTGAGCTCTCGATCATCAAAACGGCCCGGGGTGCGATCAGCGCGATCAGCTCGTGATGGTCGAAGGGGAGTTTGTTCGGATCGTTGTTGAACTGGCGCAACGCGCGGGCATACCACGGAAACTCGGCGCTGCCTCCCTGGGCGTGGTGCAGGTTCTCGACCTCGACCCTGTCACGATCTTCGAGCATGTCTGAGTAGCGCCACGAGATCGTTCCGCCGCCGCCGGACTCTTGGGGGATGGTCAGCGCGATGCGTTCATCGAAGGCTCCGGCGTACAGTGCGGTCTTCCCCTGGAAGGAACAGCCGCTCACGGCGAGCCGCTTGACGTCGATCTTCGCTTCTGGGAGCGCCTCCAGCGCATCGATGATCCGGCTGACGCCCCAGGCCCAGCGGATCATGTAGCCGGCCGTGGCGTTCGGATAGAGCTTCATGAAGTTGCCGGAGGCGTAGGTGATGCCGCCGAACCCCGTCGGCGCCACTTCGCCGGCTCGGAAGGTAATGGTGGCGATTCCCCGCTTGCTGAAGAGGTCGCGCGGGAGACTGCCGGTGGGGGTGTTGATCCCGATGATGGCGGGAATCGGCGTATCCGGTGCGCCGGCGGGCCGGTTGATGATGGCCGTCATATCGAAGGTACTGGCCCCTTCACCGACGGTGATCTTGATCGTGTTGCCGTCGAGGGTCGCCTTGAACGTGCTCGGCTTGCCGGGCTTTTCTCCGACGTCGTACTGCTCCAGCAGCGCCTTGATCTCGGCACGCCGGACACGCCACTCGTCACGCGTGGTGATGCGCTTGCCGTCCGCTTTCAGGAAGGGATCGGGCAGGTACATAATGGACGGAAGCTCACTGAATGCCGGTAGCGGCGGCTTCGTGACATTCGCGCCGGTGTTCTCCTTGTCATACACCAGGGGCATGTCCGCCGCTATCGATGCCAACTGCATGTTCAGGACGAATAAAGAGATGCCGAGAATGTGCTTCATGTGCTCTCCAGAAACTATCTATTACTTCGCGGCCAGAGCGCGAATTGCGACTGTTCCAGCCGTGAGACCCTCAGATTCGGCTCTCACCGTGATCGTTCCGGCTTGACCGGGCTTCGCCCGTACGATGGCCAGGCACAGACCGTTGAAGGCGTTTCGCTCCTTCGACTGAAAGGACTCGAAGCTCGTCGCGTCACCGTTATCGGTGGCGACGATCGCGCCGGGGCCTTCGAGGGAGAACCGCACGCGGTTGGTGCTTCGCGGTACGGCGTTGCCATCCTTGTCGACAATCGTGACCGTGATGAAGGAGAGATCCAACCCGTCGGAGGCGATCGTGGTACGGTCCGCCTGGGCGAGGAGCTGAGCCGCGTCACCAGCCGTCTTCACCGTGTCCGTGGCCCACTGCTTGCCAGCCTCATAGGCGACGACCTTCAACTCGCCGGGCGCGTATGTCACTTCGTCCCAGCGGAGACGGTACTCGTATTCGCCTTTCTTCTTCTTACCGAGAGACTTGCCGTTGAGGAACAGCTCGGCTTCATCGCCCGACGTGAAGACGTGCACGGGCGTGACCTGTCCGACGCGCTCGGGCCAGGTCCAGTGCGGCAGGATATGTGCCATCGGCAGATCGGGCCGCCAGCGAGACTGATATAGATAAAAGCGGTCCTTCTTGAACCCGGCCAGGTCGATGATGCCGTAGTAGGAGCTGCGCGAGGCGTAATAGGGTGATGGTTCGCCCAGGTAATCCCAGCCGCTCCAGACGAACTCTCCCGCCACGAAGGGGTTCCTGTCTTGGGCCGCAAAAACCTTGTCTGCGGAGGAGCCGAAGTCCGCCGTGTAGAGTTCGTAACCGCTGACCTGCCGAGCTTTCGAATCGCCACCCTTCCCGTCACGCGTCGGATTGCTGATGCCGTCGGCCACCGGGAACAGGTACACGCCCCGACTGCTGAACGCGGCGGCGCTTTCGGTGCTTACGATCATCCGGTCGGGGAACTTCTCGTGGAAGGCCTGATACAGAGGCGGGGTCCTGATGCCGCGGAAATCGCGGAACTCGGGCGTATCACGAATGCCTTCGCCCTGGTAGTTGAGGCTGATGACGTCCGACGCCGCGGCGAACGCCGAATCGGGCTTGGCCGCGTTCATTGAGGCGGTGGCAGGGCGGGTCGGGTCTTCGTTGTGCGCCAGGGCGATCAGTTTCCGGGCCACGTTCGCGCCGGCGTCCCCCGTGTATTGTTCACCCACCTCGTTGCCGACGCTCCACAGGATGACCGACGGGTGATTGCGATCGCGACGGATCAAAGCCCGCAAATCCTGCTCGTGCCAGTCGGGAAAGGTCAGGTGGAGATCGAACGGCGTCTTCTGCCGCACCCAGGCGTCGAAGGCTTCGTCCATGACCAGGAAGCCCATGCGATCGGTCAGGTCCAGCAGTTCCGGGGCAGGGGGATTATGCGCCGTGCGAATGGCGTTGCAGCCCATCTCCCGCAGAATCTCGAGTTGCCGCTCGGCGGCCCGCACATTGAACGCCGCCCCCAGCGCGCCGAGGTCGTGATGCTGGTTGACGCCCTGGATGCGGATGCGCCGACCATTGACATACAGCCCGTCCGGCTTGCATTCTACGGAACGGATGCCGAAGGAGGTCTCGTACCGGTCGATGACGGTATTATCCTGCTTGAGAGTGGTGACGGCAAGGTAGCGATGGGGGGAGTCGGGAGACCAGAGCCTGGGGTTGGCGATTGTGGCTGTGGTCTTCACGTTTACGTAGCCGACCGGGACGCCGCCTTCCTTGAAATCTCCAGCGGAGATAGGGACAAAGGAGGCGACCGCGGCGCCGGCGGGCCGGTCGTTGCCGTCCAGCTCAAAAATGTCTGTGGAGAAATCGATGACCTTGATAGGTGCGGGGCCTTCCGCCCGGATCGTGATGACGACATTGGCGGAGGCGGTAGATACCTGGGGCGTTGTGATGAAGGTCCCCCATTGCGCCACATGCACGGGCGACGTCTTGGTCAGCCAGACGTTGCGGTAGAGACCTCCGCCCGGATACCAGCGAGAGAAGTCAGGCGGGTTGTCGAGGCGGATGGCGAGCTGATTCTCCCCGCCGGGCACGATGTAGGGCGTCAGATCGACCCGCCACGACGTGTAGCCGTAAGGCCAGCCGCCGACGAGCTTGCCGTTCAGCCAGACGGCGGCGTAAGACATGGCGCCATCCACGTCGAGGAAGATGCACTTGCCCTTATCGCCGGCGGGGATGTCCAGCTTCTTGCGATACCAGCCGGTGCCCGGACTGGGCAGACGTCCCATGCCTCCACCGACGCCGCCCGAGTTGAACGGGCCTTCGATGGCCCAATCGTGCGGCAGATTGACCAGTCGCCAGCCACTGTCGTCGAAGCCGGCTTGCACGTAGGAGATGTCGCCGCCCGGGTTGCCATCGGGTCGCGTGAAATGCTGCGCCGAGTATTTCATGAAGGGATTGCCCGTGGGGAGAATCCACGGCTTGAGAACGGGATGACTTGCCACATGCAGTTTCGCCGCCTCTTCGGTGGCTTCCGCCAGTCTCTCCCGTTGGTCTTCTCCTCGCGCAACCGGTCGCACGTCGTAGAGCAGGCTCTTCGAGTCCACATGCGCCGGATCACCCTTGGTGAAACGCCAGCCGGTATTCAGAGATATCCGTTCCCGGGCCGAACTCTGCGCCGCACAGGGGATGGATATCGCGATGACGGCCAGGAGGGCACACACGAACACGTGTCTACCCGTCAGAACCTGATACTCCATCGTGGTGAATCTATTCGATCTGGCCATGGTGATTCCTTTCTCTTCGACTTCATCGCCTATTGACTCGGCTCGAATGGCACAGCGTACCCTCGTGCAAAAATCGTCGGCCTAGTCAAGGGGCCTGCACCAGGATGATGCAGGCCCCTGCGTGTGATTCGCGAGTTGCCTGGCGGTGCAAACTCGCGGTACTGCTTCAGGACGTTGTCTTTCCTCTAATTGCTGGAGATGAGAATCGCGTCTATCTGCACGGCCGGTTCGCGATAGCCAATCTCCAGAGTATGGCTGCCGGCCGGCAGGGTGAATACCACCTGTGCGGACGCGTGTTCGTCATCTATCACTTGTCCCCAGTGCCAGCCCGTGGCACCGGTCTGACCGGCCAGGCCGTTGCACCGGATCCAGCCCGGATTGGCGGCGTTGCCCACCGGATCGATCGTAGCATCCTTCATCCGGACCCAGAGCGAGTCGTTATCATAACCCACCAGCGGTCCGAGTCGGAGCCAGACTTTGTAGGCGCCGCCGGCCACGGTGAAGTTGTAGGTTGCCACACCGCTCGTGGGTGGGGCGTCGAGGCTGCTCGTGGTGGTCGTGGGGGTGGTGATATACTTGCCGCCCGAGGCCAAGGCTTCATCGGCGGTCGTCCACGGTGCCGGGACAGCCGGCGTGGCCGACTCCGCCTCAATGTACAACTGTTCGCCGGCCGCGGGTACGCGCGACAGCCGGATGTCGTCGATGAGCAGGGTGCCGGTCGCGGAACCGGAGACTCCGATACAGAGCGAACCGACAGTCTTGAGATCCACGCCCACCGAGGCCAGCGGGATATTCCACTGTGTCCACCACGGTATGGTCAGGGCATTGGCATTGCTATACGTCACCTTCGTACCGTTGATCTTGACGTAGAGTTGCCCCGTCGTGTTGGTCAGGTTGCCGTAGAAGAACAGGGTCAGCGTCGTGACGCCGTACTTGGTCCAATCCTGGGCCGTTGCGAATGTCCAAGTCGCCTCCGACGTGGTGATGCCGCCCTTGCCATAGAGGAACGGCATGGCCTGTTTGCCGCCGTGGATGGTTGTGGTCTCGGCAAAGGGGGCGCTGTCGTTGCCGACCTGAGCGCCATTCGTGGTTGTGTTGTAGCCATCCACCCAGGTACTGTAAATCGCGTTGGTGGTGTCGTTGTAGCTCTCCATGTCGTCCACGACGAGGAAGTCAGGCGTGGTGAAGTTCCAGACATCGCCGGTCCAGGTACTGACCGCTTCCGCGGTGTTGACTTCGTCGACTCTCCAGTAGTACTTCGTTCCCAGGCTCAGACTGGCCGGGGCGAAGCTGGTCGTGGCCGGCGCACCTGCCAATGTCAGAGCGTTGGGGTCCGTGCCCAGGTAGACGTTGTGCGAGACCGCTTCGCGGCCGGAGCGCCAGCTGAGCGAAGTGGCCGGGCTGATACCGTTAGCGTCGGTGGCCGGCTGCGGCTCCCGCGCCAGGACCGGGATATAGAGGAAGCGTACTTCGCTGAGACCCGCCTGTGTCGTGCCGCCCCAGGCGCTGCTGATGGTGATGCGGACGGACTTGGCCGCGGCGCCATTGAACACCACCGTCGTGTCATGGGCGTACTCTTCTGACCCCTGAGCCTGGGCAAACTGGAAATCGCCCAGCTTGGTCCACGTCGTTCCGTCGGCGGAATACTCGATCGTCGTATCCTGGGCGCCCAGGCCGATAATACTCTCAAACGGCGTGTTATGGTTCCAGACCCACATCTCGTAGAGTTTGTAGGTTTTGTCGAAATCGTACCGAATCCATACCGGCGTCGGGCCGGTTTTGTTGCTGACCCACATGGCCTGGTTGTCGGCGTTGTGCAGATCGCCCGTCAGCCCCGACTCGTTGACAGTGTTCTGGGGGCTTTCGAGCGCAGATTTCTCGCTGGAGGCCGTGGCGATGATGTTGGTCATCTTGTAGGCCGTCGGCTCGACGGTGAAGCTCCAGGTCGATCCCGTGAACACCGTGCTGCTCGGCGCCGCATTCACCTCATCGATGCGCCAGTAATACGTCTGTCCATACTGGAGGACGCCGGGAGGATCGAAGGTATTGGCGTCCTGGGCCTTGCTCGCCAGCACATCCTTGGGCGTCGTGCGGCTGGCGGTGTTGACATCGGCGAAGTTTGTCCCGAAGTACACATCGTGCGCCGCGGCGTAGATTCCCGGGGTCCACCGCATAATTGTGTCGCGCGGGAGATCGGTCGCCTTGTCTGCCGGGTTCGCAGCCGATGCCATCTCGAGTGCGGCGCCGATCATCAGATTCGGGATCTCGGCGGTGGTTAGGACCCTGTCGAACAACTTGATGTCATCGAAGACCGCCGCGGCGCCGTTGGTGGCCGCGACACCGCCGACGCCCGTGGCGTAGCCGAAACGAGGATTTGTGGACAGCGTGGGAGCAGCGCCCAGGTTGGCCGCCCGAGAGACTTCCACGCCGTTGAGATACAGAACCCCGGCGCCTCCGCCAAACTGCCAGGTGACCGTGACGTGACACCATGTCTTGGCGGTGATGGCCCCCGCGGCGGTGACGCGGACGTTCTGGAAATCGAAGTCGGTCGAATCTTCGAAGAAGAAACCGAAGTACGTGGCGGGCATAGCCGTGTTCGTGCTGCCCTTGCCGATGAAGAAGTACTTGTCACCGGCGCTGCCGTCGAAGAGGCGGTAGTCGGCCTGGTCGCCACCATCCCAGTCGGGCTTGAACCAGAAGGCCAGCGTGCAGGTCGCGGGGAGGATGCCGGGGATAGCCACGTAGCCCTCGGTCCCATCGCAGTAGACACCGCCGCCGTACCGCCCCGCGGTGAACGCGGCGCTGCCGTTGAGCGTGCCGTTATTGCCGTTCCCACTGGAGTCGATCGCGGTCGTCCCGCCGGACTCATTGAGCAACCACCAGCCGATCAGGCTAGGATCGTCCGCAGCAAGACAGGCTCCGGTCCAGACGGAAATGGCCCCTAGAACCGCCAGCATGATGAATGTTCTCGACATGCTCATCTTCATCTTGCACATAACACACCTCCAAGCGTCCAGTCAGTTGGTATGAATTTCTCTGTATTGAACCTTCGCGCTGCTTCCTTTTAGGTCAATTTGTGGACCGGTACTGAAACGGTCCTGCCTCCAGAAATAACTTGTTTGGCAACCCGGACTCCGTTCCTTGAAAGATCATGATCCTATATTATGCCATTTTCCCCGGTGTATGGGAATAGCGGATAATCACCGTGAGTTGTTCAAAAGTGACCATGCCCGAGGTCGTGCACCGGGAGGACCAAGCCAGATGCAAGTGCGTTTTGGTTTGACCGGAAGGGTGGGAGGCAGTATGGTTAGTCCCCGGCCGTTGCAGCCGTATTCAGCAGAAACAGAATGGTTGGAGAAGCCAATGCCGGACTTGATCTTGAACCCGCAGTACAAACCTACCCTGGGGTTGCGGGAAACCGAACGGGCCATCAAATTCATCAAGGATTACTTTCAGGATCATCTCTCGACGGCACTCAATCTCCAGCGGGTTTCGGCGCCGCTGTTCCTGCGGAAGGGGTCGGGGATCAATGACGACCTCAACGGGGTGGAAACGAAGGTAACGTTCCGCATCAAAGACGACAGCCACGCCGACGCGGAGTGTCTGTTCTCGCTGGCCAAGTGGAAGCGCATGGTGCTGGCGGACTACGGTTTCGGACCCGGCGAGGGCCTGTACACCGACATGAATGCGATCCGGCCGGACGAGGACTGCCTCGACAATCTGCACTCGGTCTACGTGGACCAGTGGGACTGGGAGCGGGTCATCACCGAAAAGGAACGGAATCTCGATTTCCTCAAGGATATCGTCCGCAAGATCTATGGCGTGCTGCGTGACACCGAAGTGGCGGTGCATGGCAAGTATCCGCAGATTGCGCCTGTGCTCCCAGAAGACATCACCTTCGTGCACTCCGAGGAGCTGCTCGAACGGTGGCCCGATATTGGACCGCGCGATCGTGAGAAACGCATCGTGGAGGAAAAGGGGGCGGCATTCGTGATTGGTATCGGCGGGGCGCTCAAAGACGGGACCCTGCACGATGGGCGCGCCCCGGATTACGACGATTGGGTCACGCCGACCGTCAATGGCTGCAAGGGCCTCAATGGTGACATCTTGCTCCGCTATCCGCTGTTGGGCAAGGCTTTCGAAATCAGCTCGATGGGTATCCGGGTGAGCAAGGACTCGCTGGCCCAGCAGTTGGAGATTCGCAACGCTTCCCAGCGGCGACAACTGACGTGGCACAAACGCCTGCTGGCGGGCGACCTCCCAC
>CAYQXM010000017.1:42605-65040 GCA_964421295.1 uncultured Pirellulales bacterium
GAGGTGCAGACCAGCGTCTGGCCGGCCGGGATGGTGGAGAAGTGCCGAGCGGCGGGAGTCCCGTTGCTGTAACGTTCACGGCCGGCCGATTCTTGTCCGGAGGAACGTCGCCGCGGAGATGAGATAGCTGAACGCGATCGTCAGCGCGGTGCCGATGACGATCACCCAGGTCCAGCCGAGTGAGAGTCTTTCCTGTCCGATCAGGACCATGAGGACGACACAGACGGCACTACTGGTCACCATGGCAGCGATGTTGCTCAGGTTGGCCTTGTGCCGGGTGAGCAAGCCGAGCAGGAAGACGGCCAGCATGGGACCTCCCGTCAGCGAGAGAATCTGGAAAGCGAACCACAGGATGTTCTCGACCGGCGTACACGCGGCGGCGAGACCCGCCAGCAAGAGGCCGAAAACGACGACGCCGATACGCGAGACCAGCAGGTAGTGCTTCTCGTCACGATTCCTGCGGATCAGCGGGCGATAGATGTCGCTCACGAAGGAAGACGTCAGCGAGCTGAGGGGCGAGTCGATGCTGGCGATCACGATGGCGCCCAGCACCAGACCCTTGAGACCGGCGGGAAGCAACGTGCGCGTGAAATGCGGCAGGATTTCCTTGAGCTCTCCCGGCTGGGGCAGGGTCGGGTGCTGACGATAGAACACGTAAAGCAGCGTCCCGACCAGCAGGTAGATCCAATACGCGGGCAGCGCCGCCAGAATCGTGGCGATGATCGTCTTTTGACTGCTCCTGCGCGTCTCGACGGTGAGAAGCCGCTGCGCCAGTTCCTGGTCCGTTCCGAAGGCGCACAGGCCCACGAGGAATCCGTTGGCGAATTCGGCCCAGAACGTGGTCGCGTCGGCGAGGTCGAATTGAAAATGGAAGGTGCTCAGTTGCCCGGCTTCCTGTGCGGTGTGCAGCGCGGAGACCAGCCCGCCGTCGATGTGAGCGACGAGGTAGCCCGCCACGACGACGCCCGCGGTGATGATGAAGAGCGCCTGGTACGCGCCGGCCCAGACCACGGCCTTGATGCCGCCGAAGGCGATGAAAAGGATGCTCACGAGCGTGAACAGCGAGATGGTGGCCGCCAGCGGCCAGTCCAGGATGACGGCCACCGCCATGCAGGTGGCGTAAAGCCGCACGCCCGAGGCCAGGAGACGCGTGAGGAAGAAGTAGATCGAGCCGGTGTACTGGGTCGCGGGGCCGAAACGATGGCGCAGGAATTCGTAGATGCTGGTGCAGTCGTATTTGTAGAAGGCCGGGATGAAGAGGAAGGCCACCACGATGCGCGCCAGGCCCATCCCGGCGATGAACTGCAGCCAGCGCCAGTTCTGGGTGTAGGCCAGGTACGGCATGCTCACGACCGTCAAGGCGCTGACCTCGGATGCTACGAACGACAGGCACGCGATAGGCCACGGCACGCGCCGGCCGCCCAGGAAGAAATCGCGGGTGTCCCTCTCCTGCCGCCCGAAGAAGTACGAGATGACGAACAGCAGCGCGATCGTCCCGGCGACCAGCGCCAGATCGAGCCGGCTCAGCGATCCTTCGAGAGGTTGAACGATCTGTCCTTCGATCGGATTCAGTCCTTTATCGCCTGGTGCAGCGACTGGTTGCACGTGTCCAGCAGGGTCACCGCCTGTCGGTAATCCACCTGGCGGAAGTGCATGACAATGGCCGGTTTAACCCGGCCCTGGGCCCTTGCCAGCAGGGCTTTGGCTCTGGGTCTGGACAGGCCCGTGACTTCGACGACGATCCGCATGGAGCGGTCACGCAGCTTACGGTTGACGGCCTTCAAATCCACCATCAGATTGCCGTAGACCTTGCCCAGCTTGACCATGGCGGTGGTTGTGAGCATGTTCAGCACGAGCTTGGTGGCGGTGCCCGCCTTCATTCGCGTCGAACCCGTAATCACTTCGGGCCCGACGACCGGATTGATGATGATCTCGGCCGGGATGGATTTGACGGCTTCGGGCGCGCAGGTGACAAAGACGGTCCCCGCCCCGAGTTGCCGGGCGCGTTTCAGGGCGCCATGCACGAAGGGCGTCAAACCGCAGGCGGCCAGCCCAACCACCGTATCCTTAGATGTCACCCGCCGGGCGTCGACCGCTGCCGCCCCATCTTCAGGATGATCCTCGGCCCCTTCGATGGAGCGCACCAGGGCCCGCTTGCCTCCGGCGATGATACCCTGCACCAACGAGGGTTTGACTCCGAACGTCGGCGGACACTCCGAAGCGTCGAGCACGCCGAGCCGCCCGCTGGTGCCGGCACCGACGTAGAACAGACGCCCGCCCGCCCGGAATCGCGCGACGATCATGTCGACCGCGGCGGCGATGGCTTTGCGCTGACTGGCCACGGCCTGCGGCACGTGCATGTCCTCGGCGTTGATCAGGTCCACGATGGCCTGCGTGGACAACGTATCGATGTGCGCGCTTCTCGGGTTGTGTTTCTCTGTGGTCGGGAGCTTTTTGGTCTTCTTCATTTTCCTGGCACAATCTTGCCCAGAACGACCGGTTCGGACGCGCCGGTGGCGCTGGGCACGTTATTGGCGGTTCCGCGGATCGTGGCCCAGGCCAGGATCGCGAAGGCGACCGCCTCTCGGGCATCGACACTGATGCCGAATTCGTCTGTAGTCCGAAGGGTGATGGATCCCAGTTCCTGCTGCAAGAGGCGCACGAGAGTCCGGTTGTGCGCGCCGCCGCCGCAGAGGATGATCTCGTCGGGCCTCTGCGGCAGGAATTTGCGGTAGGCATCCGCCATCGTGCGGGCCGTGAATGCGGTAGCGGTGGCAGCCATGTCCTCGGGAAGTGACTTCCTTTTTTGCGCCTGGCGGTAGAACCACTCGCAATACGCCTGGCCGAATTCCTCGCGGCCGGTCGACTTGGGGGGCCGGCGCCGCAGGAAGGGATGTTTGAGCATCTCGCGCAGGAGTGGCTCGTCGATTCTGCCCTGGGCGGCCCAGGCGCCGCCGCGATCGTAATGGCGCCGGCCGTTACTGAGCAGACGCATCACGCCGTCAATTACCATATTGCCGGGTCCGGTGTCGAAAGCGATGATGTCCGCGGATCGGCAGGCCCTGGGCAGGAAGGTGACGTTGGCAATCCCGCCGATGTTCTGGATGGCGCGGGACATCTGCGGATGGCGAAAGAGGACGTAGTCGGTGTAGGGGACCAGCGGTGCCCCCTGTCCGCCCGCCGCCATGTCACGCGGCCGGAAGTCGGCCACCGTCGTAATGCCGGTGCGTTGGGCGATCACGGAAGGCTCCCCGATCTGGAGCGTCGAACGAATCATTCGGCCGGCGTAGCGGCCTCCTTGCGGCTGATGCCAGAGGGTCTGTCCATGCGAGCCGATCAAGTCGATGGAACTCAGACGGATGCGCCGCCGGCGGCACAGCTTGAGAACGGCTTCCGCGAACACCTCGCCCAAAACGTGATTGAGATGGCAGATGCGATCCACCCGGCCCGTCTCGGGATGACAGAGGGCGAGAATCTCTCGGCGCAAGGCCGGTCGATAGGGATAGACGTCGAACGCGAGCAGTTGAACGTCTGTGTCACGGATATCGACCACGGCCACGTCGACGCCGTCGGCCGACGTCCCGGACATCAGCCCCGCCACCCGGATCTTCCTTCCGGAGGCCAGTACGGCATGAAGCTTATCTAGTACCATCATGCTCCTTGAATATTCAGCCGTGCGGCCCCTGTCAAGCACGAAGGGGGCGATAGGGCGCGGCCGCGAATGCGTCGGTTGAGATTCGTTCCTTGAAGGCGCTGCTCTGGACTGTTGGTACAATGGGCCGGACTGGGCTCGCTGATTCTAGTCCGTAGGCCACTTTACGAAAAACAGCCGATAGCATTCAGTTTTATAGGAGATCAGTTATGACAGGTGTGAAGGTCCGATGGAGTCTGTGCCTGCTCTGCCTTGTGGCGACATGCCTTTGTCTGATGGTATCATGCAATCCACCTGCGTCGAAGACCCCTCTGGGCAACCAGAAGACCACGCCGCAGCCGCTCTCGCAGGACGAAAAGATGCAGTGGTTCCGCGAGGCGAAGTTCGGGCTGTTCATTCACTGGGGCCTCTATGCGGTTCCAGCCGGGACGTGGAAGGGGCAGCAGATCGGGGGGATCGGCGAGTGGATCATGAACCGGGCCAAGATCCCGGTGAAGGAATATGAGCAGTTGGCCGGCCAATTCAACCCCGTGAAGTTCAACGCCGAGGAGTGGGTGCAGATGGCCGAGGACGCGGGGATGAAGTACATCGTCATCACCAGCAAGCACCACGACGGCTTCGCGATGTATGGTTCGAAAGCCAGCCCGTACAACATCGTCGACGCCACGCCGTTCCAACGCGATCCGCTCAAAGAACTGGCTGCGGCGTGCGCCCGGCACAACATCAAGTTCGGGTTCTACTACTCGCAGTCCCAGGACTGGCATGAGCCGGGGGGAGCAGGCAACACCTGGGATTTCGGGCCCGATCCCAACAAGTACGCCAGCGGGGCGTACGACAAATACCTGCAGGAAAAGGCGGAGCCGCAGGTAAGGGAACTGCTCACCGGCTATGGTCCCGTCTGCCTGATCTGGTTCGACACGGCCAAAGTGATGAATGTCAACAACCGCGGCCAGCGTCTCATGGATATCGTCCAGACGCTCCAACCGGCCTGCCTCATCGACGGCCGGCTCGGCATACCCGGTGACTATGTCTCCATGGGCGACAACCGCATCCCCAACGAGGTGGTTAAAGAGGATTGGGAAGTGCCCGCGACGCTGAACCGCACGTGGGGCTACAAGAGCTACGACAATGACTGGAAAACGCCGGAAGACCTGACGTTCAAACTGGTCGACATCGTCAGCAAGGGCGGCAACTATCTGCTGAACGTGGGTCCGACCGCCGAGGGTCTGATTCCGCAGCCCAGCCAGGACAACCTGCGGGCTGTGGGTAAGTGGCTGAAAGTCAACGGGGAGTCCATCTACGGCGCCGGCGCGACGCCCTTCGGCGACGAGCTGGGAGCGTACGATCCCAACGTGAACAAGAAGGATTCTCGGGGCAGCCGTGTCTTCAACGCCAAGACGGAATGGCGTTGCACGACCAAGCCGGGCAAGCTGTTCATCCACCTGTTCAAATGGCCGGCCGGATCATTCGAACTGCCGACGATGAGCGTCAAGGTGACGAAGGCGTACCTGCTGGCCGATCCGGATAGGAAAACTCTGGACGTCAAGCAGGAGGGGCAGAAATGGTCCATCGCCCTGCCGCAAGCCGCTCCCGACAAGATGGATTCCGTCGTCGTGCTGGAGACCGCGCCGCTGGGTGAGATCCGTACTCCGAAAGCTCTCGAGACGCCGCGCATCAACGGACCGTCGATCTTCGGAGTGCGGCCGGGGTCACCGGTGCTCTATCGCATTCCTGCCACGGGGGCCCGACCGATGGGGTTTTCCGTCGACGGACTGCCGGCGGGCCTGAAGGTGGACGCCGCAACGGGACAAATCACCGGATCCTTGAATGCGGCCGGTGAGTATGTCGTCACGCTCCGGGCCCAGAACGCCAAGGGCAGTGCGGAGAAGAAGTTCAGGATCGTGGCGGGGGAGACCATCGCCTTGACGCCGCCGCTGGGGTGGAATAGCTGGAACGCCTACCACGGGAGCGTGACAGGCGAGAACGTCGTCCGCGCCGCCCGTGCGATGGCCGCGAGCGGCCTGATCGACCATGGCTGGACGTACATCAATATCGACGACGCCTGGCAGGACAAACGCGGTGGACCGTTCCAGGGCATCCAGCCCAACAAGAAGTTTCCCGACTTCCAAAAGATGTGCGACGACATTCACGCCCTGGGCCTGAAGGTCGGCATCTACTCCACCCCCTGGGTCACTTCCTACGCCGGCTACATCGGCGGCAGCTCGGATGATCCCAACGGCGCCTGGACGGGCAAGCGCGGCGAACGCCGCTCCGGCAAGATCTCGTTCGCTGAGGCGGACGCCAGACAGTGGGCCGCCTGGGGAATCGACTATCTCAAGTACGATTGGAATCCGAAGCAGCCGACGCCGCGTGACTCGAACGAGGTGTTTCACCAGACGACCGACACCATGCGCCGGGCCCTCCGCGCCTGTGGGCGTGACATCGTCTACAGCTACTCCAACAGCATGCCCTTCGAAGCCGTGGCCGACCAATCCCGGATGCTCAACTGCTGGCGCACCACGGGCGATATCGGCGACAGCTGGCAGAGCATGGCCGCCAAAGCGTTCTATGTCAACATTCCCCGAGGTCAGGTGGATCCGAATGGACCGCCCAGTGACAAATGGGCGCCCTTCGCCGGCCCCGGGCACTGGAACGATCCCGATATGATGGTCCTCGGCGTCGTCAATTTCGGCGGCAAACAGCACCCGACACGTCTGACGCCGGACGAGCAGTATCTGCACATGACCGCCTGGTGCATGGCGGTGGCGCCGCTGCTGTTGGGGTGCGATCTCGACAAGCTGGATGAGTTCACCCTGAACCTCATCACGAACGATGAGGTCCTCGCCGTGAATCAGGACACTCTGGGCCGGCAGGCGACGCTCGTGTCCAACAAGGGCAACACGCTGCTGGTGTATGCCCGGGACCTGGAGGACGGCTCCAAAGCCGTGGCACTCTACAACCTCGGCCGGGCGCCGGCGCCGGTGACTGCCCAATGGTCCGATCTGAAACTCTCCGGATCGCGCCTAGTGCGTGACTTGTGGCGGCAGAAGGACTTGGGCCGGTTCGATACCCAGTTCCAGGTCACGGTCGCACCCCACGGTGCGGAGATGGTGAAGATCGGGACCGGCGGGTAGGAGACGAACGCGCACGACAGAAGGGAGTCAGGTCAGCGGAATCGGGACAGGTGTTGGTCCTGAGCACGGCTTGCGCAGGAGCGGGGCGTGCCGGTACCCCCAATGTGCGTGATCGCGGAGCGACAGGTAGCGTCACGACGCCTGCCATGGGTCGGCTCATGTACACGGAGCAACGCCAACTACATGCTGGAAGGACTCCTGCGCTGCGCATCAAGTGAGAGATGACGCGCATCGTGAGTCTTCTCTCGGGCGAATCCAGCCTCCGTGAGGCGGTCCCATGTCTGCTTGACGCGTACATCTACTCTCCTTTGCTCACCTGCGGCGGGACAGGGGCGTTGACTGTGATCTGGGGGCGGTTGGTGCAGTACCAGTCGGCCTGTTTGCCGTCGGCGCCGACATAACCGGCTTTGCCTTTCTTCTTGCCTTTGAGCCGACCGAGTTCATCGTAGAGCGCCTTGGTCAACGGGTCTTCGGTGCCGAACATTTTGCGCATCCGCTTGGCGATGTCGTGGATGTTGTTGACGGCTTTGTCGTACTGGTCCTGGAGACTCTTGAGACGGATCTGCGTCATGAAGTCCTTCGGGTCGCCGTGTTCCAACGTTTTGCGGATCTGCTCGCGGATGATGTCGAGGTCACGCATGTTCATGTGGGTCTTGAACAGTGCATGTTGGCGCAACGCCTCATCGGCCTTGACGGCATTCAGCTCGGCCTCCCAGTCGCGGGTCATGGCACGGCAGATGCCGTTGATCATGAAGACCTCGCCGAGACCCCGCAACGTGCCGTTGCCCCAGCTCCGCCAGTAGTCCGGGTCCTCCCCGGCGGCACGGGCGCGGGCTTCCTCGGCGCGCATCTCCTCGTCGGCAATCTGCGTGCCGAGATTCCAACAGCTCAACTCCTTGAGCGCCTCGCCCCACGCCAGCAGCCGAGCCTCGACGCCCCAGTGGTTGTTGCCGTACTTGCGATCGGCTTCGTCGAGGAACTTGTCGCGCAACTGGAATCCGTGCTCGACGCTGCCGATCGCGGCGGGGATCATCGTCAATTCCCAGGCGCCGTTGGCCAGTGCCTTCAGCTTGCTGGGCTCGCGACCTTCCTGCAGCGCCTGATCGACTTCCTTTTCCCAGCCGGTCGCACCGCTATTGAGAACCCACAGGCCGGTCATCACGCGGCCGCCCCACTTGGCCAACGCCTCGCCCGGCGTCGGCTCGCGCACAATCAGCTCGTGCGGAGCGGGAACATCCTGCGTTCCAGAGCGCCTGATGACCTCGGCGGTCTCGCGCATCAATGCCTCGCGTCCCTTCGGCGAACGCGGGTCAAGGCCGGTCATCTTCTCCGTGAGCTTCGGGTCGTTGCGGGCGAGCTCGTTGACGCGGGCGCGCTCCTTCACGTCCATACGGTTGGCTTCGCGCTGAAGTTGACGGCCCTGTTCGGCACGGCCTTCGCGGTTCAGCCGCTCGACCTCGCGCTGAACCTGTTCGCGATTCTGCTGCGTCTGGCGGCGGGCGGCTTCATTGGAGCGTTGCAGTTGTTCGCGCGACTCGTTGAGGTGCTCGCGGGTTTGGCGGGCTTTCGCTTCGGGCTTGTCGCCGAACTTGTTGACGCCGGCTTCTTCCGGAGTGCGGCCGCGACTGATCTCCTGGCTCTTCTGGTGGACGCCGGGGTTGTCCTTCGCGGTGCCGCTGGTTTCGCCGGCTTTGCGCACGCCCTCGGCGACCTTGCGCGGATTGACTTTCGCGGGGTCTTTGACGGAGATGCCGCCGTCGCTGGCTTTCTGGGCGGCCTTGGTGACTTTGCCGGTGGGTGTCTCGGCGCCGCCGGGCTTCTGGCCGGTGCGTGCGTTGGTGGCGCCGGGTTTCTTCTGGGCGATCTTCAGCCACTCGAACTGTTTGCTGACTTCGCGCGTGAAGCTGTTGATGTCGCTGAAGCCGCATTCGTTGAGCGCCTTGTTGGCCTCGGCGATGGCCTTCGGGTCCCACGGCGTCCTGGCGGCGGCCTCGACGGCGCGCGCGGCCGTGCGAATGTGCTCGTTGAGCTTGCCCACATCATAGCCCTGCATCGCGTAGCCTTTGCGCATGTTGTGGAGCATCTCCATCGCCTTGCGCGCTTGCGAGAAACCTTCGCCCTGCCCGTAGTTCTTGACGGCGTCGCCGACCTTGGTCTCGTACATCTTGCCGAGCCCCGTCGGGTCCTGGAGTGTGCCGCGGCCTTTCTGAACACGTACGGCATTGGACTCCATCGAGGGGTTCTTGGTATATTCCAGCTTGCCGGTTTTTTCGTTGTAGCGGATGTGGCCCTGGTCCTTGAAGTCCATGCTGGCCTCGCCGTGGATCGCGTCCGTGCCCAACTGCTGGCGCGCCTCCGCCCACTTATGGGCTGCTTCGGGATTGCTCGGATTCGGGCAACCGGTTTCCTCGGCGAATATCTTGTACGAGGTCTTGTCCCAGCCCGTCTTGTGACGCGGTATCTCCACGTAGACCCCGGGCTCGGTTTCGACAACGGCACGGTAATCGCGATCCGTGTTGAGCTTCTGGCCGGGCGTGGCACCCGGCGTGCCGAACTCCACCACCTTGACCTGCTTGCCCTTGAGCTGAAGATTCGCCTCGATCCACTCTTTGAAGCCCTCGCTCTTCTGGATCTCGCCTTCGAGCCGCGTATCGTGACGCTGGTAGATCTCCCGGCGAGCGCGGTCGAAGGCTTCCTTCACTTCACGCGGCGCATTCTTGTCCAGGTGGCGCACCTGCTCCGGGTGTTGCATGATTTCCATGACCGTGCCTTCCGAGGCGAACCACTCCCCTTTGGCATTCTGGGTCATGCCCTGGCGGATGTTCTGAATCCACGCGGCCTCGCCGGCAGCGGCCGGCAGCGGCGCGGCTATTTGCTGCCACATCATGGTCGCGCGCGGCGCCACGGACGCGAAGACGGTGGGCGTGAGCGACGCCACGTGCGGCGCCACCGCAGGCGTCTCCGCCAGGATGTCGTCGTCAAACACCGGCAACACGGGCGGCTTGGCCCCCGGTTCCGGCTTCCAAAGTGTGGTGTCGGTGTTCTCGATCCGCCAGTACTCCTCACGCTCCAGGATCCTGTAGCCCCTGGCTTTCATCGCGGCGAGATAGTTCTGCGCAGCTTCCTCGTCGGTCGCGACGAAACTCAACTCGACGTGGATCGAATCCATGTCCTCGTCCTCGTCGTCGAGGACGCGTCCCTCGAGTTGCAACTCCGCGAGCACGGCGTCGTGTTCTTCGACGCGCCAGTCAGTCAGATCATCACCGAAACGCGGCGCATGTCGGTCGTGGATAACCTGCATCTCGTATTCCCAACGTGCCTTGATCTCCTTGTATCGGGGATGCTCCTCATTGACGGCGCCGTCGGCGTTGTAGGCATCCTGCGGGATCTTCGCCTCATACTCGGCGAGCGTCCGCTGCAATGCGACGTCATACGTGTGCCGTTCACGCTCGATGTGCCGAGCGCCGGGGTCGCCCGCCGCGATGATCTTCTCGACGGGGCCGAGATTATCGTGCGGGACCGGCTCTCGTTGCACCGGCGGGTCCTTGATCGGCCCTGCGGCCGGCTTCGGCGGGTTCAGGTATGACTCACGCAACTGCGCTGCATACTGGGCGATGGAATGCTTGTCTTTGGCCCCGGCTTTCTCCTCATTCTCGATCTGCTGGAGCAACTGGACGGCGGTTTCCTTCGCGCCGGCGAGGTTGTGGCTGATGGCCAGCGCGGCGCGGAAACGGTTGTCGCCGCCTTTCGCCAGCATCTCCTGGCAGAAAGCCTGGGCGCGTTCTACTTCGCCCTGATGGGCGTAGATCGCGCCGAGCAGGCCGATGTACTGGCCGTCGGGTTTGCCGTCGCCGCGCGCGAGTGTCTCCAGTTCCTCGGCCGCCTTCTCGAAGCGGTCCGTCGACATGCACGAGGTCGCGAGCTTGAACCGGCATTCCTTGCGGCCGGGTTCGAGCTTGAGGGCCTCTTCGTAGGCGTTCTGCTGGAAGTAGGCGGCGACGGGTTCGCCGGAGAAGTTGTAGAGATCGCCGAGCATGTCCCAGCGCTTGGCGTGGGAAGGATCGAGGCGCACGGAGTTGGCGACATACCGCTGCGCCATCTCGAAATCCAATTTACCGGCACAGACATTGCCGATCTTCCAGCGCAACTCGGCGAGCTGTTTGATGGTCGCCTCATCCTTGGGTGCGGCGGCCGATTTCTCCATGAGGGTGCGTTCCTCGGCCTGCAGCTTGTGCAGCGCCGGGTCCACGGGCTTGCCGACCACACCGTTGGGCGTGGCGAGAATGTCGATGGCCAGGCCACCGCCGAGCTGGACAGCGCGGGACGCCTCCGGCTCTACTTGCGGCGCGATATCGTCGGGCTTCGGTTGCACGGTGCAATTGACATTCTGCTTCAAGGTGCGCGCCGCGCCGCGCTCATTTGCCACGACGGCTTCGACAACGTTCGCACCGTAGTTGAGCAGCACTTCCCCGGCGGCTTCGTTGCCGGCAAGATCCATCGGACGCCAGGGGCCGTTATTGACGCGTACAGCCGTGAGTGCGGAGCCTTCACCCGCCTTGAGCCGGACGGGCAACGAGCGCACATGCACGTCGCGGCCGTCAACCGCGCCGACCCAGTCCGCGTCGGGAACAGACGCCTTGACCGTGACATGAACGGATTGCTCGACCTGGTTACCGCCACTGTCGGTGGCGCGGACGCGGAGCTCGTGCGCGCCGGGCTGAACCACGGCCATGCCGCCCCACACCGGCGGCGCCGCCGCCGCGAGCTCGCGCCAGAGACCACCGTCAACCTGCGCCTCAACCTTGGCTACGCCGGTGTCGTCATCCGCCTGAACTTCCAGGGGGCAGAGCGTGTCGGTAAGCACCGCGTCCTTGGCGGGGGTGTTGACGACCAGTGTAGGTTTCGCGTCTTCGCCCGCGATGGCCAGACTGACCATCGCCTCATTATTGCCACGATTCGTCTCTCCGAAATCATTGTCGGGGTCGACGACGACCTTGAGCGTATGCGTGCCGGGTGCGGCTTTCCACGGGAGGCTGGCCACGACGCGGCCGGTCATCGGCGCTTCGATCTCGGCGCGGGTGAGCTCGACGCCACGTGCGCCGGGCAAGGAGCGCACGAGGGCCACCGTCAGTTTGTCCGTGCCCGCGGCGCCGACGTTGCGAATCGGCGCGGTGACGATGACCTCCCGGCCTTTCGCCAGCTCGCCGGTCAGCTGTATTTCGGCGGAAGAAATGCTGTAGTCAGGCGTATCGACGGCGAGTCCCTTCGCGTTCTTGAGCTGGGCGCGCGCGTTCTGGGGCGAGTCGGCCACGACCCACTCGCGCGAGCCGATCATCCGGGTCAGGATGTGGAACTCATTGCCGACGACGTAGTGGCCGCCGCGCAGGTGCTGCGTCTGCATCTGGATGCTGTTGTCGGCGGGCCGGCCGTCGGCGCCGAAACGAATGACTTCGGGCGGGATGCGGAAGGTGTGGTTGCCCTCGGGGATCATGTCGCGCAGTCGGCCGATGACTCGGTCGTTGAAGACGACGTCCACGTCATGTTTCTCATAGGCGGAACGCGCCCATGGCAGAGTGAAATTCAATTCGAGCCACGCCTCGACGAGGTTCGTGCGTTCCCAGCCGTTCTCCGTCTGGAACGCGGAGTACTCGAAGATGCCGGTGGCGCCGGGGTCGGCGTGGACGAAGTCTATCCGGCTGTCTCCATTGGTGTCGTCGCCGACCCAGAGGCAGTTCGTCTTCTCTTCCATCACCTGCCAGCGGTCGGGCTTGCCGTCACCGTCCAGGTCCTGCGGGTTCTCCCTTGCCGTCCAATCGACGGCGGCAGGATCGTAGTTGGCCGCGGCTTGCCAACGCTCGACGGCCGCAAGTTCGGCGGCGCTCGGTTCCGGCGCGTCGAGGTCCATGCCGGGGACGATTGCCACGCGGTAGATGCTCTGACCCGCGGGCAAGGCGAACGTGACGGATTGCGCGGATTCCTTGTCAACGGCCTTCGCGGTCACGCTGCCCGCGACGCTCTTGAAGCCGTCGTGGAGCCTGGGCTTTACCGTGACGTCAACGGCCTGTCCGGCCGGCAGGAAGCCGTGGCCCATCACCGGCTGCACGATGAGGCCGGGATCGGCGACAAGCGCCACGTCGGTGAGTGGATCGCCTTCGTTGTGGATCCGGAAGTTGTGAGCCAGACCCGTCGGCGCCGCGCCGAGGTCTTCCCATCGTAGCTTCACGACCGGCAGCCTCACCTGGACCTCAACCTCCGCTTCGTCGGAGAGAGCGCCGTCGGCGGAGACGAGTTTGATGGGGAACTTCACCTGCGGTTTGCTCACATCCTGGGCGCTCAGGCCCAGGAAGAACTCGCGTTGCTCGCCCGGCTTCAGGTCGAACGGAGCGCCTTCGGAGCCTTCGCCGACGAACCCGACGAGCAGCTTGCTGTCCTCGGGCGGCTTGCCGCATTCGAGTCGAACGGAAAGGGATTTCTCCCCGTGATTGCGGACGGCGACGGGCAGCTTCTGATCGTAGCTGCGCTGGATCAGCCCACCGAACTTCGCCGCGCTGAACGCCAGGCCTTTCACGCGTGTGACGGTGCGCATCGGCCCCGGTTCCGCGCCGCCGACAGGCTGAAATTCGTACGGCTTGCCGGCTTCGAGGTCGCGGAGGGCCACCGTGCGGTTGCGGCCGCTCTCACCGGTGACCGTACGCCACTCGTTCGATCCGGCCGGGCGGTAACGCACCTGCGCGGTGCCGAAGGCGCCGCCTTTCCAGCGGACGCGGACTTCGTTGCCGGAGATCGTGGTGCCGTCCATAGGCTGGAGGTCGAAGTAGTCGGAGACGCGGAAAGTGCGCTCGAGCCTGGCGGTCTCGCCTTTGGTGTCGGTGGCGGTGATGGTGAGTGTGTGCGCGCCGGAACCAAGCGTGTCCCACGGCACATCGAACGTGAACGGCATCGAGTGACTCCTCAAGGGTGCCTGACCCTCCACGGCCAGCGTCATGCGGGCGATCTTCGCGCCGGTGTAGCTGATGGCGCGGGCGCGGGCCGGTTTGTCGGAGTCGATCGTCTGTCCTTCGCCCGGGTAATCGAGCACGGCGTAGACGCCCTTGCGTTCACGCGGCCCGGTCGCCTCGACCCAGAAGGGGATGCGGGTCTGCGTGCCATTCGCCGCTTCGATGGCGGCAACGGCGCGGTAGACGCCTTCGGCAGGATACCGGAATGTCCCCGGAACCTCGATCCGCCGTTGGCCTGCGCCGTCGGGGTCAACGGTGACTTTCGCGCCTTGCGGGAAACCCTGGATATTCGCGCGCATGAATTTCACTTGCGTCGGTTCCG
The DNA here is from genome assembly GCA_964421295.1 of uncultured Pirellulales bacterium. Classification (GTDB taxonomy): domain Bacteria; phylum Planctomycetota; class Phycisphaerae; order Sedimentisphaerales; family Anaerobacaceae; genus PLanc-01. Next base: position 56,712 of record CAYQXM010000017.1, read on the forward strand.
TCGGATCGTGCGAAGATGTGACCGTCTCAGCGGCGATTTCGCGGTCCGTCATGTCAGCCATCACATACCCGGCAGCGGGGGAGACGTTGTTGTTGCCCCACTCTTCGAATTCCAGCCGGTAACGGGTCGGGCCTTTGGCGGTGAAATCGAGTTTGTGATTCGAGCCTCCGTAGAAGCCCTGTTCGTGAACCTTCGCGCCGGTGCGATCGTCGAAGAGCTGTAGCACCACCTCGACGGGAATGCGAATGCGGAGGGAGAAATTCCCGGCGGCGGGGACGTCGAACACGAAACGATCGCGGTCACCCACCTGGTCGATCCAGAACGCCTGCGCCTCGCCGAGCTTGAGCGTGCGGATCGGGTCGGTCGCGAGCGGGACCGTTTCCTGCGGCTCCGCGCGGAGGAGGCCGACCTGGAGTTGGTGCGGGATCGGGTGGGCGTTGTTGTCACCCCACTCGTGGATGTCGAGAAAATACTCTCCCGGCAACACAGGGGTGTCCATCGTCAGCCCGACGGTGCCGCCATACCAGCCGCGCTCGACCAGCACGCGCTGCTTCGGGTCCGTGAACTGCGCGAGCATTTCAAGATACGTCTGGCCCGACAGACGCAGGACGCCGGGGTGGTCCACCTGGAGGCGATACCAATCCACATCGCCGGTCGGCATGATGTTGGCGCGAATAGGCTCGGAGAATTCCAGCGGCAGCGCCACGTCGGTCGTGTCATTGCGGCCGAAGAGTTCACCTTCGTCACACGGCTCGAAGAAGCTGCGCAACACATAGGGCGCGGGCGAGCAGCCGTTGTCGCCCCATTCGTGGACTTCGAGGACGACGGTGGTCGGTCCGCCGGTTTCCCAGGAGCCTCGCAACGTGCCGTTGGCATAACAGGCGGAATCCGTGAGCTGCTTGCCGTTGCCGCTGCGCAGAATGGCATGCAATTCAATCGGGGCCGTGCCGGTAAAGTGAAGACGGCCCGCCGACGGCAGGTTGACGAAGTAGCGGTGAATGTTGCCGTTCGGGAAGAGGTGGCTCGAGGCGAGTCCGTTCAGTGCCAGTTCACGCACGGCGCCGGCGTAGCCCGGTCGCGCCGGCGGATCGTCAATGCCGTCGTCGGTGATCATTTCGAGCCGCAGGGTGTAGGGTACGGTGGACTCGCCGTTGTCGCCCCACTCGTGAACGACGATATGGTACGTTCCGCGTCTCACCGCGGCGATAAGGGAGATGGTCCCGTTTCCATAGCAGGCGGAGTCGACGATCGTCTTGCCGTTCGCATCGCACAACTCGACGAGGCGTTCGAGCGGGTTGGGCGGCATCGTGATCCGCACGTGACCCGCGCGCGGTGCCTCGAATCGGAACCAATCCACGTCGCCCGCCGGGCAGAGGCAGCCGCGCACCTCTTCATTGAAGCGGATTGGGCGGGCAAAGGCGATGGTGTTGCTCGGCTCGAAAGGATCGGGCGCAGGTGTGGTGTTGACGGTGAGTGTCAACGGCTCCGGCGTCGCGGCGTTGTCACCCCATTCGGTGGCCTGCACGAGGTAATCGCCGGCCACGAACGCACCGGCGTCGATCACGTTGTCGGAGTTGGCGTAAACGCCGCGGTCGCGCAACACCTTGCCTTCGGGCGTCAACAGGCGGAGAATCGTCTCGATCGGCGCCTTGGTGACCTTCAGTTGCACCGACGCCGGGTGCGCGAGCTTGAAACGGAAGAAACGTTGCTCGCCGTTCTTGGCGATCTTGAACTGCACCGGCACGCCCGTCGGAATCACCTGCGCCGAGGCGATGTCGAGATTGCCCGCGGCGGGCGGAATGGAGTTGGCGGAGTTCAGCGATATCGTGCAGACACCCGCCGTCTTCAACTCCACCGGCACGACGGCGCTCTCGTAGCCGGCGGCTCTGGCGAATACGGTGATCTCCGGACGGGATATCTCGGCGGCGTTCCAGTTGATCTGGCCGAGCTTCAGGTCAGGGAAGGCGACCCGGCCTTCCGCGTCCGTCTTGCCCTCCGCGATCCTGCCGGACGGGTACGCCTCGGCGAGGACGACTTCCGCGTTCGCGACCGGCTTGCCTGCCCCGGCTTCCAGCACCGTTACCGTCATCGCCGCGGGGCTGCTGAGGCGCGTCAGCGTGAAGGCGGCGGCCGGTTCCTTCGCGTTGATGGCCCAGTCGAACTCCTTGTCCGCAAACCCCGGCGCCGACAGCTTCACCCGGTACAATCCGACCGGGGCGTCGATCACAAAGAACTTTCCTTCCCAGTCCGTCGCCAGCGCGTAGTCGCCTTTCAGCGACGCCCGCGTTTGCCTCACCTTCAGGCTGATCCGTACGCCTGCAATCACGCCGCCCTGGCCTTCGACTTTCACCGTGCCCGATACTGGAGTCGTTACACGCGGCGTCAACAAGAGATCGACGGGCTGGCGCATACCGGCCGGCAAATCGGTTTCACGCTCGACCAAGTCGAAATCGGGGTGCAGGATCGCGAGTGCGTATTTGCCCGCCGGGACACCGTCGAACGTGGCCACGCCGCTGCTGTCCGAGACCGCTTCCCGTCCGCCGAGCAGGACATAGACACCGCCGAGGGGCTTGCCGTCGGCCTGGTTCTTCAGATTGACCGTGAACGGTCCCGGGGCTACGCGCGTTTGGGCGAAGAGGGTTGTCGTAACACACAAGAAGACAAGAAAGAGACTGCCATTGCGTTTCATGGTTTCACCTATCCGGTTGTCTGTGTCCAGGCCCCTTGCCGACGCGGGCCTCTTGCGGGAACGGATCGTGACGATCGACTCACATGAGCTGTGACCCTGCCACAATAGGGACTGAATATACCCTTGGAACCGGACCAACTCAATGGAGAACGCTTCTCAAACGGATGAACCACGAAACAGCACCCTGCCTGGTTTCGGCAGGATGGAGCCGCAGGCAACCGTCACGCGTGTGCGATTCCAGGTTTGTTTGATGAGATTGCGGCCACGGGGTACAATCTGTCCCATGACAGCAAGATCCAAACGAGCGATTGCCCGGCGGTTGGTTCTGATCGCTGGGACTGTTCTGGGCACCATATTCGCCCTTTGGCCGCGGCCGGTATTGTATCGTGTCGGAATCACCGATTTTGCACAGCGCCAGCGTGAGGAATACGGTTGGACGGGACGGCGCGAGATGGAGTTGGCGGACTACATCAAGAACAGGACGGAAGGGCGACTGTTCATGATGGAGGGACAAGCATGGCTGGATCTATACAAGGAGGTGGCCGCCTTGGGGGAGCAAGGCTACTTTCTCCCGGACCAACGTCCCCTGGACGAGTTGGCACGTCGTCTTGACGGCTCGTTCACTTATGTTGCACTGAAGCAGGAGGGCGCCACCGCGTATCTGGACGTGACACTGGTTCGGCCGGGAGACTTTCCGAAGGCTCCAACGCATTTGCAGTACCCGCTGCGTCCGTTTGCCTTGGGTGTGTTCGTGGCCGGTTTGTTGGGTTATCTCCTGATTCCCTGGCCCAGGCGCGATCCGAATGTGGTGGCATACGCACGATTCACCGGCACTCAGCTGCCGGACCTGGGAGTAGGCATGATACTCCTGGGACTCTTTTTCGCGCTACCGTGGTTCATCGTACCGCACCAGACACACGCATCTCATCCTCTGGTGTTGGACGGCGGCTGGATTATCCTGACGCTCGTCATGTGGGGACTCAGCCTGTTCGGCCTGGCAATCCACGCCGTGGCTGCATGGTACGAGGCGTGGTGCGTCCACATTGGCGCCGATCATCTGATCATGGAGTCCATCTGGAGCGCTGATCGCGTGCCTTTCGCGGACATGGAGCGGTTGACCATGGGGTCGCGGGAGCCGCCCCGCGCCTTGATCGTAGCGGGCCTGCTCATCAGTTTGCTGAACTGGCGGGCGGCGGGTCCTACCCTGCTGGCGGCCGGCCGGAAAGACCCCGTGGTTTGTCTGATAACACGTGACGGCCGGCGGCGCACGATCGGGTTGACGGCGCTCTGTAACGCCGACAGGTTGGTCGCTTCGCTTCAGCAGGCTGGCGTGGCCGTGGACCCGGATCTCCTGTCGCAACCGGATCGTGAACCGCCGACGCACGGGTTTTCCGTCTGAACCGGGTGTAATGGCTGTGAATTCAAGGCTTGTGAATCCAACCGAGCGCTGACTGAGAGCCAACCGAGAGCATTCCGTGCGCGGTTGGTGCAGCTCGCAGGCTCATGTAATCCGTTCTGTGAATTGACACAGAGGTCGCGGCTGATCAGCGTGGGGCCTCTCCATCAGTTGCTCCCGTTCTCCCGGGCAGAAGGACCACTCGTTTCCCTCGGGAAGGATGGTCGGCCCGCGGCCCCTGCGGCGTCCATTCGATCGGGTCCAGACACATCTGCCGCTTCGTACGCTCGGGATTCCAGGGCGACCGTCGCGTAGAACCACGAAGGGAGCTTTGACCGTGTGCCAGGCGTCGAACACCCGGCCGTACATCGTGCGGTTGCGCTCGTGAATTTGCCAGTCACCAACCGCCCGCAGGACGGTCTTCACCGGGCCGGTGATCGAGAGCATATCGTCGGACAGTTCCGCAACCGCCAGTGCGGCACCCACCCGCTGGTCGAGGCGTACTGGGGACAGACCCCCATAGGGACGTGGGAAAGTGCTTGCATCGCGGGGGGCATAGAGAATACCATGGTGAACAGACGGCCGGTTACCTCAGCCGGCAGGATTTGATATAGGCTCATGGACGTGTGGGGCCTTGACGGCGCCACAACGGTCTCGGGCGAGCGACGGTGCGGCGAATCGGATTCGGAGGTCTTTATGCAGTGCGTCCTGTCATGCACGTGCGTCAAGGAGAGATGTGCTGAATCCGCATCGGTCTCGCGTCTACGTCTGTTCCATCAAGTTCTGGACATCCTCTTCTCGGAAAGGACGTGACCATGCACGCATCTCGCCCGGTGGGACCGTACGGAGCGGGTCCCGGTGAATGCCGCCACGACACAATCTCGCAGGCGGGATCGAAAGCAGGACCTACGATGTGGACTCGGAAACGCCTTTTCGTGGGAATCCGCACGGGGCTCAGCTGGGATGGGGTGAAGGCGTTGCCAGCTGGGGAACGCCTGATCTGTGTATCCTGAAACCGCCGCCCCGGCACGCTGCCGAGGCGGAATGATGTCACTATCTCGTCTGGTAGGGAGGACCGTCATGCGTAAGAAGCTCGTTTTTCTCGTCGTGGTGATGGGGATGTGGCTCAGCCCAGCCGCTCAGAGCACAACGATCGTCTGGGTAGCGGATGCGATCAACGACGCGGCCGGCGTTCCGTACGACCAGGGGTGGATCGACCTTCTCACGGCCCGGGGATACACGGTCGACGTCCGGCGGGGCCTTTGGGAAACCCTCAATGACACGCTCCTGGAGACGCTTAACAATGCTGATCTGGTCATTGTGAGCCGCGCCACCAGCAGCGGCAACTATGCCAGCAACACTACGGAGGTCACTCAGTGGAACTCCGTAAAGACCCCGCTGATCTGCATGTCAGCCTTTTTCGTTCGGAGCAGCCAATGGGTGTGGATGAATAGCGGCATCTATACGGAGCTGGCCGCCCAGACGACGATGCAGGTCGTGAAGGCGGACCATCCGATATTTGCCAACCTGCCGGCCGGCACCAGTAATGTGGATATGATCGATGGCGCGGTGGACTCCGGCCGGATGTTATTCATCACCCACACGAATCCCGGCAACGGGACCATTCTGGCCACGCGGGCGGATAATGGCAACATCTGGATCCAGGAGTGGGCGGCGGGGACACCCTTCTATGGCACGAGTCCCCAGACTCCCGCGGGCAAGAGGCTGTTCTTCACCGCCGGCGGCGGCGGGGGTCAAACCGCCGGCTCTCTGAACTTCACGGCGGCAGGCCGGAAGCTGTTTGTCAACGCCGTGCTCTACATGATGGGGAAGTCCTTGAGAGTCGACATTGCCCTCGATCCCTCCCCGGAGAACGGAAAGACCGACGTGCCGCGTAGCACCGACCTGGCTTGGACGGCAGGCGAGAAGGCTGTGACGCACGATGTATACTTCGGAACGAACTTCGTCGACGTCAACGCCGCTTCCTCCACGAATCCCGGGGGGGTGCTGGTGGCCCAAGGTCAGAGTGCCACGACCTTCGATCCAGGGGTTCTGCAATTAGGCCGGACCTATTACTGGCGCGTGGATGGTGCCGAACAAAACGGGACCCTGCACCAGGGAGAGGTCTGGAGCTTCACGGTCGAGCCGGTTGTCTATGAAGTCACCGGCATCACGGCGACTGCCTCCAGTTCGGAGGCGGGCCTGAGCCCCACGCACACGGTCGACAGGTCCGGGCTCACGGGCGACCAGCATGGAGCCGACGAGGCAACCATGTGGCTCAGTGCCGCAGACACCGCTACCCCCATATGGCTCCAGTATGATTTAGGCAAGGTCTGCAAACTCCAGGATATGTGGGTCTGGAATTACAACGTGGAGTTCGAAGAATTGCTGGGCTGGGGGATACAGAACGCCACCGTCGAATATTCCGTGGATGGAATGAGTTGGACGACCTTGGGCAGCTTCGATTTTGCCCAGGGCATATCGGCACCCGGCTATGATCACAACACGACGATTCCCTTTGGCGGCGTGGCCGTCCAGTACGTGAAGATCACGGTCAACAGCAACTACGGCGGCGATCAGACCGGTTTGAGCGAGGTCCGGTTCTATCACTTCCCGGTTTCCGCCCGCGAGCCGAATCCGGCCACCGGAGTCACCGGAGTGGCCTCCGACGTGACTCTGAGTTGGCGGGCCGGACGTGAAGCCGCTTCGCATAACGTCTACACAGGCACCGATCCTGAGGCGCTGACGTTGGCCGGCACGGTGACCATCAACAGCTTCGCTCCGGGCAACCTGGGCCTGGGAACCAGGTACTACTGGCGAGTCGATGAGGTCAACACCGCCGAGGCTGTCAGCACGTGGGCCGGCGCTGTCTGGAGCTTCACGACCAGTCCCTTTATCACGGTCGATGATATGGAGCGGTACAACGATCAGGAGGGCACGAGTGTCTTCAGTGCCTGGGTGGATGGTTACAGCACGCCGGCCACCAACGGTGGGGTCGTCGGCCTGGCCACCGCCGTCAACGGCACTTTCTGCAGCACTGCGATCTTCCACGCCGGCAGGCAGTCGATGCCACTGACCTACAACAATTCCGGCAGTGTCACCAATTCCGAGGCCACCCGCACCTTTAGCGACACGGAGGGCAATTGGACGAAGAGCGCCGTAGCGACCCTGACGCTGTACTTCTATGGTCAGGCCGGGAACACGACGACGGTGCCTCTGTATGTCCGGCTGGCCGATCAGAGCGGCAAGACCGCCAAGGTCACGTTCGGCTCGGCCGCGGGTGAAGACCCGATCGTTCTGGCCGATCCGGCCTGGACGACCTGGAGCATCCCGCTGGGCCGCTTCAGCGGTATCAACCTGACGAAGGTCAAGTCGATGACGATCGGCCTGGGCGACGGATCGGGTAAGGGCACGCTGTACATTGACGATATCCGTCTCGATCCGCCCCTCACGGCCGCGCCGGCGGTAACGCCGACGCTGGTGGGCTGGTGGAAGCTCGACAACGACGTGAAGGACAGCTCCGGCAGCGGCAACAACGGTACGATCATCGGCACCCCGACGTATGTGGCCGCCGGCAAGATCGGGGCTGCGCTGAAGCTCAACGGGACGACCGATTACGTGGACTGCGGCAACGCCGGCAGCGTGAACATCACCGACGTGATCACGTTGTCGGCCTGGTTCAAGCCGGCCAACTTCGCCAACAGTGCCTACCAGACCTTCATCAGCAAAGGCGACAACGCCTACGTCTTAGCGCAAACCAACGCCAACCTGCTCCAGCTTGCGATCTATGACGGGACCTGGTATTCGGCCAACAGTGCCGCCGTGACTTCGACGATGAACGGATCGTGGCATCACGTGGCCAGCACGTACGATGGCACTCAGCTGCGGTTGTACGTCGATGGCCAGATGGCCGCCAGCACGCTGCGCACCGGGGTCATCGCCCAGGACACTCACGTCCTCAGTCTCGGGCGCAACTCCCAGAATACCGGCCGCCTGTTCCATGGTGAGTTGGACGATGTCCGGATTTATCACGGCGCCCTGCCCACTGCGGACATCAAGAAGCTGGCCAACCCCTAGCGGTTGGCCCGGAGCGGTTTCAACGAGTGGCAGCCCCCGTGGCTCCGGCCGTGGACCGCCGGAGCCACGCCTGTCTTGCATCGCCGCCCCAGGCCGTAGATCGTAGCGACTCTCTTGCGGATCAAGCATATTTTGGGTTCCAGGGTTCGCTTTTCTTCAGCAGGATA
>CAYQXM010000018.1:0-62990 GCA_964421295.1 uncultured Pirellulales bacterium
ACACTGGGTGACACGCCACAATGAGGATGATCGGTCAGCTTCGGGACGAAGGCCAGGCCATACGGTTCGGGGAGTTCCTCTATGGCCGGGGGATCGACAACCAGGTCGATGAGAGCCACACCGGCGGCTGGGAGGTCTGGGTCCTCGACGACACCCGGCTGGACGAAGCCGCAGACCATCTGCGCCGGTTCACACAGAATCCCGACGACCCGATTTTTACCCGAGACACCCGGGTCGCCGTCGCCCAGCGGCATCGCCAGGAGGCACAGGAGACCCCCAAGCGCACGCGCGTCATCGATGCGAGGACGGCCTTCTATCGCCCGCCGATCCCTCCGGGCATGGTCAACATCCTCCTGATTGCCATCTGCGTGGTCGTCTTCCTGATCACGAAGGGAGGCCGCGATATGCATGCGGTGGCTCCCTTGCTCATTACGGACTACTTGTGGCCAAACCGGATCGTACTGTGGCAGAGTCTGCCGGAAGTCTTTCACGGAGAGATCTGGCGGCTCTTTACTCCCGCTTTCATTCACTTCGGTATCCCGCACATCCTCTTCAACATGTGGATGCTCTGGGACCTGGGCAATATCATCGAGGCCCGCCGGGGCAGGTGGAAACTTCTGGCGATGGTCTTTGTCATTGCCGGGGTGTCCAATGTCGCCCAGTACGTCGTCGCAGGCCCTTTGTTTGGCGGCATGTCCGGCGTCATCTATGGGCTGTTCTGCTACCTGTGGATGCAGGGCAAATTCAATCCCGCTAGCGACCTGGCACTGAATCCCCAGGCGATCACCTACATGGTCGCATGGTTCTTCCTGTGCCTGGTCGGCATCATTCCGGGAGTCGCCAACACCGCCCACGGCGCCGGCGCCATCGTCGGCGGAATATGGGGATATCTGGGCGCCCGCTGGGCCACGCGGTACAGGGGATAAGCGGCTACTCCGAGCGCTTCGCGACGACCATCACTTTCTCCATGTACTCCTTGAGGTCGGCGGAAATGCCGTAACCATGTTGGGTCGCAAGGTTGTCGCCCTGCTCTTTCCAGAGACGCGTGAGCGATTGCTCGACGCCGGGATCGCCGCCGGTGAACTCGTTGATCAGGGTTTGTTGACGCTTGGCCAACGCCTGTGCCCGCGGATCGGCGGGGTCGATGCCCTGTTCCATCGCAGCCCGGTAGTCCGCGAACAGGACCGCCCAATCATTCGGCGCTTGCCGCATTCGCTCCGCGCCAACCTCCTCACTCCGTTTCTTCAGGTACTCCAATTGCCCGGGCGTGTAGTAGTTCTCGATCACAGTCATCTCCTCAATCGTTTGAAGAAACTCCTCGGCGGAGACTCCCTCCGCGGCGTCCAGGCGGGATGCCAGTGATTCCAGTCGGCGGCAAGGCGTCTCCGCCATCCGGATTTGCCCCCGCAATCGTGACAGGTGCAGTCGGATCACCTGCAACGGCGAAGAATCGGACTGATCCAGGCAGGCTCCGATTTCCTCCAGCGAAAAGCCCAACTGCTTCAGCGAGACGATCTGCTGCAAGCGGACCACATCGCCGGCATCATAAAGTCGATGTCCCGACTCGGTGTGCAGCGACGGCCTGAACAGTCCGATGTGGTCGTAATGGTGCAACGTGCGGGCGGTGATCCCCGTTCGCCTGGCCAGCTCACCCACTTTCAATGCCTTGAATTCCATGAGGCCATGATACAACCCGACGCAACGTCAGGAGCAAGAGGCATTTTGCGGAAAAAGTGGGATTTCCTTGGCGGCGGGAACGCGACCGTCGGGCAGCCTCGCCGACTGAGCCGTGATGCTACTTGCCCAGCACCCAGATCATGAACGAACTCGTGCCCACCAGATAGTCCGTGCGGTCGTAATCCCCGTACATCGCGATCACTTCATAACCATGCGACTTGGCCAGCGCTTCGAAGGTCCCGTGGGTATGCACGTAGAACCTCAGATCGACAAAACGCTTGGACTGCATCACGCCGTTGCGATCGTACAATTCGTAGAACTGAACGCCGGTCACTAGACGCCTGTCCGCTTCATACCACTCGAGCGTGGAAAGAAAGAGCGTGACCTGGCTCTCGCCAGAAGCAAACCTGCCGCGCGCATGCAGTTGACCATCGGCGCTCTTGAGGCGCACCTCGGGATTGTGCAGCGTGCAGATCAGACGGCCCCCGTCCGTCAGGTGAGAACGGATGGTCGCCAGAGCCGCCTTCTGTTCCTGCGGGTCGGTGAATTCCGCGAAGGAGTTGAAGGGAATGATGATCAGATCGAACCGCTGCGCCAGGGAAAAGCAGGTCGCATCCATCTCGTAGATGGAGGCGGCAAGCCCGGCGGCCTTGAGTTTGTGGCGCAGGACGTCGAGCATTTCCGGGGAGTTGTCCAGACACGAGAGAGGCACCCCCGCCTGGAGGAGCGGAAGCGACAGCCTTCCGGTTCCGCACGTCAGTTCGAGAACGCTCCGGCAGCCCTTCGCTTCCTGAAGGAAGAAGCCCACGTCCACATCCGTCCGGGCATAGAGGTCGTAGAGGTCCGCGACTTTCGAGTAATCCAGGGCGGCCATCAGGTCACCTTCCCTCACGCTGCCCGTCAGTGCGTGCGAACGCTCTTGATGATGTAGCCGCCGGACTTCTCTTCGGGCTCGAGTTCGAGGATGCCGCGGGTTTCCGCCTCTTCCAGCATCTCACCGAACGAGCGGAAACCGTAGTAGGACTCGCTGAAGCCGGGCTTGCGGCGTCTCAACGCCTGTTTGATCATCGAGCCCCAGATCTTCTCGCCCTCGCCGCGTTCCTCGACCAGGGCTTCGTAGGTCTCGACGATCAGGTCCCACCCTTCCTGCTTCTTGTCCTTGACGGCGGGTTTGGCGGCCTTGGGCACCGCGCCCTTCGTTGGCTTGTGGCCGGCCCCTGCCGGGGCTTCCTTTCGGCGTGCCGCCTGGCGGCGCACCAGGTCGTCGTAATAGATGAATTCATCGCAGTTGGCGATCAGCAGGTCCGACGTCGAGTTCTTGACGCCGACGCCGATGACGATCTTGTCGTTCTCACGCAGTTTGCTGACCAGGGGCGAGAAATCGGAGTCGCCGCTGAGGATAACGAACGTATCGACGTGCGATTTCGTATAGCACAGGTCCAGAGCGTCCACGACCATGCGAATGTCCGCCGAGTTCTTGCCGCTCATCCGCAGGTGCGGAATCTCGATCAGCTCGAAGGACGCCTCGTGCATGGACGCCTTGAAGTTCTTGTAGCGTTCCCAATCGCAGTACGCCTTTTTGACGACGATGTTCCCCTTGAGCAGCAACCGCTCGAGGACCTTGCCGATATCGAACTGGGCATAGTGTGCCTCCTCAACACCCAGCGCGATATTCTCAAAATCACAAAACATCGCCATGTTCCGTGTTTCAGCGTGTAGCGTCATAGCAGGATTCCCTTCTCAGACTGTTTTCGTACTTCGATTTCCTTGAAAGCTAAAGCCACTCTATCGTGTCGCGGCAAACCATCTCCGCAGAATGAACCTCAGCATTGGCATTGCACGTTCCAAACCACACCCCCCCGGCTTCCGGATGCGATAATTTACCGGTCTCAAACTGGACGTTGCCCACCTGGACGGCGAGCCAGTCATTCTCGAATTGGAGCGTCAACTCCTGCTTCCCTGAGAGCGGATTCGCGGCTGGGGATTTCTCTATAACGCGGGGGAGGTCAGGGTAAACGGCAACTTCCACGCGTCCGTCCTGTCGTACATATACTAGATGGCTACCCATGAAAGGAGAAACATCTGCGCGAAAGAACACGCCAAACCAGTCCTCAGAGCTCTTCGCGTGATGAATTTCAAAATTAACTCGAATCGCGCCGTCTCTCACGACAAATCTCGGTGGAGACCCAAGTTGCAGATTGAACTCGCCGGTATGTGGTGCATCCAGCTTCAGAGGGGCAGGTAGCGCGTAATAAAGTGCGCCCTGCTCCCGCGAAATTGGAAGCTCTTTGATCTTTAGGAACATGCTCAAGTACTCTTCTATCTTCTCGGCAAGCTGCCGCTCGTTCTCATAGCGAACTATCTCCAAGTTGCGAATATCAAAGCCAAGCTCGGATGGCGACCGCCCGGTCACTCGTAGAATGTTCTTGTTTTGCGTGAGGGCTATGCCCAGTTCGACATGCACGTTGGGATTATTGTGAGTCAGGTCAGCAATCACGATATCGGCTTCTCGGATTTGCGTTACAAATTGCCTGGTTAGCTCCCGATTCTGCGCCTTGAAAGACGCGATATCAGAATGCGCAGGCGACGGGCCCACTTCTCTATTCCCGATGATAGTCGCGACCGAGGGGTGGCAAGTTCTAATCTTCTCGCTGATTCGCTCGTATAGACCCCTTGTGGCTGAGTCAAATGGAATGGCAAAGAAGAGTTTGTGAGACGGCTTCATGCACGATTCCTAACATCTGATGCTTGGAGCAAGTTCGTGATGGACTTCACCCACCATCGGTTTCTTTGGGACGATACCACGCCCTACTGCGACGGTCAATAGCAGCGATGCGCATCTCATGGATGCTTCCGGGTCTTCAGTTTCTCCCAGAAGTGCCGGGGAGAGACGATTTGGACAGTGTCGATTTGCCCTAAGCCCTGAAGTTCCTTGTCGCCGGTGACGAACACCTCGGCTCCGCCTGCGACGGCGGCGTTCAAGATGGGTATGTCGTCCTTGTCCCGGAGCCTGACGGTACGCTCTCGGGCAGGCTTGGCCAAGATAGCATCTTCGCGAAGTAACTCGATGAACTCATCTATCAGGTTCTGAGGGACGCCGAACTTGGACTTCAAGACACGTGAGAGCTCGCGGAACACCTCCTCGGAGATGACAAGCTCGTGTGACGACAGAATCTCGCGCAGGACGTCCGCACAGAGCCCGCGAGTGGCGACCGCACTGGCAAGAACGTTCGTGTCGAGAAAGACTCTCATGAGACTTTGGCGAACACGTCTTCGTCGGTCAGGTAGCCCCGAGCCTCTGCGAAAGGCGCCATTCTCTGCCGAAGAGTGTCAAACTGGCTGATCCGAAGCTGCCGCCGTAAGGCTTCCCTGGCGATCTCGCTTCGATTCTTTCCGGACCGGCGGCTGGCTTTCGTCAGCATGGCGTCGAGATCTTTGTCGAGTCGAATTGTCAGTGTATTCGTCTTCATGTGATACAATGTAAGACATACCAACGTCGTTGTCAAGCGAGAAAACGGGTAGTTCCTCCACGGGTCTTGCTGATCCTTCGCCTGCGCCCGGTAAGACAAATGCAGAGGAACGCCCTACTGTTGGGCGGGGGGGAGCAGGTTGAGATTGGAGTTGGAGTCTGGCGTCGGGCCGGAGATCAGGTGGGGGAGGCTTTCTTCGAGTTCCATGGGCTCGGTGAGGTCGTGGGACAGCTCGGTGAGGAAGCGGCTGGGCTTCATGACGATGAGGTTGCCGCCGCGGTTGCGGTAGACCTGGGGGATGACCAGGTACAGCTCATCGCGGGCCCGCGTCACGGCCACGTGGAAGACCCGGCGTTCCTCTTCCAGATCGTCCTGGTGGTTCATAGCCATGTCGCTGGGGAAGCGGCCGTCGGCCAGCCACGGAATGAACACGACAGGCCATTCCAGACCCTTGGCCTGGTGGACCGTGCTGAGGATGACGAATTCCTGCTCTTCGGGACCGGTGACGCAGGTCTCGCCGGAAAACTCGCCGGAGAGCGCCACGTCGGCCAGGAAGGCCTCGACGCTCTTGTATTGCGAAGCGAAGTTGGCCAGGGCCCGGACGTCTTCCTTGCGCAGAGCGGCGCCGTCGTAATGGGAAACCAGATAGTCCTCGTACGATTTCTTCATGACCAGGTCGATCACCTCGGCGGGCGAGTCGATCGCGCTGGCCTCCTTGACGACGGCAAGAAATTCGGCCAGGAACGGCCGGGCGCTGGTCGGCAGCAGGCTGGCCGTCTCGACGGTGAAGACCTCCTTGAACGGGTCGGCCGCATCGCCGATGTTGCGCCAAACGCGCCGGGATAGGGCACTGCCCACACGCGGCAGCATCTTCAGGAGTCGCATCCACGCCAGCTCGTCCCGTGGATTGTGGATCACCCGCAGATAGCACAGGATGTCCTTCATGTGCGCCTGCTCGAAGAAGCGCAGACCGCCGCGGATGTGGAACGGAATGTTGCGACGCTGGAATTCGAACTGGATTTCGAGCGAATGCCAATGGCTGCGATAGAGCACGGCAATGTCGTTGAGCGTCCGGCCCTCGTCCAGCAGGTGCAGCACGTACTCCGCGATGAAGCGCGACTGCGTGTAGTGATCCTGGCACGGCACGATCGTGGGCTTGAGACCTGCTCCACGCACGGCCCGGAGGTCTTTGGGAAGCCGACGCGAGTTGTGCGCAATGCTGGCGTTGGCCAGTGTCAGGATTTCAGGCACCGAGCGATAGTTGGTTTCGAGCTTGTACTCGCGGGCGTCGGGGTAGCGGTTCTTGAACGTGATGATGTTCTCGAAGCTGGCGCCGCGGAAGCTGTAGATCGACTGCGAATCGTCGCCCACGACGGTCAGGTTGCGGTGCTTCGATGCGACCAGGTCGACGATGGCGCCCTGGATGGTATTGGTGTCCTGATACTCGTCCACCAGCACGTGCTGGAACTGCGTGGCGAGTATATCGCGTACGTCCGGGTGTTCCATCATCAGCCGCAGCCACTGACTGAGCAGATCGTCGTAATCGAGCAACTGCCGCTGGCGTTTCTTCTCCGAGTAGAGCACGAGCACCTTCTCGATGCCGTCGATCTCCTGCATGAACATGGGATACCGCTTTGACAGCACGGCCTGGAGCGGCTCGATCGTGTTCTGGATGAAGCTGGAGATCGCCGCCAGCACGCCCTTCTGGGGGAACCGCCTTTGCTTGGTATCGACGCCGGATTCCTCGACACAGGTGGCGAGCAGATCGCCCGCATCCTCGCGGTCCAGGATGGTGAAGTCGGAGGCAATGCCCAGCCGCGAGCCATGCGTGCGGAGAACGCGGTTGGCGATATGGTGAAACGTACCGCCCCAGATCTCGCGTGTCTTCTGTTTGACCAGCACCTCGACCCGGCTGAGCATCTCGCGTGCGGCCCGGTTGGTGAACGTTACCAGCATGATCCGCCCGGGGTCCACGCCCTGGTGAACCAACCAGGCAAGCCGATAAACGAGCGCACGGGTCTTGCCGCTGCCCGCCCCGGCGATGACGAGCGTGGGACCGCCCCCGGCGGTGGCGACCGCCAACTGCTCGGGGTTCAGATCCGTGGAGAAGTCGATCCCCCCTGCCGCCGTTCGTGATTGAAGTGTGAACTTCCTGGCCATGCTCCCGCCAGTCCTGCTATCCGTCGATGAACCGCCCGCAGCACTCCTGCGCAGCTAGGGAACCACCATAACACAATCCCCAGGAATTGTCATCCCCCCGTTCCATCGTCTCCCAAAAAGCCGTGGCTCCGACGGAGAGCCGCCGGAGCCACGAGTGTCTGAACTCTGTTCAGGTACCTATCACGGATTACGGATTGGCCAACTGCTTGATCTCCGGAGTCGACAGCGGGCCGCGATAAATCCGGACCTCGTCGATCTCGCCGGGGTAGAAGCGGGTGCTGTTCTCCGAGTTCCGCCCGATGTTGACCGCATGCGTCGCCGCGGCAATCACTCCGGCGCGAAGCGTGCTGGCCACCATGGCACCGTCGAGAAACAGCTTCAGCTGCGTGCCGTCGTAGGTGCCGGCCACATGATGCCACGTACCGTTCATCGTCGAGGCAACGGTGGCGCTGTTGACCGTGTACCAAGCCCCATCGTAGACGTAGAACTGGATCACGTTGCCGGTGGTTTGTTGGATGTTATAGGCATGATCGCCCTTGCCGACGAACGTCTGGTAAGCGCTGTTGGCGAAGTTGGTTGGCTTGATCCAGGCCGCCAGTGTAACCTGGTCCGTAATGTTCAGGCTTGCGGCCGTCCCACAATCCACGTAGTCATCGGTGCCGTCCAGGCTCAGTGAAGCACCGATCTTGCCGCTCGCCGCAAACGTCGGGGCGCCGCCGACCGTGCCGTGGTTGCCGTTGCCGGAGCTGTCCTTCAGATCGTTGTCCAGCTTCCACCAGCCCGCCAGCACAGGCGTGATCTTCACGGGGGGCGTCACCTCCGGGTACAGGCGGATGTCGTCGATGTACAGCGTGCCGGTGCCCGTTCCCGTGCCGACGCCGATCGTCAGCGATTTGATCTTCGACAGGGCGACGCCCGTGAGGCTGCTCAGCGGGATGTTCCAGGTCGTCCAGGCCGGATCCGCCAGAACGGTCGTGTCTTCACCCGCGGAACCGAACGTCACCTTGGCGCTCTTGCCCGTCGCATCGGCCACTTTGATCCACAGCGGCACCGTGGTCGTGTTGGTCGCCAGACCGCGGAAGTACAGCGTCAGGGTCTTAACCCCGAACGCCGTCCAATCCTGAGCCTGTTCGAAAGTCCGGGTGGTCTCGGAGTTGTTGATCGAATTCTTGCCATAGGCGAACGGCATGGACTGCTGTCCGCCATGAACAATCGTTCTTTCGCAATACGTGCCATTGGCCGCCTGATCGAGACCGACCTGGGCGCCGTTGGTGGTCGTGTTGTAGCCGTCGAGCCATACGTTGAAGACGGACGTGCCTTCCGCGTCGTTGTAGCTTTCCATATTGTCGATCACGATGAACGCCGGCGTGGAGAAGTTCCAGAGGTCGCCGGTCCAGGTGGCGGGCGTGGCGGCGGTGTTGACCTCGTCCACTCTCCAGTAGTACTTGGTTCCAATGACGAGCCCGGCCGGGGCATAGTTGTTCGTCGTCACGGTGCCGGAGAGTGTCATCGCGTTCGGGTCGGTGCCCAGGTAGACCTGATGGGAAGCCGCTTCGCGCCCGGCGCGCCAACTCATCGTGACATCAGGAGCGATGTCCGTGGCGTCGTTGGCCGGGAAGGGCTTCTGGGCCACCACGGGGACGTAGAAGAATCGTACCTCGCTCAGGCCGTACTGACCGGCAGTGCCGAAACCGCTGTTCACGGTGAACTTGACGAACTTGGCCGCGATGCCGCCGAGATTGACCGTGGTGTTATGGGCATAGTTGGCCGCCGCCGTGGCCTGGGCGAACTCGAAATCACCCAGCGCGGTCCACGTGGTCCCATCCGCCGAGTACTCGATCTTGGCGTTCTTGACGCCCAGGCCGAGCAGTTGCTCATAATCGTTGTTGTAGTTCCATACCCACAGCTCGGTCAGCTTGTAAAGCCGGTCGAAGCTGAACTGGATCCACGTCGGCTGCGCGCCCGTCTTGGAGCTCAGCCACATGTTCCCACCATCGACGGTGCCATGGAGCAGGCCGGTGCTGTCCAGGCCCGCGCCGGTGACGACGTTGGCCGGACCCTTGTTGTTGTCATTGCTGGAGGCCGTCGCGGTGATGTTCGCGGTAGCCACGGGGTAGGACGCGGCTTCGGTGGTGAAGCTCCAGACGCTGCCCGGATACACGGTGCCGCTCTGGGTCACTTCATCCACACGCCAGTAGTAAGTCGTGCCGAAGAGAAGAGACCCGGCTGGATCGAACGTGGTCTCCTGGGTTTCGGCCGCCAGGACCGCGGCGTTACCCGCCGTGACGTCCGCCTGGCTGGTGCCGAAGTACACCTTGTGGGTGACGGCGCCTTCACCGGCCGACCAGCTCAACGCCACGCTGGGGGCCACTTCGGTCGCCTTGTCCGCCGGACTCGGTCGGGACGCTGAAGTCTTCGGGCCGACCGTCGCTTCGAGCGTCAGTACAGGCTGCCACTCTACCGTCGTGCCCTCTTTGCTGACCACGCCGTAACCTCGGCCCGTAGTGGAAACGCCGAAATCGATGATGAGAGTGGCCAGCCCGCCGTCCTTGACGCGATCCATAAGGAACTGGGCCAGCGGCGTCCCGGAGATGGTGATCGTGAGCGCCCCCGGCTGGGCGTATCCGTACGCGACTCCTGTCAGGTCGGCTCTGAGAACGATCGTCTCAGTCATCCCGGTGGCAGTCTCCATGTTCAGATCGGTCACACTGACCAGCGGGCGCTTACTGGTGGTCCATTCGGTTCCCACCGTGGCCGAAGTCAGCGTAGCTTCGTCCCAGTTCTGGGGGGTATTTCCCGCCACATTGTTGAGACCTTGCAGAGCGACACGGCCCGCCACGACATTGTCGTTGCGCGGCGCATTTCCAGCCGTGATCACCGTCAACGTGGCACTCGCGATGTCGCTGATGTTGTAGCTGGAAAGATCGAACCGCAAGTACGCGTAGCCATAGCCCGTATCGTTGATGTACAGGTATGTATCGCTACCGTGAGCTGTCGTGTCGTTGTTCGCGATCCAAGTATCCGCCGCGGGGCCCAACGTGAGCGTCTCCGCATGAACAGATGCCAGGGCCAGCAACAGCGCCAGACCGACAATAAGATTTCGTTTCGCAAACATAGGTGTCCTCCTTTCAGGATATCCACACACACGGTTGAACGTGAAAAAACCTCGGCCAAGGGGTGTAAAACAAGCCGCCCGACCCCTTCGGGTGCCAGCCGTTGACACGCAACGGCGTGAAACCACACTCCTATCTGTTGAATATCCACCCTCCCCAATAATTAACGCGAAAAAGTGGCATTCGAGGAACATGAGCGGGGCCTCGGCCCTGCCCGTGTGTCAGCCGCTAACATCCAACGGTGTCTTGCCACACTCCTACCTTCACTCGACGATACCCATCCTGCACCACAGCGTGCGCCGCAATGCGTTCTCACGTGTCATATAAGAAGTGCCACGTGAGTCTTAATCGTATCGTCGTAAACCGATCGTGACTTGAATATACCGGTTATCGGCTGTCCGGTCAACCCAAAAGCGCAGAATCTACTATGGAAAGCAGTCGCCGGCGCGTCGGACCACCCTACTCGTAGACCTCAATCTCTCTGATGTTGAGGGCGTTTCGACCGCGTGGGCCGCTTTCCGAAGGGGCCGCCTGATCGCGCACTCCCGTGACCTCGACGATATTGAAGGCATCCTCGCTTTTGCTGACGCCCTGCAGCGAGATCGTCAGGCTCTTGCCGAGGGTGGGCTCGAACGGAATCGTCACATACCCCAGAGAACGGGCGGTATTTCCTTTATATACGGACTTGTCATCCACGAAGATCTGGATGGGGTAGCTGGTCGTGCGCCAGTTCTGCAGCTTCATGACGATTTCGCGGACCTTGGCCGGGGCGGCAAAATCGTACCGTATCCAGCCGGTGGCGAGAGTGCCGTCGTTGGCCCAGCCGGTCGTCTCGTTATCGTCGTAGCTGAGGGCTACTTTGTCGACATTGGCCCCGGCGTTGACACCCGTAAGGGGAACGGCCTTGCGTGAGACCACGTAAGATGGCCCGCGCGGCGTCGGCCCCCGGCCCAGGTATGACGGCAGGTCTTCGGCCGGAAGGCTGGGGGACAAACCGTCGGCAACGGGTACCGCGGCAGACGTGAACTCCAGCGTGGCAGGTTTGAGGCCGGTGGATTGCGCGGCGAGCGTGACCTTACCCGCCGTGGTCGTGGATCGGATCAGCACGCGATTGACGCCGCACTCGACAGGCAGGCTCTTCGCGAGAATGCAGTTGCCAGGTCCCTGAGCAATGCCGCCCCGCCACTCGGCCGGGCCGGTCAGGGTGAAGTCGATCGCATTCAATGCCGTCGGGCATCGTCGGCCCTCGCCGTCGACCACCTCCACTTGGACGAGTGCCAGATCCGCTCCATCGGCGCGCAGCGACTTCGGCCCGAGCAGCGTCAGCTTGATAGCTGCCGGTTCACCTGTGGTGACATGTTGCGTCTCGCACACCTTCGCGTCTTTGGCATCGTAGCCCACAGCCCTGATCGTCCCCGGTGACCACTCGACATCTTTGAAGGTGAACAGGAAGCGATAGGTCTGCGTGCCGTAACCCCTGGTGGCGCCGTTGACCAGCAGTTCCACCTTCTCGGCTGTCGAGACCACGAAGACATCCTTCTTCACGCCGGGGGTGTAGTTCCAGTGTCCCAGGATATGGATGGCAGGCTTCTCGATATCGACCCAGCCATCCCACATCACCTTGTGAGCCCAGAACCCATCCTTGGGAATGCGGAGCGCATCGACCTCGCCGCTGCGGCGGTAGTTCTCGGCGCCGCGGAAGTGCGTGTTGGTGTCGGAGAAGATGATGTTCTCGCCGCCGCTGCTGACGCGCGTCCCGGTGCCGGGCCGCTCCCGCCAGTAATCGTACCAGCGCACGATGTTCTCGATGGCATGTGAATCCTGGTTGTGGTTGTACTCCGCGGCCGGGGCGTTGCGATAGAGAGGGCCGTCGCCGTCCTTATGGAACGGGGGCGAGAACTTGTCCCAGTATTTGCGCAGACCCTCGTCACGGGAGTACTCCGTCGCCCAGAGAGGTTTGCCGGCGCTCTTATTGATGTAGAGCATCTCGCCGCCGAATTCGGCGCTGTTGCTGTCGAGCATTTCGCGGGAGCCCGCGAAGCGGCCGCCATACGGATCGTACTTGTCACGCAGGCCCTTCAGCTCCTGCATGTGGGCCTCACTGATGCCCTTGTTGCCCCCCTCGTAGAAGCAGATGCTGGGATTGTTGCGGTTGTAGATCATGGCATCCCGCATCAGCTCCATCCGCTGCTCCCACTGCCGGCCCCGGGCGTCCCCCTCGGAGTCACCGGCCGGCATCACCTGAACGAGGCCCACGCGGTCGCACGATTCCACGTCCTGCTTCCAGGGCGTGATGTGCATCCAGCGGATGATGTTGCCGTTGCCTTCGACGATCAGGCGATTGCTGAAGTCACTCAGCCACGGCGGCACGGAGAGACCTGCGGCGGGCCACTCGTTCGTGGTGCGCTGGGCGTAGCCGTGGAACTGGATCACGCGGTCGTTGAGCTTGACCATGCCATGGCCCACTTCGAGTTTGCGGAAACCCGTGCGGGTCCGGACCACGTCCACCGGTTTGCCGTCCACCTTCAGGATCGTGTAGACGTCGTAAAGATAGCCGTAGCCCCAGCTCCAGAAGTTCAGTCCTGTCACGCTATCAGAAGCCTTGAGGATGGCCGTGCCCCCTGCCTCGATGGTCGTCGGCGGGCCCTGTATTGTTATCGTCTTGATGGCCGTGCCGTCGCGCTCGGCGATGACGACTTCGTACTGAACCGTCTTGTTCGTCGCGTACTCGTTCTTCACCTGCGTCTCCGCCGTGATCCGGGCGAACTTTCCCTGAATGTTGAAATCGCTGGCGTAGATGTAGACTCCGGTCGTGCCGAGCATCGAATAGAGCGGCAGCGTTTGATGGAGCTTGTCCGCGACGTGCAGATACACGTTCTTGTTGATGCCGCCGTAGTTGGCGTTGAAGTTCCGGTCGGCCCATTGATAGCGTGTGTTCGAGGCCTTCTCGCGATAGTCCCACGAGTTGTCCGTGCGCACGGCCAACACGTTTTCCGAGCCGAACTTGACGACGTCGGTGATGTCGAACCCGAACGCCATCACGCCGTTCTCGTGGCGGCCGAGGTGTTTGCCGTTGAGATAGAACTCCCCCGCCTGCCGGATGCCTTCGAACTCGAGGAACACCTTGCGGCCGACATAGTCCATCGGGACCTTGAAATGCTTGCGATACCAGGCGATGCCCGTGGGCAGTTCGGCGATCGAGACTCTGAAGGCACTGTCTTCATTCCAGGCATGGGGCAGCGTCACCGACTTCCAGCCCTGGTCATTGAAATCCGGAGCCTCCGCGCCGTTCGGATCGCCCACCTGGACCTTCCAGCCCGGGTTGAAGTTGAACTTCGCCCGGCTGGTCTGAGGCGGCTGGTACGCACCGACGGCGACGGCGCAGACTGCGGCTGTGATTGTTGCAGTGGACAGGAATTGCTTCATACGGTTCATGGCCGATCTCCGATACGGCGAGGTTCTATTTCGTTGTGGGCGGTGTCCGTTCCGGCTGACGTGCGGGCTTACGCGGCCAGAGTTCTGCGATCAAGGCGCGGGTCACCCAGACGCCGCAGGCGATGATCACCAGGGCTGCCACGACAACCACAGCAAGGAGGGCGACTTTCATCGATGGCGTCCTCCGAAGAACTTCTGGGCGTAATGTCCGATCGCGTAGGCGATCAACGAGCACAGCAGCGCCGGGACGATCGCGGGCGCCCGGACTTTCAAGATAGCCCCATGCTGAAGTTGCAGAAACCAGATGCTGGCGCCGACGCCCACGGCCGTGCCGACGATCATGGAAAGGAACCCGGCCCACGGCTTTGGCTGCTTGATCCACAGGCCGATGATCAGGGCCGGCAGAATCGCCGGGGCCCAGATGCTGTAACAGACCAGCAATCCCCTCATCACACTGGGCACGAAGAGGGACAGTCCCGAGGCGACAGCCGCGATGGCGACGGTCGAATACCGCCCCGCCACCAGGGCTGCGTCGTCCTGGCGAACCGTGAAGCGGCGCAGAATATCCTGGGTGAACACCACGGCGCCGGCATTCAGCAGAGAGTCAAGACTGGATAGCACGACCGAGAATAACGCCACGATGACAAGGGAATAGCCCAGATGAGGCAGCAGGGTCTTGACCAGATTCAACAAGACATAGTCCTCGTCCGTGATGCTGGAGACGAACGGGCGGGCGGCGACGCCCAGGCCAATCATGACGGTGAACCAGACGATACTGAAGAGCCCGCCCAGGACAAAACCGCTGCGGGAGACCGTCGAGGTCTTGGACGCGAGAGCCAGGTTGGCATAGGGCGGAATGAGCGTTTCACCCAGCAGAAACAGGATGACATAGCTGATGACGACCAGCGGCGTCGTACTGTGAAACCCGTCGGACGTCGCGGTGGCCGCCTGCTCAAAAAAGGCCGGGGCGCCGCCCCGGAAGCGAAACAGCAGCACGAACAATAAAATCCCCGGCAGAAGGAACGAGTGCAGGGCGAAGTGATAGGTGTCAGTGATGACGCTGGCGCGGATGCCGCCGAGGGTCGTATAGGAGGCCGTGATGCCAGCCACGATGATCACCGCCACCCACTTCGGAATGCCGAGGATGTCGGTGAGGACCACGGCACCGGCGCTGATCATTACGGAAGAGAACAAGGTGCAGAGGGAGACCGATATGACGCCCGCCAGGATCTGGCAGCGCAGGCCGTACTTCTGCCCCATCGCGTCGCCCAGCGTGTAGCAGTCTCTGAGCTCGCGTAATTTCGGCGCTACCAGCAGGCCTACCAGGATGTTCTGCGCCGCATAAGCCAGGCCGACGAGCAGGAAGAGAAAGCCGCTGTGGAATCCCCGGCCGACGAACCCGATGGAGAACGCCGGGCCCACGTACGTCGCACAGAGGCTGCCGAAGATGAGCGCCAGCGGCAGCGCACGTTTGGCCACGGAAAAGTCCTCATATCCCCTGGCGTTGCGTGCGCGAAGCGCCACATACGCGAGAACGATCGCGTACACTGCCACCAGTGCCACCGATAGACCTGTCTGCACCGTTGCCAATTCCCTGATCGACTGATCTCCGCCGGACCGACGTCACGCCGGTCGGGATGCAGCCGCTTGCTTAATCTCCATGTTTTTCCTGGAACGCCTCCTCTTCCAGTTCGCTGATGACCTCATCCAGGTCCGACTCCGTCCGGATCCACCCGAAACGCGGGTCGACAAGAAACGTCCCGTACCACTGAATCAAATTCTGGGCAAAGTCTTCGTCCTTGCAGTAGAGACCGAAGGAGATTTCGCCCGCGTGCGAACCAGCCTTGCGCGGCCGCTGGGGAAACGCCAGCAGCACGGCGGCGCGGGAGAGCAGGAACTCCAGGTCGCTGACCTTACTGTTGTAGATGCGAAGACGGCCCGATTCGAGGGCGTCGGGATACTTCCGGAACAAGTGGCGGGCAGCGTTCGAAAACCCTGGCACGCTCAGATTCATCGCCCGATGAATCCGCACGTCCGGGTAGTTCTCGATGATCGTATGAAGCTGGCTGAGATAGTCGTCCACCGGCTGCCGCTCGCCTTCGAACAACATACAGGTCCACAGCTCGCCATTGCCCGTGGCATCCAGTTGATGCTCGAGCATCTGCTTGGCGACTTCATACGTTTGGCGGCGGTTGTCGAGCACTTTCAACTGCCGCTCCGTCAGGAGCTGGGCCCATTCGGGCATGTCGGCGGGCATCGAATCCGGCGGGCAGACGCCCAGCCGGGTCAGCAGACGCAGGAACTGCTTGTGCTCGGACCCATAGAAACGACGGCCCACGACGGAGCCGACATTGCCGTTGCAGTCGATGCCGAACCGCTTATGATAACCGAACGACATGCGGTGGACCGTGTGTCCCCGCTCGGCCAGCATCTTCTCGAACTCCATGATCAGAGCGATGGCCGGCTTCTCCGGGGCCTTGTCCAGCGACAAGTGGACGTTGGGACAAATGACGATGGGACGGCGGCCCAGCATGTCCGTCAGCACGCTGAATTCGTCTACCGCCTGCTCCAACTCCTGACGACTATCGAACCGCTCGATGCAGATAAAGACGACCAGCACGTCCTTGAAGGTCTGCCGGGACTGCGCAGGGGATATCGTCGACGGATCGATCCGCGTACTGGGCTCCTTGTCCTCGAAGTAACACGAGGAACACTGATAACTGTCCAAAATCATATCGAAATGTCAATTCACCTTGTTGTCGGTTGGGAGATTCACTTCGCTGCGCTGCCGGGTCCGCGTTGGCACCTGGGGCGCCTTTTGCCGCGAGGCAATACGGGCGTCAACGCGGGACGTAAAAAGGCCCACGTCCGGAGTCACCAGCTTGTTGGCGAATCCGGCGCTGTTCATCAGCCGCACCATGCTGGCGGCGTCCCAGAACTCCGAACACCCCTTGATGCTCCGGGCCTCCTCTTTGGTCAGCGACTTCAGGAAGGTCGGCAGACATCCATCTCGCAGCGCCACCGCGTAGTCGGCCAGCAACTCCTGAATTTCTCGATTCACGTTTGCCATAATCTCAACTCCTATGTTCAGAGGACCCTCAGTCCTCCTTCTCGCTTTGTTCCTGCAACATGTTTCTCAGCTTCAAGACCGTCCGGTACTCCAGCATCTTCACGGCTCCCACCGTGGTCTCCAACTCGTTGGCAATCGCCCGGTTGGACATTCCCTGCATCCACAGCTCGATGGCCCGGCGTTCCCGGGCCTTGAGCTTGCCCACCATCTTGTGCAGCAGCTGCATGAGTTCGGTTTCGGACATCGTCTCACACAGGCCCATTTCGGGCGCGACCAGATTATCGATATCCTTCTGCGCCAAACAGAAACTGCGGTTCATCCGGCGGTACACTTCCCGGAGCCGCTTACGCATGTAGTACAGGTACACCGTACGCAAGAGATGCTTCTCGTTGTCGATGCCCTGCAAATGGTCCGGGTTCTCCCAGATGTCCGCATACACGTCTTCCAGGACATCTTCACATTCCACCTCGTTGCCGAGGTAACGGTATAAATGCCGAATGAACATATCGAACGTCACTCGTACAAAAGGCTCCATGGCCCGGCGACGCGACTCGGGATCGGCAGATGTCAATCCTCTCAGAGCGTTACGCAGCCCCTTATCCATGTTCGATTACTTCAATCTCCATCGATGCTGTTTGCGACCTTCGTGAGAATCCCCGCCGGACGACCTCTCATATCCGCGGCGACCCGGGGCAACATGTCCCGAAAACACTGATTCTATCGCGAATCACAAAGGTCTTCAACCGGCAGCCCCCTCCCTTTTGGGTTCAAGAACCGCGGCACGTCGCAGGCACAAGGCCCCTCCGACCAGGAGGGACGCCCCTACCAGGGTTACAAGCGGCTCCGCCATAGCCCATGCCCGTGTCGGCGCCGTCGTCAGTCCGGCCTCAACGGCATTCACCGGATCAGTGGAGACGTTGGGGCCGGAGGTAACCCCTGGATTGGAGTTTCTTGACACTGTATTTGGCTCTTTCGCCGGAGACTGCGTCGGTGCTGTCCCGTTCACATCGGCCGTATTATCGGTCTTCTGGTCCACGTTGGCCTTTTGCGGGGCGGCCACATCCAGGGCCTTCATCTTATTCAGCAGGTTGGTCTTGGCCGTGCTGTCCGCTTGATTCTGCGTCTGGCCCGCAGCGGCACCGGCGGCAGCATCGATGCTGACCGGGGCTTGTGTCCCCGCCGTGGACGTCTTGGACTCGGCCGCTTTGTCCATCTTGTCGAGGAGTCCCAGCAGCGATCGGGCGGCCTCCGCATTCGTCATATCCTGGCAGGCCTGCTCCAGAGGCTGACGGGCATATTCGACCTCGCCGATACCCATGAGCTGATAGCCCAAGAGCAGCTTCAGGTCGCCGTCCATCTCGTAGTTTTCCGCCTTGCTGAGGAGTTGCTCGACTTGTCCGAACAACACATCATCGTTGTTGTAGAGACCGCGCGGATAGAAGACGCCCTGCTGTTCAGGTGTCGCCTGATGGAGGGCGACTCGAAGCACCTGGGCGGCCTCGCTGTAACGTCCCGCGGCGAAGAGCGCCTGGCTATAGGCGTAAGGCAGAACCTTATCCTCGGGCGCCAGTTGCATGGCGTCGCTGAACGAATTGACGGCATCGGCATACTGCCCGGCCCCAAAGCTGTCGACTCCCGCCTCGAAGCGATGGTCGGAGTCCGTGGCCACCGGGGGCTCGCCGGCCTTCTGCTTCTGAATTATCGCCTGCATCCGGGCGTAGGTTTCGTTGTCCACGCCGTACGGAAGAGTGTCCGAGCTCGTCTGCGTTGTGGTCTGGCTGTAGTAGCCGCTGTCGGAAGGCTGCGAGTAATAGTTGTAGGTGTAATAGTAGTTGTCCGGCGCGACCTCGATCTCACGAGGAACCGGATAATAGCCGTGCCAGATATACGGATGCCATCCATACCAGTAATAACGTGCATAGGAGTAATCATACGGCCACCAGCCGCCCAGACTCACCCAGACGTATCTGCGATGATAGTACGGATAGACCCAACGGACGCAGAAGCTCGGCCCGTAGCCGTAGTAGACCGGATAGCAGTAGCCCGGCCAAATCATCCGGCTGAACACCCGGTCATGGCGATCCCGGTAAATGTACGAGTACCGCGGGCCATGCCCGATCAGGTCCGGGCGATCGTGATAGACGACCGACGACCGCTGGCGGATATAGGCCCGGTCCGAAGGATCGCTCCCCAGACCCCGGCGGTTGCCCCAGTCCCGCAGCCGGGAATCCAGCTCTCTCGACTGACGTACTTCCGAACCGGCGTGACGCACCTGCTCTGTGGCAGGCACCCGGCCCGCACTGTAGATCGGGGACGACTCGGTTCGCCTTTGCGCGATACGTTCACGCACCGCGGCGCTCGGCTCACGGGTCTTGCTGTCCACCGCCGCCGGGCTATTGCCTGTGACGCCTCGTGAAGACCAGGATTTGGCCGGTGTCTCGGGACGGCTCTTGGCCGGTACGGAGCTTCGTTCGCTGCTCGGTGCACGACTCTGCGTCGACGGCCTGTCGGGTTGCGTACGTGTGTTGCTGCGCGCCGACGCCTCGGGCGACCGGCCAGGTGCGCTGCGTTGATTCTTACCCGCGCTACGCGCGTTGGCGTTCGATAAGGGGGTCGCATCGGACGTCGGCGCCTGGGTTGTCGCGGACCGTGTTTCCGAGCTCCGCGGGAGGGAACTGTAGATTTCCCTGTTCTTACTCGGCGCCGCGGAGCCGTTCTCCTGTCGGGCAGACAACGAGTTGAAGATCCGGGTCCCATCCCGGTTGGTCACGTCCGGGGCAACCGTCCTGGGCGCCTCCGCGCGAGGTTCACTGCGACGGAACAGGATGCTGTTGTTCCCCGAGCGGTTGGTGTTGGTAGAAAAGCCCGAGTCCCGCGTCGTCGTACCGACATCGCTCGTTGGCGGTCTCGAAAGCGACTCGCTCGGAGACAGCCGGTACGTCACATTCGGCGCCTGGCGCTGAACGACGACGTTGTTCTGCCGGGGGATACTGCCGGTGAACGACCGCGGGGCCGACGGCGCACTGACGCTCGGAGCCGGCCGGCTCATCGTGACGGACCGGCTTCGGGCCGCCATGCTCTCACGCATTCTCGGCGCCACCCTGGTTTCCATCCGAACCCCACCTCCCGACGGGAATCCACCGCTCGATCTTGGACTGACCGACGGCGCACTTCGCATCGGACTCGATACGCTCGGCGCGGACCTCCCGCTGAATCCGACCGGTGGCGACGAACGCATCTGTACCTGCGGTGCCGACCTGGGAGCGGAGGGAGCCGCAGATCTCATGCTCGACTCGCTCGATCTGCCGCCGCGGTTCTTCGATTGGGCCTGTGCCGTCAGACCTGTCAGCAGGGCCAGGGCTGTGGCAAGAGCAACCATCGCCCCCCTGCTCATCATCAATTTCTTCTCCGTCGTGAACATTTGCTCTCTTCCTTTCTTCCCGCGGCGGCACCCCTCCACTGCAACCATCCGTGACCAACGCTGCCGCTGGACTCAAAGCAACAGGCTGTACCTATGCAAATATGATTCAGGGCCACAACCATAACTCATTACATCGTAGGCATTTATGGCCCTTGCTTTCCGTATTGACTTGTCCACTCTGCCCTGTTTGACTCCGTTGCGACCGGGTCGCGCACGGCAGGCGACGTACACCTATTGGTGTTCCTACTATAATACAGGCACGAAGGGAAGGCTCAGTAACAGGATAGTTTGAACTACATCCCATAAATGCGAATACACAAAGAGGTGCCGCCAATTCTACCCGAGGGTGCCGGTTTGTTCTTTACACGCGGTCACGCGGAAGTACATATAGGGGGCGATGTCATGGAGCCAGGCATGCCTGGTCCCCATGCATCACATAATGTCGCCCCAGCGCTGTCAGAATGGATTCGGATGTGTGACAAGGAGGCGAAAATGCAGAACGCGTTGGTTTACGCCGGAATCACGGTCGCCCTGGTGTTGATGGGCTTCGTGAGCCCCGGTGGTCTATTCGCAAGCGAGAATGCCGCTTTAGAGGGCGCCGATGCGACGGAGCCCTCGACAACGCAAGCCAGACTGGTAGCGATCCCGTCCGTCATCAACAAGCCTGTTTCGGTTGCCCCCAACGATATCAACGAAGCCGGGCTGACGCCGGTGGTCAAATCGGTCGTAGACCGTCAACATCCACCGGGCATCGTCGCCGCACAGAGCCCCATAGCGGGCGCACAGGTACCTGTCGGCAGCCTGGTGACCCTGAATGTGGCCGCTACGGAGATCGCGATCCAGCCGGGCACGACCGTTGATGAAGCCACCGGTCGCATCCGCACCTGGGGGCAGCTCCTCGTTCACCGGGCTTTCACCCTCGATCTCAAAGCCCAGGCACAGCATGTTCCGATGCTGGCCATCTCCTACCAGGGGAAGGGCTACGTCCGGGGCGACGAATCTGAGGCATCGCGTTTTGCCGAGGCCAGGGCGGAGCAGCTTGCGGAGCGATTGACTCTCGCCTGGACTCTGCTGGATAGCGGCGGAACGCTCGAAATCTCGATGGACGAGGCATCCATCTGGCAACTGACAGATTCGCTGGGCCTGCCATACGAGCAGCCCCAGGCTCCACAGCATCCGCTCATCTGCGTTTGTCATCCCTCCCTCGGCAGCCAGCCGCTGAAGGTCATGGCGATATACCCGGAGGATGCCCTGTCGTTTGGTCAGCCGGACAATCTCCAGGGGGTGCCCACCCCGCTGACGCCACGTGAGCTGGCGGATTACCTCGTCGCCCTCTTCCAGGCGCACCATCTGCTCTTCCACAAGCAGTCGACCGATCCCAACAGTTACGACCAGTTGGAGATCTGCAGAACCAGGGACGGACGAATCTTCAAGGACATCGCCGGTCAGATCCGACAGGCGGAAGGCACGGGAACCCTCGGCATACAGGCGGTTCTCGAACAGATGCCGGTCCTCCAGGCGACCCGCCTGGCAACACTCGCCCACAAGGCCCCGGCCGACTGGCGTCTGACGCGGAAACCCTGACCGATAGCGTGACAGCGAGGGAATTGCATCGTGCCAACTAAACCAGACACATTCAGATCAGGTACTGATATGACAAGAGAGAGACAACGACCGTCAGTTCTGCTTCTCGGATGGTTCTGTATTGTGCTTGGAGGGTGTCATCAGTGGTCCCTGTCGGTGCAGCCGGGCGATATGCTGGTTGAGCCGGGCCAGCCGGTCGAGATCAAGGTGTCGGCCGAGCGCAGCGTCAGCGTACAAGGCTCCAATGGTATCACGGTTGATTCCTTCAAACCATCGACTCCGCCGCGGGTCCGATTTGCCACGGGCGAGACATGGATGCGTCCGGCCCTTCAGAGAATCGATGCATATCACTACGTTTACACCTTCCGGGGGACCATCAGCGAGTCGACCGAGTACACGATCGATCCCGACGCAAGGATCATCCGGACGAAAGGCAAAGGGGCGGGCCCCTATGATGTCACCGTACCTGCCGGGAAGGCCGAGCCCGGCGGGGTGCAGGTGGGTCTGCAATTCGGGCGGGCGCACCTCGTCGGCGCCGTTCCGACTTATCGGCTCGTCATCGCGCTGCGGGACAATCGGCTTTCCACCGCAGATCGCGAAGCGTTCTTCCAGGGGTTCCTGTCCGCCTATGAGGACGCCAACGACGTCGCCGAGGGCAGAAAGTACACGGACGTCCTTCGCGACGCGATTCTTGGCAGCACCTTCGAACAGGGGCGTCAGGACGGTATCCGACACGCCCACAATCAGATCAGCGACTCGTTCGTTCAGACGCTCATCGCCAACACCGGCGGATCCGGAGCCACGGCCCTGGCCTGGAAGTCCGGCTATATCGACGGCCTGGCCGAGGTACTGCGGGCCAGGAAGGTGGCCGCTGACTCCACCAGTGCCTGGAGCCAGGCGGAGACGATGTACAACTCTCTGAAACGCGGGTTGGGGCTGTGAACGGCCGTCACTCCCGAATCGGCTGACCGGTCTCGCCCGGCTCGGTGGGCGTTATGCGGGCCTCAGACTGCTGGTAGACGGTCACGCGCATACGCTCCCCGACCTTCTTGTAGTGCCGTAACGCGCTATCCTTGTCCTTGAAATCCCGGTCGGCAAAGAGCAAGGTCGTAAAGCCGATCAGGATGACATCGCCGTCACAGAGCGCGACTTCGCCGGTAATCTTCTCGTTATTCACGTAGACGCCGTTGCGGCTCTTCATGTCGAACGCATGGTGGCGTCCAGTCTTCTCATCGAAGCGAATCTGGAGATGCTTCCGCGAAACCATCTGATCCAGGATCTGGATCGGCAAGGCCTCGTCACGCCCGATAACATTTGTCCGCCGACCCAATGGATAATAGTCCCCTTCGTGCTTGCCGGAGGTAATGATCAATGATGCCATTTTTTGAACCTCACACACGTTCTTTATGGCGACGGGCGGTCGCCAATCAAGAGCCTAAGTCTGCCGGCCGATTCTGTCAAGGTACGGAACCGGAGCAGCGCAACGGGAAGATACGGGGGTTGGATGGACGGATTACGGGGCAAGCGTGGATTTGTCTGTGACATGGACGGGGTGATCTATCATGGGTCGCGCCTGCTGGATGGCGCACGGCCGTTCGTGGATTGGCTCAAGGCCGAGCAGAAGCAGTTTCTGTTTCTGACGAACAGCTCCGCCCGGTCGCCGCGGGAGTTGCACCAGAAGCTCCTGCACATGGGAATCGAGGTGGGTGAGGAGCACTTCATTACCTCGGGGATGTCTACGGCCCATTTCATCGCGTCCCAGAAGCCCGGCGGACGGGTCTTTGCGGTGGGCGATTCGGGATTGTACTACGCTTTGCACGAAGCCGGGCTGGTCATCGATGAAAATAAGCCGGACTATGTGGTGGTGGGTGAAACTCGGAGCTACGACTACGAGAAGATCGAGATCGCCATCCAGCTGGTCTTGGGCGGCGCCAAGCTCATTGGTACCAATCCCGACCTGACGGGGCCATCGGACCGGGGAATCGCCCCGGCCTGCCGGGCCCTGATAGCCCCCATCGAGATGGCTACCGGGCGAAAAGCTTACTTCATCGGCAAGCCTAACCCTCTCATTATGCGGCACGCCCTGACCCTGCTGGGCTGTCACCGGCACGAAACGGTCATCGTGGGCGACCGCATGGACACGGACATCATTGCCGGGATTGAATCCGGCATCGACACTGTCCTGGTTCTCACGGGCATTACGCGGGAGTCCGACCTTGACCTCTACCCCTACCGTCCGCACTATATTCTGGAGGACATCAGTGAAATCTGCAAACAGACCCCGCTTCCGGGCGCGTAGAAACACTATCGATCCAAGCCCGGCGGGAACAGGCGGTTTCGCACATTTGTCGGTTGTTATGGGACGGCCATTCTGATATAATAATGGCGTCGGTTTACCTGATCATTACGTTCTGGAGGCAGGCCGGATGAAGGCGGATCTCGTGCTTCTCAAGAAGGATGGAGCGTACAAAGCTTTCCCTCTGAACAGCAACGTTGTTGTCATTGGGCGTCGGCATGATTGCGACCTCCAGATTCCTCTGCCTACCGTCTCACGGCGCCACTGTCAGATCACCCTGAATGGCCAGAGTCTGAAGATTCAGGACCTCGGCTCCAAGGCTGGAACCTTCATTAATGACAAACTCATCGGCGAAGAGGGCAATGGGACTCTGAAAGCCGGCGACTATCTTCGCATCGGCCCCTTGGTCTTCGTTTGCCAGATCAATGGTAAACCCGAGAAGATCGTCGCCCCGAAGAAAGCCGCTGGTGCTAAAACCGCCAAACCCCAGCCCGCCGGTAAGAAAGAGCCTCCCAGGGACGAGGCCCTCGATTTCGACGAAGACCTTGCCGAAAAACCCAAGAACGATCTGGACGACAGTTTTGCCGACTTGGATGCGTCGGGCGGTTTCATCG
This sequence comes from uncultured Pirellulales bacterium, assembly GCA_964421295.1. Classification (GTDB taxonomy): domain Bacteria; phylum Planctomycetota; class Phycisphaerae; order Sedimentisphaerales; family Anaerobacaceae; genus PLanc-01. The sequence goes on from CAYQXM010000018.1 coordinate 24,841, forward strand.
GTCTCGACGATGAAGACGCAAAGGGCGGCGAGAGCAAGTAACAGCGGGCATCGTCCTCGCCCGGCGAAGGCGACCGGAAGCGTCGGCAGTCACATGCGCTCACCGCCCGAACGAGAACTCTCTCACTTGCCTCTTCCTTGTCCGCCCCCGCCGCCATGCCTCCCACCAGGATGAGCGAGAACGCCAATCGTTTCGTTGGTGTACCAGGTACCATGATGTACCTCGCTTTCTGACTTTCAAACGCCTCATCTACTAGTCCTGCGTCGGCAAGCACAATTCGTGCGAACAGCCGTGCATGGGCAAAAGTCACATTGCCGATATACCTTCCCGCCAATCTCCTGCGTGTTGGCAGCGAAAGCCCGGGACGCAACGAATCTAGTACACCCTTCAGGGGATGGACGGGCCGCCACCCCGTCGCCGGCAGGAGGGGAATGCCGGGGCGTGCCAGGGGGTTTTTGCCCTTGCACGGGCGACGCCCATACGGTAATCTGGTTGTCACGGCAGTGCAGAAGGATATTCGCAGGCCCTGGGCGAGCAACAAATGATGCAGGCGGCGGCATTCATATTGTCGTGCGGTTGGGTGCTGATGCAGGCGGGGGCGGCAGAGGGCCCCGCGGGCCAGGTGTCTGACGGTCTACCTTTCAACCCCCTGATTCTGGTGTGCTTCGTGGCCTGGGTCTACCTTTGCCTGTATCTGGTGCAGCGGGTGCAGTTCAGCTACGTCGTGCCGAAGGGATACAAGGAAGTGGCCAAGTTCGCGACCTTGGTCACGGGCCCCCTGCCGTTGCTGCTTTTTTTCATGATCGATGTCGCCCGCCGGAGCCGCCAGCAGCAGGAGACCCTTCTGACGACACTCAAACGGCAAGTCACGCACCTGATCGACAGTCTGCGCGCCATTCACCTTCAGAAGAAGAAGGACGAGGAATCGGTGCTGCGTCTACTGGATACCTCGGGCCGGAGCATCGACGAAATCTACGGGCACAGCAAGATGAAGTCCGAAGACGCCCGGAGTCTCGAACTGACCGAGACGATGGTGGTGGATGCGATCGAACGCCGGGCCAGCGATATCCTGATCGACCCCAAGGACGTGTCCTCGTACTCGGTCCGGCTCCGGATCGACGGCCGGCTCGTGACGACCCGGGAGCTGAGTGCCGATGTCGCCCGGTCGGTGGTCAACAGCATCAAGGCGGTCAGCGGCATGGACATCGCGGAGCGCCGCCGGCCCCAGGATGGCGGCTTCGTCGCCCGCAAAGGCGACATGACGGCGTCCTTCCGCGTCGCCAGCGCCGGCGCCTTGAACGGCGAGAAGATCTCCATTCGCATCCTGAACAAGGACGCCTCCTCCCTGACCCTGGCGAATCTCGGCGTGAGCGGCAAACAGGCCGACCGCATCAGAGAGATCGTCGCCAAACCGTCGGGCATGATCCTGATCTGCGGCCCCACCGGCAGTGGCAAGACGACGACCCTGTACGCCCTGCTCAACGAGATCGATCGCTTCACGCGGAACGTGATCACCGTGGAGGACCCCATTGAGTGCGTCCTGCCGGAAACCAGCCAGATCGAGATCAATGCCAAGGCCAACATCACCTTCGCCGGCACCCTCCGCAGCGTGCTGCGCCAGGACCCGGACGTGATCTGCGTGGGCGAAATTCGCGATGAAGAAACCGCCGATATCGCCCTGCGCGCTTCGCAGACCGGGCACCTCGTCGTGGCCACGATCCACTGTGACAGCAACGCCTCGGCCATGATCCGGCTGATCGATCTCGGCGTGTCACGTCTGCTGCTTTCCTCCGCCCTGAGCCTGGTGGTCTCCCAGCGGCTGCTGCGCTGTCTGTGCGAGCACTGTCGTAAACCGGCCCACCTGAGCGATTCGCAGATCATGGAGTTCACGAAAAAGGGGTTCGACCCGACCCACGTCTATGAGGCGGCGGGGTGCCGCCACTGCGATGGGACCGGCTACTTCGGACGTACGGCCATCTGTGACATTCTGGTCATCGACGCGCAGCACAAGGCCGAGATCGCCAACGACGAGGCGATCGTCGGGCGGTGGAAGTCGGAAGAGAGCAAGGCCGGCCGGTCGGGGCTGCGCAAGCACGGCATGATGAAAGTCCTCGAGGGGATCACGAGCCTCCAGGAGTTGAAAAGGGTCGTGGGATAGAAGACATGGTATTCTGGATCGCCATTCTGGTCGGGATTCTTTTCGCGTGGATCGCGGTGCGGAAAGGCTTTTTCGAGAGCCTGATTCTGCTCTTCAACATTGCGATTTCCATCTATGTGGCGCTCCAACTGACTCCCGTGGTCAATCGCCTGACGCCGGCGATCGAAGGGGCTCCGGCATTCAAAACGGCGTTCACCCTGCTCGTCCTGGGAGGCGGCTGCTTCGCGCTGTTGTTCGGCCTGTCGTTCGTGCTCCTGACGGGGCAGTTCCACGTCGCGTTCGCACGGGTGTTCGACATCGTGGGCGCGGGCGTGCTGGGTTTCGCCTCCGGGTTCCTGGCGTGGAGCTTCGTCGCACTGGTGGTCGCCACGACCCCCCTGTCCGACCACTGGCTCCTGCGTCACGCCGGCCTCGGCGTGGCGGCGCAGCAGCCCAATATTGCCTCTATCGCCTGGTCCTGTGACCGCGTCCACGCGGTCGCCGGGATCGATCCGGCGGGCCATCCAACCGGGGCGGCCATTGTGCGACTTCTGGAGGAGTCACGCCGGGAGGTGGCTCGGAAGGAGCCGCCCGCAACGCCCGATGCCAATGCGGTCGCGCCCGCCAGATAGGACAAGGAACGCCCCTCTGCCTCACATCGGCGCGCCGGTCGTGTCCCGATACTGCGTTCGCAGACGCTGGAGTTCTGTCGTCATCTCCGCCACTATCCCCGCGTAGGCCGGATCAGCGGAGACGTTGTGCAGCTCGTCAGGGTCCGCCTTCAGATCGTACAGCTCCCACTCATCGAAGTCGTTGTAGAAACGGATGAGCTTGTAGCGTTCCGTGCGTACGCCGTAGTGCCGTCTGACGCTGTGCTCGCTCGGATACTCGTAATAGTGGTAGTACATCGAACGACGCCAGTCTGGGGGAGTCCGCCCCTTGAGCAGCGGTCGCAACGAACGACCCTGCATGTCGCCGGGGATCGTGACACCGGCGTAGTCCAGGAAAGTCTCGGCGAAATCCAGGTTCAGAACCATGTCGTGATTCACCGATCCAGGCCGGATCTCCCTGGGGTAGCGTATCAGCAGCGGCAGACGCAGGGACTCCTCATACATGAACCGTTTGTCGAACCAGCCGTGGTCGCCCAGAAAGAATCCCTGGTCGGACGTGTAGACTACGATCGTATCGCGGGCCAGGCCGGTCCGGTCGAGATAGTCCAGCAACCGCCCGACGTTGTCGTCCACCGCCGCGATGCAGCGGAGATAGTCCTTGAGGTAACGCTGATAACGCCAGCGCACGAGGTCACGGCCTTCGAGGTTCGCCTCCTGGAACGCCCGATTCCTGGGACCATACACGGCGTTCCACCGCTCTTTCTGCTCGGGCGTCATGGTCGTCGGGGGAACGAACTTGAGGTCACGTTGCGTGAGGGTCCGGGCAATCGTCATGTCCTGCTCACGCGCGGCCCGGCCCCGGCCGGCATAGTCGTCGAACAACGTATCGGGCTCGGGGAGGGTCACATCCTCATAAAGCGCCAGATGGTTGAAGTCCGGAGCCCATTCCCGGTGCGGCGCCTTGTGGTGGAACATCAGGCAGAACGGGCGATCCGATGCACGCCCCTCCAACCAGTCGAGGCATTGATCCGTGATGATATCCGTCACATAACCCGGGTGCCGTGACCTGCGCCCCATCTCGATCGTCTCAGGATTGTAATACACCCCCTGGTCGGGCAGGATGTTCCAGTAATCGAAGCCGGTCGGATCGGTTTTCAGGTGCCACTTTCCGATGAGGGCCGTCTGGTAGCCCGCTGGCTGGAGCAGCTTCGGGAAGGTGGGCTGCGTACCATCGAACTTCACGTTGTTGTCGATGAGTCCGTTGATGTGACTGTACTTGCCGGTCAGGATCACCGCCCGGCTGGGCGCACAAACGGAATTGGTGCAGAAAGCATTTGTGAAGCGCACCCCCTCGTTAGCGAGACGATCCAGGTGGGGTGTCTGGTTGATCTTACTGCCGTAACAGCTCAACGCATGGGCGGCGTGATCGTCGGCCATGATGAAGAGGATATTGGGCCGTCGGTTTCCCCGGGTAGAGCGTGGTGAGACACCCGCGCAACCGCCCGCCAGCGCGAAGGCCCCGGCGCTCCCCAAGGTCTTGAGGAAATCACGTCTGGTGTAGGTAGCCACGGAGCTTCCCTTCTGGTGCTGTGAAATGCAGGCGACCTGTTCTACGGCTTGTGCCCCGGATGACGCACGGTCAGCACGGCACAGGGCGCTTTGTGGATCACCTTCTCGGCCACGCTGCCCACCAGCACCGAACCGAGGGCGGAGTGTCCGTGGGTGCTGATGACGATCAGATCGATGCCCTGATCCTGGGCGTACCGCACGATCTCCGCGAAGGGTTTGCCGAGGGCGACAACCTTCTTGACCGAGTCCTGCACGTCGGGCAGGTGATCCTGGACGAACTCGTTGAGCCGCTTGCGGGCGAACTCGGCCAACTGCTCCTCTTCGACCGGATAGGAGATCAGCAGCGGCACCATGTACCCCCCGTCCATGAGAAACTCGCTGTGTACGTCCACCACGTGCAGGATGTGGATCTGGGCACCGTAGCGTTGCGCCAGGTCACGCAGCAGGGGCAGAGCTGCTTGTGAAGCCTTGGAGAAATCCGTCGGGTACAGAATCTTACTGATCATAGCCAGACTCCCGTTCGACTGCTTCTCGTTTATGTTCCCGTACGCCACGGCACGGGGGCGGTTCGAGCATCGGACGAACCGTCGTATATCCTATCCCATGGGACAGGCACCGCCGCAACAGCCGCCGCCAAACGCCGGACCGGCGGCGCAGGAATCGCACCGCGGCTGCGACGGCGTCTTGCCCTGCCCGACCGCGAAACTCGACAACAGCTTCTTCATATCCGTGCCGCCGCACTTGGGGCAGGTCTGCTTCGTGGCCTCGCGGCCGGCCTGAAGTACTTCCGTCACGTGCCCGCACTTCTGACACTTGTATTCGAATAGAGGCATATCTACACCTTTAGTGACACTCCACTACTTTTCGTCCGACGGAACCGTCAACCCGACGGAGAGTTCGCCGACGCTGATCTTGAATTGCCCCGGCTCGACTACCGGTTTGTTGTCTCGTCCGATGAACTCGAAATCATCCCAGTCCAGCTCGAAACGCACCGTCTGTTTCTGTTGGGGCGCTACTGTAATCTTCTGGAATCGTTTGAGCACCTTGACAGGCGGTGTCACGGAGGCCACCACATCCGAGATATACAGCTGCACGATCTCCTGGCCCACGCGATCTCCCGTATTGACGACATCGACGGTCACGATCGCCTTCTCGTCGCGCACCATCTCGGTCTTGTCGATGGTCAACGCGCGGTATTCGAACGAGGCATATGAAAGGCCGTAGCCGAAAGGCCACCGCGGATCGGCCTTGCTGGGCGTGTCCTCGCTGTAGACGTGGTCGTATGTCGTGAAGCTGCCCGAGAACTTCGGATAAGTGAAGGGCAGCTTGCCGCTGGGATTGGTGTCACCGAACAGGACGTCGGCCACCGCCTGTCCCCCTTCCATGCCCGGCAGGTACGCCATCAGAATGCCTTTCACGTCGTCGACGATGGTCCGGATCACGCGAGGCCGGCCCTCGACGAGCACCAGAACGACAGGCTTGCCGGTCGCCGCCAGTTCCCTGACGAGTTTCAGCTGCGGCGCCGACATGGTCAGGTCGTCGATGTTGCCGACGACTTCGCAGTACGGGGCCTCGCCGATACAGGCGACGATCGTGTCGACGTTCCGGGCCGCAGCGACGGCGTCGGCGACGTTGATCTCCTTGTCGAACCCGACGCCCTCGGTGTACACGACGTTGGCGTCACCGATCCTGGATCGGATCGCCTGCACGATCGTGGGCTTGTTCTGCGGATACAACTCCTCGCGATCGCCCTGCCAGGTGAGCGTCCAGCCACCGTTGAGCACCGAGCGTCTGTCCGCACACGGGCCGGTGACGAGGACCTTGCCCGTCCGGGGCAGCGGCAGCACCTGATCCTGATTCTTCAGCAGCGTCAACGCCTGCCGTGCCGCGTCCAGATTCACCTGTCGGGCAGCATCGTTGCCCACCTCGTAGGCCAGACTCTTGACCGGATAGCAGCGATCGAACAGGCCCAGTGCGAACTTGACCCGCAGGATGTTGCTCACGGCTTCGTCGATACGCTTCAGCGGGACTTCGCCGTCCTGCACCAGTTCCAGCAGTGTGTCATAGAAGCTGTAGTCATACGGAACCATGCTCATGTCCACGCCGGCCATGACCGCCATCTTGACCGCCTCCCGACGGTCGGCCGCGACTTTCTCACGCGTGTACAGGTTCTCAATATCGTTCCAGTCACTGACGATCAGTCCCTGGAAATGCAGCTCGCCGCGCAGGACGTCCGTCAGCAGGTGCTTGTCGGTATGGACGGGGACGCCGTTGATCTGCGATGAGTTGACCATGCAGGTGATGGCCCCCGCCTCCACCGCGACGGCGAAGGGCTTCAGGAAGATCTGCCGCAACTGCCGCTCCGGGATGAACGCGGGCGTGCGGTCTTTGCCTGAGAAGGGAAAGCCGTACCCGAGGTAGTGTTTCATGCACGCGGCCACCTGCGTGCCTCTGGTGAGGTCCTCGCCTTGGAGCCCTCGGATGTAAGCCGCTCCCATGGTCGAGGCGATATAGGGGTCTTCACCGAACGTCTCGTAGAGCCGCGGCCACATCGGGTGGCGGCCCACGTCCAGCACGGGGCCGAAGTTCCAGGGAATCCCCGCCGCACGCGTCTCCAGAGCGGTGATTTTGCCGTTCTTCTCCATCAGCTCGACATTGCCCGTGGCGGCCATCGCGATATCCTGCGGGAATAGCGTCGCGCCGAGCACGTAGTTTGCGCCGTGGATCGAATCGATGCCGTAGAGAATCGGGATGCCCAGACGCGTGTCCTTGGTGGCCAGGTCCTGGATCTGCGTAAGGATCGCCTGCCAATTGGCTACCGTTCGCGCCTGCCCGCCGCAGTTGAGAATCGATCCGATGTGGTGGTCGACGATCCCCTGGCGGAGCTTGGCTTCATCGAGGACAAGGACTCCGTTCTGATCCGACCTGGCAAACGACTCCAGCGTCAACTGCGTCATCTGCCCGATCTTCTCTTCCAGCGTCATCCGCGACAGCAGCTCGTGGACCTTCTTGTCTGTTCCCGGCGGTATCACCGGCCGCTTCTTGCCGTCGCCATCGCCGCCGGAACAACCCGCCGCCAAGACTATGAACGCGCCCAGCCAGACCCAAGCTTCTTTCATGCCGCGTTGTTCCCTTCCTTAGATGCCGGCCATCCCGTCGACAGGTTCAACTCTTTCCATCTTTCGTACGCCAATATACCTGCCATATTCGGCGTGTTAAGTCAAATGTGTCGGTTCACACGCGTGGAGCACGTGTAAACCGGATCTGTTTGTTTCGGATGTCGATCGCCACGATGAATTGCCTGAGGATGCGGTGGCCGATACGCGGCTGGCCCGCCTCCACGTGGACAACCGGATTCAGGAACTCGCGGGGGCCGAGAAAGATGGAATCGCGCAATTGGGCTGTATCCACCGTCGCACTTCCATGAAACGTGGTGCCGGTCCCCGGCGCCCGCACGACAGCATCGCCGCGCCCCAGTTGCTCGATGAGATCGTACGGCAGAGAGAATGCCCTGGAGCTGCCCGAGTCCACGATCGCCCAGACGGTGGTTCCGTGAATGCTCAGCGGCACCAACGGCAATCCCGTTTCGGACAACCGGAGCGGCAGAACGATCCCGCGCCCGGCATCGTCCTCCCGCGTTCTAGCGCCCGCCGGCACCAGCAGCAGCCCGTCGGCTGGATAATCCAACGTTATCCGGCAATCGGCGAAGACTCCGATGCCGATCACGCCACCCAATTCGCGATTCAGGGAAGACTCGATATTGGAAAGGTCTGCGGTACAGGCGGTGATGTCACGGAACTCGGCGCCGCCCATCCTGATCCTGGCCACGTGACACATCGCTCCCATGTCCCGAGCCCCTGCCGGAGTCTCCATCACGCCCGGGGTGTCCAGGAACTGCGGACGGGTCTCGCTCAGGAATCTGCGGGACAGCATCAGCCCGCTGGTGCCCGTGTCGACGATGAAAAGGCGCGGCGGCGCCTCGTTGACCTGGACCTGTACCGACGGCAACGCCGCCAGAGTGGGATCAAGAGGCAGACGCACGGGCGTCTCTATCAGGGTTCGCGCCGGCACGCTCGACAGGGGCGGCGTGGAACGACAGCCCCCGCCCAGAACGGCGCCTGCGAGGCCGCAGAGCAGAAACAGTCTCGTGTGGGCAGCGACAGTCATAAGCGTGCGACAATATCCTGGTAGAGCAGCGGAAGGGTTACTTTCTGATCGCCTTGCACGTAAAGACCGGTGCTGTGAAAAGCGTTCGGGATGCGCGTGACGATGCTCTTCTGGTCGCGGAAGTAATAGCCGGCGACCGACTCGTCTGCCATCTGTTCCGCGCGGTACTCACGCATATCGAAGTCGGCCGCCAGGAACCCGCGTGGAGCACTGCCGGCATTGGCGGCCATCGACACCGCTTTGAGCAGGACTTCGGGGCCGGTGACGGCGCTGCCGATATTGAGGACGACGCCCCCACCGGCGAGCCGGGTCACTTCCTGGACATAGATCAGAAAGTCCCGCCCGGAACAGCCGCCTTTGGCCGCGCCGTCGAAGGTCGGATGCTGATCGGCGACGTCCGTGCCGATCCCGACGTGGATCGTGCACGGAACGCCCTGACGGTAGCACGCCGCCAGAACGCTGGTCTCCGCGTGCGGGAAACTTCTGGGCGAGCCGGCCCGGGCCGCCACGGACAGCACTTCGTTGCGGAAACCTTCCTGGCATATGAACCGGCCGAGCGCTTCCCCGAACCCGAGCCCCTGCCGATTGCCGATGCTCAGGGCGGTGTTGAAGTAAGCGAACTCGTAGGCCATGCCGAACCAGCCCTGGCCCAGAGCGGCCGGAACGTTTTCACTGGTCTGCCCGATCAGTGCCAGCTCGAAATCGTGGATGGCGGTGGCGCCGGTGCCGGCAACAAGCGTGACGACGCGACGGTTCACGAGATCCGTCAGCAGCGGCCCCAGGCCATTCTTGATCAGGTGGGCGCCCGTGAAGAGGATAACGGGTTGGTGATCCCGGTGTGCCGCGACCACGGCTTCGGCAACCGTTTTGATGTTCGCACGGACATCCCGGTCCACGTCGAAGCTGAGTGGGTCCGTCTGCGCCGGCAGAACCAGATCGGTGAGCGTCACTTTGTTGGCGCGTTCTGAAAGCGGGTACGTCCTGATGCGGCTGGGATCAAACGCCTTGTATCGTCCTGAGTAGTCCATTCTCAGGAATCATAAGTCGATGATCTCGAATCATCAATCAAGATTTCGCCTGATCGAGAATCAGCGTGCGGACCTGCTGGCTGGGCAGATTCAAAGCGCCGTACGCGCCGGCGGCTGCGGCTCGCAGCTCGGCCTGCGTCTCGTTGGACTTGATCAGCGTGTACATGGCGCTGACGTTCGTATTCGCCAGCAGGTTTCCGTTCACCTTGGCCGAGTCGGCGAGGAACTGGAACGCCGCGATGCGGACGCTCAACTCGGCACCTGCATCCAGCGCGACCGCAGCGATGGCGCGCTGGGCATCGGGGCTGTTCACGTAGGCCAGCGTCTGCACCGCCATGAGTTGGATCTCGGGGCGACTGTCCTTCGTCGCGGCGATGAGAGCGGACTGAGCCAGAGACAGGTCGATGGCAGGATTGCGACTGGTGGCAACCTTCAGCAACGTGGCCGCGGCCCGATTGGCGTAGCTGTCGGCGATCGTGGTAGTCCAGACCCCCGCTTGCGGAGCGTTCGGATCGGCCGGCGTGCCCACTTCGACCAGGGCTTGCGCCAAGTTCTGCACGACCAGACGGTTCTCATTGAACGGCTGTCTCGGACCGGCGTTGCCGATCGCGATGGCAGCCGTATAGCGGACGGCTTTGTTGGGGAATGACAGGGCCTGGAGCAGCGGCTGGCCGGAAGCCATCGCGTACAGGAGCGACTTCTCCCCGGCATTTGTGGCCAAGGCCTCGACAACGCCGAGGGCCACGGCACCGTTGCCATCCTTCATGGCACGGGCCAACGCCTGGTGCAGGTACTCCGGCCCGGCGGTCGTGGCATAGACGATCGCACTGGCATGGTTCTCGTCGAAGTAATCCGGCATCGCCACGCCGGAAGCCTCCGCCGCGAAGAACGCCGCCAGCCACAGCCCGATCGCCTGCCCGTAGCCTTCGTCGGCCTTCAGAGCCCACTCGCAGCAACGCATCGTCATCAGCTCGTGGAAGTAGGCCAGATTGACCTCGGAACGAACCAGCCGTCCGGCTTTGGCATCCCAGAACCAGACGTTCGCTATGGGAGCGCCCGCCTGGGGAGCCAGGGATTCATCGTGATAGTAGTACTTCTCGCCAAGCTGATAGAACAATGTCGCGGCCGACACCTCCAACGCCTTCGGGTCGATCAGCCGGATGTTCTGGATGGCCAACTCGCGAATCGTGGCGGAAGGATCCTTTTCGCTGATATAACGCAGATGGCAGAGCGACTGTATGTAGCCGATTCGCCCCAACGCCTTGATGATCTCGGTCTTCACCGGCACATTGTCGGTCTGGAGAGCCGCCGCCAGAGGACGGATTCCCAGTCTCCCGATTTGAGAGAGCGCCTCCATGAGATTCGAATCGCCCGTCCGGGCGGGGTCACTCATGGCATCGAGCAGGAACGGCACCGCGTACTCGCCGGAGTCCTTGAGTCGCTGGATCGCCTGCATGGTGGCCCGCTGGGTTGTCCCAAGCTTCTTGACCTCCTCAACGATCACCCCGGGATCCGACCGGGTCTCGAACCGCCCGTGATCGATGATTCCCATAAGCTGTTTGGCCAGGCTGACCAACTCCGCGTTCTGGGAAGTGTCCACCACACGCATCGCCAGCTCGTATCCCTGGGGGTTAGACCGGTTCAGAGTCAGCAACGCCACGGGATCCGGATTGCCCTTTATAATGGCTTGGCCATACCCAATGGCCAAGTCGAAACGACCGATCGTCGTGTAGTGCAGGAAGTCGTTCCAGTTCTGTTCGAGGGTCCGCTCTTGCGCCAGGCTGGTCCCAGCGAGGACAGATCCGATTAGAAGAATCACGGAAACGGTTCGGCCGTTCAACATTGACTTGTCTCCCATTACCTTCATCAATTATCAGACTAAGATCGGTAACAGAAAGCGGCAAAAAGCGGATCGAAAAACCCCTTACCTCCCGGCGTCTTCAATCGACTGGTCTGTTCTGTGCAGGTGGTTACCAAGCAACAAGCCGTTATAATACTCGACCTTAGCACCTTCATACTAAACTCTAATCCGTCTTCTGTCAATAAAAAACCCCCCTGCGCTACCCATTCTCAGTCCCTGAACTGGCAATGCGGAAAAGTGGAGAACACGGGAAGTGTCCCGGAAATTGCGTCGCGACCAAGTCGCAATTTTATGGGGCCAAGCGTTTTCTTCTTGAAACAGGCGAGGTCTATGGGGTAGAGTGTATATGTGATTCGGCTTGTGGCCGCGCCGAGGCTTGACGGCGCGAGGATGTCTCATTGACCCTGGGACATCGCGGCAGGTGCTCTACGGGAGCTCAAACGGAGGTTTGGTGTGCGCATTCGTGCAGGACAATTCGTGCCCGTATTTGTCCGCTTTCTCATCATGCGGGATGGAACTCACTGTCAAGATCAACGTTGCCGGTACGTGTACTATCTAAATATTCCTGTCTGTAGAAGGTAGAAGGAGGAACATCATGAGTAAGGTCTTGTGTTCTCTGGTATCTGTCGTGGCCCTGCTGTCACTGGCGACCACCAGCTATGGTGTCGTCATTGGCGACTTCGAGAACGGCCTCGGCAGTTGGGACAACACCTGGGAGGGAAAGTCGGTCCTGTCTGTCGCGACGACCGGGGCGACTTCGGGCAGCAAGAGCCTGGCCATCACCCCGGTGCAGAACGGGTTCTCCTGGGCCCTGCGGTACAACTGCCCGGCCCCGATCGACTTCACGAAGTACGCCACCCTGTCGGCGGATGTGACGTGGGTCGCCTCGGAATGGACCGGAAGCGGCATGTGGATTCAGTTCCAGCTCATGGCCATCAACAGCGACGGCGCCTCGGGTTGGAAGCAGTCCAACTGCACCGATCCCTATAACACCGCCTATCCGGGCAGCTGGGATCCCGCCAATTGGGGCGATCAGACCCGGACACTGTCCTGGAACATCGCCGACTACAACGCCACGGGCGCCACCTGGATGCAGTTGGTGTTCTCGACGAACATGGGTGGAGTGGAAACGGCCGGCAAGTATTATATCGACAACGTCCGGCTGTCCCCCGCCGCTCCGAAGGTCGCCTTTGTCTCCTTCCATACTGCGGATGATACACCCACGGCCGGCGCCGCCGGTGTCGGTTTCACTGCGGCCCCGGACAAGGGCTACACCGATCTGCTGAAAGCCAATGGCTTCAACGTGACGCGCGTGCTTCAGTCGGGCACTCCTGATGTGAACACGCTCAACGCGATGGACGTGGTGATCATCAGCCGTTCGGTCGGCAGCGGCAGTTTCCAGAGCGCCAACGCTACGAACTGGAACACCCTGGTCACAGCCCCCATCATCAATACGGGCGGCTACACTCTGCGGAAGAACCGCCTGGGCTTCAGCACGGGCAACACCATTCCGGATACCACCGGAACCATCAAGTTGACGGCCCCTGCCGGAACGCACCCGATCTTCAAGGGCGTTTCGCTGACCGATGGCACGATGGATGCCAACTATGCCGGCATCTGCACCTATCCTGACGGCACCACGATCGCCAGAGGCATCTCAGTCAATACCGATGCCGTGCCCGCTACGGGCAAGGTCATCGCCACGGTGGCCGCGGATTCGAACGGTTTTGGTCCTGTCGGCGCCATGATCATCGGCGAATGGGATGCCGGAGTCTCCGTAACGCACGATGGCGGAGCCGGGACGGACGTGCTGGCCGGTCGTCGCATGACGCTCCTGACCGGTTCCCGCGAAGCCAGCGGCAAGAACTCGGAAGGCACGGGCATGATCGACCTGACCGACGAGGGCAAGACGCTGTTCGTCAACGCGGTCAACTACCTGATCCCGCGCGTGCTGGCCGCCGGCGAGCCTCGCCCCGTCGAGGGCGAGACGGCTGTCCCCCTGAATGGCACGCTCATCTGGGATGCGGGCAAGCTCGCCGTGAAGCATGAGGTGTACATCAGCAGCAAGAAGGACGATGTCGTGAGCGGCAAGGCTCTGGTCGATGTCGTCGAGAAGAACAGCTATAACCTGAAGTCCCTCGGCCTGCTGCTGGGCACGACCTACTACTGGAAGATCGTGGAAGTCAGCGGCGACCAGAAGTGGGAAAGCGACGTCTGGAGCTTCACGACCATCGATTACATCGCGGTCGATGATTTCGAGAGCTACGACAGCAGCAGCATTCTGAAGAGCTGGGTCGACGGCTTCAAGGTCGACAATGGCGTGGCCTGCGGCGTAGTTCCGGTCGTGGCCTCCACCCCGGTCCACGGCGGCAAGCAGTCTATGGCCCTTGCCTATGACGGCAAGAAGAATCCGTTCCTGATCGAGGTCAAGCGGGCCTTCTCCAGCACCCAAAACTGGACGAAAGCCAACGCCGGCGCCACGACGCTCACGGTGTTCTTCGCGGGCGATCCGAACAACTCGCTGCAGCCTCTGTATCTGGAGATCAACGGCTACACGATCAAGTACAACGGCGATTCGGGCAATATCCGCAAGTCCACATGGACGCCCTGGAATATCTCGCTCGCCAGTCTGCCCATTAAGGTCTGGGAGATTCGGTCGCTGAATATCGTCTGCGGGTATCCTGTGCAGCATGTCGCCCCCGTCGGCGCTCCGACCGGTGGCAAGGGCACCCTCTACATCGATGATATCAGGCTGTATCGGGTAGCTCCGTAATCCGACTGAGCTTCGGCCGGAGTGGAGGATTTGCCCCGGCGGCAGAAGGATGTGCAGTACTTTCAGGCCTGTGCCGATTCGTCGGCACAGGCCTTCTTTATTGGGGATTCCGGGGGTACGCGTACCGCGGTGTTACGGATAGGACTTGCTGGCCTGAGCCGTGCCGCCGTGGGCTCCCAGATTGACCCGGCCGCCGTTGGGGACCGGCTCTTCCGCCACGGGGCTGTTCGGGTCGCCGGCATCGATGCAGGGACTTGTCGTCTCGTCCAGGACCCACTCCTGCAGCGCGGGGCTCCATCGGCCCGCCTGGGACTTCAGATGATAGTCCTCAGCACCGGCGGAGGTGAGCGGCACTCCATTCGGGTCCCACAGACCTGGACTGGCAAAGCAGGGGTCCGCATCGATATTGCCCTCTCCCAAGCCGTGCCATGGCGAGGCCAACAGGCTGTAGTCGATGCGGAAATCCTCGGAAGTTCCAGCCACGACCATGGGGGTCTGCCAGAAGATGCACTCGCGGACCTCCGCACCGCGTCCCGGCTTTCGACCCACCAACCCCAATTCGAGATAGATGGCCGCGCCCGAGACATTGACAACTGTGTTGTTGGCGAAGGTCAGGAAAGCGCCGTTCTTGACCTGCGAGACGTGCTGCACATTGATGCAGAGATTGTGCGACATCACGAAGGACTTGCCCGCACCCGCGGAGAGGATATTGGATTCCCCCGAGGCCTTGTTGTAGGCATCACGCATGAAGTTGCGGAACGTATTGCCTTCGATCAGCGCGTCCGCCTCCAGATCGAGGGCATCATCCCCTCCGCCAAGGAACATGTTGCGACGAATGACGGGAATGGGCTTGGGCCAGGACGGACCATCGAAATCGATGGCGTCGTTATGTCCTGTACACCTGCCGAACGTGCTGTCTTCGATGATGAGCCGGCCGCCGTCCGGGATGCCGGAACCCCAGATGTGCTCGCTCATGTTGTCCGTGCTGGGGGGCTCGTTCGGGTCGAACATGTCGCCAAACGTGCAGTTTCGCACCGTCAGACTGGAGTCCAGAGTGCGAATCCGCCGCAAGTGGGTCTTGCGCAGGGTGACGTGATCGAGCAGGAGTTGTGAGTTCTGCAGACCGATCATACCATCGTTGGTCTGGCCGTCTTCGAGCACCGCATGGCAGATCTGACTGTCGGCCATCGTATGATCGAATTGCAGACCTCTCCAATGATAGCCCGCGGCTGTCCCGTTGAATCGTATGGGTGCATCTTCGGTCCCCTGCGCCGTGAGACAGCCCTGAATGAGGATTCTGGCCCCCGCACTGAAATGGACCGTCGTGCCGGCGCGTATGCTCAGCGTCGTGTCCTTGGGAACAACCAGTTCCCCCGACACACGATGGGGGCCCTGGTTGGGATCCCAAACCGTATCCCCTGCAAGAGTCCCCTTCCAGGTGGTCTCCGCCTGTGTCCAGGCCCCCCACTGGACGATGAGAGCGGCAACCGCGACGATCCGATACGAACGAGAAGAGCCCTGGCCTCCGTGCGGCGCCATGTGAATCGCCGACATTTCGATGTTCCCTGAATGTGTGAAAGACCCATTTGTGTGCCAATATCAACTATACCACAAAGGGCTTGCGCACCCAAGGATTATCGGCATTTCAGCCGTGCGGCGCACTGCATCAGACGCGGCAGAGCGTGGTCGAAGAAGACCTTGTAGCCTTCGCAGAAGTAGTCTCGATCGGTGGCTCGGCCGGTGCCGGCAACTCCACGGTGCTTCACACAGCCGCCGCGACAAACCGTCAGGTGACGGCAGACGAGACAGCGGTTGCTCAAGTCTTCCTTGGCCCGGGCGAATCGCCTCTTCTCGCGTCCTTCCGCCAACGCACCGACGGAAGTCTCCATCAGATTGCCCAGATGCCACTGGGGCCGCACGAAGAAGTCGCACGGATACACGTCCCCATTGTGCTCCACGACAAGGTACGCGCCGCACTGCCGGTCGAACGTGCAGATCGTCTGCCGCCCCTCCAGGCAGTGACTCAGCAGGGAGTCGAAGGGCCGGACATTGATCCGCGTGGGGCCCAGCGTCAGCCAGCGGTCGAACAGGCGACACAGGAACTCACCATACGCCGCCGCCGACACGGAGTATTCCGCGATACGCCCCGTCGCAGGGTCCGTCTCCACACAGGGAATGAACTGCATGAACGTCGAGCCAAGGTCGACCAGGAAATCAAGGACTTCCTCCGGTCTTGGGCTGGTCACGGCGTTGACCAACGTGAGGGTGTTGAACGGAACGTGATGGTCCTTGCAGCACTGGATCGCCTGTACCACTCTGTCGAACGAGCCGTGGCCGCCCCGGTCCTTGCGATAATGATCGTGCAACGTCATGGGCCCATCGATGCTGACACCCACGAGGAACTTGTTCTCCTGGAGGAACCGGCACCAGGTCTCATCGAGAAGCACACCGTTCGTTTGGATGGAGTTGCTCACCCGCTGCCCAGGCCCGCCGTACTGCCTTTGCAGATCGATCACCCGGCGGTAGAAATCCAGTCCCATCAAGGTGGGTTCGCCGCCCTGCCAGCAGAAGACCGACAAAGGAAGTCGCAATTCCAGGTAGTCCCGAATGAGTCTGGCCAGGACCGCGTCGGCCATACGCCGCGTGCCCTCTGCCGGACCGCAACCCTTATAGAAGCAGTACGCACAATCCAGATTGCAGTCTGAACCTGTCGGCTTTACCAGGAGTGTAAACGGCGGCATTGATCCTGTCCCAACAGAGCCATCTCATTTCACCGGCGGACGATTGTGAGATTCTCCGCCTTCCGGTAGACTTACGCAAGTCGTATTCGTCGGCATAGAAGACAAGGAGATCGATCCATGAAATTTCCGCTCATCACTTCCAGCTTGTTGGTATCGGTGCTATGCCTGGCCGCCGGATATGCGGCAGAACCCAGCCGTTCGGTCAGGCCGGTGACGCCTGACGCAACACCGGAGGCTGTTGAGCTGTTGAAGTTCATCGACAGCATTTCCGGGAAGTACACGATGAGCGGCCAGCACAATTTCCCGAACGACAAGGATCAGCACACCGCACGATCCGCTCAGTCCTGGGGCAAGGTCCCGGCGGTCTTTGGCAAGGACTGGGGATTTGCCAAAGAAGGCGACAAGGACTCCGCGTACGCTCGGGACAAGATCGTCGCAGAACTCACGGAACAGTACAGGCAAGGTGCGATCGTCACTATGTGCTGGCACGAAGTGCCCCCCACCGCCGATGAGCCCGTCACGTTCGCCGGCAAAGGAGTACAGCCCATGCTGAAGACGGTGCAGGGGCAGCTCACGGGCGAACAGTACAAAGACCTGCTCACTCCGGGAACCGAGTTGAACAAACGCTGGTGTGCCCAGGTGGACGCCGTCGTGCCTCACCTGAAGAAGCTCGAAGAGGCGCACGTGCCGCTGCTATGGCGCCCGTTCCACGAGATGAACGGCACGTGGTTCTGGTGGGGCGGCCGCCGGGGCGAATACGACACAACGGCCCTGTACAAGATGATGTTCGACCGCATCGTGAAGCACCACAAGATCAAGAACCTGATCTGGGTCTGGAGTGTCGACCGGCCGGAGGGGACGTCTCTGAAGTTCGAGGAGTGCTGGCCGGGCTCCGAGTACGTGGACATCCTCAGCCTGGATTGTTACCAGGAATTCAAACAGTCCTATTATGATGACCTGGTGAGACTGGCCCAGGGCAAGCCGGTCGCACTGGCTGAGGTGGGAAGTCCCCCGACACCTGAAGTGCTTGCCAGACAGCCCGGCTGGACGTGGTGGATGACCTGGGCCGGCATGGGTAGCAGCCGACGCGGAGGCCGGGCCGGCGGACCCGACCCGATCCAGATCCTCGTGAACGATCCCCGTTCGCTAAGCCTGACCGACGCGAAGTTCGTCGAGCTGACCACCCCCTTCCGCAAGGCGTGCGGACTGGAACCGGTCAACATCGCGGCCATCAGGGTGAAGTATCTGTCGGCTCCTGCCACTTCCGCGGGAACCCCCTGATCGCCGGCCGTTACCACGTTGACGAGTATTGGATGAGCCATCAAGGAGCATGGAGAAAAGATGAGAGTGTTGGCGGTCGTCGGTAGTCCCCGGAAGAACGGTAACACGGACATTCTGGTTTCCCGGATCGCTGAAGGAGCGAAGGCGGGCGGGGCGGACGTCGAGACGGTTCGGCTGGGGGAGATTTCGATTCGGGAATGCGATGGATGTCATGCCTGCTGGCGAGGCCGGGATTGCTCCAAGGACGACGATATGCGGCGGTTATACCCCAAGATCATGGCCGCCGACGTGCTGGTCCTCGGCACGCCGGTCTACTGGTATGGACCTACCGCTTTGATGAAGGCGTTTATCGACCGCTTCGTATACCTCAATTCCGAGGCGAACCGGGCTCTCATTCGGGGCAAGAAGGCCGCCGTGGCTATCGTGCTGGAGGAGGACAAGCAGGCCACCTGGCAACCGGTAGTGGACTTTTTCAGCCATAGCTTGGGATACCTGGAAATGCCTCTGGCCGGGACGATTGTCGTCCCCGGCGTAGGGGAAAAAGGGGCTATTCGGGCCAAGGCCGACCGTTTGGACGAAGCGGAACGCCTGGGACGGATGCTGGCAGGCCGTCCCATCTGAGTCCACAGCGTTCGGATTTTGCCTTGACAGGGGGGCCATCCGTACCTGATAATCACGACTTTACGCTAAAGTCGCAGAGTATCGCTGCAAATTTCGAGCAATTGGAGTCGTTTCGATGCTACCAGGAAAAAAGACAAGTAAAAGTCGAACACACACACGCCGGTCTCACCATGCCCTGAAGGCGACGAACTATTCGACATGCGTCAAGTGCAACCAGACCAAGCTGCCGCACGCCGCATGTGGAAACTGTGGGTACCTGAATCCTAAGACAACTTTGAAGTTGGGTAAAGAAGAAGGCGAGTAAGGATGCGCATCGCAATTGACGCCATGGGAGGTGACTATGCGCCCGACGAAATCGTCGCCGGGACGCTGGAGGCGGTTGAGCTGCTCAACGAAGGCGACGAGTTGCTCCTCGTCGGCCCCCAGGAGCTGGTTCAGTCGAAGCTGGCTGCTCGGGGATTTCGGGGAGGTCCGATCACGGTTGTGGACGCCCCGGAAGTGATTGGAATGGACGAACCGCCGGTGGATAGCCTGCGGTCCAAGCCTCACAGCTCCATCAGCGTCATGGCCAAGCTCGCCAAGATGGACCAGGCGGATGCGGTGATTTCCGCGGGTAACACCGGAGCGTGTGTTGCGGCGTTTCAGATGCGCATGCGTAATCTTGAAGGCATCAACCGGCCGGGGATCGCGGTGGCAATGCCCACCCTTTCGGGACCGGTCGCCATCTGTGACGTCGGCGCCAACATCCAATGCAAGCCCATCAATCTTTATCAATATGCCCTGATGGCCAGCGTCTACTCGCAGGTCATCCTCGGTGTTGCCAAGCCGCGCGTCGGTCTGATGAGCATCGGCGAGGAGGATGCCAAGGGCAACGAACTCACCAAGCGCGTCCGGGAGTTGCTCAAATCGGACCCGCAGATGAATTTCGTCGGGAACCTCGAAGGTCGAGACATTTTCCGAGGTTTTTGTGACGTCGTGGTTTGCGAGGGTTTTGTCGGAAACGTCATTCTGAAGTTGACCGAGGGAGCGGTGGAGAGCTTGTTCAAGGCGATCAAGAACGAGCTCATGCAGGAGAAACCGCGATTGGCTCTGAAGTTCAAGCCGATCATCATGCGGGTTTACCAGAAGCATGACTATAACGAGTACGGGGGTGCCCCCCTGCTCGGTGTCAACGGCACCGCTCTGATCTGCCATGGGACGAGTAAAGCCAAAACGATTCGCAATGCGGTCTCGGCGGCTATGAAATTCCACAACGCAAAGATCAACAGCCGGATTGGAGAACGTGTGGCGGAATCGAGTGTAAGGACATCGGATGCGGACAAAAGTTGATGATCGCTCGTGTGCTAACCATGCGGTGATCACGGGCTGTGGTTCTTTTGCACCTTCAAAATTACTGACCAACGACGATCTGGCCCATTTGGTGGAGACCTCCGACGAGTGGATCACCAGCCGCACCGGGATCAAAGTGCGGCACGTTACGTCGGACGGGGAAACGACCGCCTACCTGGCCACCGAAGCGGCCAAGCGCGCTTTGGAATATGCCGGACTTCCAGCCACCGATCTGGACCTCATCATCGTCGCGACCATCACGCCGGAGATGGTATTCCCCTCGACCGCCTGCTTCGTGCAACGGGCCCTGGGGGCATCCAAGGCGTGGGTGTTCGACCTGGGCGCCGCTTGCAGCGGCTTTGTTTATTCGCTGCAGGTGGTCCAGCAGTTCATGGAGAACGGCAAGATCAACAACGCGTTGGTCATCGGTGCCGAAACGCTGACGAAGATCACGAACTGGAAGGACCGAACCAGTTGCATCTTGTTCGGCGATGGCGCTGGCGCGGTCGTGCTGCAAAAGCAGACCGGCGGCAGCCGCGGCATCATTTATAGCACCTCCGGTGCAGATGGAACGATGTGGGAGTCTCTCTGCTGCCAGGCGTACGGCTCGCGGCATCCATCGCCGCAGCCGCTGGCCGACCCCAGCATGGTTTACATGCAGATCAAGGGTCGTGAGGTCTACCAGCAGGCGGTTCGGCGGATCGTCGATTGCGTCAGTGACTGCCTCGACCACTGCGGCATGACGCTCAATGATGTCAATATGGTCATCTCGCATCAGATGAACGCCCGAATCATCGAGTCGGCGGCCAAGCGTCTGGAGCTGCCGGACGAGAAGATATTCGTCAATATCTCCCGTTACGGGAACACCTCCGCCGCTTCGGTGCCGATCGCCTTCGACGAGTGCGTACGCACCGGAAAGGTCAAAAAGGGCGACATTCTGCTTTTCGTGGCCTTCGGCGCCGGGCTCACCTGGGGCGCCAATTTGGTCGAACTCTGACAACAAGCAAGGAGGATCGAGTCGGAGCACGCTCCGGTTCAGGGATACGAACGATGAGCACAGCATTTCTATTTCCAGGACAAGGTGCCCAGTCTGTGGGCATGGGGGCTGATGTCGCGGCCAAGTTTCCCGCCGCGGCCGAGCTGT
Organism: uncultured Pirellulales bacterium; assembly: GCA_964421295.1. Classification (GTDB taxonomy): domain Bacteria; phylum Planctomycetota; class Phycisphaerae; order Sedimentisphaerales; family Anaerobacaceae; genus PLanc-01. The sequence goes on from CAYQXM010000018.1 coordinate 46,103, forward strand.
ACGAGAAGGCCAACAGCATCGTAGGGTACGACCTGCGGAAGATCTGCTCTGAAGGCCCAGCCGATACGCTCAATACGACCACGATATCGCAACCGGCGATCTTTGTGACTTCCGCCGCCCTGCTGGAGATCTTCCGGACCGAGCCGGCCACCGCGGGCATCCAGCCTGACGTGACCGCCGGCTTGAGCTTAGGCGAATACACCGCCCTCTACGCCGCCGGGGTCATCAGCTTCGAAGACGGCGTCAGGCTCGTGATGGAACGCGGTCAGGCCATGCAAGCCGCCGCGGATGCCACCAAGGGTAGTATGGTGAGCATCCTGGGGCTGGATGAGGACAAGACCAGAGAACTCTGTAAGCAAGCCGCTCAGGGGGAGCTCCTGGAACCGGTCAACTTCAACTGCCCGGGACAGATCGTGGTCAGCGGCGGGATCAAAGCTTGCGAACGGGCCGAGAAACTGGCACCGGAGCTGGGCGCCATGAAAGCCGTGCGGCTGGAAGTCGCCGGGGCCTTCCACACCGACATGATGGCCTCCGCCGCCGAGCGGCTGGGCAAAGCCTTGGGGCAATGCCAGATCAACCCGTTTGGCCGGGTGAAGACCATGTCCAACATCAACGCCTCCTACTATCAGGACCCGACCGGAGTCGTTGAAGGGCTCAAGAAGCAATTAACCAGCGCCATCCTGTGGCAGAAGTGCATGGAAAAGCTTCTGGCGGAAGGGTTTACATCGTTCTATGAGATCGGACCGGGCAGAGTCCTGACCGGATTGATGAAGCGGATTGACAGAAAGGCCAAGGTCGTCAACGTCAGCAGTGCCGAGAGCCTCAGTGCCGCGGCGGGGACCAGGTAGGCCGTTTTCGAAAACGAAATGTGAAATGGATGGAGACAGTCACAATGGCTGAAAAACGACTTGCAGTAGTCACGGGAGGCGCCAGGGGCATCGGTCGGGCTATCATCTTCGAGCTGCTGCGACAAGGGCGCATCGTCGCCGCGGTGGACGTCATGGAAGACCAGCTTCAAGACCTCAAGAAGGTCGTGAAGGAGGCCGGCTTCGATGTCGCGACCCGTTGCGTCGACATTACCGATACCGCCAAGTTTACCCAGGTTCTGGAGGGTTTGGCGGACGAGTTCGGCGGGATCGGCATCCTCGTCAACAACGCCGGCATTACGCGGGACAACCTCCTGATCCGCATGACCGACGAGGAGTTCGACAAGGTCATCAACGTCAACCTCAGGGCGGCGTTCGTGGCGACTCGGGCTGCGGCCAAGTCCATGCTCCGCAACAAGTTCGGACGGATCATCAATATCAGCTCCGTTTCGGGCGTCATGGGCAATGCCGGACAAGCCAACTACTCGGCCAGCAAGGCCGCCCTCATCGGGTTGGCCAAGACGACCGCCCGCGAGATGGCCAAGAAAAACGTCACCGCCAACTGCGTCGCCCCTGGTTTCATCGATACCGAGATGGCCAGGAAGCTGCCTCAGCCCGTAATTGACGCTGCCGTCGAGCTCATTCCGGTCAAACGGATGGGCAGCGTCGAGGAAGTGGCCCAGGCCGTGGCGTTCTTCGCCCGCGACGAAGCCGGGTACATTACCGGCCAGGTCCTTTGTGTCGACGGCGGCATGGCCATGTAAAAAAATTGGCAAGAAAATGGTTGTCCAACTCCTGTCCAGCCGGTAAGATACCGCCCGACATGGGGAGGGTGGGGGCAGTGAGTAGATAGTTAGAACGTAACACCTAAGACGAAAACTAAGTCATGGGAATGCTTTAGGGAGGATAAACCCGTGGGCATCGAAGATGTGGATGTGCAGGCAATCGAGAACAAGGTCATCGAGATCATCAGTGAGCAGATGGGAGTAGACAAAGCTGAGATCAGCCGGGAGACCTCCTTTATCAATGACTTGAATGCAGACTCTCTCGACACCGTGGAGTTGGTCATGGAGTTCGAGGATGAGTTTGACATGAGCATCCCCGATGAGGAGGCCGAGAAGATCCAGACCGTCGGCGCTGCCGTTGACTACATTGTGAACGTAGCTCAGACGAAGAAGAAAGAAAGCGCGTAAGCTCGGTATGGATAGACGGCGAGTTGTCATCACGGGCTTGGGCTGCGTGACCGCACTATCCGAGTCTGTTGACGGATTGTTTGCGGCTCTGTGCGAAGGACGAAGTGGTGTTTCCACTGTAGAGTCTTTCGATACCAGCCAATACCCCGTTCGTTTCGGAGGTGAGATCCGCGATTTTGACGTCACCCGCTACGTCGACAAGCGGGCTTCTAATCGCATGGACCGCTTCACCCAGTTTGCGATCGGGGCGGCGATCCAGGCGGTGAACGACTGCGGCGTGGACTTCGCCAAGGAAGACCCCTACCGCATGGGAGCCATTGTCGGCACGGGCATCGGCGGCATCAAGGAGATCGAAGACCAGCACGTCCGGCTGCTGGAAAGGGGCCCGGGCAAGGTCTCGCCCTTCTGCGTGCCTCGCCTGATGTCCAATGCCGCCAGCGGCAATATTGCCATCCAGTTCGGCCTGCGCGGCCCCTGCTTCTGTGTGTCCAGTGCCTGTGCATCGGGCAACCACACGATCGGCGAAGCTTTCTGGAACGTGGCCACCGACCGGAGTGATCTGGTCGTAACGGGTGGTTCCGAGGCTGCCCTGACGCCTATCGGATTGGGTTCGTTCTGTGCTGCACGATCTCTGAGTCTGCGGAACGACGCTCCAGCCATTGCCTCCCGGCCGTTTGACCGGGATCGCGACGGCTTCGTCCTGGCCGAAGGTGCCGGCATACTGATCCTGGAGGAGTACGAGCACGCCAGGAAGCGTGGCGCCAAGATCTATGGTGAGCTGCTTGGTTACGCGGCCACTGACGACGGCTATCATATCACGGCCCCCCTGCCAAACGGTGAAGGGGCTGCCATGACGATGAAGCTGGCGTTGGCCGATGCCAAGATCAACCCGACTGACGTCGACTACATCAATGCTCACGGTACGAGCACAGACCTGAACGATATCGCTGAAAGTACGGCCATCAGGGCGGTGTTCGGTGACCATGCCCATAAGGTGAAGGTCAGCTCGACGAAGAGTTGTCTGGGACACATGCTCGGCGCTACGGCGGCGGTGGAGCTGATTGCCTCGGTCAAGGCGATCAATGCTTCGCTGATTCCGCCGACGATCAACCTGGACAACGTTGACGAGCGGTGCGATCCGAAGATCGACTATGTCCCGAAGAAGGCACGCGAAGCGAAGGTGAAGGTCGCGATCAGCAACTCCTTTGGGTTTGGCGGTCACAACGCTTGCGTCGTTGTCGGCAAGGTCTGACGGCTAGTCACGGACGGAGAAACATCGCCTCGGAGAAGACCTCAGCAAACGAGGGTTCGTTGGCGATTTCCAGATACTGGATCCTTCGGGCAAGCGACCCGGCTTTCTGTCTGTACTCCTGCGCTAGAACGACCATCTCCGCTCCGGATGCGGCGGCATTGCCGACGGACTGGAGGCGTTCCAACGCTATGTTCGGCAAGAGGCCTACCCGAACCGCACTCCGGGGCCGTATATAGGTGCCGAACGCACCGGCCAAAAGAACGCGGTCAAGCTGCTTCTCGTCCAAGCCCACTTTGTTCAGCAGAAGCGTGATCCCTGCGCGGATGGCGCCCTTGGCGAGCTGGAACTCGCGGATATCCTTCTGCGTCAGGACTACGCCCGGACGGCCTGTCTGCGCGTCAAACGCCAGGCAGAACGCCGGCTGGCCATCCACTTCCATAATGCGGGAGGCGACAGGCCGCGGCAGTCCCGGCAAGGTCTCGCGAGGCTGGAGCCGGCCGGAGGCATCGAGGATACCCAGTTCCAGGAGAACCGCGACCGCATCGATCAGACCGCTGCCGCAGATCGACCGGGGTGGTCCGTCACCGATGACATCCAGGTCAATATCGGTCTCATTGATCACGACCGCTTCGATGGCCCCGTTGACAGCCCTGCTGCCATGTCTGATCCGGGCACCTTCCAAAGCCGGCCCGGCGGCGCAACTGACGGCATAGAGCTGCCCTTTTGCAGCCAGCACGAGTTCGCCGTTCGTCCCGATGTCCACGGCAAGCATCGGGGCCGAGACAGTGTCCATATCCACCGCCAGGGCCACCGCGGTGGTGTCCGCTCCCACGAAGCCCGCGATGTTCTCGACCGTATGAACGTTACCCGCGGGATTCATGGCCAGACCGAGCCTCTCAGGGGAGAGGTCGTGTGCCTCCAGGGAATAGGCGTGGTAAGGCGCCTGTCCCAACTGCTCCACGGGAAACCCCAGGAAGAGATGATTCATCGTCGTATTGCCGACGACGCACACCTCATAGATGGAGTCCTTTGAGGTGCCGACATCGCGACATAGCCGGGCCATCAGGTCGTTGAGACAGCCGACAATCGCGTCATGCAGGCGGGTCAGTTCCGCGGTAGATCGGGCATAGCCTATCCGGCTGATCACGTCGTCGCCGAAGGCGACCTGAGGATTAAGGGAGGCTCGCGTCGCCAGGCAGTGGCCATCCGCCATATCGAGCAGCTTGGCGACTACTGTCGTGGTGCCGATGTCTACCGCCACTCCATATATAGGGGAGTCTCCCGCTACAGAGCGGTACCGGTCAACGATGTCGGGACGTAGGTTGTTAGGATGGGACAGACCCTCTTTGAGGATCCTGCATTCGTAGTAGCGTGACTGGGTGGGAATAGCGACAGTCAGATCGCTGTGGATCTTATATTGGCATGCAAGCACCGGCAGGCCGGGCGGATCGACTACCGCGGTACACTTTCCGCAGGTCCCCCTGCCCCCGCAGGGGGTGTTGAGTACGATACCGGCCTGAGCCGCTGCCTCTAGAAGAGTGGCCCCCTCGTGAACAGACACCGCCTTGCCATCGTCCTGGAAAACAACGCGCAAGTGCCTCATGTGCGTTCTCGCGCCTCCGATGCGGCGTGTCGCGTCCGCGGCACGGACCTTTCAGGTGACCTCAGGTCCGCAGCGTAAGAGAGGGTTAGCTGCTGATCTTGTGCCTGATCTTCCACTTCGTGCGTCGTTTCTTGCTTCCGATCTTCCTTCGGCGTCTTGGCTTGGCCATGCGTACTCCAACAATATTCAAAATCTTTGTCACATTACCCGCATACTCGTATAATGTGAGCATCCTACAAGACTTTTCCGACTATGTAAAGAGTGAAAAAGAGCAAAAGTCGTCGGACCACGCGAGTCTGTAAGAGCAGACGGCACAATGGTTCAGACGATGGGGCATCGCATGGTGACCGTCGCCGGATGCATGCACGAGAGTCGTCTAAGTGAGGTATGGCCATGATTCAGTGCGAACAGTGCGAGTTTTGTACCGCCGGCCCCGACGGCCACAAGATCTTCCAATGCGATCCATTTTCCAACGTCAAGGAGCCGGAGTGCATCGCCAAGTGGCAGTTGATTCGACTGGATATGCTCCTGGCCACCTATCAGGATATGGTCAAGTGGTATGGCCGGCTGGCCCCTCTGCAGGACAAGATATTCAAGTTCGTGCAGCGGGAGATCAACGACATGGACGAGTCCGACCAGTGGAAGTTGGAGCACGACGAAGACCAGGATGGGGAGCCCAATTCCAACGATGATTGGCCTGTATAGAAAACGCCAACGGTCCAGGTCGCCCGTCGTCTTACGCCCTTCCCCGCAACGGCCGATATGACCGTACAGTTGCGATCATGCCGAAGCTTCCCGACGGAGGCAACCCAGCCGTCGCTCTCCAAGAATGGTCGCGCGCGTTATCGGACACACAGGTAACGCCGGGGTGGTTTTGCAGCCGCTTCCGACGGTGCCTCTTTCGACTTTACGCAATAAATGTTTTTTGCCTAGCGTCTAATTAGCGATAGTGAATGGCAGATGGGTACAAGCGACGAGCTGACCCACATCATAGACGGCTGTAAGTCCGGGGATGCTGACTGCTTCGCACAGGTCATCGACCTGTACGCGGCCCGCTGTTATGGGTATTTTTATCGCCTGACCGGCGATCGCGGCCTCAGCGACGAACTCCTCAGCGAGCTCTTTGTGAAATTGGTGGAGAAGATCAGGTCTTACAAGGGTGGTTCGTTCGAGAGCTGGCTATTCCGGATTGCCCTGAACATCTTCCACGACCATCTGCGGGGCCGCCAGCGGCGTAAGCGGCTTGCCGATGGCCATCGGGCCGAGCTGGAACGAGAGTCATGGGAAATCCGTGTCTCGGACGTCAAGGACGAGCAACTCGACAAACTTCAAGTTCACCTTAATCGATTGGATGATGACACACGAGAGATTATTATGTTGCGGTTTTACTCGGAACTCAGCTTCAAAGAGATCGCTACTATGCGGTCGGAGCCGATCGGCACCGCTTTGTCCAAGCTGCACCGGGGGCTCAAGAAGTTGCGTGAGTTGATGGAGGGTTGAATCATGGCCAAACGCGTTCGTGAAGACCTGACTGCGTTGTTCCGGCTCTGGCTGGATTCGCAGGAGGCCCAAGACGCCATCAGGGAGGTTCGGACAGCCGAGGAGCTGATCGAGTCGCACCCGGCCCCGCAGCCTTCACCGGCGACGTTGGAGCGGATCGGACTGCAGATGCGGCTGAGAGCAGCCCACCGTCGACGCAACCATTTCCTGGAGGGCATTGCCGCGGTCGCAGCGGCGGTTCTGATCACGGTGGGACTGTCCCAGTTCAGCCTGCAACGATCAAGCAGCACGATCGGCTTTGCCTCGCTCTTGCCGACGGCGCTGTGGGAATCCGATGACATCGCGTCCGATGATGTGAAACTGGCCTACTTCAATTCGGAAGTTGACCGACTTGAAGCCCAGGTTCAGGCTATTGAGCATGGGGATAGCGACGCCGGCAGCGCCGGCACGCTGGATGATGTGGAGTTGGAGCTGTTTCAGATCGATACCGACTTTTGGAAGGGATAGTGGAGATGCGAATCCATCGAATCGCCTCTTTCCTGGGCTGTCTGACAATGATGGTCGGGCTTCTGAGTGTCACGCAAGCCAGTGCCCAGCAACGAGACCCGCAAGAGGATATTTGGGAAGAGGAACCCACTACACCCCCCCCGTGGTGGCAGCGATGGCTGGACGACCAGAACATGAACCGGATCATGAAGAGCATTCAGCAGCGTGATCCAGTCAAGGCCAAGGAATTGGCCGAACTACGTAAGAAGAACATCGACGAGTTCAAGGAGGAGCTGGTTCAGCAGGGTCGCCAGGAAGTCGAGCAGATCAGCCAGGAGTTTCGTGAAGCCCGGCGACAGAAGGATCAGGCGGAGTTCGTCGACTGGCTGAAGACGAACTACCCCCAGGATGCCAACGCCCTTGCGAAAATGAAGGTGAAGGACCCTTCGCTTTACGTCAAGACCTTCGATCGGTTGAGGGGCCAGTACTCGGTGATCTTCGATGCCAGCAAGTCCAACCCCGAGTTGGCGAACCTGCTCAAAGAGAATCTTGAACTCAGGAGGAAGAGCCTCCAGTTGATTGCGACCTATCGCGACGAGAAGTCGGCGGACAAGAAGAAAGAGCTTGCGGCGCAACTGCGAGAAGCCGTGTCCCGCCGCTACGACCTGATTCTACGCCGCAAAGAGATGAGCTACGAGCAGCTGCAGAAGAAGGTTGAGGACCTCCAGAAGCAGATTCAGGATAGCAAGGCTCAGATTCGCAAATGGAAAGAGGCCGACGTCAAGAAGAAGAACATCGACCAGCATCTCGAGGCCCTGATCGAAGGCAAAGCTCCATTCAAATGGGATTGATCGCGGCCCCGGAATCGGCCGCGAAGCCAGCGGCCTGGGATGGCGCGCTTAGTAGTGTCGCCGTTTGTTCTCTTCCTGTGTGGCCCGCCGGAGTATCTTCTTCTCTTTCGCCGTCAGGCTGTGCAGCCCTGACTGGTGTACCTTAGCGAGAATTCGATCTACTTCGACCTGCAACTCGCGTTCACGTTGCAGGTTCTTCTTCGAGGATATCACCTTTGTCCTCAAACTGAGCTGCTCCAGAAGCGGTGCCAACAGCACGAATGCCGCCCCCGCTGCCATACCACCCAGGTGAGCCGCGTTGCCGCCGGGGTTCTCCTGGCCGGTGAAGATGCTGACAGTATAGAGAGCCACCAGGACTACCGCCGCGATACGGATGGGGACGGGGAAGATGAAAAACACGACGGTCGTGTGCGGAAAGAGGATGGCACATGCTGCCAGAATCGCAAGAACCGAGCCGGACGCTCCGAGAAGCGATCCCCCCTGAACAATACCGAGCCCGACAAACAGCAGGTAGAGTAATCCGCCGCAGGCACCGCAAAGCAGGTAGAAGATCAGGAACCTGCGGCCGGACCATTGCCTCTCCAGTGCCGGCCCCAGAAAGTACAACCCGAGCATGTTGAACAGAATATGGCCGATGTTGTCCCTGCTGTGCAGAAACTCATAGGTCACGACACCCCAGGGACGCGTCAGAGCCATACCGAATTGGGAATGGAGGGCAAACGCGTTTTGGAGCCAATCGCCAAGTGACGGAATCATGATCCCGGCCAAGAAGATACCCACGTTGGTGATCAACAGCCATTTGACGACCGGAGTCAGCGTTGGCAGGCCCACGCGAAACTGCGGCGTTCCGTAGTAGCGTTGTGGTGCGTCTTCAGCCTGAGTGTAATCTCTATCGTACAACCCCATAATCGCCGGCAACACCCTATATGACCGCCCGAAATGCACTCCTGGCACACGTCGTGCCAGGAAACCTCGTATCCTCAGATACTTACCCGTCATCTCGCCGGCGGTTCAGCCGGAGATAGCAGGCTTGTCCTTTTTCGGCTCGGAAGCCGTCAGAACGACCTTGTACTTGCAGCTCTTGTTCCCACGCAGGATCGACTCCTGAACCTCGGCCTTGACGGGACGTCCCACAACCGCGGAGAACATCCTTTCCGCAAAACCTTCGGAGCAGAAACACAGCAAGCCCGATTTCAACGCGATGTCCCTCTGAACCAACGGACACACACAGGCAGGCTTGTTCTCATCGACCAGGACAATGCCCTCTTCCTTGCGATAGTCAACAATCCAGCCCCATTCCCCTTTCAGAAACTCCAGAAAAGCCTCCAGCTTCCCCGAGAAACGGGAGACGATCGTCTTGTTCATCGCCAGATGATCGAAATGCGACTGGGAACAGCCTTTGATAATCGCCTTGGCGTGCTCGCGATCCGTATTCGCCTCGATCGAAGGCAGCAGTGTAGAGATCCACTTGTAAGGCATGGGATCGCGTGGCGGAGCTTGAGGCCTTGGAGCTTCATTGGCGTTCGCCTGCGCGCAGACGCTCGCACCGACACCGCAGGCTCCCAGCCCACACAGGCAGGCATTCTTGAGGACAGATCGACGGGTCTCATTCATGGCGACACCTTCCCCTTTCGGCCCGAAGCTTTTGCAGACGCCGCCACCGGAGGCCGCGCGTAGGCCCGCAGTTCTTCGGGCTTGGCAATCGTACAATAAGCCAAACAGACCAATCCCAAAACCACCAGGCCGATGCCCAGAAGCTGAGATATGGTCAGATGATCGATCTCGAAGGGATTGTCGTCACGCAAGGCCTCGATGATAAACCGCAAGACCCCATAGAAGACGAACATGAGACTGAAGACCGATCCTGGCTTCGTCAAGAGCGGGTATTGCCCCCTCTGCTCAGCTTTGCGCGACCGCCGCAAGACCGCGTAGAGAAAGAGGCCCAGCACCACGGCGCCGCCGGATTCATACAACTGCGTCGGATGAATGGCCAGGCAGCGATAGCGCCCGTGGGTGGCCTCCTCCAACTGCTGCGGTGTAAGGTACTTGGCCGGCTTCAGATCGTCCGCATACATGCCCTGGTCATCATAGTAACCGAAATAATCCTGCGGTATGTGCAGCCGGGGCGCGTCGCGATTTCGCAACGGATCAGCCCTGACCTGGCTGCGATACGCGAATGAGCCATAGGGAAAATGCACAGCCCAGGCGGCATCGGTGGGCTTGCCGTAGCAGCAACCGTTCAGAAAACAGCCAAAGCGCCCGAACAACAGCGCCGCCAGCAGTCCGATAGCGAGGGCATCGAGATAGTGCCGCATCGGCAGCTTATGGTGCCGGATATAGTAGATGATCACGGGGACGGCCAGGAATACTCCCCCCAGCAATTCCAGTCCGCCTATCCAGATCGCAGGGATCCTCAGCCAGTGCCCGCTGAATTCGGGGTTCCAGTAGTGAATGACGAAGAACAGCCGGGCACCGATCACACCCGCAATCAGAGAATACAACGCCGCGCTCGTGATGTGCTGCGGATCGACCGTGAAATCGCGACTCAGCCAGCGGATGACGGTCACCGCCGCGATAAAGCCGATGACCAGGAGCAGACCATAGCTCCGAACGGTCAAATGCAGAAACGGAATTGATATCAGCTCAGGATGCATCCTTGCCTAACTACGCCGCCGGCTTTCCCGCACGTTAGTCGTGCCGCACCATCTTATTGGACCCATCCAACATGACCACTTTCGGCGTAAGGCCGGCGACTTCCTCTGCGGTGCAATACGCAAAGGCCATGATGATAATGATGTCGCCGGGATTAGCCAGTTGGGCCGCGGCACCGAGGACAACGACTCTGCCCGAGCCTGCCTTGCCCGGGACGGCGTAAGTCTCGAAACGATTCCCATTATTCAGATCAGCCACCAGCACGGATTCATAGGGCAGAATCCCGGAGGCGTCCAGAAGATTCTGGTCGATCTCGATGCTGCCCGGGTAGTGCAGCCGTGTTTCGGTCACCGTGGCCCGGTGCAACTTGCTTTTCAGTACTTTTATGAACATGAAGACCTTCTCAGTGGGTTAAATCCAACCTCATACGGCGGGTCATTATACCTTACCGAGCGGGACTGTCCACTACGGCGTTATCGATCAGCCGCGTAGACCCTATGCGGGCAGCAATCGCAATAAGTACCCTACCCCGCAGGTGGGAGATTTGTTCGAGGGTGTCGGCGTCCACGATGCTGACGTACTCGGGCTGCATGGCCGGGATCTGGGCCAGGATGGCGTTCATCTGATCGACCACAGGGGCGGGATCATCGTTGCTGGCAAGGATCATCTCCTGGCCCTTCTGGATGGCTTTGTAGATGATGGTGGCGTCTTTGCGGTGCTGGGGGCTCAGATACTGGTTCCGGCTGCTCATCGCCAGCCCATCCGGCTCGCGGATCGTGGGGCAGACGACGATTTTCAGCGGCATGTTCAAATCTGCCACCATCCGCCGAATCACGGTAACCTGCTGCGCGTCCTTCTGGCCGAAGAAGGCCATGTCGCACCCGACGATATTGAACAGCTTGGAGCAAACCGTGGTCACACCCCGGAAATGCCCCGGCCTCGACCGGCCGCACAGCCCGTCCGTCAGCTTCTCCACGTTCACCCACGTCGTCTGAAGTTGCGGATACATTTCGCTGCTGCTCGGAGCGAAGACGACATCGGTGCCGTGCTGCTCGCAGATCGCCAGGTCCTTCTCGATAGGCCTGGGGTACCGCTCGAAGTCCTCGCCGGGCCCGAATTGCGTCGGGTTGACGAAGATACTGACGACCACGAAGTCACAGGCGGCGGCCGCGGCCTGAACCAGTGAGACGTGGCCGGCATGCAGGGCCCCCATCGTCGGGACGAATCCAACCGTCCGGCCCTTCCGACGTGCCTCGGCCACGTATTCTTTCATTTGCGCTATTGTCTTGGCTACGTACATGCCGGAGATGATACCCTCCCGCCCGCTCCCTACGCAACCGTCGCTGACTGTGGAATAGCGACATAAGCCCGAATCTGCCGGGCCAGATGCTCGGCGGCAGGACCATCGTTCGGCCTGACCTTACAGGCCGGCAGGCGGATCAGTGGACAGCGGTTCCAGCCCTCAAAGAGCCGCTCATAGTCCTCGCGCAGCGCCCCCATGAAGTCCAGCGTAATCCTTTGTTCGTACGGCCGATTGCGCTGATGAACCCGATCCAGGCAATTCGTCGCCGAGTCCTCCAAGTAGATGACCAGAGCGGGCGAAGCCACCCTTTCGGCGTACCGTGGAAAAATGTCTTTATAGATCTCCCACTGGTCGCCCTCCAGACACCTCTCCGCATAGACCAGTTCCTGGTCGAACACGTAGTCGGATAGGAAGAGGCAGTCCAGAGCCATGTGTTCGGGGTCCAACTGCTCGCTGCGGTGCAGCAGGAAGTACAACTGGCAGGCCAACCCCAGTTCCTTCACGCCGGCACACACCTTCGGCAGGAAGGGATTCGTGTTGTAGGGTTCGTGAAGGATCTTGCCCCTGAGAATCGCTGCCAGCCGCTCCGCAAGTGTGGTCTTTCCCACGGCAATCGGTCCGGCGATGCTGACCAACTGCGGGACGTCAGGCTTCAGCACAAAATCCGCCCCGCCCAGCCGCCGCGACAATTCCGTGACAGTCTCCTTCAGCACAGGATGAACCTGCGAGGGATCGAGCTGACAGAGGCCATCCAGGACGAACGAACGCAGGTGCATCTGCGGGTGCGGCACGGTGAGATTGGGACGACCAATGACCTGTTCGCCGAACAGCAGCAGGTCGAGATCCATCGTACGCGGCTGCCAGTGACCGTTCCGCACGCGGCCCAGCGAATCTTCCGTGGCCAGCAGAATGGCGAGCAGCTCCTCCGGCTCCGCCGTCGTGCGGACCTCGACCACAGCGTTCAAATACGCCGGCTGCGGCATTCCGCCCAGCGGCGGGGTCTCTTTCACGTCGCTGCTGCGCAGAACTTCAATCTTCGGGTTCGCGCCGAGCAGACTCATGGCCCGCTTGATCGTGCCCTGCCGGTCCCCGATGTTGCTCCCGACCCCGATATAGGCGATCACAGCTTCGCGAATCGTTCCATGGCCTCCTTGACGTTCTGCGGCGTGGCGAACGCCGTCAGGCGGAAGTATCCTTCTCCCGCCGGTCCAAAGCCCGCGCCCGGAGTACCCACGACGTTGGCCTTTTCCAGAAGCCGATCGAAGAACTCCCACGAACCGATGCCACCCGGGGTCTTGAGCCAGATGTACGGGGCGTTGACGCCGCCGAAGACTTCGTAGCCCAGCTTTTTCAACGATTGGCAGATCTGCTTGGCGTTGTCCATGTAGATGTCGATGGTCTTCTGAATCTGCCGCCGGCCCAGCGGTCCGTAGACGGCCGCGGCGCCAACCTGCGTGATATAGGAAACGCCGTTGAATTTCGTGCAGTGACGCCGCTTCCAGACCGGGTTGACCTCCACGGCCTTGCCTGCCGCGGTGTAGGCTTTGAGCGTCTTGGGAATGACACTGAAGGCGCAGCGAACGCCCGTGAAGCCCGCCGTCTTCGAGAAGCTGCGGAACTCGATCGCGACGTCCCGGGCCCCCGGTATTTCGTAAATCGAATGCGGAATCTCGGGATCACTGATATATGCTTCGTAAGCCGCGTCGAAGAAGATCACCGCCTTGACTTCCCGGGCGTACTCGACCCAACGCGTCAGGTCTTCTTTGGTCGCGACCGCTCCCGTCGGGTTGTTCGGGAAGCACAGATAGATCAGATCGACCGGCTTGTCCGGCGGGCTCGGCACAAAGCCGTTCTCCGCCGTCGCGGGCATGTAGACGATCCCCGTATACTGGCCCCGCTCGTCACCGGGACCGGTGCGCCCGGCCATCACGTTCGTATCGACGTACACCGGGTACACCGGGTCGGCCACGGCTATCACATTGTTGATGCCGAAGATTTCCTGCATATTGCCGGTGTCGGGCTTGGCCCCATCGCTGACGAACACCTCGTCCATCTCGACCTGGGCCCCCCGGGCCTTGTAGTCGTTCTCGACGATGGCCTTGCGCAGGAACTCGTAGCCGACGCCGCTGTCGTCGTAGCCGTGGAAAGTCTGCTGCTTGCCCATCTCGTCGACGGCGCCGTGCATGGCCTTGATCACCGCCGGTGCCAAAGGCTGCGTCGCCGATGCCCATGCTGATCACGCGGGCCTCCGGATGCTGCTCCTTGAACGCCTTCACCCGCCGCCCGATCTCCGGAAACAAATACCCCGCCCGGAGCTTCAAGTAATTCTCATTGATATGAATCATCTGCCATCCTTATTGCTGCCCCCGCGTGCAAGTGATCGTCCTGCACTTGGGTGGCACCCTCAAGCGATGCTTGGGGGTGGTCCTGGGATTGCGAGTCGCCATCCCCAAGTCCTGCGGACTTGAGGCTGCCACCCACCGATCATGTCAAGGGCAGCCATTCTATGAATCCTCTGTTCATGCGTCAAGGCGATAGACGACGGTGCGTACTCAGTCCTGCCTGGCCCACTGGCGGTGAAGGCACGTCTCGCAGACCCGATGAAACTCCTCCAGTGATGAAAAGCGTCTGGACGATGCGATTCGTGCTCTTAGCCAATCGGCAGTGTCCTTGGGGCCCCCAGCGTCGGCAAAGCAATACTCCCAGCATAGTCCGTCGGCAATCACACGGTCCACTGCCGGACACCACCAGTGCCCTCCATCTGATACGCGTGCATCTGTGCTCACATGTCGTCAGTAGCATGAATGAGCCCCGAAGTCAACGGTCTCTGCGGGGTGGACATCATGGGATGGGCCTGATATGATCGCTCCCGCGTGGAACACCATTGAGCAGATAGCGACATGGGTGTCACCTTATGAATAGCCAGAAACCGGTTCTGCGGGTGGAAGAGATTCAGAAGACGATTCAGAGGCTCTGCCTTCGGATCAAGGAGCACTTTCCGGACCGGGACCTGGCGAACGTGTGCGGCAATCTCCACACGATCTCAGAGGAGGCAGACGAGACCGTCGAATGGATCGCCAAGCCCAACTACATTCTCCGCGTCGCCGTGTACGTGGGCATCGTTCTCAGTGCCCTCTTCATCGTATATTCCGTCACGGCGATACACGTCAAGACGGACGGCCTCAACGTCGCGGAGTTGATTCAAATGGCGGGAGCGGCGCTGGATGGTCTCGCTCTCATCGGCGCCGGCATCCTATTCCTGGTCACGATTGAGAACCGAACCAAGCGGCAGCGTGTCATCCACGCCGTCAACCACCTGCGGTGCATCGCGCACATCATCGACATGCACCAGCTCAGCAAGGACCCGGAGCCTTTCGCCGACGGCGGCAGTCCCACGCCGTACTCGCCCAGCCAGCAGTTGACCGCCCACGAGCTGGCCCGGTATCTCGACTACTGTGCGGAGATGCTGTCGCTGGTCAGCAAGGCGGGTTTCCTCTACGTCCAGCACTTCCACGATCCCGTCGCCACCGAGGCCGTCAATGACCTGGAAGACCTCTGCACGGGCCTCGCCCGCAAGATCTGGCAGAAGATCATGGTCATCCGCGGCAAAGGCAGCCTCTGACCGCTCCATGCTTGTGAGACGCGGCCTGGCATCGTATAGTGGCCTCTATGAGATACGCGTACATGATGGTCGGGCTGTTGGCGGCTTGCCTCACATCGGCAGCCGGCGCCGTGGTGATTTCCGTATCTCCCGGCAGCCCTGTCTCCAGTTTGGAAGCGGCACGCGATGAGATCCGCAAGTTGAAGGAAGCCGGCGGGTTGACGGAGCCCGTACGCGTGGTTATTGAGGATGGGCGGTACGTGTTGAGCGAACCTTTCATTCTGACGCCGGCCGACAGCGGTATTTCCTTCGAAGCCGCGCCGGGGGCAAGGCCGGTGTTCACGGGTGGGCGAACTATCACAGGGTTCGTAGCTGACGCAAACGGAATTTGGAGGACGCCAACTCCGGAGACGCTGGGGAAACAGCATTTCGAGCAATTGTTCGTCAACGGCCGGCGGGCCGTGCGGGCGCGGGCGCCGAACAAGTGGTATCACTACATGGGCAACACGACCGAGGCTCCCATCGAGGGCAAGCCCGGGCAGTTCGTTCGCACTACCGATGTCCGCTCAGATGCCCTGGCGCCGCTGCGGGGGCTGAGCGATGCGGAGATGCGTGACGTTACGCTGGTCGCCTATCACAACTGGTGCATCACCCGGCGGCACGTCAAGACCGTCAACTTCGACACCAGCCAGATTGTCACCGAGGGCGAGCAGTTGAAGAGCTACTCGGGCTGGCCGGCCAATACACGCTTCCGCCTGGAGAATCTCAAAGCCGCTCTCGACGAACCTGGTGAATGGTTCCTGGCTCGTGATGGGATGCTTTACTATAAGCCTCTGCCGGGCGAGGATATGACCAAGGCCGAGGTCATCGCGCCGGGACTCGACAGGCTCGTGGTCTTCCAGGGTAAGCCCGAAGCGGGGCAGTTCGTCGAGAATGTCACGCTGAAGGGCCTGTCGTTCGAGCACGACAGCTACGTCCTCCCCCCCGCCGGGTATCCACCCTATCAAGCCGCTTTCCCCATCGAGGCGGCGATCATGGCGGACGGCGTTCGCAACGTCGTAATTCAGGATTGCCGGGTTGAACATACGGCCGGGTACGGAATCTGGTTTCGGCAGGGCTGCCGGGATTGTCGCGTCGAGCGGTGCTTTCTGAATGATCTCGGCGCGGGCGGCGTCCGCATCGGCGAAGGACAGATTCGGACCGACGAACTTTCCCGCACGAGCCGGATCACGGTGGACAACAACATCATCCGTGCCGGTGGGCGGATCTTCTGTGATGCGGTGGGCGTCTGGATTGGCCAGAGCGGAGACAACACCGTGACGCACAACGAGATCGCCGACTTCTACTATACGGGGATTTCCGCCGGCTGGCGGTGGGGCTACGCCGAGAGCCTCGCCAAGCGAAATGCCATCCGTTTCAACCGTGTCCATCACCTCGGCTGGGCGGTGCTCAGTGACATGGGCGGCGTCTACACGCTCGGCCCTTCCGAAGGCACGGTCGTCAGTGGCAATGTCTTCCACGATATTTACGCCTACTCCTACGGCGGCTGGGGCCTCTACACCGACGAGGGCAGCACCGGCA
>CAYQXM010000019.1:0-62540 GCA_964421295.1 uncultured Pirellulales bacterium
GAAGGGACCCTTTTCACGTCCCAGTATAATGTGCGAACAATACCTTACGTTATCGCCAGTTCAGTTCCTTCACTCGCTTCTGCCATGGGGCTCTCCAAGTTGGGTGGGATGGGCGTGAGCCCATGTTGATTCTGTATTCAACATCCTCTGCATGTGAACCTCCAACGCACATTCATGATCGCCAACGGGACTTGTTGTAGGTGAAAAGTGACAGGAGACAAGTGAAAAAGGAGCCAGGGCGATGGGGAAAGGGATTGATGACTAAAGGGCGTGTGGGGTGCTGTGGCGTCGCTACGCGGCTCTTGCGGCGATAAGTGAAGACGCGTCATTGCCAGGATCGGCGAGGGCGGGTATAAACAGCCGGGCATGGGCAAGATGCGACATAAGATCGTTGTTGGCGATGCGCGGCGCATGGACGAGGTGGCGGATGAATCCGTACACCTGGTCGTGACGTCGCCGCCTTATTGGCAGCTCAAGGACTACGGCAGTCAGCGGCAGATCGGGTTCGACGACACGTACGAGGCGTACATCAACAATCTCAATCTCGTGTGGGCGGAGTGTCACCGCGTGCTGGCGCCGGGGTGCCGGCTGTGCGTCAATGTCGGGGACCAGTTCGCCCGGAGCGTGTACTACGGACGCTACAAGGTCATTCCCATTCGCACCGAGATCACGAAGTTCTGCGAGACGATGGGCTTCGACTACATGGGGGCGATCATCTGGCAGAAGGTCACGACCTGCCACACCACCGGCGGGGCGGTCATCATGGGCTCATTCCCGTACCCGCGCAATGGCATCCTCAAGCTCGATTACGAGTTCATCCTGATCTTCAAGAAGCCCGGCGACGCTCCGAAGGTGAGCAAAAAGGTCAAGGAGCAATCGCGGCTGACCACCGAGGAGTGGAACCGGTTCTTCGCGGGGCACTGGAATATTCCGGGTGACAAGCAGGACAAGCACTTGGCGGTCTTTCCGGAAGAGATTCCCCGCCGGCTCATCCGGATGTTCACGTTCGCCGGTGACACGGTTCTGGACCCGTTCCTGGGCAGCGGCACCACGGCGCTGGCGGCCGGGAATCTCAAGAGAAGTTCGATTGGGTACGAGGTCAATCCCGATTTCGTCCCGGTCATTCGCGCTAAGGTCGGTGAGGGCGACGCATGTGTCGCCCCGACGTTCGTCGTTCAGGATGCTGCAGACGTGGATCTGCGGGCGGCGATGGACCGGCTTCCGTACGTTTTCAAAGATCCGGTACAATTCGACAAGAAGGTCGATCCCAGGAAATTGCAGTTTGGCTCGAAGATATGCAGAACAGCAAAGAAATCCTAGTCGCAACAACGAACCCGGGCAAGGTGCGGGAATTGCGCGCCATGCTCGGAACCGATATCGAATGGAAAACGCTGACGGACTTTCCGGGGCTGGGCGACGTCGAAGAAGACGGCGCCACGTTCGAGGAGAATGCCCGCAAGAAGGCGACGGAATACGCCAAGGCGACGGGACTCTGGACGCTGGCCGACGACTCGGGGCTGGTGGTCGATGCGCTCGACGGCGCCCCGGGCGTCAAGTCGGCCAGGTTCGCCGGGCCGTTCCCCGCCGGTACGGATCGCAAGACGATCGATCGGCTGAACATTGCCAGGCTTTTGAAGTTGCTGGAGGGCGTGCCGAAAGAGCGGCGAACGGCCAGGTTCGTCTGCTGCCTCTGTTTGGTTGATCCCAAGCGGCTGGGGGCGAATGATTATTCACCCCTGCACATACGGGGCACCGTGGAAGGGGTTATTATCGATAAACCCTTGGGGGATAATGGGTTCGGTTACGATCCTGTCTTCTTCGTGCCGTCGTTGGGCAAGACGGTGGCCCAGTTGCCCGACGAGCAGAAAAACGCCATTTCTCATCGCGGAAACGCCATTCGGAAGCTAAAACCACTGCTGGCGAGTTTGAAGTCTGAAGTGTGAGGTTTCAAGGGCTTCCGACTTCAAACTTCAAACTTAGCAGTCCTCCTTCATTGACGCGCGAGGCACGAATCGATACACTATGCCGGGTGGGTGATGTAAGCGCGTCCTTTTTGATTTTTTCGGTTTCCTGGTTACCAGTGAGAGGGTCATGTCTGACTTGATCTCGGAATTCGACGTGAACGGAGTCTTTCCTGAGAAAAGAGAAGAGTGCGGTCTTTTTGGCATCTTCGGCGACCCTGAAGCCGTGCAGAAGACCTACTTCGGGTTGCACAGTTTGCAGCATCGAGGTCAGGAGGCGGCCGGCATCGCGTCGAGCAATGGTGAGACGATCCAGTGCTATAAAGACACCGGTACCGTCGCCCGGGTCTTCCGCGCGGGCTCCGGCGTTCTGGAGAAGTTGAAGAACCCCATCGCCATCGGCCACGTGCGGTATTCGACCTCCGGCTCGTCCAAGGCCGAGAACGGCCAGCCGCTCCTCGCCGAGTATTCCCGCGGGCAGGTGGCGGTCGCTCACAACGGCAATCTCATCAATGCCGGACTCCTCCGCGACGAATACGAGGCCCACGGTAGCATCTTCAAGTGTACCAGCGACACCGAGGTCATCATCCATCTGCTGGCCAAGCCAACTCATCAGGGCAAACCTGATCCGCTGGGCCACGTGTTGAATCATCTTCAGGGCGCCTACTCCCTGATCTTCCTGTTCGCGGATCACATCGACGCGGCCCGCGATCCCTACGGCATCCGGCCGCTGTGCATCGGGCAGACGGAAAAAGGCGCCTACGTCGTCGCCAGCGAAACCTGTGCTCTCGACGGCATCGGCGCCAAGTTCATCCGCGAGGTGGAGCCCGGCGAAATCGTCCGGCTGGACAAGAAAGGGCTGCACAGCCGTTTCTTCGTCAGGAAAGGGACGGTCACGCCGGCTCATTGCATGTTCGAGCACGTGTACTTCTCGAAGCAGAACTCGCGCATCTTCGGTGAGAACGTGCATGAGATTCGCAAGAAGATCGGCCGGCGTCTGGCGATCGAGCACCCGGCCGAGGCGGACGTCGTCATTCCCGTTCCCGACTCCGGCACCTCGGCGGCCATCGGCTACGCCCAGGAATCGGGGATTCCGTTCGACATGGGGCTGGTGCGAAGTCACTATATCGGCCGCACCTTCATCGACCCCGACCAGAAGCTGCGGGAGCTGGAGGTGGGCCTGAAGCTGGCCGTGGTCAACGAGGTCGTCGCGGGCAAACGCATCGTGGTCGTCGATGATTCCATCGTGCGCGGCACCACGACGCGGGGCAAAATCAGGCACCTGCGCCAGGCCGGGGCCCGGGAAATCCACATGCGGGTCAGTTGCCCGCCCATACGTTTCCCGTGCTATTTCGGAGTAGACTTCCCCACCAAGGACGAGCTGCTGGCCAACAACCGCACGCTCGAGCAGATTCGGGACTTTCTCGAAGTCGACAGTGTCGGCTATGTTTCCCTGGAAGGCATGCTGGCCTGTGCCGCGTTGCCTGCCAGCCACTACTGCACGGCTTGCTGGAGCGGCAAGTATCCCATTCCGATCGCGTACGCCGTGAACAAATTCATGATGGAAAAATACCAGATGCAGATGTTCGAGGATTCCCACACCAAGCCATGAGTAAATACGTCAGCTACGCGCAATCCGGCGTCGATATCGACGCGAATGATGAAATGGTCAACCGCATCTGGTCCAGCCTGACCAGCACCTATGGACCGCGAGTCATCAATCTGCCGGGCGGATTCGCCGGCCTGCTGCGCCTCGACTACGACGAAAAGCTCTTCAAGAAAAACTACCGCACGCCCGTCCTCGTAGCTTCCACGGACGGCGTGGGCAGCAAGGTTCAGGTGGCTGCCAAGGCCAGAAAGTACGATACCGTCGGGATCGATCTGGTGGCGATGAGCGTCAACGACATCCTGGTGATCGGGGCCGAGCCGCTGTTGTTCCTCGACTACGTGGCGCTCCACACGCTCAAGCCGGAGTTTGTCGCGGACATCGTCAAGGGCGTCGCGGACGGCTGCCGCATGGCAGACTGTGCCTTGCTGGGCGGCGAAACCGCGGAAATGCCCGACACGTACCGCAAGGGTGACTTCGATCTGGCGGGCTTCGCCGTCGGGGTGGTCGAGAAGAACAAGATCATCACGGGCAAAGACGTGCACGCAGGCGACGTGATCCTCGGGCTGGCTTCCAGCGGACTGCACAGCAATGGCTACGCCCTGGCGCGCAACGTGTGTTTCAAACGGGCCAAGCTGAAGGTGACGGATCGTGTAGACGAGCTGGATGGGCAGGTCCTGAGCGATGTCCTCCTGACGCCGACCAAGATCTACGTCAAACCGATCATCAAGCTGCTGTCGAAATACAAGCGAAAGCGCGTCGTCCACGCCATGGCCCACATCACAGGTTCCGGCCTGCCGGGCAATGTCCCGCGCGTGCTGCCGTCGAACTGCAACGCCGTCCTCGAGATTGCGAGCTGGCCCAGGCATAAGATCTTCGACTTCATTCAGAAGAAGGGCCCGGTCCAGGAAAAGGAGATGTTCAACGTCTTCAATATGGGAATCGGCTTCTGTCTGGTCGTCGCGCCGGACTTCGCCGACTCCATTGCACGGATGCTGACTAAATGGGGCGAACAGGTTTACCGCATCGGCAAAATCACCCGCGGCACGGGCGAAGTCATCCTCAAGGGCTGACGCCATTGCGGACTGTGGATTTCGGATTGCGGATTAAGAGACGACGACATGATTGAATCCGCCATCCGCAATCATCAATCCGCAATCCTGCGCCACGTGGCCGCGGTGATTGTTTACGTGGCTTTCACCGTCTACCTTTACCAGCCCCATTTCCCCGCTCTGCATCAGTGGCGGTTGTTCATGCCTTTCAGTGCTCTGTTCGGCGCCCTGGGCGCCTATGCCCTGAGCCGGCGGTGGGTGGCGGGGTTCGCGGGGTCGTGCCTGGCGGGTGCCGTCTATGGCTTTGGCCCGTTCATGCTGGGCCTGGCGCACTGTCATGCGAGTGCGGGCGTGGTCGCGGCCGCGATTCCGTGGCTGTGCGTGCCGGCAGCGCTGCTGGGCCGGAAGCGCCGGAGCGTCCTGCGTCTGCCGCTCTGGTTGCTGCCGTTCGGAGCCGTTATCCTATACTTCTATCTCTGCACGTCCCAACGCCTGTTCGCCGCTCCGATCCAATCCGTGCCGCGCCCGGGTGACATGGTCGGCTTCATCGCGCCGCTGGTGATGCTGGACCTGCCGGACCGCACCTGTGCCGTGGTCAGCCTCTACCACGTGGCCATCGCTCCGCTGATCCTCGGCGCCGCCGTGATGCTCACGGCCCGGCGCTACGTCCTGTTCTTCCTATTGGCCGCGGGCCTCGTCCTGGCGTTCTCGCACACTTTCTTGCCGGCGAATTATGTGGCCTGGCTCGGCGTCAGCCCCGTTCTCTGGCTGAGTCTGCCCATGGTCGCCCTGGCGGTCCTCGCGGCGGTCGGACTTCAGGGCCTGATCGAGGCCGGTTCTGGCGACAAGAAGTGGCTCCTGATCGCCGCCGCGGCCCAGGCGCTGTTGGCGATCGTCATGCTGCTCCTGGCCACGAAGTACTTCCAGATCATCTTCAGTCTGGCCGATCCCTACGCCCGCCTCTTCGTGGAGGAAGCCAAGATGTACCTGCTCGGCATGATGGCCGTCACGATGGTCTTCCTGATGGCCTACCGCCAGTTCCGCCTCCAGCCTCTCCGCTGGTTGATTCTCTGCACCGCCCTCGCCCTCGACATCTTCCTCTGCGCCCGCTACGCCGTCGACAAGGTCCTCTGATCTCAGCACTATAGGGGAGAAATCCATGCAGGCTACTTTGTTCATCGCGTTGCTTCTCGCTTCGAACGCCATGCAGGGAAATATCAGAACGATCCACGTCTTCGTCGCCCTCTGTGACAACGAGCACCAAGGCATCGTGCCCGTGCCGAAACAACTCGGAAACGGAGAAGACCCGGCGAATAACCTGTACTGGGGAGCGCTGTATGGCACCAAGACAATCCTCAGGAAGAGCACAGACTGGACCGTTGCGACAACCGAGAAGAACCCGAGCGGGGCTATTCTGGAGAGAGTAGTGTTTCGGCACAAGAGAGCCAACGCATACCTGGTGGCGGACGCTTACCGAGGTGCAAAGATCAAAGTCGCGGTAGCGGACTTCCTCAACGCCGCGGCTGGAAACAGCCGCAACGCCTTACTAGTGGGTGGAACCACGCTCGGAATCAGTGGTGCGGCTGACCTTGTTGCGTATGTCGGGCACAACGGCCTGATGGACTTCGACGTGAACCAGCCTGCGCCGGCCCAAGACGCACGTTTGAAAGCCGCGATGGTCCTGGCCTGCCGGAGCGAACCCTACTTCCATTCTCGTTTGCAGCAGCTCAAGTGCCGACCCGTCCTTCTCACGACCGGTTTCATGGCCCCCGAAGGCTACGTGCTGGAGGCCGCCGTGAATAGCTGGCTCGCCCGGGAGACCTCCGAGTCGATGAAAGATCGCGTAGCCCGCGCCTACGACAAGTACCAGAAGTGCGGCCTCACCGCCGCAAAGCGTCTGTTTTGGGCGGAGTGATGGCTGGCGGATCAATAATCTCGGTCGTGGCTCGGCGGCGCTCCGATTGCGGGCGTGGGTCTTTACTGTCTGGGGCCGAAACTCTATAATTGAAGTATGACTTGGTCAGACTACATTACGGTGGACCCGGAAGTGTGCCATGGCAAGGCGTGCATCAAAGGCACGCGGATCATGGTCTCGGTCATCCTGGACAATCTGGCGGATGGCCTGACCGTCGAGCAGATCTTGGCCAACTATCCGACTCTGACCCAGGAGGCAGTGCGTGCGGCCATCGCCTACGCCGCCGAACTGACCCACGAGCGCATCGTCACCTTGCCGGCATAAGGAAGCCCATGCGGCTCAAGACGGATGAGAATGTTCCGCTGGAGGCTGTGGCCGTCCTGCGTGAGGCGGGCCATGACGCGGTCAGCGTCTTCGACCAATCCTTGGGTGGCCAGCCCGATGGCCGGATCGCATCCGTCTGCAAGGGGGAAGGTCGGGCTCTCCTCACGCTCGACACGGACTTCTCCGACATCCGAACGTATCCTCCGGCCGACTATCCCGGCTTGTTCGTCCTCCGTCTCGCTAGGCAAAGCACTCCTGAAGTGATCCGCCTGGTCACCCGCCTGCTCGATGTCGTCAAGACAGCAGATTGTCGTGGCCAACTATGGATCGTGGAGCGCGACCGTATCAGAGTCCGTAGTTGACCTCCCGCACCACACCGCGAAAAAAGTATCCGATATCCGCCGATTCTCAAAACCCTCGGTTCTGGTCAGAAATCGCGTTCAGAACAGGTGAGGGCGCTTTACCGGACTACCATCTTGCGTTTGTCCCCCTTGGATCAATTTGCGCGCAGGCATCCCGGAAAGCATGAGTGTCGCGAGTCCGTGAGACTCATGGTTCAAGCAGAGCCCCAGTGGTGCCGATATTGATTCTATAGGAGGCACATATGGAAATACCGATATCCGAAACAGTGAGCATTTCGTCACTCGGGTTAGATGAGGCTTGGTTACAGGAACAGATATGGGATAACCCATCATGTATTGGGCTCGGCGATTTGGAGGGTGTCACAAAGGAACGTTGCACGAGTTCGGGCGGTCGTTTGGATATCTTGCTCAAGAATCCCATTGACGACTCAATGTATGAAGTCGAGGTCGTGTTAGGCGATACTGATCCCAGCCATATCATCAGAACCATCGAATACTGGGATTTGATCAAACGTAAATGGCCGCAGCGCCAACACTCTGCTGTGCTGGTCGCTGAGAGGATCACAAAGAGGTTCTTTAACGTCATCCAGATACTGAGCGGGTCTGTTCCGCTAATTGCCATTCAGGCCAATATAATCAAGTCGCCCACTGGACATTCCCTGCATTTCACGAAGATACTTGATGTTTACGAAGAGGTGGATGACGGGGCCAGTCAGGACGGCGATAGTTTCGACGAGGAGTATTGGAGAAAGAAATCAAACGAAACGCTACTGGTAGCACAGCGCTTGTATGCGGTCACGAAACCTATCTACGATAACCCTCGTTTGAGCTACTGCAAGTGGTCGATCAATGTCGTGTGCGGCGGCTACAACCAGTTGCTTGTGCGTACACGCAGTGGGGGCAATGTCCTGATCGAGTTTCGGTACGGCTCCAAACGCGAGGAGATTGCCCAAGTACTTGAAGCTCACTCAATTCAGTACAATGACAAATACGAGCACTTCATCTTCTCGATGAGTGTACAGCGTGCGATGGAAGACAACGAACTCTTTCCAGGGATAGCGAAGTTGAATAACAGGTGGTGGGCCGATTCGAATGGCGGTGACTAGTCACAAACCGTAGCCGTCCCGGATGGCTGCTGGGTCAAGAGCGACGGTCAACTCTCGACACTTGATAGGCGCGTCAAATGTCAAGAGTTGACTCCCATGACCCCCATGAGTTCTTTCTTGGTTGGTTCTGCGGAAGAAATCCATGCCAAATTGTGCACTGTGCAAATCAAATACAGATCTTCGAGAGAGCCACGTAATCCCTCAGTTTGTCTTTGACAGGATCAAGAAGAATTCCCCCACAGGGTATCTTCGCGCAGGTCTTGTGGATGTCAATCTTCGCAGGCAAGATGGTGATAAACTGAGGCTCCTGTGTGGTGATTGTGAGGAACGTTTCTCGCGTGCAGAGAGGGACTTTGCCGAGCAAGTCTTCACGCCGTACCATGAATCGGGCACGACTTCTTTCGAGTATGGCTCGTGGTTGAGCTACTTCATCAGTTCGGTGAACTGGCGCACTCTCCACCTAGATAATATTGGCTTTCGCAAAGATCATAAGGAGTCACTTGAGACACTCTCGATTCTAGATGATGCGGAGAAGGTCCTCGCTGACTTTCTTATGGAGAAACGACATGACATCGGGGAGATGGAGAATCATATCGTACCCATGCCAGAGATTACAGGTTCCGATTCACCTCTTAGAGAGCCCAATTTCTACTTCCGGGCAAGTGCCTTTGATTACACATATATTATCCCGTCTATTCCAGCCTTCTATGTCTGCGCCAACCTCGCGGGGATTCTGATATTCACCCTGATACGCAAACCTAAAGATGACGTTTGGGAGAATACCAAAGTGGAACTCAATGGCGGTCTTGTCAGAGAACCGCCTAGAGTCAACAGTCCACTCATTGCCCACATGATCCAGCTTCTGGCAGAGTCCGCGGATGTTCAGGTTTCATCGGCTCAAAAGAAGAGAATTGCCGAAGCCCTTGCAGCGAATCCACAAGCTGAGCAAGCCAAGGCTTTTCAGTTCCGTAAGATGGACGCTCGAATACGAGAAGAATAGGTGCACACACGCCAGTTCTTTCCATTTCAGTCAGGACTCACGTGCAAGCCAGACTCAGCATTGGGAGGCACCATGCACAGTCTGTGCGGGGCAGAGGTCATTGGCCACGTCGCCTATTCGAGAATCTACACATGACTCTGTCTTCATCATGCATGAAGTCTCTGATGCGATGGTACTTGTTTATCACGATGGCGTGAATATGCACACGCGGCATTTCGTTATCGGGAGCCTTGTTGATCATCTCCAGATTGGCCTCGTCGATTCTACCCGTCAGATAGAACGAAACCTTTCTATTCGTCTGGACGCTTCCACCGAACAACTCAAGCGCCCGCATTGATCCGCCGGAAAGGGATGCAGTTGCCTCGATGCGATCGACTTCAATTGGGAAAGGGTTGCTATTTCGTATCTCAATAGCGATCCTGAAACTAGACTGAACTCTGTCGCAGAATATGTCCACAGAACCCTCACGTGCGGGTATAGTGACCTCCACGTGTGCCTTCGTACGTTTGGAAGAATAGAGCCAACCGCTCAGCAACATAGGAAGATGCGCGACTATTTGAAAGAATAGTTCCTTCAGAATGTCCATTGCTGCTTGCTCCTCACATTCTTCCGCCGCCCGAGAAACAAAGCTGATTCCGTATCGAACGTCCTAAGCATTTCGCCCTCCAACCCACAATCATGATCGCCAACCGATGTTATTATAGCAGCGGCGGGACGCGAGGGCAAGAAACAGCGGCGGGGTTTGTAGGGGCGGGTCTGGGACCCGCCCGGATCGGGGAGGGCAGGTCACAGACCTGCCCCTACACGGCGAGACTGTTGGGAGGGGAAAAGTGACAAGGGACAAGAAACAAGTGATAAGCGACAAGGGATAGGAGCCAAGAGACAAGGCCTATGTGGAAGGGTGGTATGCCGCGACTTTGCTCGGGGTTTTTATCGTTGCTTCCGCACATCGGCCACAACAGCGGGGAGGTCGGAACGCGTAAGACCTGATGCTCTGGCTTGAGACCGTGCTTTCTTGACAAGGCGGTCGAAGTCGGCCATCGAGGGAGGCTTGACCATCTTCAAGATCACGACGTCATCCTCGCCCAAGACGAGGAATTGCACGCCCGTTTCCAGTCCAAGCCGGCGTCGGATATCCTCCGGAATCACGACCTGGCCTTTCGATGACATCTTCGTTGTGGCTACCAGTCCCATGCGATGTTCCTTTCTCTGCGTCTTACCAGTAAGATCATACCCTGGCACCGTGGGCCTGTCAAGCCAATGCTTCCTTCGCATGCGAGAGGCCATCGGCAAACTCCGCTTCGCTCCGCTTGCCGCTGCCACCCGGCTGACGAAGTCTCTTGCCACGTTCACCGTTCTTACGAGAAGACCTCGCGTTCGACCTCGCCGAGGTAGAAGCGGCCGTCGTTGCGCATGAAGTTCAGGATGGCGTCGAGCTGCTGGTCGATGAAACGGGCGTCGTTGCTGACGACGGCAAGTCCTATAACAGCGATCATTTTGGAGTCCTGGTGCTCGACTTCCGAGACCGAGACGTTGAACCGGCTCTGGAGCCGCCCGATCAGACCCTTGACGATGCTGCGCTTGTCCTTGAGCGAGCCCAGCCCGCTCATGTGGATATGGACCTGCATGATGCCGACCAGCATTGGCACCTCCGGTGCTATTTACTATTTACGAATTACTATTTACAATTGGGGGTTGCTGGTTGAGTCCAATCGTAAATCATAAATAGTAAATAGTAAATGACTTAGTATGGCTAACAAGTTCGTCAGGGCGATCTTCCCCGGGTCCTTCGACCCGATCACCAACGGTCATCTCGACGTGGTCAAGCGCGGTATGAACCTCTTCGATGAGCTGGTCATCGCGGTGGGGCGCAGCCCGATCAAGAATCAGCTCTTCACCCCTCAGGAGCGGGTGGAGATGATTGCGGAACTGATCCAGGGATGGCCCGGGGTGAAGGTGGAGAGTTTCGAGGGGCTGACGGTCGAGTACGCACGCAACTGTCAGGCATCGGTGATCCTGCGCGGGCTGCGCAACTTCACCGATGTTCAGTACGAGTTCCAGTTGGCTATGACCAACCGTGCGGTGGCGGGAATCGAGACCATCTTCATCATGACCAGCGAGCAGTACGGCTTCACCAGCTCCACCTTGATCCGGGAAATCGCGTCTCTGGGGGGCGACCTGTCCAACCTGATCCCGCCGAACGTCTACCGGCGTTTGCAGGGACGGTTCAGCCAGTTGCGAGCCACCCACACCACCAGCTTCCCGGAACCCTAGCGGGCGGAACCAACGAACGGAGCAGGGCGTAAAAACCAGGGGCGATCTCGTTTGTATTCGGTGGGCCTTCTGCGGTACAATAGGCAAAAGCAAACCGAGCGATGGATCTGTTGATTGGGTCCGTCCGGCTCGGCTACGGAAGGGGTCTCTCACCGCGGAATGCGCCGCCGGGAGATCTGGGAAAGAATCGAATAGGTGTCTATGCAGTGCCAGATATGCAATAAACGAACCGCGACTATTCACCTGACGGAGATCACCGAGGGTGTCCGCAGCGAGATGCACGTCTGCGAGCATTGTGCCGCGGAGCAGGGGATTGCGGCCCAGGGACAGGTTTCGATCAACGAGCTGCTGACGAACTTCCTGGCCTCGCAGCCGTCGGATGAGGAGATCATGGGTACGTCCATCGAGCCGGAGACCAAGTGCCCGGACTGCGGCTTCACGTTGGATCGGCTCCGCAAAGAGGGGACCCTGGGTTGCCCGCGCGATTACGAAGTGTTCGAGCAGAGCCTGATGCCGCTGATCGAACGCGCCCATAACGGTGGCACGGTGCACTGCGGCAAAGTGCCGGCCAAGATGCCCGGCGAGACCAAAAAACTTGCCGGGTTGACGGCCTTGCGTCAGCAGCTCGACGCGGCGGTGCGCAGCGAAGATTACGAGCGGGCCGCCGCGCTGCGCGATCAAATCAAACACATGGAATAATAGCAGGCTTCGGGATTAGCAGGGATGAAGCTTTCGGATATCAGTTGTGACATCAACGAGTGGTTCGGCGGGTCTGGACCGCTCAATGACATCGTCGTGTCGTCCCGGATCCGCCTGGCCCGGAATCTGGCGGGCCACAAGTTCCTCAATAGCTGCTCCGACGAGGAAAAGACCGAGATCCTCGAAGCGCTCAAGGCGGTGATCACGTCGCTGGATCTGGGCGATGAGACCTTCTACATGAGCATCGACCACACGTCGGCCCTGAACCGCAATCTGCTGGTCGAGCGTCACCTCATCAGTCGCCATCTGGCGTTGGCCAAAGGTCCGCGGGGAGCGGTGATCGCCCGGCGGGAGTTCTTCACGGCGATGATCAACGAAGAAGATCATCTCCGGCTTCAGGTCCTCAAGGCCGGGTGCCAGCTCTCCAGTTGTGCCGAGCAGATCAGCCGGATCGACGACCAGATCGAAAGACAGGTGGACTACGCTTTCAGTTCGCGCCTGGGTTATCTTACCGCCTGTCCGACGAATGTCGGCACCGGCATACGCGTGTCGGTCATGCTCCACATGCCGGCACTGAAAATGACGGGCCAGATCGAGAAGTTCCTCGCCGCCGCCAAGGATATGAACCTGGCCGTGCGCGGACTTTTTGGAGAGGGGACCGAGGCCACCAGCGATCTCTACCAGATTTCGAATCAGGTCTCGCTCGGTGTCAGCGAAGAGGGGCTGGTCTCCGAATTCGAAAACGTCATCATCCCCGAGATCGTCGAGTACGAGAAGGCCGCCCGCAAACATCTGCTCTCCAGCCAGGTCGAAATGCTCGACGACAAAATCTCGCGGGCCATGGCCTTGCTGCAGAGTGCCCATCTGATCAGCTCGCAGGAAGCGCTCTTCCTGCTCAGTCACCTCCGTCTGGGCGTGAACATGCACGACCACATGGGCGCCTCCACTCCGGCCATCGATCAACTCTGTGCCCCGCGCACCGGCATGGACGACGGCGGCAGCGCCCTGTCCATTCGCACGATCAATCGCCTCTTCATGCTGACCCTGCCGGCGCATCTGCAGATGAACTGCGGCCAGGCCCTCGACGCCGCCAAGCGCGATGCCCTGCGCGCCAAGATCATCCGCGAGGCGCTGGGACAACCGTCCTAGGATCGACGATCGATGATTTACGATTGACGATTGCACCCCCGTTCTGCGCTCTGCCAAATTGGCAATGGCGGTATGACAGATTGAGCGAATGGCATCCGTTCGTATCGACATGCCCCCTGCAATGATGGCTTCGTAAGTATCATACACACAAGCACTTATGTTGCCATGGCCACCTCTATTCCTGCTGGCACACCGTTTGCTTACCTCCATAGTCGATAGTCAAGAAGCATACGCGCATTGGACTTGCAGTAAGGGGTGTTCGGATGCGGGATGAAGCGTTCGACCCCCCAGTGTGACGCAAGAAAGGAATTGAATCATGGCGAAAATCATTGGTATAGATTTGGGCACGACCAATTCAGTGGTGGCTGTGATGGAGGGCTCTGCACCGAAGGTTCTGGTGAACGCCTCCGGATCGCGTCTGACGCCGTCCGTCGTCGGTTTCACCGACAAGGGCGAGATCCTCGTGGGGCAGATCGCCAAGCATCAGCAGGTCACTAATCCCGAGAATACTGTGTTCTCCATCAAGCGGTTCATGGGACGCCGGCACAACGAAGTGGGGACGGAAGAGAAGATCGTTCCCTATAAGGTGGTCGGCGATTCCAACGAGCTGGTGAAGGTCAGCATCCGCGGCAAGCAGTACACCCCGCCTGAGATCTCGGCCATGATTCTCCAGGATCTGAAGAAGACGGCCGAGGACTATCTGGGCGAGAAGGTCGAGAAGGCGGTCATTACCGTGCCCGCCTACTTCAACGACGCCCAGCGCCAGGCGACCAAAGACGCCGGCAAGATCGCCGGGCTGGACGTGCAGCGCATCATCAACGAGCCCACCGCGGCCGCGCTCGCCTATGGCGTCGAGAAAAAGAAGAACGAGAAGGTGGCCATCTTCGACTTCGGCGGCGGCACCTTCGATATCTCCATTCTCGATATCGGCGACAACGTGTTCGAAGTCCTCAGCACCAACGGCGACACGCACCTCGGTGGCGATGACCTCGATGGAATTCTGATCAACTTCCTCGCCGACGAGTTCAAGAAGAAGGAAGGCATCGATCTGCGTCAGGACCCGATGGCCCATCAGCGCCTCAAGGAAGCCGCGGAGAAGGCCAAGTGCGAGCTGAGCACGCAACTGGAAACGACCGTCAATCTGCCGTTCATCACGGCCGACGCCTCGGGTCCGAAGCACCTCCAGATCGCGCTGACCCGCAGCAAGTTCGAGGCCCTGTGCGAGCCGATCTTCGAAAGACTCAAACGGCCGTGCCTCAAGGCCATCGAAGACGCCAAGCTGCAGACGAAGGACATCGCCGAGGTGCTGCTCGTCGGCGGCTCGACGCGTATTCCGAAGGTCGTCCAGGTCGCCAAGGAGGTTTTCGGCAAGGAACCCAACAAGAGCCTCAACCCCGACGAAGTCGTTGCCCTGGGCGCTGCGGTTCAGGGCGCGGTCCTGGCCGGTGATGCCGGCGTGAAGGACATCCTGCTCCTGGACGTGACGCCTCTGTCCCTCGGTGTCGAAACCCTGGGCGGCGTCATGACCCGGCTCATCGACCGCAACACGACGATCCCGACCAGCAAGAAGGAAGTCTTCTCCACGGCGGCGGACAGCCAGACGACGGTGGACATCCACGTCCTCCAGGGCGAGCGCGAGTTCGCCCGCGACAACCGCACGCTGGGCCGGTTCCAGTTGGCGGACCTGCCGCCCGCTCCCCGCGGCATGCCGCAGATCGAGGTCGCGTTCGATATCGACGCCAACGGCATTCTGAACGTCTCCGCCAAGGACCTGGGCACAGGCAAGCAGCAGTCGATCGCGATCAAGTCGAGCTCGGGTATCTCCGATGAAGAGATCAAGCGCATGACGCACGAGGCCGAGGCGCACGCCGAGGAAGATAAGAAACGCCGGCAGGTCGTCGACCTGAAGAACCAGGCGGATCAGTTGATCTACTCGACCGAAAAGACGCTCAAGGAGCACGGCGCCAAGGTCTCGTCCGACACGCGGGGTAAGATCGAAAGTGCAATCACGAACCTCCGCGAAGCCCAGAAGGGCGAAGACCCCGCCGCGATCAAGCGCGCCATCGACAACCTCAGCGAGTCCGGCCAGGAATTGGGCAAAGTCCTCTACGAAGAGGCCGCCAAGAAACAGGCCGCCTCCGCCGGCGCCGGCACCCCCGGCGGCGGCCCCCAGCCCCGCCAGGCCCCGCCCCAGGAAGGTGACGTCAAACGCAAACACGGCGGCGACGACGTCATCGACGCCGAGTTCGAAGCCAAGGACAAGTAACACACAACCCAGTTGCCTGCAGCAATCCAAGCCGGCTGCTGAAACAAGCAGCCGGCTTGTTTTTCTTTCCACAGCCCTTAGAGAAGCGAAAAACTAAACAGAACCCGACCCCGCCGCTCCCGTGACTCGCCGGTTTTCAGTTGTATTGGCGCTCGGTTGTCGCCATAATACTCTCTGGAAGTTGTCGCGGCTACACGCGCGACAAATGTGTTGGAGCACGAAGCGGACCGCATTGGATATGGTACAACGATAGTGTAAGATGCGTGGGCATGATTCGGAGAGAATAGAAGAAAAGGAGAAGAGGAACATGAGCGAAACGCCAAAACCTTCGGGTGAAAAGGAAATCCAGATTCGCATCCCGGCGGACTTATGGGAGGACTATGAGGCTGCCGCACCAGATTTGCGATCCCCCAGTGACTCGCATCTATTTGGTCGTCTCTTGGAGATCTTCCTGCGGACGGACTCGTCGACGCAACTTGAGGTCCTCTACAGCAAGAACCCACCAATTCTGATCAATCCCGATGGGCCCGCGCTTGACAACGGATTGCTTGAGGGGAACTGGCCTTGAGCGTGTAGTATGTGCAAGTCGCAGCTCGCTGCGCATGAGCATCTTGTGCGAGGATATTCAAGTGCTAGCAAGTTCACAAACATGTCAAATGGAAACCATACGGCCAAGACAAAGGAGCCGCGTAGTCAGCGAGTTGAAAAGTGATGATGAAATAAGGGAGGCGCTGTGCCTTTCCTGTCACAACCAACTTTCCCCGTGCTTGGCACGAGAAAGGGACGCCCATGACTACGATAGGTAGGTTTTTGTCCATCGTAGGCAAGGTTATGATAGGGGGGCGTTTATTCACAGCCTAGGGCCCTTCTACCTCCCTTCCTACCCCATGTGCCTACATGGGAAGCTAGGGACAGAAGGACAACCCGAATCTGATGAATAGCTCCTACCGTCGGCGAGTGATTCGCCGACAGAAGGCGTGATGCCTTCGGGTGGAGTCAGGTTCTTCGTGCCTTAGGCAAGCCGTTGGACTTGACGCCTCCCTTCTTTTCATATCGACGTCTGCCTAGGAAATGGGCAAGGCGTCCCCGGAATTCGCTCCGTTAAGATGATAAGCCCAGATTAATGTACGTCTTGCTGGCGAGGAGTACGCACGTGGTTACACCTGAAGAATTGAGACGTATCACACGAGTTTTCCAGCCTTCGGCACCCATTAACAACCAAAATAGCCTTGTGGGCAGGGAACCGATGAGGGGAACCGATGAGGGTCAGCCCTCAAAATAACAATTAAGGATGTAGGTCTTGTAGTTGGTGGGCTATTGCCCACCAACGCGATGTCGCGACATAGGCCCGCCATGAGACCCGTGAAATGGTGGGCAGATAGCCCGCCCTATGGAACCGCAACCGTGGACACTCCAAGAGCATGCAGTGAGCACGTGGGACCGGAGGTTACCAGAATGGCTGATCTCTTCAAGATAGAAAAACACGTTGATAGGGAGACCGGGAAAACGTGTCTTTCGGTGAGAGTCGACGGCCGGGAATGCGAGACTTTCATTTTTCGAGGACCGATTGCAGCAAGATACGTAGGCTTCAGTCTGATACTCAAAGACCTGGAGGATTCATTATGGTGGATCCGTAAGGCCTATGCGCTTCTGCCGAAGCGTTCAAAATCAGAGGACCAGAACTCGCAAAGAGTCTCACACATAGACTCCACGGGCCAAGAAGACTTCAAGATGCTAAAAGCGTACTATGGGGCTAATTCCGGGGACAGCTTACCTATTCTGATCGGAGTTGTTATTGTTGTCACGACATAGCCATGGTGTGCGGTGCACACCCTACGAGACTGCCTCTATTTGGGCCATGATTTAGCTTAAGAGGGCCGTACCAAACGGTGTGACTATGAGCAGAGAAGCAGACCGCAAGTTTCTGAATAGATATTTCCGGAGCGTCTACAATAAGCTTGAAGCTGATGCCCTTCTGTTCAATCGACGATTACCCCATGAAGGCCTCAAAGGCAGTGAAAATGAACAGGCGCTTGCCGCTGTTCTGCAGGACTTCCTTCCGATGCGGTGCGGTGTTGAGTCGAATGCGCTCGTCATTGATAGAGGAATTCCGGGGACAGTGTACTCATTTGGATTGGAGCCATTACTCTTGTCACGACATAGCGATGGTGTGCGATGCAGACTCTACGAGACTTAGATAGTGGCGGGAAGGTGTTGTGTTGGAGGTCGAAAGAGGACGACAATTCGCTCAATTGAGCTTGACAGATGTGACCTTGGCAACAATTCTGCATGAGCCACAGCTCCGTGCAATCGAGAAAGGGAGAAGTACAAATGGGTTTGACGGTATTCTATTCCTGGCAAAGCGATTCGCCAAAGGAGACGAATCGGGACTTCATTGAATCGGTGCTGGAGAAGGCTATCAAGAAGCTAAGCAACGACGTGGAACTACAAGAGGCGACTCGTGATGAGCCCGTCATCCTCGACAAGGACACGAAGAACATCCCTGGGACTCCGCCGATTGTTGACACGATATTTAACAAGATCACTGACTGCTCGGTCTTTGTGCCAGATTTGAGCTTCGTGGGTCACACTGATAAGGGCAAGCCTATTCCGAACCCAAATGTATTGATCGAATACGGTTGGGCGCTAAGGGTAGTCGGTCATGCGGCAATCGTACCAGTTATGAACACGGCATTCGGCATACCTGACGAAAAGACGATGCCTTTCGATATGCGTCACGTTCGTTTTCCTACGACGTATTGCCTTCGTGTCAACGAATCGCTTGGAGATCGGTCACGCACAGAAGATGCCTTAGTGGAGGAAATGACGGAGAACCTGAAACTGGCCCTGAGCCGGAAAGGCCCCTCTGTCGTTGACCACCCTCCATTTCAGGGCACACCCTTCACCGAGAATCCGTCCACATTCTTGGCCAAGGGAGAAACGCTCCCTTCTGGCGGACGTTTCGGGGGGGAAGGACATGAACTTGTCCTTCCACCTGTTCAGCACCTCTTCCTACGACTTATCCCCCGGTCCCCGCTCACCACGATCCGGTCAAACCAAATGGCTCTCGAACAGATTCGATCAGCCGGACTATATCCAATGGCCGACGGCAGAATTCGCGGCTTCTCGTACGCGCGTAATCGGCATGGGGCGTGCTCATACGAGCAGGACGACGGCAAGATTTGGTACTTGTCGCAGCTCTTCAAAACGGGGGAGCTTTGGGGAATCAACGCCTTTCACATTGATGCACAGCGTATCAAGGCATTTTCGGGCACGGACTTTGCCTACCTCCCTATCACGACGGTTGAAGAGATATTTCTACTCACCCTGACGAGTTACCTCAAACTTGCTCGCGAGACACTTCATCTAGAAGTGCCCCTTAGGATTGTAGCGGGTGCCACTGACGTTAAGGGATACAAAATGGGTGCGTACGGCATGTGGGAGAGATACATGGGAAGCGTGTTAGGTGACCACATTCTCTGGTCAGGGTCTATCGACAATATGGAGACGGAAGCCAGCACGATTCTAACGCCTTTTTGGGAGTATCTTTGGGAAGAATTTGGGTTGAGCCGTCCGAAAGTGATGCCCTGAACGGAACTTGCCCCCAGTAATGTAGGATAGGCCGCGGCCCATGCGGGTTTCTATAGAAGGGAGCCATCATGTCGGGAGCGTGTTGTGACAATTGCGTGTATGGGATGTGCGATATCGAGGAGGAGCATCGGTCGGCGTGTCGGGGGGAGGCGGTGTTGGTCAAGTGCGCGAACCATCCGCAGTGGGCGGGGGTGGTGCACGAGGTGCCGGGGGTGGCGTGTCGGAACTACGAGCGCAAGGCGGAGCCGCCCCAGGGCGAGGGCGTCCGGCTGATTTCGCTTTCCGGCGGGGGCTATGCCTGGGTGGATGCGGCCGACTATGAGCGGCTCAATCGCTACCACTGGAAGCTGATCAATGGGTACCCCAGCCGAACCGATAAGCGCAGACGAGTCTCGATGCACCGCGAGATCATCGACGTGCCTGCGGGCAAGGTCGTGGACCATGTCGACGGGAACAGATGCAACGCCTGCCGGTCCAACCTGCGCGCCTGCGACCACGACGAAAATGGGTCCAACCGGCGTAAGCGGCGCACCGGCAGCTCCCGCTTCAAGGGCGTCAGCTTTAACAAGCCTATGGGCAAGTGGGATGCACGCTGCGGACCCAAAAGCGGAATGCGTCACCTGGGCTATTTCGCCGACGAAGTCGAGGCGGCGCGGGTGTACGACCTGGCCGCGGTCCAGCAGTACGGGGAGTTCGCCCATCTGAATTTCCCGCGGGAGTGGCCCCCCGAACGGCGGACCCGGGTGCGGGAGGAATATCTGCGAGCCGCCGCGGCGGCAAATCCGAAATTCGAATATCGAAATCCGAAGGGAGCCCGCCGCGGAAATCCGAAATGTACCCGAAATTCAAAACGGGGCATGTCTCCTCCGACAGACAAAACATGTCCACGCAAGCATAGACATGGCACCCGGCCGTAGGGGCAGGCCCCTGTGCCTGCCCGGATTGCGATAGATGCGGCACACCCGATAGAGACAGGGCAACCACAGGGGGTTGCCCCTACCAACCGAATAGGTCACATCTTCATCCCAGAGGGAACAAGTCCTTGGATCTTGGCTCGCCACATCGGGCGCAGGTGGCGTCATACCAGCTCATGGGCAGGCCGCACTGGGGGCAACGCCAGCGCGCTTCTTCCTTTTTGACCCATGCCTGAACGCCCATCGTGCGGATTTTTTCGAGGTTGGGCAGGTATTCCTGACGGTGCAGATAGCGGCCCATGTTGATCAGATTCGTCATACGAGAGCAGGGCAACTCTTTGCAGTCGGTACAGCGAGCATCCTTCTGTGTGTTCAAGGCGTGCAGTCTTATGTCGCACCTTTGGCAATGGGGAGCAAGCGTGCCACCGCTGAGACAGCCATCGCACAGAAGGCCATCCATCCAATTTGCAGGCGGAATCCCTTTCTGCGCCGGCGCTCGAGCGGAGGAAGATCTCTTGCGCTCATCTACGCCGTGTTTGGCCAGGTAAGCCGGGCAGGCGCCGCAATAGGTTCCGCATGCGGCGGCCAGATGGCCTTTGCCCTTGCCGGCGGCGATGTCACGCTTCGATGAATTCTCCTGGGAACAATTCAAGGAGAAACAGGCACAACCAACAGCTACACCCGCTACCCCTTTAAGAAACCGTCTGCGATCTGTCTGCCCGTTATCATCGAAATCCATGTTGACCCTCTCATCTGCAATGAATGACAGGAGTATCGAATACCAGGATGCCCCGAAAGTCAACTTCAATCGCTGCGGGAAATGCGTGCGGCTCCGTGTTATAATGGGCCGGATATGATGGCATGACACGAGAGTGGCGTTGCGTGGTTTCAGTTAATGACAAGCAGCATGGGAGTGAACAGATGAATCGAATGAGTGGAAAATCATACCCTTGGTGCCGGACTGTGTTTTGTTTCATCCTTGGGGCGGCGGCATTCGTGCAGGCGGAGGTGAGCGTGCCGAACGCTTTTTCCGACCATGCGGTGCTCCAGAGGAATCAGAAGGTCCCGGTGTGGGGCAAGGCCTCCGCCGGAGAGCAGGTGACGGTGACGCTGGGCAGCCAGATGAAAACGGTCACCACGCCGGCGGACGGCGCCTGGAAAGTGACACTCGATCCGATGGAAGCGGCCGGACCGCTCACCATGACCATCAAGGGAAGCAATACCATCTCCGTGAGCGATGTTTATATCGGCGAAGTGTGGCAGGTGGCGGGGCAGTCGAATATGGACACCCGGCTGAGTTTCTATCCCAACCTGGCCAGTGCGATCGCCGAAGCGAATGTCCCGCTGATGCGGTATTTCACGCTGCGTCAGCCCGGCCAGCGAATCGGGGGAACGAATCCGTGGCTGGTCGTGACACCTACGACCGCACGCAATCTCTCAGCGACGGGGTATTTCTTCGGCAAGGAGATTCTGGAAAAGACGAAGGTGGCGGTCGGACTGGTCGTGACTGCGGTCGGCGGAACGACCGTCACGCAATGGATGGACCCGGCGACCCTCGCGGCCCATCCCGACATCACCAACGCCGACAAGGGGAAGATGTGGGATCTGTGGGTGACTCCCGTCGCGGGGTACGGCATCAAGGGAACGATATGGATCCAGGGAGAACAGAACTGCAATGCCAGGGATGCAGCGAGTTACGGGGACCGATTCAAGCTGCTGATTCAAGGGTGGCGGTCCGCCTGGGGACAGGGTGACTTTCCGTTCTATTTCGGTCAGTTGTCCAGCTCCTCGGGCCCGGCCGGGCCGAACGACGTCAGTTACGTCGCCCAGGTCCGCGAGGGACAGCGGCTGGCTCTTTCCCTGCCGCAGACGGCGATGACCGTCAATTGCGACATCGGCAAGGGTGACTGGCACTATCGCGACAAACCCGAAGCCGGCCGGCGGCTGTCACTGCCCGCCCGGGCGCTCGTGTACGGAGAGAAGGACCTCGTCTATTCGGGGCCGCAGTACGCCGGGAAAGTCGTCGACGGCAACAAGATCACGCTGCGTTTCAAGCATACCGGCGGCGGCCTGGTGGCCAAAGACGGCACGCTTTCCGGTTTTGCCATTGCCGCGGACGCGGGTCCTTTCGTAGCGGCCACCGCGACGATCAGCGGCGACACCGTGATCGTGAGCAGTCCGGAGGTCGAAAGACCCGCGCGCGTACGCTACGGCTGGTCGAATGTGCCCATGGCGTCACTGTACAATAAGGAGGGCTTGCCCGCCTCGCCGTTTTCCACGGAGAGCCCCGCCATACCGTGACGTATCGTGTGGCCCACGCGAATTCAGTCACTCTGCACTTGATAAGGAGCATAGCACCATGACGCACGCCCAGAAGATTGTCGCTCTGGTGGCCGGCCTGCTGGTCGGGATGATCGGCGGCACCGGCGCCGCAGCCTATGTCAGCTACACTGCCCTGGATCCGAGCCAGCCGGTTTCCTTTAACGGGAAAACCGTTACCTGGAACGGCAAGACCTTCACGCTCGGCCCGAACACCATCTTTCTCGACGCGCGCCTCGACCGCGCCCAACTGGCGGGCCATCCCCATGCGTTCAACAACCTCAAGGATGCGGTCGCGGCCCTGCAGTCCGGCACGGCGGAAAAGCCCATGATGCTGCTCACCGCCCCCGGGGTCTACTGGGTCGATGACCCCAATGATCCTGCGATCCGCGGCGGCGCCGGCAGCGCGCCGGTGGGCATGAGCATTACCTGCGACCATCTCTTCTTCTATGGTCTGAGCACCAAGTGGGAGAATGTCGTCTTCGCCGTCAACCGCGGCCAGACCCAGGGTTCCACCGGCAACTTTACGATGTTCAATATTCGGGGCACCGGCCTGAAATCGGAAAACGTCACGTTCGGCAACTACTGCAACGTGGACCTGAAATTCCCGCTGAACCCGTCGCTGAACCGCGCCAAGCGCGCCGACGCCATCTCGCAGGCGCAGCTCTTCAGCTACAACGGCGGCGACGGCGTGGCCATCAACTCCGCCTTTGTCAGCCGTCTGAACCTGCTGCCCTTTCCCCGGACGTACCTCAACTGTCACATCGAAAGCAGCGGTCACTCCGGCGGCGGCAACGTCTTCGTCAATTCCACGCTGGAGTTCTATGGAACCAACTTCTCGGGAGGCCGGATCTTCTTCAACTGCGATATCTACCTCAAGCCCTACCCGGCCACCTACCAGGGCCGTTCCTCCTACAGCTTCGGCGTCATGGACGGCACCGGCGCCGGCGGTATCGCCATCGATACCCGCATCCATCGCAGTCAGGAACTGATCGATAAGAACGTGGCCGTCCAGTTCTCCTGGGACCGGGCGCCGCAGTCACCGCTGACGCGCGCTTATCAGTACAACGTCACCATGGATGGCAAACCCTGCGTGATTCAGGAAACCGCGACCCCCGGCGCCACCGTCGTCATCCCCGCAGGCTCGGAACTCCTGAAGGCTTTCAAGGTGACCCATGACGGTCAAACGTACTACAACGTGCCCAACGTCTCCGGCGTCGATCCCTTCGGCTATTCCACAGCGATCAAGGCAGCCGCCAAGGCGGCCGGCAAAGATGAAGACTACTACCTGAGCCTTCCCACGGGCGCTTCACTGCGCGTTGCGGGTGCTTCGAGTGGTCGAGGCGGTCGGGGTGGTTTCGGCGGCAGGGGTCCTGTCGGTGCGATCACCATCCGATCCGGCCAGACGACGGCGACTCTGATTCCCAGCGTGACACCGGCCGCATCGGCGTCCAGCGCCGCGGTGGGGAAGTGGCAGTTCAAGGCGAGCAAGCCCGACGTGGTTCAGATTACGCCCGGCGGCGACGGCGCCATCACGGTGGCCGGCACGAATAAATCCGCGGCGCCGGTAGACGTGATCCTCGTGGCGAAGAACGAATTGGGTCTTGAGGCCGCTGCCAAGTTGACCGTGGAGCCGGCCTATGTCGATCCGCCGAAATTCACCCGCGACCCCGCCATCACCCCGCCGGCCGGGGGCCGTGTCACGCTGAGTTATGCGCTGGATCTGGGTTCCGACCTGCGCCAGGATGAATCGAACATCACGTGGTATCGCTGCACGGACGCCCAGGGCTCCAACGCGCTGAAGGTCGCGGTCAGCCGCAGGAATAGGCCGGAGACCACCTATACGTTGTCGGAGGGCGATGTCGGCTCTTACCTCATGGCCACCATTGCGCCCAAGCACAGCGTCAGCGAGGCCGGCCCCTTGAAGACGGTCTACGCCGGCGCGGCCATCACGAAAGATGACGTGAAGATCCACGTGATCGACACCGATTTCCAGAACTTCCCCGCCGATGCTCAACCCAAGATCCTCCCCGGCACCTGGACGGTGAACTCATGGACCTATGGCCCCGGCCAGGCCGGCTCTCTCAATTACTTTGGCTTGTATCAGACCGCCCGCGGCGCACGCCTGTCCTACACGCCGGCTGACGGTAAATATGGTGACATGACCGTGCGTGCCAAACTGGCGCCCAACAAGAGCACCGGCCAGGGCTTCGGTTCCGCGACGGATCAGTACATGGATATCTACCTCAAGTACGACTTCGCGACCAACACCGGCTACGGCCTGCGCATTCAGCGTCTCACGACCGAGGAAATCAACGCGATCGGCTATAAGGGCGCCGGCGCGGTGGCCGGTTGCGCGTTTTTCCTGGCCAAATTCGACAACGGCACCATGACGCCCATCAGCAAAAAGGTGATGTCCAGCGCCTTTCAATCGGAGTGCACCGTGGACCTGACCTTCAAGAACGGCCGCTTGGCTGCGTCGGTGACCTCCACGGAGGAAACGCGCAGCGGCGATGCCTTCGACTTTCTCAGAGAGGTCCGGTTTGATGAGCCGGTCGAAGGTAACAGCTTCGGCGGCACCGGCACGCTCTTTACCGGCACCGTCGGCGTCAATGCCGTCCTGCTCACCGGCTGGCGCGCCTCCTGGTCCCAATAGGCCGGTGCACATGGGGACAGACTCCGGTTAGAGACCTTGAAATAGAACGCAAATAGAGGTACTGCCGATGGTAGAGAATATTATTGGGTATGACGTGCGTGAGATGTGGTACAAGGACTCGACCGATTTCCAGATGGGCAGCAAACTTGTGAAGATGCTATCGGAAAACCGTGGGCTGTGGTGTTCGATATTCAACGATGGGGCTTGGTCGGACATCGTTGGCAAGGACCGAGAGGAGGGAAGCTTTGGGGTAATAGAGTTTCCCCCCGAGTCACGTGTCGGCATCAATTGGCCCCTCTGGAGCGATTTGGCGGAGCTGCAGGAATACCTCAAGGCGTATCGCTCTGCCGAGGGGAGGCCGGCTTGGCTGGTTGCGATAACGATCCGCGCGGAAGATCTGGCGTCAAAGTCACGGGCACTAGAGAGTATGGGATGCTTGCGCGATACGGAATGGCCCGAGCGTCTTGAGGCAAACCCGGACTGCATACAGAAGGACTGGGTGCTGGTAGGCTACGATCTGACAAATGTATTCTCCGACAGCATGATAACGGCGAGGCTGTCACCGGGAGCAGACGCTCAAAAGGTTGCCGCGCTCACGAGCGAACTCAATGAGTATCTCCTCTTCCCAAGCATAGAGAAGGCGGCGGAATTCAAAACGCGGTGGGATATTTCCCCCGGTGGTGAGCAGACACCGCACCTGGTGTATGGCATCTGGCGGATTGAGGAGATTCGCTACCGGTCCATGTATGGAAACTGGTAACTCCGTAGGGTGTGCATTGCACACCGCTTCTTTTCAATCGGTCCAAGAAATGCGTGCGACTCCACGTTATAATGGGCCCGATATGATGGCATGGCTATGGAGAACGTCGTTGTTCCCGTCGCGACATGGGGATGGTGGCGCAGATGGGGACAGGCCCCATTTAAGACCTTGGGTAGCGGGTTCCTTTTTGGGGAGGGACGGTGTGAGGGAAGATGAAATAGGAAGAGGAAATGTGAGGATGTCACGGATCATGCGAAAGGACGGGTAGGCCGGGCTGGCGAAGAGTCAGCATGGGCCAAGGTCCATCCTACCATACTATATGTTATTAACATATAGTGGGCTCAAGAGAACGGACGCGCAGACCAGGCGTCACAGCCCCAAAACGCGTGAGTGTGAAATGGCACTATATGGTATTACCAGCTGGTGAGCTCCAGACGGCAAGCGTGAACGGACGTTCCAAGTCAGGCCACGCAACTCATGGAGTGGAAACGGCGCTAGAGGCCATCAGGGATGGGGGGGAGCTCTATTTGCCGATGCAGAAGCGGCTGAAGATGCGGTCGAGGATTTGCTCGTCGAGGGGCTGCTGCTCGATTTGGGACAAGGCTTGGTAACTGCTGCGGATCAACAGGGCGGCGGTTTCGTCGCTGCCGCGGCGGATTTCGTCGAGGGCTTGTCGCAGACTGTCTATCGCCTCGGCGATCGCCTGCCGGTGGCGGGCGGTCAATGTCACGCCTGAGACAGCGTCGGCAGTTGAGGACGTCTGCAGCGTGCGTTCGATGGCGAAGACAAGCTCATCGAGCCCCTGCCGGGTCTGCGCGGAGGTGGGCAGGAAATCGGCGGAAAACACCCGGGCGAGTTTCGGCAGGCTGTCGGGTGATTGGTCGCATTTCGTTGCCACATGAATCATGTGGTCGGCCCGGATCAGGGTGCGGATGGCGAGGTCGTCCGTCCAGTCCGACTTCGTGACATCGACGCAGAACAGCACGAGCCGGCAAGCGTGAAGGGCTTCGAGGGCGGCGCGTTGGGCCAGGGCGTCGAGTTCGTTGTCACACCGGGAAAGCAGGCCGGCACAATCGAAGAGGACGCATTGAAAGCGGTCGGTGGTCAGGAGGCCCGTGAGGACGTCGCGCGTCGTTTTGGGCTCGTGCGAGACGATGCTGCGCGGGCGGCCGAGCAGGGCGTTGAGCAGGCTGCTCTTGCCGGCGTTCGGAACGCCGGCG
Source organism: uncultured Pirellulales bacterium (assembly GCA_964421295.1). Lineage (GTDB taxonomy): Bacteria > Planctomycetota > Phycisphaerae > Sedimentisphaerales > Anaerobacaceae > PLanc-01. Next base: position 27,175 of record CAYQXM010000019.1, read on the forward strand.
ATGCCTACGGCCGGAAGGTCCACGAGCGTCTGGCAGCGCACGCTCTCGGCAAGCAGAGTTTCGAGGCGAGTGAGAATGTCGGCGAGCGTGCCCTCGACGCTCTTGAGCGGGCCCGTGTCGCCATCGCTGAAATCCAGGCTCGCTTCGATCAGACTGAGGCAGTCCATGAGCTCGGAGCGGAGGGCGTCGACCGCGTCCGTCAGGCGACCCGCCAGGAGTCGCTCGGCGGCGTCGAGCTGAAGCTGGTTCGAGCTGGCGATAATCTCATTCACGGCCTCCGCCTGGGCGAGGTCGAGCTTGCCGTTAAGGTACGCGCGGGCGGTGAACTCGCCGGGACCGGCGAGGCGCAGGCCGCTCGCCAACAGGCTTTCCATCAGGGCCGCGACGATGGCTTCGCTCGCGTCGAGGTGAATCTCCACTATGTCCTCCCCCGTGTAGGAGTGCGGGGAGACGAACAAATAAAGTCTCGCGTCGATAGCGAGCGATTCGGTGACGCGGAGGCGACCGGATACGATCCTGGTATTGCGAATTGCGGGATCGGAGGGGGATTGAAACACCCGCCGGCAGACTAGCATGGCTTCCGGGCCGCTGAGGCGGAGGATGGAACGCGTGCCCCCGGCGGGGGAGCTGACCGCCACAATCGTGTCGTTGAGATCGTGCATGTCACTCTTGGTGACGCGAGTCAAATCCGCAATGGGATTCCCGCCTGCGCGGGAATGACAGCCCCCGCACAGGCGGGGGCTCAATTCGCAATCTTACTTGAACCGGTAGAAGGGCTTGGGTTTCTTCTTCTTGACCTTGCCGCCGGTCTTGCTCGTCACGGGGACCAGGCCCTTGGCCTCGGCCTCTTCGCGTTGCTGGATGTGCTTGCGGATGACCTGTTGCTCGATGACGCCGGCGAAGGTGCTGGCCATGATGTAGAGGTTCACGCCGGACGGGCCGTTATAGAGCATCAGGGGGAACAGCAGCGGCATCATGATGTTCATTATTTTCTGCTGCTGGGCCATCTGCGGATTGCTCGCCGTCGCCTGCATGGGCATCAGCTTCTGCTGGAAGTAGAACGCCACGCCCATCAGGATCGGCAGCAGGTTGAGAGAGTCCAAGTGCCAGGGCGTAAGCGGAATCGGGATGGGTTGCCATGAGATCAGCGCATCCGGCACCGACAGGTCGGTGATCCAGACCGGCAGGAACGCCGCGCCGCGCAGATCGATGCTCGTATTGATGGCACTCCAAAGGGCTATCCAGATCGGCATCTGGATGAACATGGGCAGGAAGCCCATGATCGGCGACGCGCCTTGCTCGCGGTAGAGCTCCATCATCTTCTTCTGCATCTCGCGCTTGTCGTCGGCGTACTTCTTCTTGATCTCCTCGGCCCGCGGCGCGAGCTTGCTCATCTTGCTCATGGAGATCTGGCTCGTTTTCGTGATCGGGTGCAGGGCCAGCCGCATCAGCAGCACGAGAACGATAATGACGATGCCGTAGTTGTGGGGCCAGAAGTCGTGCATCCACTTCATGATCGACAGGATGCCGAAGGCCAGCGGATTGATGATGCAGGTCGGGCAGCAGCACCCCTGGAAGTCGATCGTGTTGACGAAGCCGAGCTGGCGGAAGAGCGGGTCCTTGTCGAACGTGCTCTTGTCCTTGGGCCCGATGAAGAGCTTAAACGTGTAGGACTGTGCGTCACCGGGTTGTCCGGCGGGATTCAGAGTCACCGGGAGGGTGGACACCTCGACGCCGATGTTCTCGTCGCCGCTGTCCATGGCCTTGTCCTGGTCCGGATTGGCGAACAGCCCAGCTTCGCGACTGATCCACCGGCAGAAGTAATCGTTTCCGTCCGGCACGGGCACGAGGATCGCGGCGAAGTACTTGTTCACCGCGGCGATCCACCGGAAGCCGTCGCCCGTCTTGGGGGCGTTGAACTGACTCTCGTTCTTTTTCTGGGCCGCGTCCAGGGTGCTCTTGTCACGCGGCTTGTCGATCGTGATCTGGCCCTGCGGGTTGGCGTAAGCGGCGATCACTTTGCGTGTGTCCTGCCGCTCGATTTCCCGCTCGACGCCGACGGGCCCGGTGATGTCGTACCACACCTGCTCCTGCATGCCGGTCAGATTGTCGATCTTCAGCGTGCATTCCAGGAGATACGTGCGGGGCGCCACACGGTAGGTCTTGGTCAGCCGCATCACGGGCTGATTGTTGGCATCGACGATGGACAGTTCGAACGAGGCCGTCTGGGTCCCATCCCCGGCGGTCTGGACGCCGAGGCTCTTCCAGTCGAGCCGGTTCAGACGTATCTGCTGCTGTTCGCTGACCAGAGCGAGCCGCTCGTTGGCCAGGGTGAGAATCTCACCGTCGTTGGTCAGCGCGGGGCGCAAGAAGACCTGGGGTTGGGGATTCTTCCGGTCCCGGGTGGTGAACTCGCTGAAGGTGGCCTGCCTGAGGGCCGCACCCTTGGTGTCCAGCTCCACCTGAAACTCGAATCCGGATTGCGGGTCCGTCGAGCCGAGCGTCTCGCGTTTCTCCACTCCGCCCACAGCGGCCAACTGCCTGACGGCTGCGGCCGAGAGTTGAGGCGCGGTCGGCTGCGGCGTCGGTTGACTCGGTGCCGGCGTCGGGGCCGTTTGCTGCAGGAGCGGCAGGGCGGCATGACGCGAGGTCGAACGAAGGGTCTTGAGCACGCCGGATTCGACGATCAGTCCGCCGCAAAGCAGGCAGAATCCACCAAGGGTTATAACAACGAGAGTCCTCAGACGCATAGAATCCTTTCCTTACCGCCCGTCCCGGAGGCGTTCCGCGTGAAAATTGTCCAGACGGTCGATGGCAAGTATCTTCTTCATCGTGGATTCGAAGTCGTATTCGAGTCGCACGAAATGAACTTTGTTCTCCTCGACGTACACGTAGCTGGCCCGGTTGTCCTTGTCGCGGGGCTGGCCGACGGAGCCGATGTTGATGATGGCTTTTTCGTCCGCGATGATCGGATAGACGCCGCCCAGCTCGTCGGGTAGATAGAAGTCCGGCTCATCCAGGAACACCCCGGGCATGTGCGTGTGACCCACGAAACAGATGTGCGGGATCTTCTCGAAGAGCGTGCGGACTTTGGGCGGATTCGTGTAGACATCGTCGGGGAAGATGTACTCGTTGATGGGCCGGCGGGGCGAGGCATGGACGAAATCAATGGTCGCCTGCGTCTCGCCCAGCTTGACCTCGATCGTGTGTCGCATCGTGAGCTCGCCGAGGAAGCGCCAGCGTTTGTCACTTTGCGGCTTGTCCTCGTCCGTCTCCATGACGTCCCGTGTCCAGAAGCTGGCCTGCTCGGCCCCATAGTTGAAGTTCGTCGGCTCGTAGAAAACCGCGTAATCGTGATTGCCGAGAACGCACCACTCGCTCTTCTGGATGATTAAGTCCAGACATTCCCTGGGGTTAGGGCCGTAACCGACCACGTCGCCCAGGCAGTAGATCTTCTTGATACCGCGTTTCTCGATATCCGCCAGGACCGTGGTCAGGGCTTCAATATTCGAATGGATGTCGCTTACGACTGCAAACATACTCTCTACGTAGACGCTCGAACCTTTTCCGTGCATCAACAGAACCGTATCTAATAGCAAAAATGGCCGGGGATTGCCAGCACATTTATCACCGCGCATGCTCTGAAGGAGTGGAAAAGTGCAAAAAAGGGGAGCTTTGGGTAATCTCTCACTGCCCCCGGCCTGCATCCACGCTCGAAAATGTCGCTTGTTCACGCGTTCCGGGCGGCTTATAATCCAAGTGCCTGAATAGTAAATACGTACGCGAGGTGCAGTCTTGGTTGGCATTACGCTTCTGGAAACCCGGGACCTGATCAAGCGGTACTCCGGGCGAGCCGTGGTTAATAAGGTCTGCGTTACGATCGACCAGCGTAGCATCGTTGGACTGTTGGGCCGTAACGGCGCCGGCAAAACCACGACCTTCCGCATGATCATGGGCATGGTCACTCCCGATGAGGGGGTGGTCATGTTCGAGGGGCGGGAGATTACCCGCCTGCCCATGTACAAGCGGGCCCGGCTGGGCATCGGTTATCTGTCGCAGGAGCCGAGTGTCTTTCAAAGGCTCAGCGTGCGCGACAACCTCTATGCGATTCTCGAAACCATGTCGATTACTCGCGCCGAGCGTAATGAGAAGGCCGACATGCTGATCGACCGGTTCGCTTTGCGCGAGGTGGCCAATAGCCAGGGCCGGTTCCTCTCGGGCGGCGAACGCCGCAAGCTCGAAATCGCCCGGGCCATGGTGACGGATCCTTCGCTGATCCTGCTGGACGAGCCGTTCAGCGGCGTGGACCCGATCGCGGTCGAAGATCTGCAGAAAGAGATTCGCCAGCTCGCCGCCGCCGGCGTAAGCATTCTGATTACCGACCACAACGTCGAACGGACGCTGGAGGTCGTGGATAAGGCCTATATCATCGACCATGGCCAGGTGATCGCGGCCGGTCCGCCCGCCGAAATCATCCGCGACGAGCTGGTGCGCAAAAGCTACCTCGGCAACACCTTCGCCGGCCGTGACCTGGATGAGAAGTAGCGTCAAGGCCTGGCACGCCGTGCCGGGCTGCAATAGGAGATCAACTTCATGACGATTGACGTTGATAAGTGTGTGATGACGCATTACCCGGCGCCGGTGCTGGCCAAGCCGTCGGAGCCGGTGAAGGAGATCGACGACACGATCCGCAAGCTGGTCGATCGGATGATCGACGTCATGATCGAGACGAAGGGTGTCGGTCTGGCGGCGCCGCAGATCGGGGTGCTGCTGCGGCTGTTCGTCGTCTCGCTCGAATGTTCGCGCGACCACGTGAAGGTCTACATCAATCCCAAGGTCACGCCGGCCGGGGACCTGGAGGAGACCGAGGAAGGGTGCCTGTCCGTGCCGGGAGTGTGGCCCAAAATCCGTCGGTTCAAGAGAGCCACCGTGACCGCGACGGACCTGAACGGACACGAGTTCACCGAAGAGGCGGAGGGACTGTACGCCCGCTGCCTCCAGCATGAGTACGACCACATCGAAGGCACCACCATCGTCAATCGCATGGGAGCGGCCGCCCGCATCACGCATCGACGTCAGCTCAAACGGCTGGCCGACAAGCAGGAAGGCAAGTAGGGATTTGAGATTTCAGATCTGAGATTTGAGATCCTACCGATGAATATCGTCTATCTGGGCAGTGGGGAGTTTGGGGTGCCGTGTCTCGATGCGTTGAAGGCGTCGGGGCACCATCTGGCGTTGGTGGTGACGCAGCCGCCGAATCCGTCGGGGAGGGGGCGCAAGCTGTGTCCCACGCCGGTGGGGCTGTGGGCACAGGAGCACCAGTTGCTGTGTGTCCCGGCCGAGAACGTCAACGATCCCGCGGTCAGCGCGCAGATCGTCGAGGCCCGGCCGGACGTGATGGTGGTCATCGCCTTCGGTCAGAAGATCGGCAAACCCCTGGTGCAACTGCCCCCCCAAGGGGCGATCAACGTCCACGCCTCACTGCTGCCCAAGTATCGCGGCGCCGCTCCGATCAATTGGGCGCTCGTGCGAGGCGAGACGGAAACCGGGGTCAGCATCATCACACTCGCCGACAAGATCGACGCCGGGGACATCCTCGGCCAGTCCGCAACTCCCATCGGTCCCCAGGAGACGGCGGGAGAGCTGCACGACCGGCTGGCGCAGTTGGCCGCGCCGCTCCTGATCGATACCCTGGCCCGCATGGAGGCCGGGACCGCTGTCTATACGAAGCAGGACGATGCCAAAGTCACGTTCGCTCCCAAGCTGAAGAAGGCGGATGGATTCCTGGATTTCCACGAGCCGGCCGATGCGCTCGCTCGCAAGATTCGCGGTTTCTGGCCCTGGCCCGCCGTATCGGCCGTCTACATTTCCGATCACACCGGCCAACCGATTCGCGTGGCGCTCGCGAGCGCGGAATGTGTGCCGGTGGCCGGCGCCGGTCAACCGCCGGGATTGTTCGATGAGTCCCTCAACGTCGTCTGCGGTCAGGATCGACTCAGGATCACGAAGATCAAGCCCGCCGGTTCGGAGCTGATGGCGTTCCGCGATTTCGTCAACGGCTGGCACGTTCGACCGGGCGACCGGCTGATGAAGATCGAGCAACTGAAGGTCGAGCAGCAACTATGACGGGTCCGTCGGCCCGTTCGGCCCGGGCGATCGCGGCCGAAGTCCTGCAGCAATTCGATCCTAAGCACAGCTACGCCGGCCCTCTGCTCGATAAGCTCCTCGATCAGACCCAGGAACGACAGCGGGCGACGGACCTGGTCCTCGGCACGGTCCGCAATCTGTGTGCGATCGATGGGATCATCACGAAGTTCTCCGGCCGGCCCATTGAGCGGATTGGGCCGGCATTGCTGGCTGTGACCCGAGTGGCCGTCTATGAATTGGTCTTTAGTCCCGACACGCCCACCTACTCGATCGTCAACGAAGCCGTGAACACCGCCAAGACCACGGGCGGGGCCCGGCAGAGCGGGTTCGTCAATGCCGTGCTGCGGCAAATCGGCCGTCACATCGTCAATCGCCAGGGACAGGCGGGTCAGACACCGCCGATGCGAACGCTCGTGCAACCCGACGGCGGCGGCTGCGCGTTCGATGCCGATATCCTGCCAGATCCCGCTGCGGCCGGGGCCGTGTACCTGAGTGCGTGCTTCTCACTGCCGCCCTGGCTCGTGACGGAATGGATCGCGGACTTCGGCTTCGCGCAGGCGCGCAGCCTCTGTGTGGCATCGAATCGCCGGCCCAGTGTGTACCTGCGGGTCCATCCGCTGCGGACCACCGCCGCGACATTGCTGGATCGCCTGGCGAAGAAGGAGATCAAAGCCGAGATCGTTCCGACCGAAGGCTGTCAGGTCCTCCGCGTCGTGTCACCCCGTTCCGTGGCAGAATTGCCGGGTTTTGCGGAAGGGTGGTTCACCGTTCAGGATCTCTCGGCCACGTCGGCGGTGCGCCTGCTCGATCCGCAGCCGGGCTGGATGGTGCTCGACCTGTGCGCCGCGCCCGGCACGAAGACGACGCAACTGGCGGAGGCCATGCGGGATACGGGGACGGTTCACGCCACCGACGCGGACCCGGAGCGTCTGAATAGAGTGACACAGAATGCGGAGCGGCTGGCTTTGCGAAGCGTGGAGACGCAGAATCTTGCGTCTCTACAAGGGGAATATGATGCCGTGCTGCTCGACGCGCCCTGCTCGAACACGGGCGTGCTCGCCAAGCGCATCGAGGTGCGGTTCCGGATCACGGCCGCGGCGGTAGCCAAACTGGTCAAGACCCAGCGGGAATTGCTCGACAAAGCGGTCGCACTGACCAAACCCGGCGGCCGCATCTGCTACAGCACGTGCAGCATTGCGCGGGCGGAAGATGCCGATCTCGTACGCGCCTATGTCGCGGCCCATAGTCACGTCGAACTCATCAAAGAGGAGCTGATCCTGCCTGCCGCAGAGGGTTTCGATCACGACGGTGCATACGCCGCGGTCCTGCAACGGCGGGAATAGAGCCTATCGGACTTGAGGACCGATAGGACTCATGTTATCAGCACTGTACATCATGCTTTTGGGACTGGTACTCCAATGCACAGGTTATCCACAACCGGCACTTGCGAGGTGGATAACCTGTTGACAGCAAAAATTTTTCGCGCGCAACATCAGTAAACGCAAGTGACTTGGCGGCGTGGATAAGAAAGGCGTCCAAAACGGGTTGCTTCGACCTCGCATTTGCGAATAATAGCGGCTGTTGCGTGAAGCGTGAGAACTGAAATGTGAAGTGCCGGTAGTTCTTTGTCGCTTTGCGATTCACGCCTTCGCAGGTGTACTGTGGGCCTGCGGGAGGGACGGGTCCGCTGCACGCACGTTAGGGAGATATTGATGCAGGGTTGGGTCAAGGATGACAATCGAGTCGCGCGTTGTGAGTTGCCGGCCGCCGGAGAACGAACAACCACCGGTGGGGAACTCGCAACCGCCGACACGAGGCCGGTTGCGGTCGACGCAGCAGAAGCGATAACGCGTGCTCTTGCCGAGCGGATCGGCCAGCCAAAATTCAAGATCTGGTTCCAAAGCAGCACACGCTTCACGTGCGTGGAGGGCTACTTGAAGATCGGCGTCCCGAACCTTTTCATGGCCAAGTGGCTGGAGAATCATTTTCTCAAGGACGTCAACGCGGCGGCCTTCGCGGCCACCGGTGGGCATCCGAAGGTGACGTTCGTCGTCGATCCCAGTCTGTGCGGGGCGCGCGGCTCCTCGTTCGCGGTGCGGCCCGCTCCGAATGATCGTTCAACGTCCAAGGGTAACGAGGCCCGTCACGGCAGCCGTCGGACGTCGGACGATGCGAGTCGCGCAACCGCTCCACGTTTGACGGAAAAGGCAGCGAAGTACACACTGGATACGTTCGTCGTGGGACCGTCGAATGAATTGGCGCACAGTGCGGCCAAGGCGGTGGTCCACGAGCAACAGAGTCCTTTCAATCCGTTGTTTATTCATGGGGGTTCGGGTGTCGGCAAGACGCACCTGTTGCACGGTATCTGCAACGGCGTCGTGCAAGCAAGACCGCAAACGAATTGGCTGTATCTGTCGGCCGAGGACTTCGCGAATCAATTTGTGCTGGCCTTGAAGACGAAAAAGCTGGAGGCTTTTCGACACCGCATGAGGCAAACGGATTTGCTGGCGATTGACGATGTTCACTTCTTGGCCAGCAAGCCTTCTACCCAGGAGGAATTTCTGCATACCTTCAACACGGTCAGTCTGGCGGGTAAGCAGATCATCCTGGTTTCAGATGCCCATCCCAAGCAGATCGGGCAATTGTCGGAGAAGCTGGTGAACCGTTTCATTTCGGGGATGGTGGTGAAGATCGAGCCGCCGGACTTGCAGACCCGCTGCGAGATCTGCCGGCGGTTCGTCGCGTCCCTGGTGGCGCGCCGCTTCTCCTCGGGTCAGGTGCAGGCCGCGGGGGACGTGCTCCCCGACGCGGTGATCCGCTACGTGGCCGAGCGCGTGGAGAAGAACGTACGCGAGCTCGAAGGCGCGATGCTCAAGCTGATCGCCTGCGCCTCGCTGACGAGCGGCAAAGTCACGCTGGCCATGGCCCAGCAGGTCCTCGCCGAGCATCTGGATCGCTCCGAGCCGGTCGTGCACGTCTCCGCTATCGAGACCGCCGTGGCGAACTACTTCGGCACCACCCCGGCCCACATCCACTCCGCCAAGAAGGACCGCACCGTGTCGCTGGCCCGGCACTTCAGCATGTACCTGACCCGCAAGCACACCGATATGTCCTCCTCCGAGATCGGCCGGGTCCTGGGCAACAAGAATCACGCCACCGTCCTCGTCGCCTGCAAGAAAGTCGAGACGATGCTCCAGCGCGACGAGGACCTCCACTGGCAAAGCCCCAACGGCAACAAGTGCGTCAAAGCCCGCGCCGTCCTGTCCGACCTCGAAGCCGGCCTCTCCCACTGACCGTCGTCACGTGCCCTTGGCACGATTGGCCTGAACCGATATACTGACGTTCCGTAGACAGACGAACATCACGTGTCATTCTCGCGGAGGTGACATCATGCTCGGTCGTTGTGGGCTGGGAATCATCGTTGTGGGCCTTCTGGCAGGTCTTGCCTGTGGCGCGACGGAACCGAACGCACCTGCGGGGAGCCAACGCTCCGGCTGGGAGGGGCTGAAACTCGTCAAGACCACGGTTGCCGGGATGACGGTCTATTACGAGAAGGCCCTCGAACCCAACCTGCCGATCTTCGAGCGGGAACTGAAGAGCGTTCTGGCGGCACGGGATAATCCGTCCGCGCTCTGGTCCAGGCGGAGCGAAGTCATCGCCGACATCAATCGTATCCTCGGCGTCACCGATCCCAATCTGGCGGAGCGGGAAAGGGACTTCGTCCAGATGACGGGCGTGTTCTCCCAGACGAAGCTGACGCTCTACCTCGTCAGGACCACGACCATCAAAGACCGTCTGCGCGCCGGTGCCCAGCTTCCTAGTTTCCGCTACGACCGTCAGACCGATAGCGTGACCTACCAGCCGCAGATCAGTGTAGAGCGGGGGCAGAAACCACCCGAGACATACGATTTATGCCTGCCGATCCAGCCGGACGCGCGGTTCGTCCCCGGGACTCTCGATATGGTGCGGATGATGCAGGGCAGCGGTTTGGGGGACGTGGCGATCCATGAACTGACGGAGATGGCTCTCCTGCAGCGGGCGCGACCCTCGGACCCCTATTGGCGGTGGTTCAGCGACGGAGTTGCCAATGCGGTCACCGAGCGGCTTGTCGAAAGGTACCTGGGCAAGGAAGCGGCTGCGGAATTCGGCAAGAGCTACGACTTGGACCCGTACCGAGACCAAGAGCGGGAAATCAACCTCCGCTACTGGATGCTGGGCAATTACTTCCCCTACGTGTCGACGATACCGGTCGAGTCGGAAAGCAAGCTTCTGCACGCGCGGTACGCCTGTGCCACGTTCGAGGCCAAACGCCTGATCGACGCCAATGGCCTCGACGGCATTCGTCGGATTCTCGACAAGGTGGTCGCCCGCGAGTCGCGTACGGGCGTTGATCTGTTGGAGGTTATCAAGGAAGTGACGGGTCAGGACATGACGGCGCGGTTGGGACGCTATCAGACCTTCGGGACGAAGGAAGAGGGCATCCCCGAGTACGCCGCCACCTATCAGTCGGCACTGCAGGCGAAGGATTGGGAGAAGATGTTCTTCAACGTGCTCCGGATCATGGAGCTGCGCGGCGACGTCTACTCCGCGAATTACCTGCAGAACTTCGCCAACGCCGCGCTGTTCCTGTTCCAGATGGGACACGAGGACGCCGGGGACGCCGCCATGCGGCAGGCGATCGATCTGTATTCGAAAGGCCCGCTGGAGCATGGTCGTGAGGTGGCGCTGGATGCGTTCATACTCTACGCCCTCCAATGCAGTCATCCCGCCAAAGCGGAGCAGGAAGCAGACGAGTTGCTCCGCACGCGCCCGACGGCGCCGCTGCCCCTGGCCGTTCGGATGCTCCTGGCCGCGCAGCGAGGGAACGTGTCGGAGGCGAAGGTCCTGGCCTTGCAGATCCAAGGTCAGGGCGGGGAGCAGTCCATACCCTACAAGTTGGCCGCGCAGGTATTAGCCATTGACCCGAACCAGGCAAAAACGTATAACTGAACCCTTGATACGTCTGATAGAGAGGCCGCTGGTGGTGAGTTGAGTTCGCCGGCGGCCGTAACTTCTTATACTGACAAGAGATATGCAAGGGCGCTGAGGCGAAGGACCGCTTTCGCTTGCCTTGATTCAGGACATGATAAATGGCTGGTAACTCGAAGAACACTTGGGCGGCGAAGCTCAAGCGAACGGTGACGTGCCTGTTGCCCGTCTCCAAGGATCGTAAGGGGCATTGCATCAATTGCGGCGCCTGCTGCCGGCTGCCGAACGTGTGCCCGTTCATCAAGAACGGCTCCGATGGCAAGATTTACTGCGGGATTTATCCCATTCGCCCGCTCAACTGCCGCAAGTATCCCCGGACCAAGTCGGAACTCATCACCCCGGATACGTGTGGACATTCGTTTTGACTGAAGATCAGAATCCAAAGATCAAAAGTCAAAACTGCCATCCAAATTCCTGATCTTTGGTATTTGATTTTTGAGTTTCTATGAGTGAGTTGTTGGACCCCATCAACAGTCCGGCGGATTTGAAGAAGTTGCCGGTGTCGAAGCTCGAGCCGCTCGCGGCCGAGGTGCGGCAGTTGATTCTGGAGTGTGTCAGCCAGAGCGGCGGACACCTGGCCAGCAATCTCGGCGTGGTCGAACTGACCCTGGCCTTGCACTACGCCTTCGATTTCCAGAAGGACAAGCTCCTCTGGGACGTGGGCCATCAGTGCTACACGCACAAGATCATCACCGGCCGCAAGGCCGCGTTCGAGAAGCTCCGCCAGCGCGGCGGCCTCAGCGGTTTCCCGAATCCCAAAGAAAGCCCCTACGACGCCTTCATGGTGGGCCACGCCGGGACTTCCGTCGCGACCGCCATCGGCATGGCTTTGGCGGAGCAGTTGAAGACTGCCGCTGAAGAGAAGGCGGCTGCTCCCGAAATTCGCAATCCGCAATCGGCAATCCGCCATTCGCCTCGCGTCGTCGCCATCGTCGGGGACGCCAGCATCGTCAACGGCAACTCGTTTGAAGCCCTCAACAACCTCGGCCTGGTCAAGCGGCAGCTTCTGATCGTGCTCAACGACAACAGCATGGCCATCGACCCGACCGTCGGAGCTGTCTCCAAGTATTTCTCGCGGTTCCGGCTCAGCCACACGTACGAAGAGCTGCGTCGCACGACCAAGAACATCCTCGAACACCTGCCCGGCATCGGCAAAAGCATGGACGAAGCCATGGAAAAGCTCAAAAAGAGCGTCCGCATGGCCTTGGCGCCGAGCCAGTTGTTCGAGAGCATGAACATCCCGTACTTCGGCCCGGTCGACGGGCACGATATCGAGGCTCTCGTGAAGCTGTTCACCGCGCTGAGCCAGGTGAATCACCCGGTGCTGCTGCACGTCTATACGAAGAAGGGCAAGGGCTTCCGTCCGGCCGACACCGGTCCGACGCAATTCCATTCCACCGGACCCTTCAAGATGAACGGCGACTGCGTCGAGAAGACCGCCACCCAGAACGGCCGCACGTTCACCGAGGTCTTCGGCGCGACGCTGACGGAGCTGGCGGCGAAGGACAATCGCATCGTGGCGATCACCTCCGCCATGTGCGACGGCACGGGCCTGATGGACTTCCGGGAGAAGTTCCCCGACCGGTTCTACGATGTCGGAATCGCCGAAAGTGCCGCGGTCGATTTCGCCGCGGGGATGGCCAAGAGCGGCTTGCGGCCCGTCGTCTGCATCTATTCCACCTTCCTCCAGAGGAGCTTCGATCAGATCTTCCAGGAAGTGGCATTGCAGAATCTGCCCGTGGTGTTCTGCGTGGATCGGGCCGGCCTGGTCGGCTCGGATGGTCCCACGCATCACGGTCTGATGGACATCGGCTACACGCGGATGCTCCCCAACATGGTTCTGGCCGCCCCGGCCGACGCGGCGGAGATGAAACGTGCCCTCGCCTTCGCCCTGACGCACGATCAGCCGGTGGTCATCCGGTATCCCAAGGAGTACGTGACGGCCAGAGAGTTCGCCTGCCCCGCCCTGGATACGCCGTTCGAGCTGGGCAAGAGCGTGTTTGCGATCAGGAGCGAGAAGCCTGCGGTCAGGATCGTCAGTTATGGGACGGTCTTTGCGGAGGCCATCAAGGCGGGCAGGATCCTGAACGAGGAGGGCATCGAGGCGGAGGTCGTCAACGCCCGCTTCGCGGCCCCGGTGGATGAGGCTATCGTCACGGGTCTGCCGAAAGGAACCGGCCTTATCACTGTTGAGGATCACTTCATCGCGTGCGGCTTCGGCTCGGCGGTCCTGGAACTCGCCGCCGCGAAGGGATTGGACAAGACCGGCATTCGCGTGCTGGGCGCACCGCGGCGTCTTATCGGACACGATTCCCGCGAGGCACAGCTTATGGAGGTGGGCGTTACGGCCGATGACATAGTCCAGACGGCCAGACAGATGCTGCCGCGCGTCGCCAAACGCCGACTACCGCGACTGGAAACCTCTGCCTGATCGTTTCGACAAGGTAGTCGAGATATGATTCGAGGCAAGTCCAAGCCTAAACTCGTTATTTTCGGCGATCCCGCCAAAGGTCCCGTCGCGGAGGCGATCGGGGACTTCACGCGTTTCCTCAGAGGCAAAGCCGAAATCCTCGGCAACTGCGATATCGAGAAATGCACCATTAATCTGCTGAACCGCTGCAACTTCGCCGTCGTCTTCGGCGGCGACGGCAGCATCATCTCCGCGGCCCGGCAGTTGAGCCAGGCCAGCGTCCCGGTGATCGGCGTCAACCTCGGCAAGCTCGGCTTTCTCGCCGAGTTCAGCGTGAGCGAGCTGATGGAGCTGTTCGATCAGGTCACTTCGGACAAGCGCCTCATCGAGAAACGCATGTTGCTGGGCTGCCGCGTGTCGGACCCGTCTTCCGGCGGCGCCGAGAGATTCCGCTCGACCGCCGTCAACGATGTGTATGTCACGTCCGGACCTCCGTTCCGGATGGTCGAATTGAAGATCGCCGTCGATGGCCAGCACGTCGCCGCCGGTGTGTGCGATGGCTTGATCGTCTCGACCCCGACCGGCTCTACCGCCTACAATCTCTCCGCCGGCGGTCCCATCCTGGCCGCGTCGATGGAGGCGATGGTCATTACGCCCATCTGCCCGCATTCGCTCAGCTTCCGACCGATCGTCATCGACGCCCAGTGCGTCGTCGAGATTCGCTTCAAGCGCCTCAACGAGGGAACGACGGTCTCGGTCGACGGCCAGGTCTCGCGCACACTGTTGCTGGACGATGTCGTGACCATCTCGCGGGAGAAGAGCCGTTTCCTGGTCGTCAATAACCCGCTGCGCACCCACTGGCAGACCCTGGCCGGCAAGCTGGGCTGGGCGGAAAGGCCGAAGTATGAGCGGGAATGATCTGCGTTATCTCCTCCTCGACCCCGCGCTGAAGCAGGCACGCCGTCTGGCGGGCCACAAGGGCCTGATCGCGCTGGGCGCCTGCGTGCTGATCGTCCTGCCGATGTGCTGGGCGCATTCGCGCAGCAACGCCCCGGCTCCGCTCGATCCGTCCGACGGTCTGACCGTGTGGGCTCCGTCCTCCGATTCCCTGACGCTGGCGACAAACGAGTCGATGCTCCCCGTCTGGAGCGAGCTGCCCGGCCTGCCGGCGGAGCACACGCCGGACGCGGCGCTGCGCGGCGAGGGGGATTCTTCCGTCGCCTCCTTCACCGTCTATCCGAGTGCGGCGCCGTCGCTCACAGAGCCCTCGACCGCCATGGACAAACAGGAATTGATGGCGGAGGTCCAGCGGCGTCTGGCCCGCATGATGGGCGGTGTCACGATGCCGATCACGGAACCGCCCCGGACGTCTTCGCGGCCGACGGCGGTGATGTCACCGCCCCGGACGTCGAGTGTGTCGCTCGCGCTGGATGCCAACGCGCCGCTGCAACTGTTCGAGCCCTCCGGAGGGTCCGCGCCCGCCGCGACACGCAAGAGCGTCCCGCCGGCGGCCGAGCCAACGGTTGCACTCGACAGCGGCCGGGACCCGAACTTGATCTCCAGTCCCGCCGCCCAGGCCGCCTTCGTTCGCCATTTCGAGACGGCGCAGGCTTTCCAGCGGCAGGGACAGTACACCCGTGCGGCCGACGCTTTCACCTTGGCGCTGGCCTACCGGCCCAACGATGCGAACGCTTACCTGGGCAAAGGCCTCGCCCTGTTCGCCGCCGGTCAGTACGCCGGCAGCGGGGCGGCACTGGCCCGCGCGGTGGAGCTGGACGCACAGATTGCCTTGCAGAAGGTGGACCTGGTCAAGGTCACCAGCGGCGCGGACGAGTTCATCACCCGCTTCACCGATCTCGTCCGGCACGCCGAGACTCATGCCGCGTCCGAGCCGCACTTCCTCCTGGCCTACATCTACTATCAGGCGGATCAGTGGGAGCAGGCCCGGACCGCTGTCGAAGCCGCCCAGGCCGGCTCGATTGCGCCCGCCTCCGTACAGGCCATGATCGCCGCGCTCGATCGGCAGGGCCGGCGTTAGTCGTCCGGCAGGGCGTCGTCGGGCCAGGGGACGCTGAGCGCACTCTTCAGCTTGCCCGCCGCGTCCAGCAACACGATTTCCTTGCGGCCGCGTTTCTGCTGCTCTTCGTTGAGGAAGTGACTCTTCTCGGAAACCCGGCACGAGATCTGGTCGTTGCCTTTCCAGGCGGGGAGTATCTTCGGCATATCCTCGCCGAACTGCTCATCGTCCTTGACCGGGACATTGAACGAGGTCGTCCCCAGCTCATAGATCGCGAACCGGCCCTTTTCCATGGGTAGCAGCACTTTCCGCCCATCCGGCGCGAAAGAGAAGAAGTCGACCATGTGTGCCACATCGATTTCGTTCTGTGTCTCTGCCGGCAGGACCTCCGCGATGGCCCCGGTGGCGAAGTCATAGCAGAAGAGCGAGTATCTGGGCTCGTCCAGATCGCCGGCAGGGATCCTTCCCGTCGCGCTAGAGAAGAACAGCCGCCCGCCGACGCCGTACTCGACCTTCATCAACGGTTCGAACAGTGTCCCGGCTACCTGCTTGCCTTCACCGGACGACTGATTTGTGGCCAGAAGTGTGTGCGGATGGTCGTTCATCTGGACGAGCAACGAACCGTTCGGGTCGCAGACGATGTCCTCGCGTACGCTGGCAAACAGGGTCTCTTCGCCTTCCTGGTGGACGTAGGCTATGGCCCGGCTGTCCGGCCGCCAATCAAAACCGAGAGAGACATTCGAGGCCACGTAGACGGCCGTCGCGCCCCGCCGGGCGGAGGCAACGAACAACTGGGCCTGCATCTCTTTCTTCGGTCCCAGTTCCAACCAGGCCACATACTCGTTGTCGGGCGAAAAACGCGGTCGGAGGATGCCCAGCGCACTGGTGGCGACGGTCTCGCTGTTTTTCTTATCGGCGAGAGCCATCACGAGCAGTCGGGAACTGCTCAACTGGATCGCCTTACCCTGTCGGAGGGCCTCGGCGCCGAGCTTCCCGGCCAGTTGCTCGTCGGCATTCTCGCACAGACTGCGTACGACCCACGCGCGATAGGGTTGCACCAAGCCCAGCTGTTCATCGGAGACCGAGTTGAAATCGCTGATCGTCAGAGTGCCGCCGACGATTCTGCCGCGCAGGGTCTGCGCGTCCTCGGCAATCATCCGCGTTTGGTTTGCCGGCAGCGTCTTGAGACCCTCGGCGAGCGTTGCGTGTTTCACTTCCTCGGCGTAGGCGATCTTCCTTCCATCCCCCGCTATATCCGGCCATGGCGACACGGCCTGATCGACGACAGGCGTCAGCGTACCGGTCGCGCCGTCGACCACGTACAACTTCTCCTCCGTTCGCAAGAGGCCCACCGATCCGTCGGCGGACCAGTCCAGGGAATCCTCGGGGAAACAGCTTGTTGCCAGAATTGCTCCCAGACAAACCACGTACAAGGCATAACGACGGATGCGATTATTCATAGCGGACTCCTACTCCTGATTGACGTTGCCTCAGATTCTGCCAGAAGTTTGGCTGCGGATGGGGCGTGCGTTGCGGCCGCGATTGCAGCATGGACGTCGCCTTGGCTTGCCAAAAGCCTCCGGTTGACCCGCCTACGAACTTCTGCCAGCCGGCGGGCGTGGCTCTCTCCATGGTCTCCGTGGCAACGATCCGTCCGGGAGGTGTTGGAGCCGGTCTGAGCGATCGGCCTACCCCTGCGCCAATCACCACGGAAACGACGATCACGGCCGCCCAGCGGATTGCCGTGGCCCACGGGATCGGCGCCCGTTGACGCCGCAACGCCGCGGTCGTAAACACAGGCGACGCCTGTTGTTCCGACTTCTTATAGAGGGCCTGTTTCGTTCGCCGGCAGAACGCCGTCATGCGCTGGGCCCACTGCTGCTCGTCGGGATGCTCGGCCAGATAGGCGTTCAACAGTGCCGTCGCGTCCTCGTTCAGCTCGCCCAACGCGGCATCCATGGCCAGTCGTTCTATTGTTTGGTGTTCCATTGCCTTACTCCTCGACAAGTTTTCGCACGGTTTGCAGGCCCCGGCACAGGCGCGACCGGACAGTTCCGATCGGTACCTTCAGCAGCTCGGCGATTTCGGCATAACTGAGATCCGCCGCGAACCGCAGGTGAACCACCTCCTGTTGATCGAGAGCGAGGCGTTGCACGGCCTGCGCGATCGCTTCGGCGTCATCGAGCCTCGGCCCCGCCGCGACTTCGCACCTGTCGGCGCCCTGGTGTTTTTCAACGGCGCGCCGCTGCCGGCGTTGTCTGCGAATCCAGTCGACCGTTGTGCTCCGGGCGATGGCGAACAACCAGGCCCGACGCGTGCCCGTTCCCTGAAAGTCGCCCCAACTGCGCAGCGCTCTCATGAAACAATCCTGCGTTAAGTCATCCGCGTCACTGGAGTTGCGGCAGGCGCAGAACATGTACGCCCGGACTCTGTCCCATGTCTGTTGCCAGAACTCGATGAATTCATCATGACCGTCGGTCTTGGTGCCCATTCGTATACATAGAATAGAGTCGAACGGCGCGGCCGGGAAGTTCCATGCAAACTCAAAGAAATGCCCGCGTGCGGTGAGAAGTGCCGGAAAGCGTGATAATGTCAGGCTTTGCGAAAGACCGCGACGATGTTCTCGACCTCGACGACGAACAGACGGTTGTCGCCCTCGAAGTCCACCGGGATCGCGCCCTTGGGATTGAACAGGACCTTGTCGTACTTGGACAGCGGTATCTCCGGCATGGTCTCGACTTCCGCCGAGACGGCAACGATGCGACCGGTGATCGTGGGGATTTCGATGTTGTCCGGCAGCTTGATGCCGCCCTTCGTTTCCTTCTTGTCTTCATCCTTGCGGATGAGGACACGCTTGCCGATGGGCTCCACGGTCTCGAGCGGATTCACTTCGTCTTTGTCGTTGCCGGCCATTCCAAACCTCACTGAGTCACATGTATGAAACGCACGCATTATAGCACGCATCACGATACGGACAAACAGTAGTTGCTCGATCGTGCGCGTGCAGCTTTGTGTGCGACAACGATATGGAGAAGGTGAGCAAGATGCGCAAAGCTGCGCGAGGGCAACGTGTGTGTCTCCGGCAGTGGCGCGCTTAACGAAAGACAGGGGAGAATCGCAACTTTCTTGCCAATGTTCGACATTTTTCGCTTGCGTTCTCGGACGGTCACTGGCAGAATAGTCGCGTCGTTTCGACACGGATGTTGATGTGTCCTGAAACACGAATCTATTCGGGGGCGACACATGTTGGACAGACACAAGGGCACAAGGCTGCGGCAACCCGCAAGACCGGTGCTGTTTCTATTTTTGAGTCTGCTCCTTTGCAGTTTCTGGGGATGTACGAACACTTCAACGCGCAAGAGTGCCGGCACCGCGCCGGTCGAAGCGCTGCTCCTGGCGAGAATCGACGAGAAGTTCACCGATCCGCAGGCTCACTACGAACTGGCGCGCGTCTATCATCAGCAGCACCAGTGGGTGAAGGCGGAGAACGAGTACCAGATCGCTCTGGGATTCGCCCCGGGCAACACGGGCGCCCAGGCGGGTTATGTGAAGATGCTCATGGACATGGGCGAAAAGTCCAAGGCCCAGCAGTTCGCCGAGAAGTACATCGCCCAGGCCGCCACGAGCGCCGGCGAGTCGCTGGACCTCGCTCAGGATTTCAAGAAGGTCGGGTTGGACGACTTGACGATGCGTTGCTTCCGGCAGGCGCTGACCATCGCGCCGGATTCGGCCGAAGTGAATAAACAGGTTGGCTTCTATTACTATGCCAAGGGAGACACGGCCAAGGCGAAAGATCATTTCAGCCGCAGCTTCCAGGCCAACCCCAATCAGCCGGATGTCGCCCGGGCCCTGGGGAACCTCGGCGTGGTCGTGCAGACCCCGCGCGAGCCCGAGCCGGTGCGGCCGGGAAGGTCGACAAAATAGAAGGGCAGGAACGTATCAAGGCAGCTTGACAAACTTCCGTTTTTGTTTTTTCATTGCCCCGTGGGACACGGATGTCCGCGGGGTAATTTTTTTCCTCGTCTGGGACGAGGTGCTTGTTGGAACCTTTCATTGACAGAGGTGGCAGATGATCCTGGGAAAGTATTCAATCGGCATCGGTGACAGGTTCGGTCATGAGGGACGGGCGCAACTGGCCGCCTTCATCAAGGCCAAAGAGGCGGGTGTCGAGATCACGCCTGTCTGGAACAAGTCGAATCGCGAGCACGGGATCATTGGCACCAAGCCGCCAGACGTCCGCCGGGAAGCCGACGCGGCGGTGAAGGCCTGCGGCTGGAAGGGGCCGTACTTCGTCGACGCCGACCACATCGGCCTGGGCAATGTCGACGGCTTCATCGAGGCCAGTGACTTCTTCACCCTGGACGTCGCGGACTTTATCGGGCGTCCGTCGCCGGAGCAAATCGTCTCCTCGTTTGTGGCCCAGCGCAAGAACCTGTGCGGCACGCTGCGCATCCCCGGGATCGACAAGGCGTTCGAGGTCACGGAAGCCCAGTTGACGACCATCGCCTCGAAGTACGTCAACGCCGTGAAAGAGGCCGGCAAGACCTACCGTCACATCGAAGCCAAGAAGGGCAAGGACAACTTCGTCACCGAGGTCTCGATGGACGAGACCGACGCGCCGCAGACGCCCGTCGAGATGCTGATCATCCTGGCCGCCCTCGCGGACGAGGGGGTCCCCGCCCAGACCATCGCGCCGAAGTTTAGCGGACGCTTCAACAAGGGCGTCGATTACGTCGGTGACATCGAGAAGTTCACGCGCGAGTTCGAGCAGGACCTGGCCGTGATCCAGTTTGCGATCGAGCAGTTCGGCCTGCCCAAGACGCTGAAGCTGAGCGTGCACTCCGGCAGCGACAAATTCTCGATCTACGACCCGATCCAGCAGGCCCTGAAGAAGTTCAATGCCGGTCTGCACCTCAAGACCGCCGGCACGACCTGGCTGGAGGAAATCATCGGTCTGGCCCTGGCCGGCGACGAAGGGCTGGCCATCGCCAAGGACGTCTACGTCCAGGCGCTCGCCCGCATCGACGAGCTGTGCGGCCCGTACGCGACTGTCATCGACATCAAGCGCGACCGGCTCCCCACGCTCGAGGCCGTGCGCAATTGGGATGGCGATATGTTCGCTCTCGCCCTGCGTCACGACCCGTTCTGCGCCAGCTACAATCCGCATTTGCGCCAGCTCCTCCACGTCGGCTACAAAGTGGCCGCCGAGATGGGCCCGCGGTACCTCAACGCGCTGAAGAGTTGCGAGGCGACGGTCGCCCAGCAGGTCACGACGAATATCTTCGACCGCCACATCCGCCCCCTGTTCCTGGAGGACTAACTACAGGAACTCGACGAGAGCGGCGCACGCGGTGACACCGGCGCCGAACGCCGGCAGCAGACCCCGCTCCCCCGGGCGGGGCTGGGCCTCGCGCAGCACCTTCTCCAGCACGAACAATACGGACGGCGACGACATGTTGCCGTCCGCGCGGAAGATCTCGTGCGAAAAACGCCTCTGTGCCGGCAAAGAAGCCTGGGGAGGGTTGATCCACGCCCCGGGCCGGACCCTTGACAGGCAGGAGGACGTGGCATAGAGTCATTCCCAGTTATCCGACCGCCAGGCGCTTTCAACGACCAGCGGGACAACTTCATTTCAAGGAGTCGACCATGTTCGTCACCCGCATCACATGTGCAGGTGCGTTGTGCGCTACCCTGTTTGCTGCCTCATTGCTGGCGCAGAATCAACCCGCTCATCCTCTGGCCGGCGTGCCGCAGGAACTCCCGCCCCGCGCTCCCGACAACGCCGCGGTCCAGCCCTACGCTCCGTTCCATCAGCCGAGCGACGTGAACTTCGACGACTTTTTCGTCAACAAGGCCCTCCGCCTCGAGTTTTGCGAGGGCGGCGACGCCCGGGAGATGGTCGTCACTCTCCAGGGCATCTTCGAGGAACCCCTCTGGCCGGAGAATCCCCGCTTTGTCATTCCGCTGTTCGAGGTTGGCAAGAGTGTGGTCAAGATGTACGACCAGGCTACCCTGAAGCTCATCTATGCTCAGGGCTTCGACACGATGTACGCCGAATACTGCACCACCACGCCCGCCCTCAACGGCGTCAAGCGCATGTTTGAGCGTTCCCTGCACGTGCCGCAGCCCAGGAAATCCGTCAAGATCGTCTATGAAAGCCGCAACAAGGCCAACGTTCTCGAGCCCAAACTCGCTTTCACCGTCGATCCCTGCGACTACCACATCATCAAGGAAAGCCCCGCCGGGGACACTGTTTTTGAAATCCAGAACTCCGGAGACCCTCGCACCCACCTGGACTTGCTCTTCCTCGCCGAAGGCTATGCCGCCGCCGATCAGGATAAGTTCCGCGCCGACGTAAAGAAGATGTCCGATTTCCTTTTCACCGTCGAGCCCTACAAGTCCGCCCGAGACCGTATCTCGGTCCGCGGCGTCTTTCGCGCCTCGCCCGAACGCGGCGTGGACGAACCCCGCCAGCATTCCTTCAAGAACACCCTGATGGACGCCTCCTACAACGCGTTCGATCTCGACCGCTACCTGCTGGTGGAAGGCAATAAGACCATGCACCGCCTGGCCGCGCAGGCGCCCTACGATGCCCTTATCGTTCTCGTGAATTCCAAACGCTACGGCGGCGGCAGCATTTGCCTGGATTACTGCGTGGCCAGCGCCGAGGGTCCCGGCGCCGGCCGCATCATGGTCCACGAGCTCGGTCACTCCTTCGGCTTCCTGGCCGACGAATATGTCGGCGAAGTCTCCTACAACGATATGTACCCCGAAGGCGTCGAGCCCCTCGAGCCCAACATCACCCGCCTCCTCGATCCCGCCCACATCAAATGGAAAGGTCTGCTCACCCCCGGCATAGCCCTTCCCTCCACCGGTGACGACCCCAACCTGGTCGGCGCCTTCGAGGGCGCCGGATACCTGGCCAAAGGCATGTACCGTGCCCAACCCGGCTGTTGGATGGGCGGCCGCGGCCGCGCGACCGGTTTCTGCGCCGTCTGCACCGCATCCTTGAAGCGCATGATCGACTATTACGCCGAACAGAAGTGACAAGTGTAGGGTGGGCCGTGTCCACCGTTCAGCTACCAGATTCACATCGACGCCATCAGGGAGAACCTGATTCCGCCGGAGCTGACGCCGCAACAGATCAACCTCGTCTATGCCTCCGGGGCGGACGTATTGAACATGGCCTTGTTTGGCATGACCGCCCGGCAGTGGCGTGATACCCATCCGGACGACAAGGGCAACATCCGGGACCGTGCGGACGTGTCGCAGCTCGTGTGTCTCTCCAATCTCGAAAACCTGAACGCCCTATTCATCCAGGAAAAGACGCCACAGCCGGACCGCCTCCGCAAACTGAACCAGATCGCAATCCAGCAGATGAGACTTCTGGTCGACGACACCAGGGTGAAGCGCCTCGATGCGCGAGACCAACGGCAGCCGCGAGAGAAAAGTACCTGACACCGTCCCGGTTCCTGGCAAATATTAAAGGTCCTATAGGCCCAACGACGAAATCAAGTATGGATGGGGGTTGGGAGCCCTTTCTTGCAGGATGAGCCTCGGCAAGTCGATGTGCTTCAGGAACCTGGTGTAGGAGTGGCAGCTTGGGAGTCTCTCGTGATCTACTCCCGATTTGGAATGACTCGTCCGATGGCTCAAAAGAACAACTTGCCTTCCGTTGAAAGTAGTAGATAATGAGGGTCAGTTCGGGAGAAATGGCGTGTTGACACGACAGAAGATCATTCTTGCGCTGCTATCGCGAGCGAACAAGCCGCTGAGTCCAACGGTGTTTGTAAAGCTCACGTTTCTCCTCCGTCGCGAAACGGATCTGAGGCATGACCCCACATTCTACGATTTCGTGCCATACAAATATGGGCCGTTCTCTTTCGCTCTATACCGAGAAATAGCTGGCCTGAGACGAGATGGTTATCTCGCAGCCGATGAAGGGTGCATGGTCCTTTCCGAAAGCGCTCTTGGGCTCGCCAATGACAGGATTGTCGAGTTGCCAGTGGCATCTTGGGAAGCTGTAGAGCAAGTAACCGGGAAGTACGGCGGAACAAGCCAAACCGAACTTCTCAAGGACGTGTACAGCCGATATCCCTGGTATGCAACCAGAAGTGAACTGATGGACATACGTCCAAAACCGTCGTCACGCGTCAGGATTGCGTGTCCCGCTGTTTACACTGTTGGATACGAAGGGAGATCGGTGGATGCCTTCTTCGATCACCTTCTGCTCACTGGAATCAAATTGATTATCGATGTACGAGCTAATCCGATTTCTCGGCGATACGGTTTCTCCAAGAAGCAGTTTAGCGGGATAGCGCACGACTTGGGGATAGACTACCAGCACGTGCCCGGGCTTGGCATCCCGAGTGAATTCCGCCTTGAGCTCTCCGACTTCAATTCCTACCAGCGTCTCTTGAACAGGTACGAAGAGGAAATGTTACCCATGCACCAGGAAGAAATTGACGCGGTTGGCAAGTTGATGACAGAAGTCGCCGCAGTTCTGGTCTGTGTGGAGAAAGATGTCCGCTGTTGCCATAGAAGCCGATTGGCGGCGGCGGTCTCTCGAAGAACCGGTTTGGAGATCAAGCATATATGACGACAGCGAGCCGGAGGGAGAGTCTCAAGGTTCTCATTACCGTCAAAACCTATCCTATCCCATCGAAGAAGTACGACGAACTAGTGTGCACCGCTGGTGTAACTGAAACTGGCGAGTTTGTTCGCCTATATCCAATCAACTTCCGAGACCTTCCGTACGAACAGCAATACAGGAAGTACCAATGGATTGAGGTCATCGCGGAGAAGCATAGCGGACGCGACGTACGCAAGGAGAGTTATCGTCCGGTCTGTGATTCCATCACAATTCTGGGCGAGCCAATTCCTAGCAGTCCTAGTAACTGGGCCCTCCGAGCCAAGTATGTACTGGCTATGAAGTCACGCTCAATGGAGGACCTCTACAACCAACAGCAGACTGATGGAACGTCCCTCGGGATCTTCAAACCGAAGAAGGTAAACGATCTTGTCATCTCACCCGATGATCCCCAATGGTCAGCTGGCTTCTTATCCGCCCTGCGTCAGCAACGCCTATTTGAGTACCGCCAAAGGACTCTTGTGCCACCTCGCAAGGTGCCATTCAAGTTCCATTACTGTTTCGAATGCGATGACCCCCAATGCAAAGGCACTCATCGAATGATGATAGAGGATTGGGAACTTGGAGCACGCTTCTGGCGAATGGTAGACAAATATGGAAAATCCCACAGGGATGCGGCTGAAGAGGTGCGAGATCACTTCTTGAATAGCATCTGCGGACCCGACAAGGAGACCTACTTCTACGTGGGAACGATACTAGCACATCCGAAGAATTGGGTGATAGTAGGAACGTTCTATCCAAAGATCAAGGAGCGACGAACGAAACCCCCCGCAGAACGCACTCTGTTCGACGACAGTCGCCAGTAGCGGTTTCATTCTTGGCAGATACTGGAGAGAGTCAAGACCGGTCATCGGAACCGCACGCGCCAAGGCGCTTGGGACGACACCGAGAAGTTTCCACGTTTGACGTGTGAAGTCCCAGGTTTGCTGCGTTTTATGCTCGAAACTTAACACTTCCCATTGAAGAACTTCACACTTCCTGCTCGCCGTCTCGCCGGGGAACGCGACCGGTTCTGCGGTTCACCACTTTGCGATGATTTCGAGTTCGGCGGATGGCTCTACAATTGTCGGGACTACGTAGATTTTTCGCAACATAAGGCTAGCGCCCTGTGCGCACATTCCGAGAATTCTCAGATTTTTTCTAGTGCAGGCCGGCTAAGGACTTACGTTTCTACAGATGTAGTAATTATGCACGATTTCTAGCAACATAAGGCTAGCACGGCCCCATTATAGAGGGCCGACGTGGCCCTCCATAATGGGACGCCGAGTCCTTAGTGTTGAGTGTTTAGTTTTACGTGGAATTAGGAAGATTGGGTTTGGAGCGGGAGAAATGGCAACTGAGAACTTAGGACTCAGAACTCAGGACTCGCTGCCGCGAGGCGGCGGTATGGGGAAGATCGCTTGTTGTCACAACTGCGTGTTTTCGTACTGGGATCGGGAGCAGGCGGTGCAGTGTATGGGGCGCGGGATCATGAGCTGGCCGGCGTGCGCGAATCATCCGGAATCATATGGACGGATGCAGCGGGTGCCGGGGCGGGGGATGTGCGAGAACTACCGGGCCCGGCCGGGGACGCCGGTGGGGGATGTGCGACAGATTCCGTTGGGGGATGGCTTCTATGCGTACGTGGACGCGGCGGACTATGAATGGCTCAGCGGGTGGACGTGGCAACTACGCGGCGGGTATGCGGCGCGGATGGAGAAAAGAAAGCCGATCTACATGCACCGGGCGATCATGCAGACGCCGCAGGGGATGGTCGTGGATCACAAGAACCGCAACAAGCTGGACAACACCCGGGGCAATCTGTGGAACTGCACGGCCCAGGAGAATGCGTGCAACCGGGGCAAGAAGCGGGGGACAGCGTCCCGGTTCCGGGGCGTGGGGTTCAACAAGGACTACGGCAAGCACTTCGCGGATATCTACTTCAAAGGCAAGCGTTACTTCCTGGGCTACTTCCCGAACGAGACCGAAGCGGCGCGGGCGCGCGATCGCAAGGCGGTCGAGCTGCTGGGTGACACGGCCCGGGTGAACTTCCCCGACGAGTGGCCGGCTGAGCGGCGGGCACAGGTCTACGCGCGGCGGGACATCGGCGGGAGAGCGAGCAGGCGGGTGCGGGGCAGGGAACGCACGTCACGCGTGACGCGCGCGGGGGTGGAGGCCGGCTCGCAGGTCCATAGTGCCCCAGTCGAAGGCTCGGGCTGCTGTCCCGGGTACAGCCATCGGCAAGCTGCGCCCGTTCGACCTGGGCTCGGGGCAGGCTTTGCCGCTGCCACCCGTCGCGAAGATCGGCGATAAAGGGGCAGGATGAGGGAACGACGAAATGCCGCCAAAGTCGGCCATAGTTTGCAGAAAAGGCCAAGGAGGTGCCGATAATAGCTCGGTAGGGTGAGTCATGGCCCGCCGTGATGGGAAGGTGTGCGGTGCACACCCTACGTTTATTGGTACCGTTATTATAGGACCGCCTCGGAGGTGTTTGACTGTGAAGAAAGTGAAAAGATCGCGAGCAAGCAAGGCCCGACGACAGGCTATCGGTGCAGGGGCCCGTCTGGCGGCAGAGCTTCTGGCTATCATGGTTTGCATCGGGTTGTTTCTGAGCTGTCTGAGCTTCGACATCGGCGACCCACCCAGCACGTACCGGCACCCGGCAAATAACCCGGCGGAGAACTGGTGCGGCTCGGCCGGGGCGTTCGCGGCTTATCATCTACTTTATTATGTTGGTCCGGGCGTGTTCATCATTCTCACCTCCGCGTTGTGCTTCCTGATCGCACGCGTCGCCCACAGGCAGTTCGGGCAGGCAATCTTCCGTATCATGGGTCTGGCTCTTCTGACGGCGGTGGCTTCCACCACGTTCTATTGTCTCTGGCCGCACAAGATCTACGCCTTCCCGACGCCGCTGGGCTCGGGCGGAGTGCTCGGCGTGTCACTGACGAAGCTGCTCCGCGAGAACTTCGCGGTGCTGGGCACGTTCATCCTGATTTCCGCAACGTGGTTCGTGGGGCTAGCGCTGCTGGCCGACAGTCTCGTCGTCGGCGTGCTGGCGGGTTGTGGACTGGCGGGGCGGCGGATTGCCGGGGTCTTCGTGGCGATCGTGTACCGGATGTTCGGTCTGGTCGCGCCGGCCTGGGCGGTCGCCAAGGAGCACAAGGAATCGATCGGCGAGATCTGGCAGCGGCTGAGCGCCAGGCAAAAGTCACTGAGTACCGCTGCGGCGGAGGCCAAAGACGAGGAAGTCGCCGAGGAAGCGGGTGCGGTGGCGGCAGACGAGGTGGACGCGGAAGAGGAAGAGGTTGACGGCGGGGACGGCGAGGGGGCGGTGACGCCGGCGCCGGTCAAGCGACCGCCGATGATGGAAGTGCGGCAGCAACAGAAGGAAAAACGCGAGCAGCCGCCGGTCTTCGTGCAGCCTTCGTATGACGACTACGTGCTGCCGCCGCTGAGTCTGCTGGATGAGGCGGAGCAGGGCTATGCGGCGGTGCAGGAGAAGGTGGTCAAATCCAAGGCGGCCGCGCTGGAGAAGCTGCTGAGCGAGTTCCACGTCAATGCGCGCGTCGCCGCGGCGGAAACCGGCCCGGTGGTGACCATGTTCGAGCTGGAGCTGGCGGCCGGTGTGAAAGTCAGTCACATCTCGAACCTGTCCAACGATATCGCCCGGGCGCTGGGCGTGGGGGCGGTGCGCGTCGTGGCGCCGCTGCCGGGCAAACACACCATCGGCATCGAAGTGCCCAACAGCGAAAAGGAAAAGGTCCGCATCAAGAGCATGATGGAAATGGGCGGCGCCAGGGCGGCCAAGATGCACATTCCGCTGTTCCTCGGCAAGGATTCCTCCGGCGAAGCGCTCGTTTCGGACCTCTCAAAAATGCCCCACCTCTTGATCGCCGGCACGACCGGTTCCGGCAAGTCCGTCTGCATCAACAGCATCATCGTCAGTGTCGCCCTCACCAAGCGTCCCGATGAAGTGAAGCTGATTCTCGTCGACCCCAAGATGGTGGAGATGACAAGTTACAGTACCATCCCGCACTTGATGTGTCCCATCGTCACGGAGACGCAGACGGCCGTGCAGATTCTCGAATGGGCGACGGTGAAGATGGACGAGCGCTACGCGCTGCTCGCCGAGGCGCGGGTCAAGAACATCGCCGAATTCAACGCGTTGGGCAAGGAGGAGATCATCAACCGCTTCAACCCGACGACGCCGGAAGAAGAGGCGAAGATCCCCAAGCGGCTGCCCTATGTGATCATTGTGATCGACGAGCTGGCCGACCTGATGATGACGGCGCCGAAGGAGATCGAGGCGTACATCGTTCGCCTGGCGCAGAAGAGCCGGGCGGTCGGCATTCACATCGTGCTGGCCACGCAGCGTCCGCAGGCGACGGTCGTCACGGGCCTCATCAAGTCGAACATGCCGTGCCGCATCAGCTTCCGCGTCGCGGCCCGCATGGACAGCCGCATCATCCTGGACCAGAACGGCGCCGAGGCGCTGCTGGGCGAAGGGGACATGCTGTTCCTCAAGCCCGGCACGAGCGACCTGATCCGCGCCCAGGGCACGTTCCTCGACGAGATGGAAATCCGCCGGATCATCAAGCACCTGAAGGACATCGCCGAGCCGCAGTTCCATCCGGAGCTGACGCAACTCCGCCGCGTCGACACCGCCGACATGCCGCATGACGAGCTGTTCGACGAGGCCGTGCGCGTCGTCCTCGAAACCAAACGCGGCAGCGTGTCCCTGTTGCAGCGTCGCCTCGGCGTCGGCTACGC
The DNA here is from genome assembly GCA_964421295.1 of uncultured Pirellulales bacterium. Taxonomy (GTDB): domain Bacteria; phylum Planctomycetota; class Phycisphaerae; order Sedimentisphaerales; family Anaerobacaceae; genus PLanc-01. The sequence goes on from CAYQXM010000019.1 coordinate 56,176, forward strand.
CCGCGCCTCGCGCATGATCGAGACGATGGCCTCCACCGGCGTCCTCGGCGAGTACAAAGGCAGCCAGGCCCGCGAGGTCTTGATCACCCTCGAAGAATACGAGCAGATGCGCCAGCAGATGGATGCGGAGGCCCCGCCGGCCTTCGCCGAGACCCCGGAGTCGACGGAAGAGCAAGTCGAAAGCGCCGTCGTGACCGAAGGCCAGCAAGGCTACATGTCCGCCGACCTCGACGAGGACGAGTAGGCCGGCCGCCAACCTGCTTCCATTTCCGGCGCGCGATAGTCCAGGACCTCGGCGGCGGTCTTGATCTTGTCGGGATAGGGTTCGAACGGAGCGGAGCCCGGCCCCGCCGAACATCCGCCGCACCGACACGTCGCCCCACCCCGAGAGCTGATCGACGACGTAGCCCACGAATTCATCCGACACCGGTATCAGCTCTCCTTCTTGAGACTTCGCGCTTCCCACTCGTTCCTATACTCGACAACCTCGGAGAGCGGCCCGTGGTCCGGCAGACTTCGTTAACCCCGCCTGACGGTGTGGACGGGGAGAAGAGATCGTCGACTCATCGGGTTTCGGGAGGCTCGGGTCGCGCGCCGGCTGGCGGCCACGTAGGGCTTCACCTCGCCGGTGAGCCACCGCTCGAAATAAACGCGCAACTGTCCGGCGTCGAGGGGGAACGCGTCCCCGGGGTTCTGCGCGAACCACGGGAACTCGGGCCCGAAGCGTGTCCAATTGGCCAGGAACATCTTGTGGTCGTCCGGACACGTCATGGCGCAGAACTTCAGCCCCGTGGTTCGAAAGCGCACGGTCGAAACCGAGCGGTCCGGCTTCGGCTTTCTCTCTTCCGAGAAGTCATGAGGATCCAATCCTTGCTGGCGGACCACATCGGCAAAGCGGTTTTTTCGTGTCGTCAACATAGCAGGTGTACCTCCCATGAAAATTCTCCTCCCTCCGGCGTCCATATCGAACATGCGTCGTATCCTGACTCTTCCGGGCGCGTCCCGACTAAGGCACTCCGGGAAAGACAAAGATCTAGAATCTCAGATCTTTTGCTGCTTCCCGAGGCATCACCAGATGCTCTTTAATGATGGGGGCGTCTCCGCCGCTCGCGGCGACGGTGACCCAATGAACAACCAGTCCATTATGGCGGGAGATCGCCTGTTGCATGCCCTCGCTCAGAAAAGCATCCTTGGCCCTGGCAAATCTCTCCATTCCTTTCTGGTCCGTACTGCGGGGTGGTGTGGTCACGAGATAAATAGGAGAACTGTCAAGGCCTTCCACCCCTAGCACGTCGATACTAAGGCCACCGGCATATCCTATCTTATCTGCTATTACCGGTATGATTCTGGCCTGCGTGGATCGCTGCAAGAAAACTTCCTTTGTCGCACGTTCCTTGTACCCCGCGTGATACCCCAAGAAGATTCGCCCCTTCGCGTCAAACCTCACGGCGCTTGTTCCCATGTACACGTAACTGGGTTGAAACCTATCCGACATCACCTTGTCCCGTACCTCTCTATTGCTTTCATCGCTATTCCATGAGCTATAGTAGGCGAGGTGCTCCACGTCCAGACTGGAGCCGACGAGTTCCATCATGATCTGTCTTACATGGGGATCATCCATGCTGTCACGCAACGTACCCAAGACCTGATCGGAATTCGTGTAAACGACGAGGTTGCCACATATATTCTGCTTGACACGTTCGAGGATCTGGTCCCAAATCTTGAGACAGGAGGACCCGGATTCAATCACGATTCCCGCGCCCGTTCTCACGGGCATATGCTGAACGATCCAACGCGCCAGAACCTCCTTGTCATCCACCCTAAACTCCATTTGGGACATCGCAAATGATACATATCGTCTCGTTGCGTCCTGATTCGGCGGCGACCGATCAGCCGGTACGTCGGTCTTGGCCTCTCCTGATAGTCTGCTATCGAAGGCACCCACCTCTATCATGTGCTCGAATTCGTGCACCACGGTCCTCGAGAGTTGATCGTCATCAAGCCTCTGGGCGGCGGCTATTACATAGGTGGTGTTGCCGATCCGGGCCAGAAACCCGTCACAACCCAGGGGGTTCCCCTTCAGGGAATCCCTGATCCTGGCAAGGTAAATCTGTCTCTCCGGCTCAGACACAAGCTCGATGATTCGTGTGGATTCATCTTGCAGAAGGGCACCCGCTTGCTCCTCCGTCAAGGGTGAGCCCTGCTGTTCATTGTACGCCAGCACGCGGGCACTTTGGGTCAGATACGACACCACGCGCTCACGCGCACGACGAGCGAGATCTGTCCCCACGTCCGCCTCTCTCTCGAGGCCCTGAAGGTACTTGCGCACGAAGTCGTAATAGACATAGAAGTACCTGGTGAAATCGCGGCAGGCTTCCTTGGCTATACGCGGATCGCTATGCCCCATCAGCGCGATTCTCTTCTTCATATCTGCCATAGTCAGATGCCGCTTTTCCGCGCCGGACGACACGAAGACGGGATCGTGCTCGCCCAGAATACGATCCATCACCCGGGCTTGGACATCGATGGGTTCGCCCTCCATGGGACAACTGCCGGCATATTCCACCAGGCGATCCCGAGTCATCTGCAGGCTCGCAAAAGAGGCACGACAACCGGCGCACTCGGCAAAGTGAGCTTCCATCATCTGTTTCGCCTGCTCGTTCACAAAGCCTTCCACGTATCCCACCAACAAGTTCTTATCTGGACAATGCATAGTCATCCTCGAATTTCCAGCACTAGAGTGTTATTGGAGGTGTCAATCGTTGTCACGAGCTTCCGCGCTTTGGTCCCCCGTGTCATCCGCCGCATCTTCCGGAGTCTGATCACTCCAGTATTCTTTGCCGAGTGTTCGTCGCAACTCCAGCAACGCCTGCTTGACAAGTCGGTAAGCCTGGGTCACCGGAATGTCCAGCACGTGGGCGATGGCCGGATACGATAGTTCCACAAAGAACCGCAGCACGATCACGTTGCGCTGGGCTGGCCGCAGAAGAAGAATGGCTTCACGCATGTCCATGTGTGCCGCGACACTGAGTGGGCCCGGGGGCGGAGATGGAACGGCTGGGATGTTCCTGGCCGATTCACGTCTGAAGTCGGCGCCCAGCTTCTTTCGGTGCTCGTGAGCCACGTTGTGTCCGATGCCCAACAGGAAAGCCACAAAGCTTCTGGGGTTCTCCAATTGCCCCAGGCCCTTCCAAGCCCTGATCAGTGCTTCCTGGGCCATATCTTCCACGTCCGCTCTGGGTGCCATCGGCTGCAGGCAGTGCAAGAAACGGATTAGGATGGGCTGGCACACCCGGATGAGATCACCATACGCCTTGGGGTCTTGCAAGGCCAACATGACCAGTTGACCAATATCGACTTTCTCACCGTTACACATGGCATCCTCCAAGATTAGTGTGAAAATCGTTGACCTTCCATGATTATAGTGGCCGCCAGCCAGGTCGTCTTTTCACGGATTTCGAAATATTTGTTACCACCTCGTTTATTTGGCTGAGTCGCTGTCACGGATTTTACGATCGGGGCGGGCCGAAAGTGTCAGGCTTTTGGATTGGCGATCGATGGTTGGCTATTGGTGGGGAGTTTGACGTCTCAAGTGTGACGCAGGTCTTGGCTTCGTGGCCTTCGCGCTGTTCGGGGCTGAATCTGCGGCCATCCTTGGGCTTGGCCCGGGACAGGTTCTGGGAAAGCGGCGGATAGGAACGAGTTGGAAGTGTGAAGTCCCAAGTCCCCAGCCGGGGGCGGCTGGGCCACACCTGAAGTCTGCAGCCTGAAGCCTACGGCCGATCCCTCGTGCTCTTGGCCGTCTGCGGAGCCGAGGGACGCGCAGTTAAGAAAATTGCATTTTCAGTGCCCACCTAACAGGCGGTGCTATATAATATGAGTTGTGACGGTCTGGGGCGCCGGGTATCACTATTTTACCAACTACGTTTCACGAGGAGAAGGCAAGCCATGAGCAGCAAAACAATCGGGATCATTTCTGGTGTTCTGTTGACCGCCCTGGTCGGCAGCGCATCGGCGGTAACCTATACATGGGACAAAGGCGGGACCACGAAACTCTGGAATGTCGCGGCGAACTGGAACCCCGACGGCGTCCCCACCGCGTCGGACAGCGCGCAGATCAACCTGGCGGACGCCAACTGCGTGATCGACGCCACGGTCACGGCGCTATGCACGGCCGTGACCGTCGGCGGCACCGCGGGCGGCAACTCCTATCTCGACATGACCGGTGGCACACTCACCTGTACCACCGGCAGCACGAGCAACAGCCTTATCGTCGGCGTCGGCGGCACGTTCATCCTGAGTGGCGGCCTGGCCAGCGCCCCGGGTGGGAGATTGCAGGTCGGCACGGGCGGCAAGGCCACCTTGATTGTGCGGGGCGGCGAGCTGTACGCGTACGACAAGATTCAGATCGGCACCAACAGCGCCGGCGACGGCACCGTCTACATGCAGAGCGGCGTCCTGAACCTCGGCATGACCCCCACGGGCAACTCCACCGACCTGGAGCTTTCCGGCGGCGGGGGCAAATCCTTGCTCCAAATGACGGGCGGTACCATCAATCTCTACGATACGATCAAGCTGGCCCAGGGCGCCAATGGCGTCGCTCGTCTCAACCTCTACGGCGGCACCATCTCGGCCAACAGTCTGCTGGCGGTGGCGAGCGTCACGGGCCAACCCACCATCGACATCACCAAAGGCACGCTGATCTTCCGCACCGACCGCACGACCCTCGTGAACGACTATATCAGTCGCGGCTGGATCGTGGCCTATAACGGGACGGGCGAAGTCATCGTCACCCTCACCGGCGGCCAGACCATCGTGACAGGCTACAAGGCCGATGAGAACCTGGCGCGGGATCCCAGCCCGGCCGACGCCGGCCCGGCCCAGCGCACCACGAGTCTGTCCTGGACGCCCGGCATCTATGCGGCGACGCACGATGTGTACTTCGGCACGGTCTTCGCGGATGTGAACGCCGCCACGCGTGACAATCCGCTCGGCGTGCTGGTCTCCAAGAACCAGACCGCCGGCACGTACACGCCGGCGCAGGTCGAATGGGGCCAGACCTACTACTGGCGCGTGGACGAAGTCAACGCCACCCCGGATACGACGATCTACAAGGGTGCGGTCTGGAGCTTCACGGTTGAAGCGCTGGCCACGGCGCTCACGAACATCACGGCGACGGCTTCCAGCTCCCTGACCGGCGCCGATCCCGCCACGACGATCAATGGCGCGGGACTCACGGGTGATCTGCACGCGACCGACGCCGCCGGGATGTGGGGTACCGCCCCGACCGATAAGGGCCCGATCTGGATCAAATACGATTTCGGTCAGCTTTATAAGCTGCACGAGATGTGGGTCTGGAACTACAACAGCGAGTTCGAGTACCTGCTCGGTTTCGGCATGAAGAATGTCACTGTCGAATATTCCGCCGACGGCACGACCTGGACGACGCTGGGCAACTTCGAGTTCGCCCAGGCGCCCGGCACGCCGGATTATGCTCATAGCACGACCGTCAGCTTCGGTGGTGCCGTGGCTAAAATGGTGAAACTGACGGCCACCAGCAACTACGGCGGCGCCTCCACCGGCCTGAGCGAAGTGCGGTTCCTGAGCATCCCCGTGACGGCCCGCCAGCCGCAGCCGGCCAACGCCGCCACCGGCGTGGACACGGGCGCCACCCTGACCTGGTGGGCCGGACGCGAGGCGGTCTCGCACCAGGTGTATGTCGGCACCGATGCCGCCGCCCTGACGCTGGCCGGCACGCTCACGAGTACGAGCTACGCCGGTTCCTGGAACGTCGGAACGACCTATTATTGGCGCGTCGATGAGGTCAACGCCGCAGCCCCGGTGCCCACCTGGACCGGTACGGTCTGGAACTTCACGACGGTCGGCTATTTCGTCGTCGATGACATCGAAAGCTACAACGACGACACCAATCCCATCTTCGGCACGTGGATCGACGGCTACAACACGACGACCAACGGCTGTCAGGTTGGCAACGACGGGACCCCATACGCCAGCACCAGCCCCACGCACGGTGGCAAATACTCCATGCCCCTGCGCTATACCAACGAGAACGGCAAGACCAATTCGGAGGCGGTCCGGACCTTCGCGACGGCCCAGGATTGGACCCACAATGGTATCGGCAGCCTCTCGCTGTACTTCTACGGCACGACGACCAATGTCACGACCGTGCCGTTCTTCATCACGTTGACCGACGCCAACGGCAAGAGCGCCAAGGTCGTTTACGGCGCCGGCGCGGGCGAAGACGTCACGAAGATCGCCACCGCCGCCTGGACGCAGTGGAGCATCAAGTTGAGCAGCTTCACGGGCGTCACGGCCTCGAAGATCAAGTCGATGACGATCGGTTT